>CAZIKF010000010.1:38422-124463 GCA_964539825.1 uncultured bacterium
TTGCTGTTCCATGGCCGTAGTTTATCTATTTGAACGCTTTTCCCGTATGGCCCACCTGGAAAACCAGCTTGAAGTTTTTGTCTTTGAGGAAAAAATGGGTATGGATGCCTGCTATCGCATTTTAGATGCCTTTTACAGCTTTCTGCCCTCACGCTGTACTTCCTGTAAAAAAATCCACCGCCCCTGGGACTATCTTTCCGCTCTCGTCTTCCTAAGACCTTGTTCTTCCATGTTGCTGTGGGTTTCTGTTATTAGTGAGCTGTCCTGCCTTTTCCTCCTTAGTGCTATCTATTTTAAAATGGGGAATTCTGCGGCTTTTTTCTTCCTGGTTCCAGTTCTCGTGATGTTTCTGGTGATCGCCGCTGTGGACTATCGCTATTACATTATCCCAGACGAACTGAATCTTGCTGGGGCTCTCCTGGGTCTTGGGGCCGCGGCTTGGGTCAGTATTAGCGGAAATACGGAACTGCTTCACCCTCTGAATTCACTTGGCTTTATGGAATCACTTGAGGGAATGATTCTTTCTTCGGGTATTCTATACGCCCTTGGAACCCTCGCTTCTCAAGTCCTCAACCGAGACGCGATGGGTGGTGGCGACATGAAGTTATGCGCATTTTTAGGCGCTTGCTTTGGCTTAAATTCCACATTAATGGCTCTTGCCCTCGCGTCTGTATTGGGCTCATTTTTTGGCGTTCTTGCCATGATCCGCTCCAGGTTTATTGAGAAAAATACAGGATTTACTATGATCGCCTTTGGGCCATACATCATCATTGCGATGTTTCTTCTGCTCATCTTTGATTCTGAATTTCTTCTTAAAGAATACCAGGACTTTTCAATGAATCTCATAAAGACCTATCTACACCCCTGACCCAGCCTGGAGTTTGAATTGCCCACCTCACACCTTGAAGGTAAACTCTATCCTATGCAATCTAGCTATGATGTCATTGTTGTGGGTGCCGGACACGCAGGAAATGAAGCGGCTTTTGCCGCGGCTAATCTTGGATGCAGAGTTTTACTCCTGTGTACAAATCTAAATTGTGTCGCCATGATGCCCTGCAACCCCTCGGTAGGCGGCCCTGGAAAAGGTCATCTTGTACGAGAAATCCACTCTCTTGGTGGCATGATAAGTCGTTTTGTAGACGAAACTTATTTACAAATACGAGAACTGAACGAAAGCCGTGGTCCCGCGGTCAGAGCCCTGCGCGCTCAATCAGATAAAAAACTATATCACCTACACGTTAAACACGCGTTAGAACAGCACCCCGGTATTGACCTTGTACAATCCGAAGTCACCTCTTTGCTCCATGAGGGGCCCGAGGTTAAGGGGGTAGAAACGATCACCGGATTACAATTCTATTCCTCTGCGGTCATACTGGCCACGGGTACTTTTCTCAATGGGAAAATTATCATCGGGGATTCAAGAGTCGATGGTGGGCCCTCAAATGAAGCCCCCTCGTTGAAATTAACCAGCAGTCTTTCAAAGCTAGGTATTGAAATTCATCGCCTTCAAACAGCCACTCCTCCGAGGGTAAGCGGTACTAGTATCAACTTTACCGGTCTCAAGGAACTTTGTGGGCATGAAAACATTCGAACTTTTACCGGGATAAATTCCAGACCTAATCAACGCTCCTGCTACCTTACCTATACCAATTCAAAAACCATCGGACTTGTTCAACATCATTTGAAATCTTCCCCTCTAAAGATCGGTAATATTACTCAACATGGGCCCAGGCATTGCCCCTCCATCGATCGCAAAGTTCTCAACTTCCCCGATCAAGACGTTCACCAGATTTTTCTTGAGCCTGAATCTGACTTCTATGATGAGTGGTATTTGCAGGGATTAACAACATCGATGCCCCCCACTGCACAAGAGGAAATTGTACATTCTGTAAAGGGGCTGGAAAATGCCCATATTGTTCGTTACGGTTATGCTATCGAGTACGATGCCATTCGCGCTACTCAACTCCTGAAAACCTGTGAACATAAAAAGATTTCCGGCTTGTTTACTTGTGGGCAAATCAACGGAACCAGTGGCTATGAAGAGGCCGCAGCTCAAGGTCTTATCGCCGGTATCAATGCGAGTAGAAAGGTCAGGAATGAGCCGCCATTTGTTCTCCCGATAACCTCTTCTTATCTTGGCACCCTGATGGATGAATTGGTCACTAATGATCGAGACGAACCGCTCAGGGTTACTACTTCATCCTCTGAGTTTCGTCTTCACCTTCGGTCTGATAACGCGGAGGAAAGACTGTGCAAGGTTGGTTATGAATTAGGTCTGGTGCCTGAGTACGTCTACCATCAACATTGTGCCCAGGGAAAACTGATTGAAGAGGAAATTCAGCGTCTTCAAGACACCATCATAACCCCCACCAAATCTCACAATAAAGTGCTAAGAGACCTGGGGAGTACGGAATTTAAGAAACCACTAGCCTTTTGCGACCTACTATCACGTCCAGAACTCTCTTACCGAGACCTTTGCCGATTTAGCTATGAAGGAATAGAAGATCCTTCTTTAATTGAGAAAATAGAAATTCGCTTGAAGTACAGCAGCTTTCTTAAAAAGCTTCATCGACGAATTCAATATGTTAATGAGCTAGACTCGATGCTACTCAGCCCAAACATTGATTTTTTCTCATTGCAGCCAGGGCTTAAAGAGGAAACTTGTAAAAAGTTGCAAACCGTCATTCCACACAGCGTAGGACAGGCCTCTCGTATAAAGGGTATCCAGTCTTCAGAGGTAGCCATCCTTATCCATGAGCTTCGCGAGGGCAGACTTTTTATAGAATCAAGGTCCCTATGAGCGCGGCTCACTTTGATGTGATCGTTATTGGGGCTGGCCATGCCGGCCTTGAGGCCGCTCTTGCTAGTGCCAGACTTGGACATCGTGTTCTTGTTCTAACTATTAATCTTGAAAATATCTGCCTAATGCCCTGCAATCCGTCGATTGGGGGTAGTGCTAAAGGCCACCTTGTCAGAGAGATTGATGCGCTTGGCGGAGAGATGGGCAGGACCATTGATCGTACACTCCTGCAAATTCGCACTTTGAACCGTAAGAAGGGACCCGCGATTCAAGCCCTACGGGCACAGGCCGACAAAATACTGTACCAGGTCGAAATGAAAAAAGTTCTAGAAAAAGAGCTAAGAATTTACCTGCGCCAGGGAGTGGTGTCAGAAATACTAGAACACAACTGCGCAGCCGTGGGAGTTAAAACTCTCACCGGACAAACCTATCATTCAAAAGCCGTAATAGTAACTACAGGCACCTTTCTCAATGGCCGCTGCCACATCGGACAAACCATTTTAAAAGCGGGACGCATTGGCGAGCCGCCCTCTCATCATTTAGCTGAAAACCTGAGATCTTTTGGTATCAAAAGATCGCGCCTGAAAACTGGTACTCCCCCTAGAATTCTTTCGTCCAGTATTGATTATAAAGAGCTTGAAACCCAGGAGGGCGAAACCCCACCTCCCCATTTTTCATTTCTAACTGATTCCGTATCCGTGAAACAGGTACCCTGCCATCTAACTCAAACCACGGAACGCACCCGTGAGATGGTTCTCTCAAATTTCCACCTCTCCCCACTATATTCTGGTCAGATTAAGGGTGTTGGACCCCGCTATTGTCCAAGTATTGAAGACAAGTTTCAGAAATTCCCCGAGAAGAAGTCTCACCTTTTATACCTGGAGCCTGAATCAAGATTTAACCAGGAAGTATATCTACAAGGGTTTTCAACCTCCCTTCCCCATGATCTTCAAGTCCGGCTAGTCCACACTCTTCCTGGACTTGGAAATGCTAAAGTACTACGACCTGGATACGCAGTGGAGTATGATTCTTTTAATCCAGTTCAACTCTTTCCCAGTCTCGAATCAAAGGTTCTTGAAAATCTTTTTTTTGCGGGACAAATCAATGGAACGAGCGGATACGAGGAGGCGGCAGGACAAGGTATTGTGGCCGGCATCAATTGCTCAAGAAAGCTATATGGCTTGGCACCAATCGCAATTCGCCGGGAAAACTCCTATATCGGCGTCATGATTCAGGATCTGGTAACCCGTGGTACAGAAGAACCTTATAGGATGTTTTCCTCCCTGGTTGAACACAGAACCTATATCCGACATGATAACGCCGATGCCAGGCTCACCCCTCTTTCCTTTGAGATTGGCCTTGCGTCTCCCGAGCGCTACAAACGTCTTGAGGAAAAAAGAAAATCTATTGAAAAATTACACGCCTGTTTAAAATCTAATAAAGTAAATCACAAAGCCCTTTGTGACAGTCCAATCTTAACCTCGTCTTTCTCAGAAAAAAAGTCACTTTCTGAGCTGCTAAGACGACCTGAAATCAATCTCTTCTCCCTCCGTGGTATTCGCGATGATCTAGATAATTTACTGGATGATTTTCCTCACAATGTCCGCAAAGAGGCTGAGATTGAGATTAAATACGAGGGTTATATCCGAAAACAAAGAGAAGTACTGAAGAGAAGAGAAGACTTGTCTGCCCTCGGGATTCCCTCAAATTTCGACTACAACACAATTCCCGCTCTAAGTTTTGAAGGAAGAGAAAAGCTTTGTAAAATAAGGCCCGTTGATGTGGCTCAGGCCTCAATTATTGCAGGAGTAAGACAGAGTGACCTCGCCCTATTAGTTTCCTATCTGCGAAGAGAAAATGCGGTTTAAATCCCTATGGGTCCTAGTTTTCCTTTTACCGGGCAGTTCATACTCTCTCCAGTCCACACTATTTGAACTCCCCAATCCCTTAGATTATTTGGGTTCTCGACCGCTCTTTGAGCATAATTCCCAAAAGTGGGTTGAGAAGTGGGCAAAAGCAAGCAGAAATCATGCTGACTATCATGCCTCTATTGATGCTTACTCTTATCTATATAGTCAAAATAAAGGAGCATTCACAAAACCCTTGTTAGAGGTCCTACACCTTGCTGACATGAGCGCTCTTGGCATTGTCCTATTTGCAAGCCAAAAGGATGATCAACTTGAGGGTCTCCAGCTGTTTCGAAAGTATCCAAGAAAGGCCAGGGAATTTCTTGAGTTCATTTCAGTTGTAGAATCTTTCCACAAAGGGACCCTAAAAGATTTCCAGGGTACAAAAAATCCTTTTCTAAAGTCCTTTTCAAATCTATTAAATTCTTGGAAGGATGCCCTTCCATTGAGAAGTAAAATCACAATTGAAGACCCTTTTCATATCTTTGACTTTCTCTATCTCTATCAACAAGCGCTGGCACGAATCTCTGGTTCCCAGGCCGAGCTTCGGCTAGATTCTGAACATCGGAATTCTCTCTTTTTGTTCCTCTTGGATATTTCAGGATTCACCTCCCATGCCCCCAAATCTAAAAAACCTCTCTGGGGAAGCATTTCCTTCCTATTAGCTACACAATTTCCAAAGCACGCGGCACACTTCCGATGGGGAACTCAATATCCTGCCCTGGCTTTACCTATCCTCACGCTAAATGAAGACCTACCCCTTGAGAGGCAAAAGAAACATCTCCTATCACTTCAAGCACGTCCCGCCTTTCTTCCGATGCTTTCTATGGCCGTGGGTGTCGTAGAAAAGAAACCCCTGATATCAGCTTTTATCAATAAAAGGCTAAGGAAGAAAGTGGACTCAAAATCTATTTGGGCTCATTTTGGTAAAGTTCATATTGAGGTAAAGGGGACTAAAGGCCTTCTCAGGGCAGAAAAAGAAAGGCTCCAATTGGTTCTTAAAAAATCTCTTCTACGCCTTAAAGAGATGGGATTCAAGGGAAGAAACCTTTCTTTACGGGTGCAGTCCAGCCCTATTCCACTCAAATTTGACCGCCATTTAAATGAAGTTGTTTTTTCCGTTTCTCTAATGAGGAAGCCCGTTCAAGTTGCCGCCAATCAATGCACCAAGGCTTTTGTTTTACAAACACTTTACCAGCAGAGAAATCTTGATGGGATCAATAGGAAATTCTTTCCATTTTGGTTGCCTGATGCATTGTTGAATCAACTTCTGAAGCCAGGAAAGGATCGGGTTGTTTGGAGAGAGGAAAGGTTGGAAAACTCTTTACTCTTTCCTCTAAGTTTGTTCGCCTTACTGCACATGCCTTACCAAGAAATGAACCTGAATGAGTTTCAGGTTTACCAATCACAATGTAGAGAAATTGGTGAACTCCTCTTTTCTGATATCCCGGAGTCAAATCAATACTCCGAAATGCTGCGATTACTACCCTATGCTCATTCCTGGAGCTCATTGAGGAAGGCCGGATTAAATGGATCCAAACTGGAAGCGCTGGAGAATTTACTAAGAGCCCACCAGCCCTAGGGTATGAACAAAATCTTCATTTTATTTGTAGGTTTTGGCGTTCTTTTCCCTCTCTTTCAAGTGCCTTATGATAAACTGTTTCCCACAGTTTCACGAGGTAAATAGGCATCAGGGAAATCTTCATGGCTCATGTAATATCGGTTGTCAATCAAAAGGGCGGGGTTGGTAAAACCACTACAACAGTAAGTGTTGCGTCTCTACTTCATGATCTCTTTCAAAAAAGGGTCCTTGTTGTTGACCTAGATCCCCAGGCAAATGCAACAAGTGGTTTGGGCATCGAAAAAAATACCTGTAATAAGTGTATCTATGATGTTCTTATTTCGTCTGCAGAAATTTCAGATGTCATCCAAAGCACAGAGCCAGGTGGGCTATCCGTTTTACCCTCATCGATTCAACTTGCCGGAGCAGAGATTGAATTGGTGGGGGAATTATCAAGAGAAACAAAACTAAAGCGCGCCCTTAGCCCAGTTCTTGGCTATTACGATTATATTCTGATCGACTGCCCGCCTTCACTTGGACTACTTACTATCAACGCTCTGACGGCTTGTAGCAAGGTTCTGGTTCCGTTACAGTGTGAGTATTTTGCACTCGAAGGGTTGAGTCAACTCTTACACACCATTCAGCTTGTTGAAGCAGACCTAAATCCTCAAATACAGATCCTTGGTATTCTCTTAACCATGGCAAACCATCGTACAAATCTCACATCTCAAATCATTGAAGAGGTTCATGAGCATTTTCCCGAACACGTATTTAACACCGTGATCAGTCGCAATGTCCGCATTTCTGAAGCACCGAGCCACGGTATTCCTATCAATCGCTATGATCCAAAGGCAAGTGGAACACAGCACTATTCTGAATTCACCCAGGAGTTAGTAGAATGTCTTCATCCAAAAGAGCACTCGGTCGCGGTTTAGGAGCACTATTAGGGGCTGGGGCAATCGCTCAAGGCACACCTTACAGGGTCCGCCCCGTTTCGTTGGAGTCCATAGAGCCAAACCCCTATCAACCCAGAAGGATGTTTTCCGAAGACTCTATTCAGGAGTTGGCCCGCTCCATCCAGCAGGGGCAGCTCTTACAGCCGATTGCCCTGAGAGAATCCGGAGACTCCTATCAGATCATTAACGGCGAACGCAGGTTTCGAGCTTTTCAGTTCCTACAGCGTTCTCAAATTCCCGCCATTGTTCTAGATCTTGATGATCGGGACATGCTGCTTAGCGCACTGGTGGAGAATGTGCAAAGAGAAGACCTAAATGCTATCGATGAGGCGATCTCATATCAGACCCTTAGTTCAGAATTTGGACTGACTCATGAGGAAATAGCCGTAAAGGTCGGTAAAAGCAGATCCCATATCTCCAATTCAATGAGGCTTCTTAAGCTTCCCGAGTCTGTTCGAAACTTTATCGAATCCGGCCTATTAACACCTGGGGGAGCCAGAGCGCTTCTTCCGCTTGAAGATTCATCTAAACTAAAACGGGTAGCCTCTGACGCAATAGTCCATGGTTGGAATGTTAGACAACTGGAGGCCCAGGTTAAGTTGGAATTGAATGATCTTAAACCAGGTGTTGAATTGGAAAAAAAGCAGGTGTCCCTACCTCCGGAAGAAATAGTCCTCAGGCTGAAGGCCCTTTTCCATCAACCGGTGGAACTGAAAAGAAAGAAAAGCGGATTTGAACTGAAGCTGAACTTTTCTGATGAGGACCTGCTACAGGGATTTCTTTCCAAATGGGAGTCTGCTACCAGGTATGTAAACAATGTGTAAGTAACTCCCCGCCCCACCCTACTTTTGGTCGATGCTCACGGGCATTACCATGGTGTAGCTATCCTTATCATCCGCCACAAAACCCTTTGTCCATGCTGGTTTCACGTGAAACATTTCTTAGATGGGCTGTGAAACAATTCGAAGGGTGTTTTGTTTGACAATTTTATATACAAAGCGTATAGAAAGTACTGATTTCATATTTGGCTCTTATCACGTATCCCATACTCAGAGCATTCAAACTTTCTAATCTACGCACCACTTTTGTTATAGACCCACCGAAATTCCCAAACTATAAAGTTCTCACGGCTAAGTGCACCCCCCCATGCCAAAAAACCAATAAACGTAAAAAACCACCCCCTATAGCTCCCAAATAGGGAAATCTCTTGTAAATAGCGCTCTACTATATTACTATACTATTCTTATAACAAAAGAGAGTAGAAGTAGAAGTATATTGTGTAAGTTTGTAAGTAAATGCTTAGTTGAAGATGCGCAACCCAGCCCTAATCCTGGTTCTTGAGAGTCGTTGATCACTTAGTACCGGTAAGGACATTGTAACTAATTTGTAAGAGCGGAAAGTAACCTGGGTTGTAAGTAAAGCACAATTGAGACTCATACAAATTACTTTAGTTTTATTAACATTATGTAATAACCAGTTCAAGGGCAAACAAAAAGGTGCAATAAGGCTCAAGACCTGGATTAATCAGCATTGTAAGTAGAAATCAAAATTTGTGAATAACTCTTTTCATTTTTCCTGGAAATTCCTTGACACCAAAGAACTGCGTAAGTGTCTCCTTGAGGCGATAGATCCCCTGGTCAAAGCTTCTGACCTGCTAGGCCTTAAGAGTTTAAAGATTGCTCATATAGACGGTGAGAAAGTCGTACTTCAGTTTAGTAGTGAAATGTTTAAGAACAAGGTGAGTGGTTCATCCATTGAAACCCACATCCGAGACTATCTACATCAGAATCTTCCCCTGAACCCGTCTTTTGAAATCCAGTACAGCATTAAAGATCCTGATCCCGTTTTACCAAATCGCTCAGTTAGCGATTCCCCAACTCTAGATATCCAGGTTTCCTCTAATAAATATAAATCATTAAGATCTGAGTTTAGCTTCGACGCTTTTGTATGTGGCCCCAGCAATCGCTACGCCTTTGAGAGCGCGGTGGCTGCCGCTAGAAATCCAGGTGACTTAATGCATAATCCTCTGTTTATTTACGGGGATGTAGGCCTGGGGAAAACCCACCTTTTACATGCGATTGGCAACCAGATTAAAAAAAATCATCCTGAAATGAGAATACTCTTCCTTACCTGTGAGGAAATGTTGAATCGATTTGTAGAGGGCTTGAGAACCAGGGATGGGAGTTTTCGGGAATGGAGAAAAGTGGATGTGCTCCTCGTGGACGACGTACAGTTTTTGTCCAGAAAAGAGGCCTTTCAAGATGAGTTTTACAATACCTATAATGCTCTTTCAGATGAAAACCGCCAATTAGTATTCGCGGCGGATCGTAAACCTGAACAGATTGAGAATCTCAATGATCGTCTCATATCAAGGTTTCGAAGCGGTCTTTTAGCGGATATCAAGCTTCCAGATTTAGAAACCCGTATGGGCATAATCGCGGATCAAGCTCATCAATTTCGAGTGGACATCGATAACGATGCACTTGAATATACGGCCAGGTCAATTTCTTCCAATGTACGTGAACTGAAGGGTGTATTTCTTCGCTTATGCTCGAAAGCCTCCTTAACTAAGAAAAGTCTTGATCTTCCCTTTGCCATGGATCAGCTGGAGTCCTGTGTGAAAATTGACAAGCCCCCACTTGATTCGCCTGTCATTATTTCTGAGGTAGCCAGTTTTTATGGATTGAGTAAGGAAGAACTCAATGAAGACTCTCGAAGACTGGAAGTAGCCTTTCCAAGACAGGTGGCTATGTTTATGTTTCGCGAGTTCACGAATTTGACTCTGCAGCAAATTGGGGGAGAATTCAAGAAAACACATCAAGCGGTGATGTACGCGTGCCGCAAAGTTGAGACGATGCTAGGGTCTGTTAGTAAAGCAGATACCTCACCAAATATAGGCTCAAAAGATTTGAACAAAGCAAAGAAAATTGAGCAATTACAAAAAATACTAGGATCGAAATACGACCATGCTTCTACACATCGGTGAAAATCATTTTTTAGATTCGGATAAACTTATTATGGTCCTCAGTGAGGAGGTGGTAAGAGGTTCACAAACCGAAACCACTCTTAAACCTCTCGGGGGATCCACCAAGAAGATCTCATCCAATCGTACCAAATCCCTGGTAATCCAGGATGATAATGAAATTTATGAGTCTCCCATCGATTCACTAACTCTCTATAAGCGTGATGACGTACTTCTTTTTTTCAACCGTGAAGGGGAGGAATCCTCGTGAAGGAAACCGCCATGGAAATGGAAAATTATGATGCTGACAGCATTACTGTATTGGAAGGCCTTGAAGCCGTTCGCAAACGACCGGGAATGTACATTGGTTCCACTGGCGAAGCAGGATTACACCACCTTGTTTATGAGGTGGTTGATAATTCCATCGATGAAGCCATGGCGGGAGTCTGCACAAACATTCATGTACTGATTCATGAAGATCAATCCATCACTGTCAAAGACAATGGCAGGGGTTGCCCGGTTGATATGCACCCCACTGAAAACAAGCCTGCTGTTGAAGTGATTCACACAGTTTTACATGCTGGTGGAAAGTTTGATAATTCAGCCTATAAAGTTTCAGGAGGACTTCATGGAGTTGGAATATCTGTGGTAAATGCCCTTTCCTCCTATCTTTCCGTAAAAGTTCTTCGGGATGGAAAAGTTTATTTCATTGATTTTGAAAAGGGGATTACCAAGACCCCGCTAAAAGTAGTTGGAGATTCTGAGGGATCCGGGAACTGGACTCACTTTCGACCCGATCCTGAAATCTTTACCGAAATTGAATTTTCTTTTGATATTTTGAGCGCTCGTCTACGAGAACTGGCTTTTCTAAACCGGGGAGCACACATCACAATTGTTGATGAACTCACCGACCGTAAGCACCAGTTTTACTATGAGGGCGGGATCACAGCATTCGTGCAGTATCTCAGCAAGAACAAATCCCCCCTTCATAAAAAGCCAATATACCTGCAACGGGAAGTAGGTCAAATCGCCATAGAAATCGCCATGGAATACAACGATTCCTATACAGAAACAATATTTAGTTTTGTAAACAACATCAATACCCAGGAGGGGGGCACCCATCTCAGTGGATTTAAAACTGCTTTGACGCGCTCGATAAACAATTACATCTCCAAAAATCCCAAGGTTTTGAGGGGTACAAAAGAAAAAAGCGTAACCCTGAGCGGAGAGGATTGTAGAGAGGGTCTGGTGACTGTCGTTTCCGTAAAAATGCCGGATCCCCAATTTGAAGGCCAAACCAAAACCAAGCTTGGTAACGTCTTTATCAGAGGGATGATGGATACAATGGTGTACGAAGAATTAACCCAGTACTTTGAAGAAAACCCCGAAGTGATTACAAGAATGGTTGATAAAGCCATTTCTGCCATGCGGGCCAGGGAGGCGGCGAAAAGAGCTCGCGAACTCACCCGTCGAAAAGGGGTGCTTGAAGGAGGAAGCTTACCGGGGAAACTGGCGGACTGCTCTGATCGTAACCCAGAAAACTGCGAATTGTTCCTGGTTGAGGGAGACTCCGCAGGTGGGAGCGCTAAGCAGGGCAGGGATAGACATTTTCAGGCAATTCTCCCCCTCAAGGGAAAAATTCTTAATGTGGAAAAGGCCCGTCTCGATAAGATTTTAGCTCACGAAGAGATAAGGGCGATGATTACTGCTTTGGGTACTGGTATTGGGCGTGATGAATTTGATTTGGAAAAACTTCGATATCACAAAATTATCATCATGACAGATGCCGATGTAGACGGCTCTCATATCCGTACTCTTCTACTTACCTTCTTCTATCGATATATGCCTGACATTGTAAACACCGGGCATCTATACATCGCTCAACCCCCTCTCTATAAAGTTAAGAAAGGGAAGAGCGAGCGATACCTTAAAGATGAATCCCAGATGGTTGAATTTTTGTCCTCATCCATTTCAGATGGATACGAAGTCAAGCTAGGAAAAACGGCTTATGAGGGTACTTGTCAGCAGCTTTACCAGGTTTTAACACAGCTTTCCGCTTATGTTGAGAAACTGGGTAAAGAGGGTATTCCGGCTACAATCGCACCTATTTTGACAGCAATGATCGAAAACGCTTCCTTTGATTCAGAAGGAATTATGAAAGACTTTGCTCGTTCTCTTGAGGAAGTCATTTTGAAGGAATATGAAGAGAGCGAACTTGATATTTATGTTATCAGTGACCTCGAAGCTAAGAACTTACTGGAGTTTTCTCACTACTTTCTCTACCTCGAAGAGGATGAAGAGGAGTCTCTGGCAGTAGAAGATGCTCTGGAGGGGCCAGATCTAACACCCAACATTGAAAACAAGGTAGAGGGTGGAGATGAAACACACAGTTCAGATGATCTTGAAGATTCAGAAGAAATTGATCAGGAGATTGAAGAAGAAAAACCGTTGCAGTACTACATTCGTGTAAGCGGCGTGGTGAATCATCAACAAGTTGACTTTTTAATTACCCCTGAGGTGCTAGAGAGGGAGAGCCTAAAGGGAATTGGAAAAATATTCGAAAAACTCGGAATCACAAGAGACGATGTACTTCTCGTCACAGAGGGTGAGAAGGAGCATTATCGGGGTACCGATGCCCTGGAGCTCTATAAAGTACTCAATAAATCTGCTCGCAAAGGGCTGAGTATTCAGCGCTACAAGGGACTAGGAGAGATGAATCCGGATCAACTATGGGATACAACCCTGGATCCTGAAATTCGTACCCTGGTTCGGATCAAGGTGGATGATTTAGTGGAAGCCGATGAAACCTTTGCCGTACTCATGGGGGACCAGGTTCCCCCACGCCGGGCTTTTATTGAGAAGAACGCGATTCATGTTACCAATCTCGACGCTTAAAACCAGGGAAAGATTATGACCGATAACAATTCAAGAATTATACAAATCCCCATCGAGCATGAGATGGAAAACTCCTATTTGGCATATGCGATGAGTGTAATTGTGTCGCGCGCTCTTCCCGATGCCCGAGATGGTCTTAAGCCGGTACACCGAAGAATTCTGTATGCAATGATGGAGCTAGATCTGCGCCACAATGCATCCTACAAAAAATCAGCGCGTATCGTGGGCGAGGTCATGGGTAAATATCACCCCCATGGAGATAGCGCAATCTATGAAACAATGGTGCGTATGGCCCAGGAGTGGTCTTTGCGATACATGCTGGTCAATGGTCAAGGTAATTTTGGTTCCATTGATGGTGATTCCGCTGCGGCTTATCGTTATACCGAAGCCAAAATGAGGAAAATGGCTGAGGAGCTGCTCAGCGATATTGAGAAGGATACCGTTGACTTCGTTCCCAATTTTGACAGCGCACTTCAGGAACCCAGTGTTTTACCATCTAAGTTTCCCAACCTACTTGTAAATGGTTCAGATGGTATTGCTGTGGGAATGGCCACAAAAATACCCCCTCACAATCTTTCTGAGGTCATTGACGCTGTTTTAATGTATCTCGATAACCCCTACGTGACTGTGGATGAGCTTCTCACGGTGATTAAGGGTCCTGATTTTCCAACGGGCGGTTATATCGTTGGAAACTCTGGAATCATTAGTGCCTTCAAAACCGGTAGAGGGCGAGTTGTAATGCGGTGCAAATCGCACGTAGAGGAAAATCAAAGAGACCGCGAAGCCATAGTCGTTACGGAGATTCCATTTCAGGTAAATAAATCCAGCCTTATTGAGAATATAGCCAACCTGGTGCGAGATAAGAAGGTAGATGGAATTTCGGATCTCCGGGATGAATCTGATAGAAAGGGTATGCGCATTGTCATTGAACTCAAGAAAGGGGAAAACGCGGACCTGGTGTTAAACCATCTCTACAAGCATACTGCCCTGCAATCATTTTTTGGCGTGAACATGGTAGCCCTGGTCAACAATCGACCCGAGCTTTTAAACCTTCCCCGTTTATTGAGTGTTTACGCGTCCCATCGATTCGATGTTGTAACCCGCAGGACGCGTTTTGAGCTGCGTAAAGCGGAAGAACGAGCCCATATTCTGGAAGGCTTGAGGGTTGCCCTAGAAAACATCGATGAAGTGATTCAAATCATCAAATCCTCTACAAATACAGACATAGCACGAGATCGGCTTATGGATAGATTTTCCTTTTCGCTGATTCAAACCAGGGCGATTCTGGCTATGCGCCTCTCGACTCTCACTAACCTTGAGACACAGAAGATTCTTGATGAACTTGCGGAACTGGAAGCCCTGATCGCGAGTTTGAAAGAAATCCTGGCTGACCGCGGCAGGGTCTTCGAAATTATTCGCGAAGAACTTCTTGAGATCAGGGAACAGTATGGAGATGAACGCCGCTCAGAAATCATTCCCGATCAGGGTGAGATCAATATTCGAGATCTTCTGCCAGATGAACAAAAGGTAATAACAGTGACCCACAGTGGTTATCTCAAACATGTTCCCCTGTCCATATATTCTTCCCAGGGCAGAGGGGGTAAGGGGCTCACCGGGTTAACCATGAAGGACGAGGACTTCGTCGAACATTTCTACATAGCCAGAACCTTTGATTACGTTATGTTTTTTACGAATCGGGGTAAATGTTTCGCGCGTTCTTCCCATACCCTTCCAGAGGGGTCAAGGACCTCTAAGGGAAAGGCAATGGTGAACTTCTTAAACCTAGAGGAAGGGGAAAAAGTCACCGCAATGATTCCTATAGAATCTAATGAAGATGAGAGCTATAAAAATGGGGAGTCGCTTTTTATCACAATGGTGACTCGAAACGGCTTGATCAAGAAATCATTGCTTCATGAATACAGATCCGCGACTCGAGAGAATGGAATTCTGGCGATTCGGTTCGCCAGTGCTGAAGATGAAGTTGTATCTGTCGCATTGTCTGACAATACCTGTGATTTGATTATGGGTACTTATCTTGGAAAAGCCATTCGTTTTCCCGAAAGGCTGGTACGTGCAGTAGGCAGAGTTTCTCAAGGCGTAAGGGGAATCAGGCTTGGTGACGGTGACTTTGTGGTAGGAATGGAGATTCTTTCCGCAGTTGAAGAGGAAGACTCCAAAGATAAAACAACTCTTCTTGCTGTTACGGAAAAGGGTTACGGCAAGCGAACTTATCTAGAGGAGTATCGGTTAACCAACCGTGCTGGCAAGGGAGTGCTAAACATCCAGGTCAAGCCTAAAATCGGTAACGTCATTGGATTCATGGAAATTAAACTTAAGGAAGAGATTATCCTTATTTCGCGCAATGGAAAAATAATCCGTCTAAGGTCTTCTGATATTCCCCGCTACGGCAGGGCTACTCAGGGGGTTAAGATGATAGATCTGGCCAAGGGTGATATCCTTGTAGGAGTTTCCAAAATCCCGATGGAAGAGGAAGTTCTCGAAGGGGATGAGGAATAAAACCCGGTCATCATGTCTCAACCACCTGAACTGGTACCTTTACAGTTAAAGCTGAATAATGGGAATGAGGGAAATTCCTACGGGAAATATGTTCTCTATGGAATTATTTTTTCCTCTCTTTTCGTACTGTTTATGTTTGTCTCCCAGATCTATGTAAACAAGTATGAGGAGATTCAAAATCGTAAGCTCAACGTCACTGAACTCAAAATAAAAGTCGATGAACTAGAGCTTGAAAATCGCAAACTTGCTCGTAAAATTGAGGAACTCAGAACTCCAATTGGACAGGAAAAAATCGCACGTAAACAGCTAAAACTGATCAAACCTGGTGAAAACATCATGGTTTGGGGGGAGTAAGGCCAGACTTGGCTGTACAAGGAGCAGTTCCCCATGATTGAAATGCGGGATTATCTCATGGCCAGGGGGTTTAGCTCCCATCCCTTCAATACCTTTGATGCCGATCGTGAAAAAAACCTGAAACGCTTTGTGGTTTTACCCCCTTATTTTGAATCGGTTTTTGGAATTCCTGAAGACCCCCAGCCGTTTTTAGTTCTTGGAATGAGGGGGCTTGGTAAAACTACCTTGAAATGCATGATCCAAGACCGGATTCGAGAACAGTATCATGGAAAAATAGCCTCGGTGGACTATTCACAGTTTCCCTTCATTCAACATAAGGAAATTCAGGAAGTAACCTTACTGGACCACCTGCTATCACTCATGCGCCTAATTTCAAAGGAAGCCTGTGAGTTAGCCTCCAAGGATATCGAAAAATTCCGCTCCCTAAAGGCGGAAACGAAAGAAATTCTGTTTCATCTGGCGGAAATTTATCTGGGGGATGCTGAGCGAGGTCTTTACTACCCAAAGTTTCTCTCCTTTACCGAAAAATTAATGCATAGTTATCCCCGTAAGAAGGGAAGAGACTTTTATCTTAGTGACTCAACCCCCCTGGAATTGGTGGTAGAGAAGGGAGATTACACGCTGAAGAAAACAGCGGACCTTCTTCGTGACCTGGGTTATATGGCCTGCTACGTTTTCATCGATAAGCTAGATGAGACCACAAGAACCATGAAAGAACCAGAGACTGCGGGACTACTCGCGGGTCCTCTTATTTCCTGTCTGGAGATACTCCAACGTGACTTTTTCTCCTTCCAGTTTTTTGTTCCCGCTGAAAGTATTCCCAATCTTAAACGGAGCGGGTTTCGCAATGATAAGGTACAAAATCAGGTGATCACATGGAATGAGGAAAAGCTGGCAGAGGTGCTCAGAAAGCGCATCATAGCTTTTAATAAGGACGGAAAACTCTTTGGAAAACTAGGAAATCTTTGTGAACCGGAAATCAGGGATAAAATCGATGAGTTCATCATCAAGAAATCACTGAGTTCTCCACGTAACCTATTAAGGTTTTGCAATGCAATTTTTTCCGAACACATGGAGTCGGCAAGAGAGATCGACGACTGCATCACACGCAAGACTGTTGCGATAGCTTTGAAAAAGTATGAGTATTCTTTGCGCATCGATCAATTTTGCGCTGATGAAGAATAATCCACAAATTGGTAGAGCATTGACAGTCTAAAGGAAACTCGTTAAACTCCCCACTCTCTAAATCCGGGCAAGTTTTTTGTACGGTAGAGGTCCGATAACCTTAAAAATCTTTTGAGGTCGCGGAGGGAGTATAGTGAAACGAACATATCAACCACACAATAGAAAGCGGCTCAGGAAACACGGATTCCGAAAGAGGATGACCACTCCTGGAGGACGCAGGATTCTCAAGGCCAGACGATTAAAAGGAAGGCATAGTCTGGCTGTTTCATGACCTCATTGAAGAGGAAGGTGGATTTCGCGACCTTATTTAGGAAGGGTCGCTGGATCAGCCCCAGGGATTCAAATGTTCGAATCCGAGGTCTAAAGTGGGATCAATTTCAAACGGCAATCGCGATACCCAAAAAGGTGGGTAACGCGGTTCGTCGTAACAAGGCTAGACGCCAGGTGCGTGAAATCCTTCGCCACTTAGAGCTTACGCTTTTCATTCGTGGTCGTTTTGTCCTCATCCTAAATAAGGATTTTGTGAAGAATGAATTTGCAGAAAAACGACGTGAGCTCAGAGAAATTTTTCAAAATTTTATGGCTCGTCAAAATAGAGGTGTTTCTCATTAGAAATATATACCAGAAATTATTTTCACCCTGGCTTGGCAAGGCTTGCCGTTTTCAGCCGACCTGCTCTAAATATGGAATTGAAGTTTTGAATCAATACGGGTTTTTTATAGGGAATTTTAAAATGTTCTGGAGAATATTGCGTTGCAATCCATTTTGCAGGGGGGGATATGATCCAGCGTAAACTAGGAATTTTGTTTTTCCTCTATTTGAGTCTTTTCAGCTTTTCCCATTCTGCTGAGGGTTTTACCATTCAGGGCAAAGAGTTTGTCTACCGAAATGAATCCTTGGATTTGAGAATTGATCAAAGCGGAAACCTTGTTTCTTACATCTTAAAAGGCCGTAATTATGAACGAGAGTTCATTTCAGCAGCGATTGAGTCCGGGACGGAAACGGAAATAGAAACTCCTGATTGGTTGGCAACTCTCTGTGGCATTCGATTCGGGATTCCCGGGTCCCTAAAGGACGGCTTTAACCCGGTGCAGTCCAAAATTCTGGAGCCGGATACAAATGTTCTTTCTATTACCCTGGAAGACCTGGCCAAAGATTCTCCAGTGTTTGGGCTACGAATAGAGAAAATTTGGAAGGTATCCCAGGAGAAAAATCAGCTTGAGTTAGAAATCAGACTTTCTAATCCAACGGATAGAACCATTTCACCATACTCAAGTTCGGACGTTAAGAAGACCCTGGGTCTGATTTATGGAATCAGGGGAAGTGTAGAATACTGGGACACTTTTGTTGCGGGTTCAAGGGACGAAATAGAGGAATATCAAGGTGATTTAGAAGAAGAGTTCAGCATGATTGGGCTTGCCGATGATCCGAGTCGCTTATACCTGGGTTATAGAAGTCAGCATTTTGTCGCGGCGATGAAGATGGATGACCCTCACGTCCTTTATGCCCTCAGAAAGCCAATAGAGGATACAAAAGAGGCGATATACACTGCATTTTTACCCCTGGGTAAGGATTTTCTCAAAGCAGGCGAATCTCTCAGCAGAAAGTATCGGTTCTATATAGGTGAAAAGACTGAAACAGGTATGGCAAAAACAGAATTTGCGCCCCTTTTTGATAAATATGGCGAGATTCTTGGTGGTATTGAAAAGCTTCTTTTTGAAACCCTGAAAGTGTTTTACGGGGTAACTCAAAATTATGGATGGGCAATCCTTTGTCTCACCCTGCTAGTTAAATTGATTCTTCTCCCCCTTAATATAAAGCAAACTAAATCCATGGCAAAAATGCAGGAAGTTCAGCCAGAGCTGAAAAAACTGCAAGAAAAATATAAAGACGATAGACAGCGCCTGAACGCTGAAATGATGAAGCTATACCAGGTTCATCAAATTAATCCAGTAGCAGGCTGTTTACCTATGATTCTCCAGCTTCCAATCTTTTTTGCCTTGTTTTATACGGTGGGCGGAAGTGTTGAGATCTATGGTGAACCCTTCTTGTGGGTCAAAAATCTTGCATTGGCTGACCCCACAGACATCCTCCCTATCATATTTGTAGGGAGTTTCATGATTTCGCAAAGAAAAATGTCGAGCGATCCAAATCAGAAAATGCTCATTTATATATTGCCGGTCGTATTCTTTTTCATGATGCGAAACCTTTCGGCCGGAGTCATGATTTACATTGTTGGTCAAAGTCTTTTTTCCAACATCGAACAATTGATAATTACCGCAAAAAAGAAGTCTCCCTCTTCCACTCAAGATCCACCCCGGGGTCCTCAACAGAGTAAGAAGAGGAAAAGAAAGCGGAACAAAGGCTCAAAACCCCTGGATACAGCCAAGGTTCGCTAAAGACCCATCATTGTTTAAGGGTTTAACTGAGATTTTTCTGATTGCTGAAAAGAGGAGAAACATGCAAAGAATTCAATCAGCCAAAACGGTGGAGGATGCAAAAGCAGAAGTGATGAAGGATCTTCATCTCGATGAGTTTGACTCATTTGAACTGGAGGTTCTTCAAGAACCCTCTAAAGGGTTTTTAGGCCTGGGTTCAAAGGAAGCCCGAGTCAAGTTAGTTGTCAAGACTGATAAGGTTGCAAAGGCCCTGCACCTGGTTCGGGAGATGACAGATAAGCTTGGTTTCAAGCCAGAGTTTCAGGAAACAGTAAAGGACGAGGGAAAGCAGCTTGTTCTTCGTTTTTCTGGAGAAGAATCCGCCAATCTTAAAGGCAGTCTTGGCCGTTCGATTCATAAATTTGAATTTCTACTGAACAACATGATCAATCGCAAAGACAGAGATGGATACTTAAAGGCGATTTGTGAATTTGAAGGCGAAGAACGAGAGGCAGGCCGCCAGCCCAGAGGTGAGCGCAAGCCTAATCCCCGAACTCAATCTCCCCGAGATCGAAAGCCTGAGGGGGAAAATTCAAAAAGAGAATCAAACTCCTCAAGATCGGATCGTCCTGAGCGCTCTCAGCGTCCACCGCGTGGAGGCCGTGATGGTCGCGGAGGAGATCGAAACTCAAGACCGCCAAGAGAGGGACGAGAGGGACGTAGCGATTTTCGAAGGAATGAAAATACGGAGAGACCTGCATCTGGTACCCAGCAATCTAAGCCGCATAGAGAGCGATTTTTAGTGAATATGGCACGTAAGATGGCTAACCAGGTTTTAGAAACCCACAAGACGGTTCATCTAAATCCCATGAACTCCTATGATCGTCGTATCATTCATACGGAACTCAATGAGATAGAAAACATTTCCACTTCTTCAGATGGCGAAGGGGACAGACGGCACATTGTAATTCAATTCAAAGAATAAAAATGGGTGATCCTCCGGTTTTTGCTCTCGCGACAGGAACCGGAGGGGCCATCGCCATCATTAGGCTAACGGGAAGAGGGTCTTTAGACATTGCCCGCCTGATTTTTGTCAGCGCGTCGCAAAGACCCCGAAAGAAATTCTCGCCCGGACTTTTGTGTTACGGCTATTTGAAAGACCCCTCCGACAATTCTCTTGTGGATGAAGTTTTTTGCGTCTATTTCCCCGAGGGTGGTAGCTATACCTCAGAAGAAATGGTTGAGTTTCATTGCCATGGTTCGAGAGCAATCATTGAGAAAACCTCTGAATTACTCCTTTCCCGCGGAGTAAAGGCCGCTCCCCCTGGTGAATTTACCCGTCGTGCTTTTTTAAATGGTCGAATTGGTTTAAGTCAGGCTGAGGCAGTAAGGGATCTGGTCGAGGCTGAAACTTTCCTTGAGTCTTCAGTAGCCATTCGAAATCTCAAAGGAGATCTCAAATCGAAAATTGCCTCTCTTCGGGAACAGCTAGTTGATTGTGCGGCCCACCTTGAAGTGAGTCTCGACTATCCCGAAGAAGATATTGAAGATCTAACCCATTCTCAAATTGAACAGCGCATAGAGGGAATTCAAAGACTTATTGAACAGGTACTTCGTTCCTATGATCGTTTTTCTATCGTCAGGGAAGGGGTGCTAGTCACCATTTTGGGCTCTCCTAACGTAGGAAAATCATCATTGTTAAATGCTCTTCTTAAAGAAGAAAGGGCCATCGTGACTGAAATTGCGGGGACTACCCGTGACCATATTGAAGAGTCTTTTACCTATCGAGGCATGAAGTATCGCGTAGTAGATACAGCAGGGTTAAGAAATACCATGGATCCAGTAGAGCGCCTTGGTATCGAAAGAACCAGAACCTTAGAGAAGAAGGCCCAAATCAGGATCTATCTCTATGATTGTACCCTCAGAAATGAGCTCCACTCCTCGGAGGGTCCCTGCTTGCATATTTTTAACAAGAGCGACCTCAAAGTTCATCCTGATAACCAAAAATATACGGATCATCCCCGAACCCAATTCATTTCAGCTCTTAAGGGAGAAGGTCTTGAAAAAATGTTGGACCTCTTACATGTGACTTCCCTGGCGACTTACAAGAGTGAGGACCCCGAAATCCCGGTTCTTACCTCTAAACGTCAGGCGGACGCGCTGAGGGAAGCCGAAATGAGCCTAAGTCAATTTTTGAATTCATTGAAAACTGGGATTCCAATAGACATCTGCATGGTGGAACTTTATGACGCCGTTGATCACCTGGGAATAATCACCGGGGCTGTAGTTACTGAGGACATCCTCGATCGTATTTTTTCGACTTTCTGTATTGGGAAATAACCCCTGTTTTCTATCTTCAGATGGCCAGGGTTAAGGTGTTTAAATCACAGCTAGTGAGTGTGAATCCGCTCTCGGAAGCACATTGATCTATTTGCTCCATTCCCGTTGCATTTCTATCCAGTATCTTGAGAATCCAGTTCATAGTCTGATCTGGAGCAAGTTCAAAAAGCTTAGAAATTCCGGTCCTGGCGGTCTGACCTTGAGTAGTTAGCGCTATGCTAAGAACTTGGGATCGAAGAGTGGGACTTTTAAGAATGTTATCCTCGGAGTCCTCCGAAAGATTGAGTATTTTAGTCTCTTTGTTTTGGTTCCTTAAAAGTATGGATGGAATCTCCTTTCTCCAGAACTCCCGGATTTGTCCCAAACCTGCAACGAAGCTCATCTGTGAAAGAGGATCTATAGGAATCCATTCACTTAACTGAGTAACCCCGAAACCTGGACTTAACAAGTAGATTCCCCGGGCGATTAAATCTTGTTTTTGTTGCTCTCTGCCAAACTTCATCATAGCTTTAATCCAGGGGGCCTTATACCTGAGAAAACCTGGAGCTGTCGGCTGATGTGGAAATTCTTCCATGAGTTTTCGTCTGTCTCTCAATTCTTTTCCCGAGGCCTGAAAAAGACCCTGGAGATCTCGTGACGGCAGTGTCATAGCATGAGCCACATGACGCCAAAGATTAGCGCGAGCATTCCATAGTTCATCACGCGGTTTAGGAAAGAGATCCTTCCACGGTGGACCGGTTCCTTCAAAATTTTGTTCATTGGAAGCAGAGACAACAATGAATAAACTCACAACAAGGTCCTATCTCGCTTGGTTTCCATTCTCTGGACAGATATCTTTAGGAAGAGACCTAAGCTCTTATACAAACTAAATTGATGAAAACCTTCATACAAGGACTTGGAACCATACCCTGGGCCTGGAGATTCCTGCGCTCGCATCCTCGTGCGCTTGGTCTTGTGATAGTCCCTCTTTTTATTGGGATTCTGGTAGGTATAGGAGCGATCGCGGCTGCCTGGGCTATTGCTCAACCAGGCTCGTGGGGCGAGTTTCCAGAATGGAAATGGGAATTCGATGCCATTCAAAACTTTTTGAGTGTAGGATTTTCTCTTTTGGTCCATTTGTTGGAGTTTATCCTTTTAGTCTTTCTCTTCTATCTTGGCGGATTTGCCCTTTTATGTTCCACCTTTTATTCCCTTATGGTGGAACAACTTGAAAAAAGACTGGGTTTAGAGCCCGGGGAAGGAATTTCACCGCCCTTCCTCACACAACTTTCCGACAATGTTCGCCTGCTGACATTCCTGATTCTTGGACAGATTTTAATTCTATCCCTGCACTTGATTCCCATCCTGGGCAACTTGCTGGCGATTATTCTGGGATTTACATTTCAAGCCTTCTGTATTGGAATGGAATGTTTTGATTTTACGCTTTCGCTTCGAGGTATGGGGTTCAGACAAAAATTGGACTATTGCAAAAGCAACCTGGGCTGGACCCTGGGAACCGGTGGAATTTCCTCTTTATTCATGATGGTACCTATTCTCAATACCTGTTTTTTAACATTGAGCATACTTGGCGCAACGCTTCTTCATCGTCGAAAATTAATTTATCAGCGCCAGAGAGAGGTATTAGGTCCTGGCGTTTATCAATCTCTAAGTGATGGCGACAGCACCCTGGTCCGCTATGGCGAGAATTCTCCAGATTTGAAAACCAGGCTTAGGGAAGGAGAGGTCGAAAAGGGAGAGCTTCTTTACCTGGCTCAGTCCGTGGAAGACAAGACTTACACTCTCTTTACCAAGAAGGGTGCACAATTATTGATCTTGGAGGAGACGGAAGAATTTCTCTCCAGCCTCTAAAAAATCTCCAGCATGGGAATAGAATCTGTCGATATTGTGAAGCATGGGATTGGACTAGAAGTCGGGCTAATGAATTTATTTTGTATATATTATTTCATTCTTTGAGGGCATAGATGGAATCCTTTCAGCGAAATATAGAGGATGTTCTTAAAGACTTGAAGAGTCTTGATAGCTCGCTGCGGCGACGTGCCATTCAAGATCTTGCTGTTAGCGACTACTCGGAAAAGATTTCTTTGTTAAATGATCTTCTACGAGTGGAGCGTGACATTCAGCTCAAGTATGAAATACGCAAGGCGATCAATGAAATTGATTCGCTTAGTGAGCCAGTGTCACCAGCAATACACCCTTCGGAGGATAAGCGCTTAAATAACTTAAAGAGAGCCTTTCTCTCTACGGACCCTGAGATTATGAACCGGGCATTTCAATTCGCACTTGAGAATAAACTTGATGAATTTCTGCCTGAGATGATGATGATTGAAAACTATAGTCTCGACTCCTTTCATCGATGCTGTATTGTTAAGTTGATGATGGTTTGCAGCCATCTTCATTTTCGCTCCATTATGGGTTTTCTCCAGGACCCGGATCCAAGGGTGCTTTCGACCACACTCGAGGCTTTGGAGGAGATCGGAAACACCTCAGCATTGGCCGCGATCACTCAGTTTGTAGAACATCCCCATAATCGAGTACAGGCGACAGCAATCAAAGCTTTACACAACCTTGGGGGAGAGGGCGCCGGCAGTCTATTCCTGAAGATGCTCCAATCTTCTTATTCCGCCTATAGGGATTCCGCGGCTTATGCCCTATGTAGAATTGATGTACCAGAAGGCGTAAAGCTTCTTTCCATACTTTTGGTCGATGAAGTGGAAAGCGTTCGAAAAAAAGCATTGGATGGGCTTCAAATAATGGCAGGAGAGGGGAATGTGGAAGCGGGCAGGATTGTGGAGAGAATTCGAAATGAGAATCCCTATGGATTATGGCCCGATAAGCTTGTGGAGCGCATGATACTTTCGGAAAAAGAAATTGAGGAAACCAGGGATGGAAAATCCCACTCTTCCATTGATCTTGCCGCGCTTTATTCCAATGCTACAGAATTTCGTCTGGCGGCGATTCAAAAGCTCTCTGAAGATAAATCAGATGAGGATTCGGCTCGCGCATTGGTGGAACGACTCAAACTTGAAAAGGATCCAAAGATTATCGCTTCCGCTGTTCTGGGTTTGGGCAGGGCACGGGGTGAAATGGTCTTAAAAAGAAAAATTTTAGAGTCCTATCTTAAACATGCCGATGATCGTATCAGAGCAAACGCGGTTGAGGCTTTGACCCTGATTACTGATCCTCGTGATAGAGGATTTCTGTTTAAATGTCTGGATGACCCTTATAACCGTGTCGTTGGAAATACAGTAGTAGCACTTTGGGAAACCCTGAACAAACGATCAACAAAGGCATTGGAGCGTCTGGCAATTTCCACGAATCAGCAATCTCAGTTGACAGCTGTATATTGTATTGGGGAAATCTCCGATTGGAAACTGAGTGAACTTGGAGAAAAACTTCTCAAGTCCCGCTTTGATCTTGTAGTTACCAAAATGGAGGAAACACTGGAGCATCTTCAAGACATGCCTTCATTTGCCAAAGTTCTCAAGCGCTACCGCCTTCGCAGCGGTAATTTTGAAAATAAGGAACCAGGCTAGATTTTTAGACCGGAATGGGTGAAAAAATCCATTTTGTCGATGCCGGGATCTTGAAGGGTAAAGGCGGAAAATAGAGTGGTACCTCGACGAAAAGTTCTTTGTATCAGCAGCCTTGGCTTACCCCTGAGAAGAAAATGAAGTTCTTTTACTGAGACTTCAAGATCTTGGAACCATTCTCTCCAGGCTTTTCCTTCACGCAATGATTGTAGATAGGGTTTGGACTGTGAAAAAAGCTCCAGACACAATCCCTCATCGAGAAAGAGGGAATTCATCACATAAAGTTCATGTTCGGCAAGACGTTCCCGTATTTCCAAAACTTCGCCGATAGGCTTCACTTCATCGGTAGTGATCGTACGAAAAATCCAATTCTTCTTTCTTTTAATCGAAAAATTCAAACGGTGATTCTGATAGAGTTCGAGACTCATTTCCACAGGAGGCTTAGGATTCCAGTCGGGAAGATAGGGGAAAGTTTTGGGGTCCAGAAATTCTGGACTCCAGAGGACACAGCGTAGGAAAAGAGAGCCTTTAACAGAGGTCATTAACAGGTAATGCAACTTTTGTTCTTTCATTTCAAAGGAACTGATTAACAGGTTAGAACGAGTTAGAGTCTCGGTTGCCCTCACCCCGATGATATTGGAGAGGTAGTCTTCATGAAATTCCTTGTGCGGCAGGAAACGATCACGCTCTAGCTCCAGAGTTGACTGAAAATTCTGGGAATAATTATGAACAAAGATTTCGTAGTCCGCATCGAAAGTTGCCTCCTCTAACAAGCCCCCTTCCGTCACATCAGTGGATGCGAAAGTCCAAGAAAGGCCATAATCAAAATTCTGGTAGCCGGTGGCAGACAAACTTTGATTCTTATCTACCAGAAGGTATTGAAGTTTGGGAGATCGAAGGTTTTGGTGAACTTTAGAAGAGGCGGAATCTGAGAGAAATCGAAATCTTGTTAACAGGGGAACAGGAAACGAGGCGGTTTGGTCTCTGAGGGAATATAAAACCAAAAGGACTTTGGTCTTCCCCTTTTGAAGCCCCTTAACCTGGTATCGCAATGGATAAGGTTCGCGATTAAGTTTAAAAGACCAATGAAAAGAATCCGAACTATGGGTAAGATCAACCATTTCAGGATTGGAAAAACCCATGCGAAAGGAGTCAAAAAAGGCCTGTAGGGTGGATTCGTGCTTTGAAGCCAGTACATAGAGGGCATGCGATCCGGTTGGAGACTCAAATGCGATCAGGGCGTGGGGATGAAACTCCCTGGGAAGATCTCCGGCTTTATAAGTCCATCCGGGAAATTCAAGAGGAATCTTTACACCGTATCCTGCGTGGTAGTAGAAACCCTTATCGATGAACCACGCCTGATCAAAGGTCGGCATGGAAAAAGCGCCGGGAGGCTTTTCAGGCTGCTTTTCCTTGTCAATACGAAACTTCGGCATCAATTCAAGAATTCCTGGAAATTCTTCTGTAGGTGATCTCACAAAGGACACGTGTTGATAAAGTAAAGAGCCGTATAAAACCAGTTCCACGAGGTATTCAATAGGTTCCTGCGAAAAAATCCCTTTTAATGAGAAACGAAAAGATTCCAATTTTTGGAATTTCTGCTCAGAAAACACAGAGATCTCTGCCTCTTGTATGGGAAGAACTTTAATCAAGGTATTCGCGATATGAGAGAGCTCTTCACCGCCGTACGAAGTAGGTATCACGAAGCTGTAAAAATCATAGCGCGGATCAAAAATTCCGGATACGGCGTCTTGGCTGATATTACGCAAGGACTCCTCATCCAGAAAATGTTGGTGAATGGAGACTTTCTCGAGTGAGAAAGCGTAACGGTCTATCTTTTGAAAATTAGCTTCTTTGGAAAAGCATGTCCCAGAGAGTACCCAAGAGAGGAGTAAATTAAAAATGAGGGAAGATCGGCGCACCTCGTGGAATATACCAAAAAACGCTGCTACAAATCTTCGAAGCTTAAGAATTCCTTGGACTCAGAGAATTACCGCTTCCTCTAATTCATCGAGAAAAGCCTGATCTATAGATTCAACCGTGATTTGATCAGAGTCAGGAGAGGGTCTGGTTTGCGTACTCTTTGAAAGAAACTGCATCAATAGTTGTTTTTCCATATTCGGCAGAGAACTATCAGAGAGAATTTGCATGGCCCGGAAGCGAGATTCCTCTCCCATGAGACCATCGGGGTCTTCATAGGAGCGTAAGGCCTGTAGTTTTAGCCACAAGTCAATCAGGCGTTTTTGAAAGCGGTATTGAGTGCCTACTCTTGCCACGGGGATCTTGCGGTCTTTGATTAGGGTTCGGAGGGATTCCTGGGAAACCTTCAGGTAAAGAGAGGCTTCTCTCAATGTAAGGACTTCTGCATTACTCATGGGCTTATCTTTCTTTCGGCTGAAGGTCTCCTTCTCCTTGAGATTTTTCTGCTCACTCGAAAAGAAACATAGGTAAAAATGGTTGGTCGAAGGAAGTTGGAATTGCTCAATGGGGCCAAAATGAGAAAAATCTATCCAAATGAAACCAGGGGATTCGCAAATAGTACAAATTATTGAGAATTCGCACTTACTTTCCCAAATCTCTGGTAAATTTTCGTAAAAAGCGGGGAAAACTTTACTAAAGACTAGGAATCAACGGAAGATTGGAGAAAAATTATAAGAATGGAACAAAACCTTCACTTGAAAAATTCCCGAATTCGAATCAGGAGGGCTGGAGTTTATCTTTTTTTATTTGCCTCCGGTCTGGGGAGCACCACCTTTGTCACCGGTGCCAACCTATTGGTACTTTTGGATTTTTTCCTATTCAGTGTTCTGGCCTTTAATTTCTTTTATCTTCTCTTTTTAAGACGGGGTGTTCTGGCCTTACAGTTTCCAACTTTTCTGGTTGAATCCCAGCCAGCAATTCCACAGATACGCTCCTTGAACCCTCTCCCCCCTTTTGCAGGTACTTTGACCTTGATCTGGGAGAGGTTTTCACAAACGAAAAGAGATAGCACCTCTGTATTACATTTCTCCCAGGAAACCAGGGCGCTTCCGATCCGCTTTTCTCTCCGAGGTCCTTATAAGCTCCAGTCCTTGAAGTTAGAAGTTGAATTTCCATTCCCGCTGTTTTCCCTTGAGTTGGAGCTTAGTACTTGTGTTGAGATCCTTGTGGCTCCCCTGGCCGCATCGGCGGGCATGGAAGTGGACGACTCCAGTTTTAAATCCATGGAACTTGAGGGAGAAGTTCATAAAATAAAAAACTATCTTCCTGGAGACCCGTTAAAGCTCATTTCCTGGAAGCATTATGCGAAGTTCGGTGACCTCATGGTCAAGGAGTTTGATCGAATCAGTCTTGAAGAAGTGACTTACGTAATCAAGTACTCACAAGAATCGGAAAGACGCGTCTTTTCAAGGGCGTTATGTTATTTACAACATCGAATGGAGAATCTTGAACCCTTTACTATTCTGGGAAATGGAGTTCATTATCGTTTTGACGGCAACTTAAAAGATCAGTCTGGGCTTCTACGGTTTCTGGCCATCTACAGGACTCCGGCCGGAGATGTGAAAAACGCCACCATTTTAGGGAGCAGCTTTTGAAGTCTCTGAAAATTCGAAAGTATGGTTCTTTCTGGAAACTTCCCTTTTTCACTCTTTTTTCTATGATTCCCTTCTCTCTTCTCTATGAGGAGACCCCCTGGTTTTGGCTTCCCTTCTATTTTTTCTTTCTCACGGTGATCACTACGAAGAGGATTTTTCCCCGTTCGATCGTACCCGTTCTTTTTTCAGTTGGAGCAGTCATTTCATGGATTCACCATGCCCAGGTAGCTCGCATCGATTTATTGTTCTTTGCAAGGTTGCTACTTTTTATTCAGGCGGGTCTTCATCTCATGAGGGTCAATAGACAGAGGGTGATCGTGATGTATTTTTTGAATTTCGTCCTCATTCTCGTGGCAGGGGCCTTAACCTTTCGATTCTGGTTCGCGCTGTATGCACTGGTGTTTTTCTTTGCACTGGGATACTTGTTCTTGGAACTTAGCTTTCAGCGTTTTCACGCCGAGGTGGAAGTAAAGTTTAAAGCCTGGTACACAGCGAAACTGGTCTTCTTTTTGCTGCTGTGTGGATATGCACTCTTCCTTTTTGTTCCCCGGCTCCACTTTGATCAGATTCCCTCCCAATTAGGCCTGACCATCAGTGGATTTTCCGATCAGGTTTCACTAGACGACATCACCAGTATTCTAGAATCAGACAAAGTGGTTATGCGGGTAAAGACCCGTGGATCTCCGGGCTATTACAAAGGCGTAGTTCTTGATTCCTTTGACGGAAAAAGCTGGCATAAAAGCAGTAAATTTCGTCCTTTACGCTCGGCGATCATACCAGGCGAAGGGATGAAAATTCCCTCCTTATACCATGATCGTTTCCAGGAGGTTCAGGAATTTGATTTCCAGGTTTTACCCTCCAAAAATAAATATGTATTTCTACCTGAATTTTCCCGAAGCCTGGAAATTGAACCGCCCCTGGTTGAAGTCAGTCTCGAGGGGGATATTCGAAGAAAGTTTAATCTCAGAAGGAGCCTGGAATATAAAGTCTATGCCTACAAGGTTAAGCGATCTCGCTCCCTGCTCAAAGAGGAGCCTGAGATTGGGAATTTCATAAAGAAATATTATCTACAGCTTCCCGGTGTGAGTCCCCGTGTGGAGAAGCTGGCTCATTACATTACCAGGGAAAAAACGACCTATCTTGAAAGGGTTAAGGCTATCCGTGCTTTTTTTGATAAGAGTTTTCGTTACTCTCTTGACTCTTACCACCCCGGCGACCCGCTAGAGGATTTCCTACTCAATAATCGCGTGGGTCATTGTCAGTATTATGCGGCCGCGATGGTTCTCTTACTTCGTCTCAACAACATCCCTGCCCGCATGGTGAATGGTTTTACCTCAGGGGAATACAATGAATATGGTGATTATTGGACTATTCGTATGAAAGATGCTCACGCCTGGGTTGAGGTTTTTGCGGGAGAGGGTATCTGGATCATTGAAGACCCTACTCCAGCCCAGCCGTTATCCTGGTTTCAGTCAGGTATCCTGCAGTCCACCTATCAGCATTTGAAAAAAATAGGCGAATATTTTGATGCTCAATGGCAATCCTCCGTCCTGTACTTTTCTCGAGTTGACCAGAGTTTGTTTTTACTGAATCTACTTCGTTGGTGGAAACAAAGTCCCCTTCTGAATAGCATTCTGGCTTTAGTAGGAATCTTCCTCTTTTTTGCCCTGGTCCATCGGTTCTTTCGATCCTTTGAGATACGTTATGAGGCTCAAAATGAATGGATCAAAAAACTAGATAAATGGTTAATTTCCATGGACTTTCAAAGACCCCCCTCAAAAGGGCTCCAGGAGCATTTAGAGACCTTGAATCTTGAGCATTCCCTTCATGAGACGCTATCTTCCATGCAAGATAGAATCTATCGGATGGAATTTCGAAACGGCACGGATGATAAGGAGCTTGAGCAAGAGCTCAAAGTACTTTGGAAAAGACTCAAAGGTTCCTCAAGAACACGACGAGTCTAGCTCAAAACTGAACCGTGCGCGTAATTCCCGTAACGGGGTGCAAGAGAATTACCGTTGTTTCGGTAATTTGGCGGACTCGAAATCCCTCTGGGGCACTGGAACCAAGCTTCCAGAGCTTATTGATTCCCGCCACCTCAACAATGGCTATCCGTTCTTGATCATTACCGGTGATACCAGTGATACGAATTTGGGAATGAGATTTTTTCTTGAGACTTGGAAGAGGTACGAGGGCTCGGATTCTCTTGTCTGGTCTGGATGATTTTAAAGTCTTAGCAGGAGCCACTACGATGAGGTGATGCTCAGTTTCAATCAGCTCGAGATCATGAGCAGACATTAGTGCGTTGAGAGCTTCCCTCCAGGAGACGTTTGAAAGGCTTAATGTCGTGCTCTCTCTAAGGTTTGCGTCCAGGATCAGTTCTTTGGAAGAATGCTTGGTAATCATGGCCAGCACTCTCTCCACCGGGACACGCTCTACGGAGAGGTGGATTTTAGGTTCAGCGAAGAGGATTGAAATTCTACACAGAATTACGAGGATGATTAAGAAGAAGTGATGAGCCATGCCATCTCCCTTTAAAATGAATTGGTTCGAATATATTAAGAGATCGGCTAAAGCTGTTTGGAACTCAACCGATTTGATTGAATTTGTGGGAATTTGTCCTCCTGGTAGGAGGGGAGCAGAAAAGCTTCATTGGGAATACAAACTCTCAGACGATGAATTGTTCCCTCTTCACGTATAGAGGCTGGCTGTGAATCAAATCGCAAAATTCTCATGGTGATCCGTTTGCGGTTGAGATGAGCGGCAGCCAGAGATCGGGGCTTGATCGGGTTATAGTAGAAAGTATGAATCTCGCCAGCACTCACTCTGAAAAAAGGAAAGGATCCATAGATGTTCATAGGCTTTTCGACACATAAATTTCGATCGAATGAGCGGGGAGGATTTCTTCTAAACAGGTTCTTTAAGGGGTGGGTTAAAAAGCCGAAGCTATAGGAGCTTCCTGTCAGGGTGAGGAAAAGAGTCACAATAAAGATTGATTTCATACTCTTTGAAGGCATCGGCAATAGCCGAGAATTTTCAAAAGAAAGAATCGATATTTATGTTCAAATTTTGTCCAAGCCAGTACAAACGATGAGATATTCTTAGGCATGAATCTACCAGTGGATGAACCACTGGTATAACGTGATAAGAAAAAGGGGCCTTAAACTTGGAAGACAATTCAGAAGAAGAAAAGAAAAAGAATAGTCCCCAGGGTGGCCCCCACTCCTTTAAGCCTTTTTCACAGGCTATTTTACCCGAGTTTGAGATGGAAGAAACTCAAGATGAAAGTCTTGATGAACTCCCCCAGATTGATGACGACTTTGAGGAAGAGAATTCTTCCCCCTACATCACTCAGCCTCAAACAACTTCTGAGAAAATAGAGCCTCCCAAGAAAAGCCATACCCCCTTTCAATATGGGAAGCCACAGGAAGAGCGGCGTCGAGTCTTCAAAGTTCCTCTTTACGCTAAAGTCGTTTTCATAGTTCTTATCCTGACCGCAGCCGGGTATTACTTTTACACCATTCCCGATCGTAAATATCACGAAGGAATGAATCTGTTTGAAGAAAAAGAATTTAAGAAGGCTGTTCTCATCCTGGAACAATCAGCGTCGATGGACTTTCTAAAGGCACAGGAGGCACTAGGTCAGATCTATTATCATGGCGAGGGGGCTGCAAAAGATCAAGCTCGAGCCCTCCATTGGTTTTCTCAGGCGGCGGCACAGGGAAGTCTTATGGCTCAAATTGCCCTGGGGAATATGTATTACCTGGGAGAAGGAGTGAAGAAAGATCCAGCACTTAGCAGAATGTGGCTTGAACAGGCTGCTTCCCAGGGTTCCGCTGAGGCGGCCAGGAAGATCCAATCCTGGTATGGCAGAAAGAAGAGATGAATCTTGAAAAACTCTGGGAAATAAATAAGGCCAATCCGGGGGTGCTAGGCAAAGTTCTTGGCAGACATAGGCGGTCAGCAGAACCCCGGATTGGCCTTATTGGCAGTTGTGATTAATTTCTATTTCTCATTTGAAAATATATATCTAGAGCCTTCCTTTTTTGTCCGTTGGAGAGAGTAAATTCCAACCCTCCGTCGTAACGATCTCCCGCATTGGTAAATCCTTGTCTATGCAAACGATCCAGGGAAATGCTTTCCACACCAGCATTAGCAAGTGATTTTGAGGGTTGGTTTTTGTTTACAAGCATTAAGTCTTGATAGACGGAATCATTTTTGTCGATCACCCCATCGAAATTTTCATCAAAACTCTTTAATTCTTCGATGCCATCCCTGTGTCCGTTGGCCTGTCCGAAGAGTTCCTTGCCGGAATCCAGCATTCCGTTGGAATTACGATCCAGGGCGAGTAAAAAGTCATCTCCACTAACGAAGGAACTTTGTTCCAATTGACCGTCTCCGTCAATGTCAAACTTAACTCCATTCTCAAGGCCTGTGGTTTTGATTCCATCACCGTTTAGATCAAGGACCAGGGGATCTGCCTCCATCGCGGCTTCAAGCGACATTTCAATCTCAGCCTGCTGCTCGCTTCTTCGGTTTATTTCCTTACGATCCTGCATGAGCTTTAATTCGAAGCCCAGGTTCAATTGAAACTCCTGTTCCAAGTCCACCGGCTCAATCACATGGCCAGCTTTTCCGAAGAGAATTTCTTCCAGGTTGGCGCTTTGGTCCAATTCCTGGAGCATACGTCTGAGTTCTTTTTGCTGATCTTCTTCATCCAAAGAAAAAAGTTTGGCCATTAAGAAGCGGTCCATGTCTTCGCGAGACATGAGTTCTTCCTTTAAATCAGATACATTTTGACGTATGGATTGAGAATTATTGGCTTCAAAATATTTAAGCATCTCATCCATGTCCACTGGTTTGGGAATCGTGGAAAAACGAAATGTTTCCAGGCTGTCTTGAGAAGAAGAAGGGGCCTTGTCTACGCCGTTTTTACGGGTAGCGCCGATCTCGGTAGATTGATTTTGGCCCTCCTGCCGAGTAAATACCTCGGTCAAAGATAAGCCAAGTTGGGTAACCTCCATGTCATCCTCCTGGCAACAAAACTCAAAAGAGTATTCTGCTATCGCTGGTCGTTGCTTCCTTGCTTGAACCTCAGGAATTCTAAAAAACCCCTATATGTATTATCGGCAGAAACCCTTTAGGAGTTTAGAGTCCTTTTTGGTTTTTTTTTGAAATTCAAGTCCTTTTTTACCTTTTAGAGGAAGCGCTGTACTTGTCCCAAGAGCGAACTCAAACGGCTTACCCATTGATTAATGCCTGGCGTCTGGAACCAATTCAGGGGTGGTTTGTAAAATTGCAGGCTTCAGACTATGGGTCCTTGCTTTGAGAGGAGCCAGGGAATCACAAGATTTCGGTTTGGATGAGAATTCGGACAACTGACTACATTTTGGGTATATAATGGGTCCTCCATGGCTTCTGAGTTTAAAGATAAGATCCAGAAGAATATTACGATTTTCAAGGGGACTTACCGGGTTCTTAGCGAGATCGAGGATATTGCGTTCGGGACTCGTTACTACGCTGAAGGGGTGGAAAACTCCAAACTTTTCTTCCTGGAGGTTTTTTATGAGAAACCCTTGGAAAAACCTGAGGATTTCGCCGCTTTGGAAGATGAGTTCTTTTCCTTTGTGGAGTCACGGCCCCCCATTGCTCAAAAACCTCTGGAAATCTTTCGTGCCACATTAGAGGGAATTCCGCACGAGTTTCCCGTTAGTGTTCTTGAAAAGCCGGATGGGCCAACCTTGCGCGCGATGATGAAAATGGATGAGGATGGCTGTATGGACCCCGGCCGCGCATATACTGTTATGGCCGAGCTATGCAGCGGGTTAGAAGCTCTTGCGGAGGTTTCTATCTTCCACGGTCGATTGTGTCCTGAACACATCGTCCTAACACCCCAAAATGAAGTCTTTCTCCTCTTTATTCCTTTCCTTAAGGGCTTGCATTCTGTTCCCTTTGATTCAGAGAGTCCGCAGAGATTCTACGGAGCCCCTGAACTCTATAGAGGTGAAGTTGAAATCGATTTAAAGACTGAAATTTATGCCCTTGGATGTCTTCTTCATGAGGTTTTGGAAGGAGGTCCTCCATTTTTGGAAGACGATCAGGAGGAAGCTCACCTGGAAGAAGACTGCCCTGGTCTGGACGGCATCCCTTCTAAGGTTCATAAATTGATCTTAAGGTGCCTGCACAAGAATCGAGATAAGAGACCCGCTGGTTTTAGCGAGATTGAAAAACTCCTCTTAAAATTCGCAAAAACCGGATCAAGCCTACCCTTTCGAAAGTTTCTCCCTGTCATGGTCCTCCTGGTTGTACTCGGTGGAGGCTTTTATGGCTATAACACCTGGGAGGGAATACAAAAGAAGAAGCGCCAGCAAATTGCTCTTAAGCAAAAACAGGAAGAGGAAAGGATACGCAAGGAACAGGAACAGAAAAAGCGAATGGAAAAGGTCAAACTGGAGGCGGAAAGAAAGAGGATAGAAGAAGCTCGACGACAGCGAATCGCACAGAGAAAGAAGAAAGAGGAAAGAAAGAAATTCAAACCTCCTGAAATTCCCGGAATGGTCCTTTTGAAGGGTGGTGGTTTTTCAATGGGAGATGTGCGCTGTTATGAGGATTGCAGTCACGTTCACCTGGTAGAGATAGATTCTTTTTACATGGATCTGACCGAGATTACCAATGAGGCCTATAAGGATTTTGTAGATAAGAAGCAGGCACCCCCTCCTTCTAACACCCGCTCCAAATATAACCTATGGAATGGAAACTCGGTTCCAGAGCAGATTTTTCAGCAGCCGGTAATTAATGTGAGCTGGGAAATGGCGAAGAGCTACTGTGAATGGAAACAGAAGCGCTTACCTACAGAGGCGGAATGGGAGTTTGCGGCTCGCGGTCGCTCAGGCAGGCTCTATCCCTGGGGTTCCAATGAGCCCACCCCGGTGCTGGCACAGTTTGATGGAGAGTGGGCGCAGGAAAAGACTTTATATGAGGTCAAATTTTTTGAGCCCGGAAGATCACCCGAGGGTTTATATAATCTCCTTGGGGGAGTTAAAGAATGGGTACAGGATTGGTACAGCCCCAATTATTATCAAGAATCTGAAAAGAAAAATCCCAGTGGTCCTGGAAGCGGAGATAAAAAAGCTGTACGGGGGGGCTCCTGGGAAGAAATTCCTGAGATTTCGGCCTATAGGGATGCCCTTGCTCCCAACTCGAAGTTAGAAGGGCTTGGGTTTCGCTGTGCGAAGACTCTTGTGGTTCCGCAGTGACTTGTTAAACCGAAACTCGGTACACCCTATTCAGACTCTGTCTCTTCACCTTCCACAAAGTCGTCCTTTTGTTCTTCAGAATAGACGAAGTTGGTTTTGTTCAAGGCATACCGATAAGCGTTTTCCTTGGAGATGTCTCCACGGGCAAGATTCTTTTGAATGCAGTCGTCCATAAGCTGCATGCCTTTGTTTTTAGCCGTACCGATGTATTCATTGATCTGAAAAGTTCTGCCATCCCTTATCAGGGCGGAGATGGCGTTACTTCTCAACATAATTTCCTGTACCGCTACTCGTCCTCCACCCACCTTCTTTATGAGCTGCTGGGCGATGATGCCCTTGAGGTTTTCGGCCAGGTTCACTCGTATCTTTGCCTGGTCTTCGGCAGGAAACATATTGATGACACGATCGACGGTTTTTGCCGCTGAGTTGGTGTGCAGGGTTCCGAAAACCAGGTGACCGGTTTCAGCCGCCTCAAGAGCCAGGGCGGTAGTTTCCTGATCTCTAAGCTCACCGACCAGCATAATATCAGGATCCTGGCGCAGGGCAGATTTTAAGGCATTATGAAAGGAGAGCGTATTGGTCCTCAACTCCCTTTGCATGATTTTGCTTTTCTTGGGTTCATGGACGAACTCAATCGGATCCTCAATGGTGATCATGTGCTCTTCACGAAATTTATTTATATAGTCGAGCATGGCGGCCAAGGTTGTAGATTTACCAGAACCGGTGGGACCCGTCACGAGGATCAGGCCGTTAACTTCCTGACAAAGTTTGATGAAAACCTCTTTATTTTCAAAGCGTAAATCGTCCATGGAAAGAATCGACGAAGGAAGAATCCTGGCAACAATCGCCGGACCTCTCCGTTCTTCAGCCACATTGAGACGCAGCCGGCAGATCCCAGGTATATCAAAAGCCTGATCCACTTCCTTTTGAGACTCAAAGATACGCTTGGTTTCATTGTCAAGCATCTGATACGCGATGGAGAGTGTGTCCTCGGCTTTAAGAAGGGGTAAGTCCTTTTGATGGATCATGGTTCCTGAAATACGAAATATTGGATGGTAGTCCACGCTGCAGTGGATGTCGGATGCCCCCAGGCTGTTGGCCTTTTTCATCATATCTACGGCGGTAACAGGATAGGTGTTAGCTACCTCCCTCGGGGCCTCTACTTTGGTGCTTGCTCCGCAATGATGACAGGTGAGGGCTGTGAAGGGGATGCTCATCTGGCACATGGGACATTTGCGCTCTTCGGGTAAATCTTCCGTACTATGAATTTGTCTCTCGACTTCCGCTTTCTTTTCTTCTTCCAGCTTCTTTCGAAGAGAGGGGTGTTTTTTGTCCGCGAATTGAAGACATTTCTTGGCGTACCCGCGAATCTCTTTCCCAAAGGTACCCTGGTAGGCATCAACAAGAACGCGGTAGTCCTCAAGGGAATCCTCATTTAAGGTGCCCAGCAACTTTTGGAGGAGTTCGCATTTTGCCTTGGGGAGTTTGATTTTTTGAATTTCTTCACGAAAGTGTGTCATGAGGGTATCCGTAGCTCATTAAATTGTTCGTTGATATTCTTCTCTTTGTAGCTTCCACACAGGAACTCCGCAGAACCTGGGCCCCTCGGGGCAGATGGGGCGCACGGAAGCGGCTTTGCGGATGGTACATGGAGGAAGGAGAAACTTTCCAATGGTAGGGTGAACATTTGTAATCTGAAGCGCTTCTTCGAGACTGGCCTGCCAGATTTCTTCCTGCGCGTTATAACACAACCTCATGGCCATTTTGTGTTTGAGGTTAAGCAGGTCACCGCTCTCAGAGAAACGGATGGCAAGGGCGTTTGGAAGCATATAGCTAGCCTGCTCAAAGCTCATTCCATGAGAGAGGCCTTTATTTACAAAGTCCCAATTTCTTTCCATTTTGTGGGAATATTCCTTCTTCAATTCATCATCAAGGTTGATCAGAAATGGGGTTACATAATCAGGTTCACCGGTGAAGTGACGCTCAAGTATAGGTCGGGAACCTGGAATCATCCGATGGCGTTGATCCTGTGAGTCCGCACTGTGTGAAAGCTTCTTTTGAAAAACATAGTGAGAATGTAAGAGGCAGCGCATCAACTTGGAGTGAGTGCCGAGGTTTAAGGATTCTCCATGAAGGGAATTTTGGTTTGAGTCCATGACCCAGCCAATAAGCTTGGAATCCTCCACGTCTGAGCCGAGCCCACCCACCTCCCTGAGTGAACGGGCCAGGGTTTGTTCCTGGTTTACCTGATAGTCAATGAGCCGAGAAACTTTGCCGTTGAGTTCCTTGTCAAATTCCTGGCAAAACCCTGATGGTACCCATGACTTTTCATAGGTCTGAAAAAATGCGTATTCGGGAGTGGTCTCAAGGGGAAGGGGATCTTGAATGATCTCTGGAAGATTGGAATCCTCAGAAATGATTTCAGCCATCATTTGACGCACGATCTCCTTTTGTTCCATGGGAACATCGAAGACGTCGCATAGGCGGTAATATCGAAGAAGAGTGATAAAAGAAACCGTATGATGAAGGTAGGCGGTGGTTCCCACCGGTAGAAGATACCTGGCGATCTCCCAACACTTTTTCTGGACTTCTTTTTTCGCGATTTTAGTTCCTTTGCGGGATTTAAATCTTTTGAGATATTCCGATTCCGCCAAACTCTCAAGCCTTTTAGCAAAGTTCTGGTAGGAATCTATTTGCCATTGATAACACTCTTGGAGAATACCAAGAGTGGTTTCATTCAGACCCTCAGGGACGAAGAGTTGATCTTTTTTGACCTTTACGTAACGTTGGGAAACCTGCTCTGAATTGTAAAACGGATGGGAGTGAAGAAAGCTCCAGATCGAATGCCTGGAAATATTCTCCATGGAAAAATGAAGATAACTGTGCTGGAAAGTTGTGTGATGTCCCGCCTGATAGAGCGACTGGACCATAGGTAAATAATCGCCTGGACTCTTGGATGCCTGTGGGGAGGAAACCTCGTTTGGAAGAACGATTCCCTTGGAGGAATAACAGGTTCTTGCGGATGAAACAATATCGGCAAATGGAATTCCTGAAAATCCAAGAAGTCTAACTTTGATCGCTGACTGGGAACTCAAAGCCCACCTCCCATACAAAATCAGGAGTAATATATCATGATTTGAGTGATTTCTGGCTTGAAATGAGGTTCTCTGTGTAGATTCCAGAGCGGTTAGGTTCTTGATTTCATGGAATTGATCCGCTAACCTAGGAACCCTTGCGAAAGTGGCGCAGCGGTAGCGCATCTCGTTGCCAACGAGAGGGTCGCGAGTTCAAATCTCGTCTTTCGCTTTTTATGAGCCGAGAACCGGGGCTTAGGTGAATGCTTGAGCCCCCAGCGGCACCACCTGACGGCGGTTCACTCCTAGAACGATGACTATGCATCGCCCGTCGTCGCGAACCACCGCCATGCGGCACCGCTGAGGACTCAATCACCCACCACGCCCCGCCCCTCGGCTCACGGAGTCTTATTTAAGTTGAAAGATACGAGATCGTCCGTGGTTGCGAACCAGCGCCATGCGGCACCCCCGAGGCCTCAATCACCCACCACACCCCGGCTCTCGACTCATTGGCCTAATTCAATATGAAGGATGATGGCATCGCCCGTCGTTTGAAGTTCTAAATTTCCGGTTTTCCTTCTATGGGCTCTTGGATATTTGGGAGGGTGGAGATGTTTAACCAGAATGATTCTACCGATTTGGCGATAGCCCAGAATCCATCGATATCTATGGGTTTGACGATATAGCTATTGGCATGGAGTTTATAGGCCTTGAGGATGTCCAGGGATGCCCTTGAGGTTGTTAATACGATTACGGGTATCAGGAAAAACCTGTCGTCTTCCTTTACTTCCTTCAGGACCTCGTGACCGTTTTTTCGGGGTAGGTTTAAATCCAGGAGTATGAGATCAGGCCTTTGCGCATTTTGAAATTCCCCTTGCCTGTACAAATATTCCATGGCCTCAACCCCATCCTTAACCACATGTAGTTGGTGGTCCATTTTAATGTCCTTGAATGCCTCTTGTGCCAGCCGCACATCGGCTGGATTGTCTTCTACGAGCAGGATATGGACCGGGGAGTTGAGATTGGGCAAGAGAAGCTCCTATGAATCGCGCCAAAACTAGGTCAAGAATTTGGTAAAGTAGGGCAGAACCTTTCCTTCTAGTCCTATAAACTGAACGATACGAAATGGCCAGACCTTCGTCAAGAACCAAAATTACACTCTTTGACTCATCTTCAAGAATGCGGCATTTGTGGGATTAGATTTCTTGGTGTTAGCTGCTGATAGGACAAAAAAAGACTATATTCTTACTTTTTTATACGATCAGGTAGATTATCATCTAGTTTTCACTCCGTCATTGACATATATTTTTTATGAATGAGAGCCTTTTCCTTTCGAGGAGAACTCTGCCTGCTCAGTCCTATGGATACACGTACGATTCGAATACTGGTGATTGAAGATGACCCCAGGGATGGACGCTATCTTTGGGAGCTGCTCAGGCAGGCTGAAAGAGAATCAAAGTTTCCCTCCTTTGATATGCATCAATGCGACCGGCTTTCCACCAGTCGAGACCTGCTCAAGGATCATGAAGTAGATCTAATTATCCTGGATTTAAACCTGCCAGACGCAACGGGTCTTGAAGCGATTCATTCGCTGTACCGTGAAAGTCCTACTATACCGATCATTGTCTGGACAGGGCTTCAGCAGAAAAACCAGGCTTTGGAGGCGGTAAGAGCTGGAGCTCAAGACTACCTGATTAAGGGGGAAGTGGAAGCATCAAACCTGGTAAGGACATTATTGTTTTCCATGGAACGAGGACAAAAGTTGAGAGCCCTCCATGAAGAGCGTCTTCAGGCAGAAGAGCACAAAAATCTCTATCACTCTTACTTATTGCCAGATGCCGAAGGGGTTATCATCGTAGATCAAAATGGCATTATTCAATTTATGAACGCCTCTGCTGAATTGTTATTGTGTCAGAATGCCAGGGATTTGATTGGAAAGGAAATCTGGTTTCCCGTTTCAGCGGGAGTGAGCGAAGTCTTGGACATTGATCATGGAGATGAGAGGACGATTCAGGCTGAACTGAGTGTTGAGGCCGTAGAATGGGGCGGAGAGCTTGCTTTTCAAGTTATCTTACGAGAATTAAGTTCTGGCAGGGAAATTCACTAGATTGGAATGGGAAGACTTTAAAAGTGGATCAGTTATTAGAGAAACTAAGTAAGGACCCCAGTACCAACGGTCTTTCGGAAGAAGGTTGTCCTCTCAGGGCCCTGGTGGTGGATGACGCGACTTTTATTCGTGAAGGAATTCGCGAAATTCTTGAGGGTGTGGGTTATGAGGTGGCGGGTGAAGCCGCAAACGTGGACGAAGCGGTGCAGGCTTTTTCCTCCTTGAAGCCCGATCTGGTCACTATGGACCTGGTGATGCCCTATGTAACTGGCGTTGACGCGGTCCAACAGATTTGTGCGATAGACTCGCAAGCTAAGATTATTTTGGTCACCTCGATAGGATTCAATGACATGGTCAAGGATGGATTGATGAAGGGCGCTAAAGACTTTGTAATCAAGCCCATCAACGAATACAACCTCGAACGTTTTCTTAAAGCTCTTAAAAACGCTTATCGATCCGATTCCTGATGATAGGACAGGTTCCTTAACACGTATGGAAGAGGAAATTTCCCCTCAAGAGGCCCATTCTTTTCTCCTCGCGCTGGAGCATTTCCGCGTGGATACCACGCGGCGAATTCAACTCCAAAGCGACTGCACCCAACACCAATTTCATACCACCTGGTATTACCTGGAGCGTTTACTGGACCTTAAGCGAGATCTGAATGCTTTAGATCAAAAGGAAAGAATCATAGACTCTTCCTTTTTTACCTATGAGATTCCATTCCTAATCGAGCCTTTTACAGGTCTTCCCCTGTCCTCAATTCAAGAGAAGATGATTCTGGAATCCATGTACTATTGCGCCTTTTTTCTTGAATATCGTAATCCTCAGGAAAGAGAACCCAATGAAAAGTCAGTCCTGGGTACCTTTTGCCTGGAGCTCTTTGAAGGGTTTATTCGAGGGGCTCAAACCAAGGGTCGTAAGGATACCATTGAAAAGTTAAACTCCTTGAAAAAGGAGCTGAATCAAGGTTTTCGAGCAGGTACGGCGAGCAAGAAAAAAGAGGAGCTCTGTACTCTACAAGCCAAAGTTCAGGAAGAAGTGCTCTCAAAAAAGCACCTCCATATACTGGCCTATATTTTGACCCACGAAAGGGAAAAAATTCTTTCGGTAGACTTTCAGTTTGAGACTCATAAAATGATCACACGCATAGAAACCAGGTCCTATGGAAGACTCCGACTGATTCATACTCTTCTTTTTTTGTTATCTTCAGGAAAACTAGGAATCTGTCCAGTTTGCTCGATGGTTTTCATGGGCAGTTCAGCACGTTCCAAATATTGTTCCAAGAAGCATTCCTCCCAGGCCCAAAGAAAAAAATCCAGGGTTTAAAGAATGTACCTCAGAACCGGCAATAACCTTCCTTGTTGAACAGGTGATTCAAGGTTCCCGATGAAAAGTGCTCCCATGTGCTCATAAAAAGGTTGGGCATGAGGATCTGAACAAATTAAAAAGGAAAGCCAATCGCGAGATCTGGCATCTGAAACACATTTTTCAAAAAGGATTCTTCCATATCCCTTTGAAGCCTCTTCCGGTTCTATAAATAAGAAGTTCAGACCTGGTTCAGTCTCTTCAAGGGTAAAAGAATAAAAACCAATCATTTTCGAGGATCGGTATCCGATCTGAACCAGACCGGCCTCTAGAGAATGTAGGGGAACTTGAAGCTCTTTCTGGCAGAGCTCAAGAAAAGAGGGATCATAGCCCCATAGTCCTTTGGAGCGAAGAGCCAGTGAGGAGAGCTCCTTTTGGCTCTTCACGGCTCCTGTGACAAACTCAAGGTTCAATGAATCTCGCTCACTCACCATTGGGATTCATGACTCCATTGCTGATTTTGAAGATCCTGGGCTTGTTTCCTTCAAGAACTTGCATTTTCCCTTCAAATGGCAGACCATTTTTTAGCTTTCCTTGAAATCTACGGTGGGAAACTGGGGTCCACACCCCCCCCCCATGCATCAAACCAAGTCTCCACTCACCCTGGTACACCTGGTTTCCCGTTTCGAATAATTGACCGCTGCCATGGTAAAGGTTGGCAAGGAAGCCGCCCTTGTATTTCTGTCCATCTGATAAGGACTCTATTCCCTTCCCAGATCGCAATCCCATGTGAACTTCACCCTTGAATTCATTCATACCGCCATCAAGATTTCTCCACTTTAGTATCCCCATTCCCTGGGCCATCCCCTTTGAGCACATCCCCGACCAGCTCACCGAGTTTGGTGAAATTGGTTTCTGTTGGGAAAAAAAGAGCGCACATCCCGTTCGGCTGTCTTTCATCCATTCAGGCTGCGTGTTGGAAGGAGTTCTATCCTGGAGAGAAAGATCTAAAAAATTACTCCCCTCCAGGGCCAGTTCTGAATCGAGTCTCACGCTAAAATTTCTGCCAGGTGCGGAACCCTTTAGCCTGGATTCTATCCTGAGTACTTTCCATTTTGAGGAGGAAACAGGATTACTGAAGCTGTGCATAGTCCATCCTGAGGACTGCGGCTCAATGGAGACCTTCAAGGTGTCTATGCTGCTGCCAGCCTGAATAGCGAGGAGAATGGTCATCCTTCCGCTGGAATCATAAGTGGGAAGGTGAATAGGTACCATTTCAAGAGAGGAAACCTGTAGCCGGGTTTTCGAGCATCGAAGGTAGATGAAATTCTTCAAAGATCCTTCTACACAAACCCGCGTAGAATGATCCGGGGATGAGAAGTCCGCTAAGAGCAGAGCTCCGCCGAGGTAAGATCTTGTCTTTAGTACCCGAACCTTTTGGCCGTTTCCATTTCTGAGGTGCACGGTAGGATTCCCAGGAAGGGAGGGAGGACCAATTCGTAGCGAGAGATCTTCACCTGCTAATGGAATACCCGCAATGTTTCTGGAGTCTCTTTTAGAATTTGGTGCTCTAAGGATTTGCAGCTGAGGAAAAAACAAAGTACTGGACCCGCTGATTGTGAAGGTCTGATTCCTGCCGGTGCGAAGAGTCCACATACCCCTCAGGGGCTTGGAGACGATGGCTCTCTGGGTTGAGCTGTTGCGCTGGATTGGATGCTCATCGCCATCTGGCCTCAGAAGGGTTGCAAAACCTCCCCCTGGCTCACTTTCCTTAACGAGAATCTCAAAGGACTGGATAGAAGGGTCAATGGGAAAAGTCACACTGGAGCTTTTCAGGGTAGAGGGTATCGTGGTTTTCAGCACCAGTGCCTGATTAAAAGTGCCTTCATTGGATCTTATATTTGGCAATAAAATAAAAAAAAGAAAGAGGAATCCTGTAATTCCCGGCATCATTCAATCCTCTTGGTGAACACGCTTATAGGGACCAGATTTTCCTCCAGACTTTTCCATTAGCCTAATCTGAGTAAGGGTCATCTCGCGATCCACGGCTTTGCACATATCATAAATGGTAAGACAGGCGACCGTAACTGCGGTTAGCGCTTCCATCTCTACACCGGTTTTGGTTGTAGATGTCGTACTTGCCCTGACCAAAATGCGGTCTTCAAGGATTTCGAATTCGAGAGATATGGCATCGAGGGCTATCGGATGGCAAAGGGGGATTAAATCCGCAGTTCGTTTGGCCCCCATAACCCCCGCAAGGTGTGCAGTGGTGATTACATCACCCTTCTTGAGCCCATTCTCACGAATCAGATCCAGGGTGGAATGTTTTGCCAGAACAGATCCCTCGGCCACGGCAACTCTGCGGGTCATTGCTTTGGGACTCACGTCAACCATGGAAATACTACCGCTCTCGTCTACATGACTTAATTTACTATTCCGGCACATAACATCTCCAATTGAGGCAAGTCACGGTGAACTGGGGGAATCAGAGCTAAAAACTCCTTTGCGTTTTCTGGATCCATGGACAAAAGCAGGTTTAGCTTCTCTTCCAGTTTGCGAAATGTGCCCCAGCCTTTCTTAATTGTTTCCAACAACACCTCTTGTGGGAAAAATCGAAGATAGAAACCAAGCAGCACCGGAGCGTCTTCCATTTGTGAAAGAAACCACTGTTTCAAGTCCTTGATACGATGCTGCTGAGTAGTAGATGTCATCAGGAGCATCCACTCATCGAGAATTAGTTCATCTGAGACTACCCATTCAAAGAATTGGATCATCTGCGCAGCGGTGCAGCCCTCCCCATTCAAAGCATAGTCAATGAGAAGCTCCATAGCCTGATCAGAACGCGCTTCAAACAAGGTTTTAAGGCCTTCAAATCCAAGTATTAAGGAATGAGTCTTCATTCTATGCACCAGATAGGTATAGAACTCCATGTCCCCGTGAGAGAGAAAAAAGCGGGCACATTGGGATCGGAGTTTTTCATTTCCTTCCATCAAAAACAACAGATCGCGGTCTTGAAAGGCGCTGGCCTGGCCTTCTAAAGATGCCATCAGGGGTCCTGAAAGAAAATCCTTTCTTTGAGGAGAGCAAGAGATTTGCTCCCAGCAAAAATCAGGATTGATTTGGTTGTGTAGAAAGTAAGCCAGAATCTCGCAGCGAAGGTTTTCGCACGCCACTTCATAGACATCACGCATGGGTTGTGCCAGAGATCGGTATTCCTTAGAAGTGACCATTGAAAAGGGAATCAAGAGTTCATCGGGAGTGTTTTCCTGCAGGGTCCACTCCATTTTGAAAAATTCTTTCAGGGGAAATAGATTCAGAATTTCCTCATAGAGAGGATCAGACCTTTTGGAACGAAGCCAGTCCACATACCCTTCGGGAAAGGGGGCATTAGAGGCATGCAATAAGAGCCAGAAACTTCGTGGCGGGTCTCTAAAAAACTGGAGCCAATTTTCCATTTCATGGCGAGAGCAAGAAATCTGATTGTCAATAAAGTAGGAAAATAGAATTTCAGCCTGTTGGGAACTTAATTTGGAAACGTTCTCCTTTAAGGAATCTATTAAGAGTTGGTCAGGGTTCCTAAGATCAGAAATTCTCTCTAAAACCAGTGCCAATTGCCCGGTCAACTTGATTTCTTCACATAGCCATGGGGAAAATTCTTTCAAATCCTGAAGTGTTGTCCAGGCGGGGGAAGAGAGAAACTCTTCGAGCTGTGTACCAGAGGAGTTCAGCAATGGTTGCAGAAGCTCCACATTTCCAAGGTGGGGAACTTCCGCGAAAATCCAGAACATTGCTGGGTCTCTTTTTGCACGAACCCACTCTGAAGAATAAAAGGAAAATGTTTGCTCCAGGTTTTGCTCTGCACAGAACCTTGGAATTGAACAATGGGGATAGCCCCAGTTCTTATGCAGAGAAAGGAGAGTTCGAATTTGTTTTGACTCAAGCTTGAGGTCATGGAGGTCTTCCAGTTGAGATTGTAAATATAGGGGCCCATCTTCGCGAAGCTGTGATTCAACCTTCGAAAACTCTTCCTCCATAGGCAGGATTCGCAAGGGCTTTAAAGAAGGATTTGCAGAGAGTCTAATCATATTCGAGCGGATGGATGCAAATTCAGGTAGGCCGGAAAAAAATCGCCGGCCTGCGGAGCATTGAGACGAAATATGAATCTTTGAATGCATGGATTCGTAGATTTCCTTAGCGACTGTTTCCGCATTGGCAGCCCGTGAATCAAAGTAAAATCTTGGCGGTTGTCTGTTTAATAGAACACCGATGTATTCTGGAAAGTGGGATTCCTGGGAATCTGAATAGGAAAACCCAAGAGAAAAGTGATGAAAGGTGGGGGATTCATGCATGGGTTTCCATTGAAAGAAAGACGAGTGGATCACTAAATGATATTGATCCCTGGTATCTACGGGAGGCTCATCTTTGAAAGGAATCCCTAAAATTTGCGCTAAAATCCTGGGGACTACGGTTTCCATAGGATCTCCAGGACTGATAGATCGGTAACGAATTTGAGACTCCTTTACGAAGTCTACAAATCGAAGACAAGTCTCATAAAAGTGATTTTCATCATAGTAGAAGGAATCAAAAGCCCAACCCCCCGTACCATCATCAGAAAAACTCCCTAACAACATCTTACCGTGAAGCCGGTAGTAGAGTGACTTAAGATTCATGCCTGAATTAGGACCCGTTCCCGAACGCAATTCACGTTTGATTCGACGTTGTAAATCAGAGGAGAAATGGCTTGGCCCACTGGCTGGATGAAGGAGGCTATGAATATTTTCAAAATCTCCGATTTCAAGAAGCAGGTATACTTTCTCGTCTAGAAAAAGTTCAGAGTTATAACCACTTTGCTGCAGAGTATCGAACAGTTCCAGGGCACGCTCAAAGAGTCCCAAACGTCGATAAAGCTGCAAAACTCTCAGGACATCATGGGTATGATCAGTTTTCAGATTAAAGAGCAGATTGGAGTAATGTAGAACTTTGCGATACTCCCTGAAAGAATCATAAAGATCGATGAGATTTCGTAGGACTTCCTCGTTTTCGGGATTGGCATGAAAGACATGCTCAAAACATTCCCGGGCCAGGTTAAAGTTCTGGATATGAAAAGCGGCTTTACCAAGTAGGTGTAAAGTCTCATTATCAAGACTGTTTTGGGGCAGGGTCTGTAGAATTTCGAGGGATTGCTGAAAATTTCCGTCACGGTAAAGTTCGGCGGCTTTTCTTCGAACTTCTTCCTCTTGGGCGTTTTTATCTATTTTTCTTACGCGACTCATGCGTGATTGTCAGGGCTGGTTGAATCCTGGCAAGTCTAACACTTTAGTTGACAAGTTCTCTCTTGGAAACCTATATACTGGTCAGATGTTCGATTTTCAATTTTACGCGGGTAAATAGCATCTTATGGTCGACTCTTCCAAGTGCCTGAGGGTATTGTGCGTCATTCCCGCCCGTTATGGTTCAACCAGGTTTCCAGGAAAGCCTCTGGCAAAGATCGATGGCAGGGAGATGATTTTACGGGTTTGTGATCAGGTTTCCAAATGCCTGAACCTGGTTGGATTTCTGGTAGCTACTGATGATGATCGGATCTATGATCTGGTAAAGAGCGCTGGCTTTGAGGCCTTGCTCACCTCGGATCAACATGCTACGGGCACAGATCGTCTGGCCGAGGTGGCTTCCCTTCGAGATGAGGATTATTTTTTGAATCTACAGGGAGATGAACCGATGATCGACCCGCAGGTTCTAGATGAATTTGTATCGGTTTCCCTGGAGCAGGGAAACAAGTATTCCCTGGCAACACTTTGTTCTCCCATCACACGAATCGAGGAAATTCAGAATCCAAATATTGTAAAAGTTGTCAGGGATAAAGCCGGTAAAGCCCTATATTTCTCGCGAGCCCCCATTCCCTTTCCCAGGGATGGTTTTCAGTGCGTGGAATCTCAGATAGGAATGCGGCATGTGGGAATCTATCTATATGCCCGTGATACCCTGCTGTCTTACCCGTCTCTTCCTCATTCATCACTGGAGAATGTGGAAAAACTGGAGCAGCTCAGAATCATGGAAGACGGCGGTTCCATTTTTGTTTGGAAAGTAAAGGAAACCTGGCCTGGAGTTGATACACCTGAAGACCTCAAGTTTGTTGAGGCTATGCTAAAGGGGGAGAAAAAATGAAGATGATTTTTGTCACCGGAGGGGTAATTTCATCCCTGGGTAAAGGAATTTTCTCAGCATCCCTGGGGCACTTGTTAAAAAGCCGCGGAATCCGAGTTTTCATTCAGAAATTAGATCCTTACATAAATGTTGATCCGGGGACTATGTCTCCCTACCAGCACGGCGAGGTATTTGTAACCGAGGATGGGGCTGAAACAGACCTCGATATTGGACATTATGAAAGGTTTTTGGATGAGAGCCTTTCAGCTCTTGATAATGTAACCACAGGACAGGTTTATTGGAGTGTAATTAGTAAGGAGAGAAAGGGTGATTACCTGGGTGCTACCGTACAGGTGATCCCACATATTACAAATGAGATCAAGTCTCGTATTTTTTCAGCGGCGAGGGAAAAAAGCTCAGAAATTCTTATTGTGGAGGTTGGGGGCACTGTAGGTGATATTGAGTCCTTACCCTATTTAGAGACGATTCGGCAGATTCGTCAGGATCTTGGTCCTGGGAATGTGATGTTTATTCATCTTACCCTGGTGCCCTACTTTGGCAGTGCCGGGGAGCTGAAGACCAAACCCACCCAGCATAGTGTGAAAGAGTTACGTTCAATTGGTATTCATCCAGACGTAATTGTATGTCGAACCGATCATGATTTTTCTAATGATTTGAGGGAGAAAATAGCACTTTTTTGCAATGTAAGAAGTGATTCCGTTTTGGAGTGCAGGACCTGTGATTCGATCTACCAGGTACCCGAACAACTGAAAGGTGAGGGACTCCTGGATCTTGTCAGGGAGACTCTGAAATTGGAGTATCCCCAAAAAGAATCCAGCTCTCTGCATGAATATGCGCGCAAGGAATCGAGTGCAAAGGAGATTGTTCGCATTGCTGTGGTGGGAAAATATGTTGAGCTGCAGGATTCCTATATGAGCGTTGCGGAAGCCCTGCATCATGCGGGAGTCGCTCTGGGAAAGAAGGTGAAAATAGATTTCGTGGACTCTGAAAACCATAGCGAGGAGGTTCTAAAGGCTGTGGGAGGAATTCTCGTTCCTGGTGGATTCGGAAGCAGGGGTATCGAAGGAAAAATTGGTATGATTCGATTTGCACGTGAAAATTTAATCCCGTTCCTGGGTATCTGCCTTGGGATGCAATGTGCAGTGATAGAATTTGCCCGCAGTGTTTGCGGTCTGGGGGGGGCAAACTCGCGCGAAATTGATGCCGAATGCCAACATCCGGTGATCGATATTATGGCGGATCAAAAGAAAATGGATCAAAAGGGCGGAACGATGCGCCTGGGAGCTTATCCATGTACCATCGACCCAGACTCGATTTTACATAGGATCTATGGCTCCCTGGTTGAGTCAGAGAGGCATAGGCATCGTTTTGAAGTGAATAATGCTTATAGAGACCAGTTGCAGGAACTGGGACTTCGATGTTCCGGCAAGTCTCCGGACGGAAATCTTGTTGAAGTAGTGGAATTTGCCGAACATCCATTCTTCGTGGGTTGTCAGTTTCATCCTGAGTTTAAATCTCGCCCCCACCGCCCCCATCCGATCTTTCATGCCTTTGTTGAAGCTTCTATGAAGCGGGGGACCCATGATTCCTGAAACTAAGAACTATAAAATTGGTTCCCTGGAAGTTGGGGGGAAAACCCCTTTTTTTCTCATTGGTGGACCCTGTGTCGCAGAGAGTCGGGAACTTCTTTTTGAAGTTTGTGAAGAGATGGTTTCCATCTGTGGGCAGCTAGAGATTCCTTATATTTTTAAGACCTCATTTGATAAAGCGAACCGATCCTCCATTTCTGGTTATCGAGGCCCAGGGATGAGGCAGACTCTGGAATGGCTTGGGGAACTTAAGGAGACTTTTTCTGTTCCCATTCTCACCGATGTCCATGAACCGTCTCAGTGTGCTATTGCGGCAGAGGTCGCGGATGTTTTACAAATTCCAGCTTTTCTTTGCAGACAGACGGATTTGATTAAAGCTGCTTCAGATACGGGTGTGGCCTTAAATATCAAGAAGGGTCAGTTTTTATCTCCCTGGGAAGTAAAGAACATCGTAGACAAGGCCCAATCTTGTGGAAATGAACGAGTTTCCATCACTGAGAGAGGATTTAGTTTCGGTTATAACAATCTTGTGGTCGACCAGAGGTCTTTTGCGGTAATCCGTTCCATGGGTATTCCCGTAGTTTTCGACGGCACTCACTCCGTCCAATTGCCTGGAGGGCTGGGTTCTTCCACTGATGGGCAAAGAGAATTTATCCCCAATCTCACTCGAGCGGCGGTAGCAAATGGAATTGATGGTCTATTTATGGAAGTCCATCCAGACCCTGCCAGGGGGCTTTCAGATCCGACGACGATGTATCCACTTTCCCAAATGAAAGAATTACTTACTCAGCTCAAAGCTTTCGACCGACTGGTAAAGGGGAATTGAGTGGAGGAACAGATCAAGACATCCGGTGAGATTCTTCTCAATGTGGAATTGAGTGCGATGGAGTCACTGCGCTCCGTCATCCGTTCACATTCCTTCTATAATGCTGTGGAGTTGATTCGTTCCTGTAAGGGTCGAGTGGTGGTGACCGGAATGGGTAAGTCCGGAATCATCGGAAAAAAGATTTCGGCAACTTTTGCAAGTACAGGTACACCATCCTTTTTTATGCACCCGGCCGAAGCCCTGCACGGAGACCTGGGAATGACTCGCGAGGAAGATTTGTTTTTGGCTCTTTCCAACAGCGGTGATACAGAAGAAATTGTAGCCATGCTCCCCTCCCTGCGAACTTTTGGAAATCCCTTGATCGCGATTACTGGAAAGAGAGATTCTCTTCTGGCGGCAAGGGCTGATGTTGCCATGGTTTATGAAATCAGTGAAGAGGGATGTCCTACCGGGCTGGCCCCTATGGCAACCACCACCGCCACCCTGGTTCTAGGGGATGCCCTTGCGGCATCTTTAATGCAAGTTTCGGGATTTGAACGTAAGGACTTTGCACGCTTTCACCCGCGCGGTTCTCTTGGCCGAAAACTTCTGACCACAGTGGGAGACTTGATGATTTCGGAAGTTCCCACAATTTCCACCGGCGGCACCATGAATGAAGCTCTCAAAATCATGATTGAAACCAATCTTGGCGCTGTATTGGTAACGGATGATTCACGGGAATTACTAGGATTGATCTCTGATGGTGATGTAAAGAGATATCTTGGTGAAAATAAGGAATTCCTTTCTTTACCGGTAGAAAAGGTCATGACTGAAAACCCGATTTCTATCGACGTAGGTGAATTGGCTGAAGTCGCCCTCAGGGCAATGGAAACTCGTGAAAGACTCATTACGGTGCTACCCGTACTTGAAGGCGATCTCGTAGTGGGCCTGATTCGACTGCACGACATTATTCGAGCCAAAATTCGATGACTAAGTCAACCTCCTATACAGTGAGAGCCCTATTTTCGGATGTGGACGGTGTACTGACCGATGGGAATCTCTATATCGGTCTGGATGGAGCGGAAGCCATCAAGGTGTTTCATGTTCGTGATGGAATGGCGATAAAGCGTCTTCAGCGCTGCGGAATTCTCTTTGGAATCATCAGTGGTCGTGATTCTCAGCCACTGCGCAAACGTATGGCGGAGCTAGGAGTTTCTGAAGTTCATACCAGAATTCATGACAAAGCCACGATCCTCAAGGAAATCCTTGAACGAAAAAATATACCTCCAGCAGCGGTATGGTATGTGGGAGATGATTGTAATGATCTTCCTGTACAAGAATTCTTAAAACGCGAGGGGGGTCGCTTTTTTTGTCCGGCCGATGCCGCACTGGAGGTGATCGAGGCGGCTGATGAAACCTTAGAGGCTCCCGGTGGAAAAGGGGTGCTTGCGGAGCTTGTCAGGAGAATATTATCTTCTGGTTCACCCTGAGATCATGACTCAAAAGGTTCTTGGACTACTGGGTTTTCTACTCTTTGGGTATTCCTTGTTTTGGATTTATGACCATTATTTCCTGAAGGTCTTTGAGCGGAGTTTAGATGCTGTAGTTGAGAATAGTCCCAGGATCGAAGTACAAAAGATTCTGGTCCAGTCTTTTAACCGCAAAGGGTTAGTAAAATTTGAAATTTATGGGGCCAGGGGAGAAGTCAGAGAAAAGGAAGGCATCACAGAAGTCTCACCCATCCATATGATTATTTATGATGATGAAATACCCTTTAAACGTGAAACAACCATCCTTGCTCGCGAAGGCTATCATTTTCGGTCTCAGCCTCCTTATTTTGAATTAGTGGGAGGGGTCGAGCTCAATACCCAGGGAGACCAGGCATCTTCTAAGGACGAATCCCAACTCAGAAAGCTATTTACGGAAAAACTGCTCTATTATCCAGACCTTGAAAAGTTTGTCTCTCCGGGATCATTTAAAATCATTGATACCAGCACCGCCTCGATCGCCACGGGAGAACATTTTGAATACCACTCCAGAGAGGAAAAAGGAGAAGTGAAAGGCGGCTTTGAATTAAGAACACAATTGGGGGAAGATGTAATACTACAGGAGCTCAATAGAGGATTATCCAATGAAATCTAAGATCTTTTGCTTTCTGATTTTTTCTCCATTTTTCCTTGCGGCTCCCCGAGTGGTTCAAAAGATTCAGACTAAGGCCCTCTATTCCTATTTTGAGCAAAAGACAGGAGAACTGATTCTCAAGGGCGCAGCTCAAATTCATCGCGATGATATTTCACTATACGCGGATAAAATCTTCTACCACGAATCCAAAAAGGAGGCTTTCGCTTCAGGATCAGTGCGTCTTGAAATGGGAAAATTAACTCTTTTTGCGGGCCAACTGAGGGTTTATATGAAGGGTAGTAAGGCATTTTCCTATCTCAAAGAGGATGATGCGGTGGTAATCGCGCAGAAACATCCCAGGCTGGTGGAAAAAAATGAGGAAACTGACCAGGAAAATGAAATTACAGCAGTGGAAATAAAGTTCTATAAAAGCAGTGAGAAAATTGAAGCATTCGAAAATGTGAGGCTGATCCAGGGGGGAGGGGCGTCTGAGGGAGATACCCGAATCACCGGCGAGTATATGGAGTATTTACATTTACAGGGAAAAGCCTTGATCAAAAACAAAGTAAAAATAGAGTCGCCTAAAATGGGTGGTCATGGAGATAGGCTAATCTACTACCGTCAGGACGAAAAGTTTTACCTGATCGGCAATGCTCTGATTTATGAATTGGGTGAGAATGGACAAAAACTCAATGAGGTTTCCAGCCAAAAAATCCTACATTTAGTAAAAGAAAGGCGAACAATTCAAATGGGTGACGTGGAAGGGATAATCAGGGTTGGTCCCTGAGAGAAATTATGGCTCAAACCTTGAGCATAACTCAAATTCAAAAATCCTATAAGGGCCATCAGGTAGTTGAGGAGGTCAGTCTTCAACTACACACAGGAGAGATCATAGGGCTGCTAGGACCCAATGGCGCGGGAAAGACTACCAGCTTCTACATGGTCGTGGGGCTCGTACGGGCGGATAGCGGTTCCATTCATCTCAACGATATTGATATCACTGCTTTGCCCATGTATGAGCGAGCGCGCATGGGAATCGGTTACCTCGCGCAGGAAGCCTCCATTTTTCGCCAGCTAAGTGTGATGGATAACCTCATGGGGATTCTTGAATTTAGCGAGAAATCTCTAATTAAGCGCCGTGAAAAGGCAGACGAGTTATTGGAAAGCCTTTCCTTGACCCATGTGGCCTCAAGCCTGGGAGTTTCCTTGTCAGGTGGAGAGAGGCGGCGCGCAGAAATAGCCAGAGCTCTGGCCACCGACCCGGCTTTCCTACTTCTTGATGAACCCTTCGCAGGAGTTGATCCTATTGCTGTAGCCGATATCCAGGGCATTATAGCGGCCCTTAGAAGAGACAGGGGAATCGGGATTTTAATCACAGATCATAATGTTCGTGAAACGCTGAAGATTACAGACCGTACCTATGTGATGAATAAGGGCAGAATATTGGTGTCCGGTGGTGTGGAAGAGATCATTTCCAACCAGGAGGCCAAGCGCATTTACTTGGGGGAAGACTTTCAAATGTGAGCCAGGTTAGACGGGAGGAATGATGAGTTCTAAGAAACATTTTGCACAGGTAGCCGGCTTGTTTTATCCAGGTGACGAAGAATCACTGCGGGATACAGTAAAGGGCTATCTTGACCATGCCGCCTCATCTGGCGGCGGGGAAGGAAGGCTCAAAGCCCTGATTGCCCCCCATGCAGGCTATGTTTATTCTGGCTCCTGTGCCGCCAAGGCCTATGCTCAAATCCAGGGCGAATCCTTCGATCGAGTGGTTGTTTTTGGCCCTACTCACCGTGTCTATTTTAAGGGGTTTTCGATTTATGCAGAAGGTGTCTTTGAAACCCCCCTCGGAGAAATTCCGATTGATGAAGAATTCTGTTCAAAACTTGTACATTTAAAACTCCCCACGCAATTTTTTCCCGCGGCTTATCAACAGGAACATTCCATAGAGGTACATCTCCCGTTTTTACAGGTAGCATTGCAAAATAATTTTCGTTTGGTACCTGTTCTGATTGGAGACGTGAGTGCCGAGATGATGGAAGAATTTGCCCTGGCCTTGAGAGAGATCCTGGAAGAGGACGGCTGCAAAACCCTGGTAGTAGCAAGCACGGACTTTTCCCATTTTCTTTCTGCACAGAAAGCAAATGATCTAGATAACCGGGGCAGAGAGTTGATTGTACAAAAGGACGCGGATGCACTGCTTGAGGCTAATCATCACAACGAAACCTCCCTTTGCGGAATTCACCCGGTATACACCCTCATGAAATTGTATCCAGAAATCAGGCCGGAATTCCTGGCTTACTCACACTCCGGTGAGGTTTCAGGAGACCATCAAAGTGTGGTGGGGTATATGGCTTTTCGTCTTTGTGGTTAGGGGATCAGGATTTGAGGCCGCAATGGGGGCTAAAACGAAGGGATCCCCTTGTGGAGTTGAGTCGCACGGGCGACTCGTGACGAATGATTTCGCCCGTTTTGAGGTTAGCTTCGAGTACCATGGTGTTGAGATTTCTTGTGTTATTAATCGGTTGATTCATGGCTTTCCAAGTCATGTTGCGTATACCTCTAAAAGTCCCAGGACCCTGCCTTGTTTTCATTTTTCGGTTTCGGAAATTTCCTACTGCCGCCTACAGGGATCCTTAAAATTGAAGTACCGAGTGTAATATAAAAAACGCAGATGCGGAAGGGTCTTTTAACAACTAAAAAAAAGAATTTTTTGGTTGATAAAATGGGGAAAATAGATACCGAAAATGGAGTGCTTTGTCAGATTTCCGTTCGGTCTGGAATGACAAGATTCAAAGGATCATATTTAATGAGTCAGACATGGGAATGAATCTACAAGTGGACAATTCACTTGTTTAACGCTTTGGATGGATTTGCATCCTAGAGGTCCAAAAGGGAGATTGATTATGGAGTGGGAACCAGTATACCTGAGCATTTTTCGTTGTGCCGTTGATGAAGAAGGCAACCGTGAGGTTCAAGAAGTCTCCACGAGTTCATCTTCGCAAGGGTTTGAGGAACCTTTGGCACGTTTTCTAGGTACCCTTGTCAATGCCATGTCCCTGAGGAGGTCTTCTTTGGGACGTGACTCCGCCTGTCGATCTTATCAATTTGGCTCAAACTCAAGGGGAGAGGAAGACTCGCGCCTGATGGACCAATTATTACATTGCGTTTCCTCCTCTTCCTTCTCTTCCCACGCCCAGGTAGTCGCTTCAAAATATGCACAGAGCCCCAAGGCTCGTGAGGGAATTCTTTTCATACTCAATGCCAACGTCACCTATAAGAAAGTCCTTTCTCCTTCCCTCTTTGTCCTAAAGACGGACTTTCAGTCAGGAATAGCTTCATCCCAGACAGGACTTGAGAACCATGACCAGTTAGTTTTGCCGGAATTGAAAAAAGCATTGGTTTACCCATTCCACGATGGTTATCAATTTCATTTCGACCAGGTGAAGGTTTATCAGAAAACCCCTTCTCTTTATTTTCAACGGGTTCTTGAATTACAAAGCCTTCCCAGCCAGGACCAAATCGTAGATGAGATTCTTCATAACGAGCTTGAGGAGCAAAGACCCGGAGAGTTTGATCAGTATTTTCGAGTTCCCCTTGAAGACCGACTAAAGCAAAGGGAAGTTTTTGGACAAAACCGGGTCATACGAGAGGAAAATCTCCTTGATTCCGATGAGATCACTCATGTTAGCCATAAGACCCAGATGAAAGCAGTGGATCAAAACACCAGACCGGTGAGATTACGACTCAATATTGATGATGGCTTGCGCTTTGAAGGAGGCGTGGACCAACTCAATGAACGCTTTTATTTTGCTACCCATGGAACTGAGAAATACCTTATTGTTCGGGGAGAGAAATTCGAAACCAAATCCCATTTTCAAAGTGTAGAATTTATGAAGCTGGATACAATTACGGAGTTGTTTAATAGATTGGAACTGAAGAAAGCATGAAAATTCGCCAGATCCATAAGCGCATTATTAACATCAAGCGCTTTCAGGAAATTGCTACGATTTTTGCTAAATATGGATTCACCGACCTGTTAGAAACCCTTCAAGTAGATCGAATCCTTGGATTGGCGCGTAAAGTTGGACTTGTGTCCAAAGAATTTGCCCTTTTGCCGCGAGCAGAACGGCTTAAACTGGCAGCCGAGGAACTGGGACCCACCTTCATTAAACTTGGACAGATCCTTTCAACTCGTGATGATATTCTCCCAACTGAGTATCTTGAGGAATTACACCAGCTTCAAGACCATGTCACGCCTGTATCCCGAGATACGATTAAATCCGTAATATGTTCTGAACTCAAGATTGACGAGTTAGAAGAGACTTTTTCCCAATTTGATTCTATACCCCTGGCTACCGCGTCTATAGCCCAGGTGCACAAAGCCGAATTAAGAGCCACTGGGGAAAAAGTCATTGTTAAAGTCCAGAGACCAAAAATTCGAATGATGATTGAACAGGACCTGGATGTCTTGTCCTATGTAGTTTCTCTTCTTCAAGATCATTTCGGTGATCCTAATGACCCCGCTAACTGGAGAGATTTTCTTGAGGAGTTTATTCGAAATATCTTGCGTGAATTGGACTTCGGACGCGAATTGCGCATGATGATTCGATTTCACGCTATGTTCGAAGATAACGAGAAAATCAGAATACCAGGGGTCTATCCCGAATGTTCTACGGGTAAAGTTCTTGTTCAGGAATACATTGGTGGAAAAAAGATTGATGGGAGCAAAGCTCTGGATGCTTACGGAGTGGACTCCTGTGAGGTTGGGGAGAGACTGATCCGTTCCTTTTTTCATCAGGTCTTCAAGGAAGGAGTTTTTCATGCCGATCCACATCCAGGCAACTTGAGAATTCTGCCAGATGGAGCCATCGTTTTTCTCGACTTTGGAATGGTCGGGCAGTTGGACTCAGGAAACATGATGCACCTCTGTCGAATTTTCTGGGGAGCCGGTCGAGGGGATTATCCCCTGGTAGCGCGTTCTCTAAATAAGCTTTGCCGGGGAACTATCCTGGGCGTGAGCGACGCAATGGTAATGGAAATCCGCGACCTGGTTCTGGCATTTCGTTCCAGGCGTCTGGCTGAAATAGATGTGAGTGAATTCACCACTTCCCTGGATGAGATTCTTCGTCGACACCATTTGAGGTTCCCCTCCCAAATGTCTATGCTTTTTAAGTCTGTCGTCACCCTGGAACAGGTGTGCAAGAGTCTGCATTCTTCTATAAATCTTATGGATTTTCTGCTTCCGGAGATCAAGTCTCTCATCGAAAGTCAGTTAGAGGTTAAGAGTCTGGCGGCAGAACTTTCTGATCGATCCTTTTTGCTCTATGATTATCTCTCTGAGCTACCGGATGATCTTTTTGTCATCATCAAGAATATTCAAAAAGCCCAGCATGATTCCGCGGCGAGTCATAAGCGCTCCGAAATTCATTTCTACATTTTGGAGAAGGTTTTGAACAGGGCAATTTTGGGAGTTTTGCTAACGGGGGTGCTCATTGGCTCGTCCTTCTTATTGGCCACTACGAAAGACTCGGGAGGGTTTCTCTATTACCTGGGAATTTCGGGCTACCTGGTGGCGGGAGCCTTTGCCATGGTCATGATCGTTTCGATCATGAGATCCGGACCAAGGGAGTAGGTACTAGCTACCGACTACCGGCGAGGTTAAATCATTGGATGTGATCTTCTAGACCAAACAATTGCATGAGATCGAAATTAGGACCTCTTAGCAGCATATTGTCCGATACAATGAAAATTTGATCATGGACCAGATCACCGGTTTGGAACTCATTTAGGAATTCAGTCCATACATCATCGACAATTTTGAGTTTGGATTCTTGAGTTTCCATTGATCCTACTTTGTTTGAAAGTGTTTGCCCCTGCTACTTCTATCGGCAAATTTTGGTTCTATGGTTAGTTTTTTGTTCAGCTATAGAGGATTATGAATCTGCAACGGGTAAACCGCTTACTATTCGGGATAGAGATCTGAAAAGCGATCTTGATGTTTTAACAGCGCGTCTTGAATTTTCATCCACTCTCTCAATCCATAATTGAGGCTGGATTCTCTATGGAGTCGAGTAAGAAATGTAGCCACCCGTCGATCTTCTATCTGGGATAGCCTCTCAAGAGCCCAGGAACGCATTTCCCTATGGGGGCTTCGATAGGTCAAGATATAAGAAAGTACCAAATCCTTGGAGGGATTTTGAGCCTGCAGACGTTCGCGCGCAAACCTTAGCGGTTTGGTAAATTCCTTGATTCCATCCAGGATGGTGAGTTCCCCCAGGTCCCCGGAACTTCCAAGGGCTGAATAGAGCTGGATTATCCAGTGAAAGAGTTCGGGAATTTCGTGAGGATTTTCCCTTTCTAGTAATATCTTGAGATATTCAAGGCGCAACTCCTCATTGGTAGTGTGGAAATGCAGACGAAGGACTCCGATATGAGTCAATCGAGCAGCTTCCGGGGACAGGTTTCTACTTCTTAAGCGAGACTCCATAATTGGCAGAGCTCTAATGTGGGGTTGGTGAATAACCCAGTCCAGGCTATGGTAGTAGATTAGGGGGTGGTCTGAGTTGAGCCCCATTTCGTAGAATCCCGCGCGTTCATCTCCCTTTGCTTTGCGAAGAATTTCCAAAAACTCTTCCAGTCGATTGGAAACCTTGGGTAGTGTTTGCGCCTGCAAAGAAAAGAGAGCACTCGTACTGAAGGAGAAGAGGAGAGAAATCCAAAAGAGCCTGAAAATAAGGGGGCTCATGAATAGGAAGACCTAGAAATTCCAGTCGTTAAAAAGGGAATTCTTGAAGCTGGAAAATTCTTTGAACTCCTGCTTTGTATCCATCATGGACTTGTTCATCATCTCAATTCTCTTAGCCAGAATAATTCCCATATTATGGGAGAGTTTAAACGCCATCAGGTTATTTTCCCCGAGCAGACGATTGTAATCATCGCGGGCGAAGAGGAGCACGGTTGATTCGCTGAGAGTCGTCGCTGTTGAGGTGCGTAGCCGATGAACCAGCATGGCCATTTCTCCAAGTATCGTTGGAGCTTCAATTTCAGCAATGACCCGAGGAGGGCGGTTGGGCTTGGCGCGCGTAATCTGGACCTTACCCTGGAAGAAAAAATAAAGTCCCTGGGGTTCATCATCCTTCTTAAACAAAACCTCACCAGAGCCAAACTTTTCAATGGTTGCGATATCGAGGAACTCATCAAATTCTTCCTTGGAGAAAAACGCGAATAGTGGATTGGAATCGAAATCTTTTGTGAGTAGCTCTAGAAATGAATCCATGGGTACCTTCTTTCTTAAATTCCACTCAAAACAGTTGCTTTACCTACACGTCCGATAGAGACAATAAATGCAGCGGTTCTCAGGGGCACATTATATTTTTTAGCGACCTTTCGGACGGTTTGATAGGCCTTTCTCATTTTTAACTTCAAACGCATATTGATGTCATCCTCTGACCAGCGAAATTGTTGAATATTCTGGGTCCATTCGAAGTAGGAAACCGTCACTCCGCCAGCATTTGCGAGGATATCGGGCAAGACCGGAATCCCTCTTTTATCGAGGATTTCATCGGCCTCGGGTGTAACTGGTGAATTCGCTGCTTCTACGATGAATCGGGCCTGTATATCAGCGGCGTTATCTTTGTTGATAGCACGTCCAAGCGCGGCGGGGATTAAGAGGTCACAGGGAAGAGTCAACAACTCTTCATTGCTTATATGATCGTAACCATGTACTTCGCTCAGCAAATGCCCTTCATGAGTAGTATTAAGCAGTGTGGGAATATCTAATCCCTCTTCGCAATAAATCCCTCCAGAGACATCACTGATGGCAAGAATTTTAGCGCCAGCCTCAAATAAGATCTTTGCTGCCCATGATCCCACATTCCCAAAACCCTGGACTATTACCGAAGTATCTTTTAACGAGATCTCATAATCATGGAGAAAATTCTCGGTTACAAACACGACTCCTCGGCCGGTAGCTGCCTCTCTTCCTTCAGAACCGTGCAAATCCAGAGGTTTCCCCGTGACCACTGCGGGAGAAAATCCATTGATTTTTGAGTATTCATTCATAATCCAGGCCATCACCTGGCTGTTGGTGTTTACATCTGGCGCGGGGATGTCTTTGTAAGGTCCGATACACTCTTCGAGATTGGCTATGAATTTACGGGTGACACGCTCCATTTCCCGTTCTGTCATCTGGGTGGGGTCACAGTTCACCCCTCCCTTGGCTCCTCCATAGGGAATATCTAACAGGGCAGTCTTCCAGGTCATCAGATTTGCAAGGGAGGTACAATGTTCCACATCTACCGTCGGATGGTATCTTAGTCCGCCTTTCATAGGCCCTCGGGCGGGATTGTGCTGAACTCTATATCCCTTAAAGACCTCTATTACCCCGTTTTCCATTTCGACCGGGATTTGTACAACGATAATTCGATGGGGCTCTGCCATCATCTCCTGGATATGTTCCCCGAGATCCATTGCGTCCGCGGCTTTATGAAAATAATAGAGAGTTTGATCAAGGACACTCATTGGTCAGCCTTTCTTACATTGATTTGTACGGATACAACAATAAGGGTTGTTAGGCGCGTCACAAGCAGTATAAACCAAAATTCAAAGCAAGTTTAGCCCACTCGGATTGAGATCGTACATTTCCTCTATTTCGGCTTGGTATTGGTTGAAGATGACCCGTATAAGGAGGAAAGGAAAAAGACAAATCAGATATATTGGAGAATGTGTTTTTCACTGCGCTTAAAATAATAGAATCCAAGAATATAAAGGACCAGGGAAATGCCTAACACATAAAGATAAGAAGACCAGTTCCATCCCGGGTCGCCCAGGATTGCATGCCGGTAACATTCAACAAATGAAACGAAGGGATTTAGGCGGTAGAGAGACAGGTATTCTCCAGGTACTTGGGAGATTGGATATACAATAGGGGATGAGAAAAACCAGCAGATCATCATGATCTGGACCAGTTGGACAATATCCCTGTAGAAGACGGTAATGGGGGTGAGAAAGAAATTGAATCCGCAGGTAAAGAGGATCTTGATGGGTACAATGAGAAATAGAAAAGGTAACCCCTGTACATCAAGACCCTTGTATTGCCACACAAATCCAATGAAAAGCACAAGCGCGATTAGTTCTTGGATTACAGCGGATACTGCAATGTGCAAAGGAAGGAATCCAAGCGGAAGGCGAATGTGAAGAATGAGATTGCGATATGCAAAAATTATGTTTGAGCATTTGACCAGGGATTCCTGGAACGCCAACCAGGGAATCATGCCACAAAACAAATAGAGCCCGAAATCAACGTGTGTACCTCCCTCAATGAATCGAATCTTAAGAATTACTGAAAAGAGCAGGACATACATTCCCATTAATACCAGGGGATTTAAAATGGCCCAAAGGAAGCCTAGTGCAGAACCGACGAACCGCTCGAAAAAATCACGATAGACTAGCTTTCTAAAGAGGTTGGGAAACTTTTTAAGGTCAGGGATGAAAAAAAATTCTAAAATTTTAGCCATTGATCCAGGTCGATCCAAATGGGGCGGGGCTGTCGTAGATTCCGCTCGAGAAATCCTAGAGAGGGGAATCTATAGCTTGGAGTCATTGTATCCGACGGTGGAAAGAATGGTAAAGGAGCATTCGATCACGTTGATTGTTTTAGGAGACGGAACCAACTCCAAACCAGTTTCAGAAAGGCTCTTAAAGTTGGACCTTCCCATACACTGGATTAATGAATCCGGATCTACCGAGGAAGCGAAAATTCTCTTTGATTCTTTTTATCCTCCAAGCGGCCTGCGAAAATTGATTCCAAAAGGACTACGCTATCCCAACAGGGATTTTGATGATCTTGCGGCAGTAGTTTTAGCTAACCGCTATTGGGACACTTCAGGGGATGGCCTTCTTGAGAGCTAGCCATAGAGCCTGGGTAGATTCCACCAATCGAGCCAGTGTGTCTGAAAATGTCGTCTCCTGTGGCTTTTCTATTCTTTCCAGGAGTCGCTCTATTCGTTCAAGCCTATGCTCAAGAATCGAGTTTCTCTTTTCCTGAGCAAGTAAATAAGAGTTAACACTCTTAAGCATACGAGGGTTGACTCGAATCATGGATTCGGTCGAGTTTTGCGGCAATGTTTCATTATTGGGGGGCTCTTCAATCGGAGAAGAGGGGTCATTTGAAGATTGATGAGACTCTGTACCTCTTTGCATGGCAGGGAGTTCCGCGCGGACTTTCTCTTGGATTTCCCCTACTTTAAATCCATCTTTGATTAAGGTTTTAATCATGACGAAGACATTGATGTCCTGTTCCGAAAACACGAGGCTGTTGTAATACCCTCGCCTGGGCTGAAGGAGGTCCACATAGGACTTTAGATAATTTCTGAGAGTCCGTACTGTGATTCCGGTAACTTGAGACACTTCTTGAATTGTGAATTCCCTTTTGCCATTCACTCTCCAATAATTCTTATTTTTGATGTCGAACCAGCGCATGGGCATAATCTTGAACAAATCTTGATGTCCAGGGCAAATTCTTGATCGATCAGAATCAAGATTAGACAGAAGTCCACCGTATTTTGCCAGATTTGTCCATTATAGGAAAATGTGGACTGTAAAACAAGGGAAGAGGGCCGTTATGCAATAGGGAAAGTGCCGATTCTTCCTGGGGATGAGAACATTATTTTCGGGGATCAGATTTCCAAGGATTCTTTGCATCTTCGCGATGATTGTTATCCTTGTGTCTCAGCATCAGGCCAGGCCAATTGGACAGGGTCTGGGGCAACCACAGAATGTGGACTTTCTAAAGAACTGGGATAGTAGTCTGGAGGCACAGGAACAGCATCCCTTCGAGGGCTTTCGGGATCCTTATTGGAAACCTCCTCCCAAGGAGTTTCAATACCTGGACCCTGTGCAGAGACACAGAAAAAATGCACTAAAGTGGTTTGAGAATAGTGTGGAGTGGGATCTCATCTATCTTGATTCTCAGAATCTAGATCAAATCCTTGGATTTAGTAATGGTCCCAGCGGTCCCGTCTCTCCTCTGAGGTTCCAAACCCGTGACTTTGCTGTGGAAATGACAGCTCGCCTCCCCTTTGGACACTATAACGGCTTTTTGTCAGTTCTTGGCTTCAGCCCGAAAGAAGTTATCAATGGCAATAGATTAGCCGCAGGCTATTCCCTGGGTTTTGGGAATACTGTGAGCGAAGTAGAGGGTTTGAGTAAGACACAATTCTACCTTACCAGGATTGGCAATGAGAGGATTTTGCACACCAAGGATCAAAGCCGCTGGACTTTGCAAGGGGGGTTGAGCCACTTACATATGAAGAGGTTCTCTCGTCTGCGGGGAGAGGATCAACTAGGATTAAACCAGGCCACGAGCGCGACACCAAATGGAGGCCCCATCCAGGTTGAACAGGGGGAAGAAAACTACGCAAAGGAAGGCCTGGGAGGATTTCTTGGGTTTGAATACCGATCCATCCTTAATCATTCACTCTCCTGGTCATCGGGGGTCCATTTGCATTTGCTCAGCTCCGAGAGGGAAACCAACTTCCTGAACCAGAAAATAAGCAGCCAGGGTTTTTTGGAGACAGCCTCCCTGCAGGATAAAAACAGGGAAAGTAACGCTCTTCTAGATCTTCAGTTTCAATTCTATAAAGCTCTGAAAGACTCCTATCGGTTTGCTTTGGGACTGCGCTATATCGAAGTTCTGGAAGGAAGTTCCCCAAGGCTGAACGGAACCACGAGAGATCGCTTCGCGCTGCGGGGCATCCAAGCCTCATTCCAGAGGTTTTTTTAGGCACCGAGTTCTGGTGCTTAGACGGCGCCGGGCCATCCAGAAGCAGCCCCTATCAGCGGCTTACTCGTCAAACGTAGCTTGGCTACGTCCTCCTCCTAACCCACTAATAGGCACCACTTCTGAATAACCCAGCATCCGCCACACACCAGAACTCGATGCCTAAAAAAAGGGGGAGAAGAATTTTTCTCTTTTCCTTGCGGAGGAAAATTTCTTCGTCATCTTGCGGCTTGACCGGATGATCCAGGGGTTCCACCGCAAGTACCCATTATGAGTCTAGAGTTGATAGAATGAGGTCCTTTCCTTTGATTGAGATGTGGCAAATATGAGTGATGAGATCGTGCCTACCTATCTCCCAAAGTTCGTAATTATGGGAATAGCGGAAGGTTTTGCAGAAACGTTCAACTACAGTCCTGGAATGGCTCTTGATGAGTTCATCGTACGACTGGGCGGCACACTGGCCTATCCTGATGAGAACAGGGACCAGGGTGGACAATTGATCGTTGAGGGGCCTAAAAACTTTAGAATCGTACTACAAAATCATGGGTCGCCCCAGGGTGCTAGTTTTGCGATTGTTCACCAAATCGGGCATTACTTTTTGCATTCTTTAATGGGGAAAAAGAGGATTACCATAGACCACCCTGGTCAAAACCTTGAAAATTTATATCCAGAGAAAGAGGAAAAGGATCAGATTGAGGTAGAAGCTCACTGGTTTGCCGTAGCCTTCCAGATGCCGGCAAAGAAGGTAAAGGCTGCCCGTCAAGTAAATCCAGATTTAGCGGACTTAGCAAAACATTTTCATGTTTCCAGGGAAGCAATGAGAGCCCGCCTGCTAGATCTCGAAATTGCCCCGAAAACATGGAAACCATTTTAAGAGCCTGTTCACGATCTCCATTCAACGACGATTTGCCGCAAAGCGCATGCTCGGCGTTGTCATACTTCGGGCCTTGATTATCCACTTTTCGCTAAATCTCGCTACAAATGGAGATCGTGAACAGGCTCTAAGAAAACCAACCGCTCACGTTACGAAGTGTAGAGACACCAGGCTCTGGGCACACAAAGACAACTCCAATTACATCATTGAGTAAAATTACTCAGTGGTGTAATTATCAATATTTTTATGGGGCCCTGAGCTGGTCTGAGTTATGGAGTCGGTTGTGGACAAGATCGAAGATAATAGAGTTGAAGCTCTGCATTGTTTGTTGATTGGTGAGTACGCTTTTCGCCATCTGATCGTGGCTTTGTTGGCTGACTGATAAAGCTTTTAACAGGGCTACGTTGAAGTCTCCTAGTTTTGCTTGTTCCCTGGGATTGTTTTGGATTTGCTGGACTACCACCTCATTTTCCAGGATTTTGTCCGAGATCCACGTTGCGTAGTTGAGTCGGTCCGCGTCTGTGAGTCCTTCCCCTGCTAGAATTTCGTTCAGTCTTTCCAGAATTTGGGACATGAGTTCTTTCTTGGGATCTTTCTTCCTCCCACTTGCTACGGAATCGCCGGGTATTAGTTTGGTTTCTTCCTCGGGACCGTCCCCGAGTTGAATAGTGCTTTTGCCCTGTTCATCAAGGCGGTAGCGGGTCATTTCAAGGGAGCTGAGATCTATATCTTCTTGATCTATGCTCAGCCGCAGCAGCGGGTAAAGATGGCGGCAGTAGACGTTGAATTTTTCCAGTTCTTCATCATCGAATTGCACCACCTGGGAGATGAACTCATAGAATCGATGGAAACTTCCAAGATCCTTCCTGAATGCTTCCAGGTCGCTCTTCTTCTCACTGACGGTTTTGAGAGCAAGATTTAACTCCGGGGAAACTTGCAGATTTGCTTTCTTCAAGTTCTCTATTTGCTCCATTAACTTTTTAAGCTCTTGAACAGCTTCCAGGTAAGAAACCCTAAAGCGATCCCTGGCTGGTGTGAGTAGAGCTTGTAGCTTTTTCTGAGTTACTTTCTCGATGGGCGCGAAAAAAGCGACAGCAAACTCTTCGACATTCTGCATGTTGAAAATGTCTCTTTGGAGGATTCGATCCTGAACTTCGTAGATTTTGTTAGGGTCGGACACTCGCTCTAGCTCCGACTGACGGTAATATGGTTCGAATGCTTTGCGTACCTCCTCTATCTCGTTGACGAAATCAAGGATAAAGACCATTTTCTTACCTGGCTTCGTGCGATTGAGCCTGGAGAGGGTTTGAACGCAGTCCACATCACTCAAGCGCTTATCCACATACATGGCACAGAGTTTGGGCTGATCAAAGCCGGTCTGGAATTTGTTTGCAACGATCAGGAAACGGTAATCCTGTTTATCAAAAGCGTTTCGAATATCCTGACCGAGTAGATTCGGATTGATGTTGATTTCTGTGAACGGATCAGACCCTGACTCCGAATCGAGTACTTCTCCGGAAAACGCCGCCAGAGCTTTGAGTGGGTACTTTTTCTCGTCGATGTACTTGTTCAAGGCCAATTTGTAACGCACGGCAGCCTTTCGTGAGTCGGTCACGACCATCGCGCGGGCTTCGCCGCCGAGAAGATGGGCCACGTTCTCGCGGAAGTGCTCAATGATCACGATGACTTTCTGGGTAATATTGTACTCATGAAGCTTCACCCATCGGAGCACTTCTTTGCTGGCCTTGCGACTCTCAACTTCTAGATCCTTGTCTTTAGACTTCTGGTTGAGCTCACAAGCCATTTCATAGGTGATGTAGTTTTGAAGCACATCGAGGATAAATTTCTCTTCGATGGCTTGCTGCATGGAATAGAGATGAAACGGGCCGGGTAGATTCTTGTCACTGATGGGTTGGGTTGGGTCAGGGGGTCGCCCGAATAGCTCAAGGGTTTTGGCCTTTGGAGTGGCCGTAAAAGCAAAATAGGAGATGTTACGTGCCTTCTTTCTTGAAGCAAGAACCGCGTTGATAACTTCTTCGGCGGAGAGTTCCTCATTCTCTTCATCAAGATCCTCCGTGGTGAGCAGTTCTTTAAGCTTGCGCGCGGTTGTTCCCGTCTGGGAGGAATGCGCTTCATCGGCAATGATGGCGTAGTTACTCGCTTTGAATTCTTTGCGGTTCTCGATGGCCTCCAGTACGAATGGGAAGGTTTGAATGGTGACAATGACAATCGGAGTTCGATTCACCAGCGCCTGCTTGAGTGACTCGGATTTACTTGTAGATCCATCACCGCTGATTGCACAAACCACACCTTTGGTTCGTTCAAATTGAGTAATGGTGGATTGGAGTTGGCTATCGAGAACGGTTCGATCAGTGATAACGATTACGTTTCGAAATACCTTGTGGCCGTTCTTGTTAAAGAGTGATGCGAGTTGATAGGAGAGCCAGGCGATGGAGTTGGACTTGCCGGAACCAGCACTATGCTGGATCAGGTAAGAATGCCCCGGTCCTTCTTGAGCAACGGTATCGACCATTTTGGTCACGGCCTCAAGTTGGTGGAAGCGCGGGAAAATCATCGTGGACTTATTTTTGAGCACGCCGGATAAATCTTCCTCGGTGGTTTCCTCAAGATGAAGAAATCGACCCAGAATATGCAGCCACATCTCGTGCTCCATGACGAATTCCCAGAGATAGGAAATGGAGTACCCTTCCGGGTTCGGTGGGTTGCCCGCCCCGCCATTGTTGCCACGATTAAACGGCAGAAAAAAGGACTTCATCCCTTCAAGGCGAGTGGTCATATACACTTCACTGGTACTGACTGCAAAATGCACCAGGGCACCTCGTTTGAATTGAAGAAGTGGTTCGCTCTTCTTCGTATTCGGGTCTTTTGGAGGTCGGTCTTTCTTATACTGGTAAACGGCATCCTGAACCGTCTGAGTGAAATCTGTCTTCAGCTCCAGAGTCGCGGTAGGAATCCCGTTGACGAAGAGCACCAGATCAATGCGATTCTGATTGTGCAAAGAGTAGGTAACTTCCTGGACTACCCGAAGCCGGTTCTTTCCGTAGGCCTGACTTATCTTGTCAGAGAGCCCATGATCAGGCTTGAATTGGCAAAGATTGATGGAGATCCCAACATCTTTGAACCCTTCCCGAAGAACTCGCAAAGTTCCCTTGCTCTCCAGGTTTTTAACAGTTTGAGAAACAAGGCGTTTCGAGGGATCACCTCCCTTCTTAGCGAGTTTCTCCCAGGTCTCCGGATAGGCATCTTGGACAAACCCAATAAGATCTTCAGTGTAGAGCGCGGTCTCAGGATCGTAATTGGAATTATGCCCCTCTACCCACCCCCGTTCACAAAGGGCTTCAACAAGCTCCAACTGGAACATTTTTTCCTGGTGGACTGTGCTCACTGGATTTCCTCAGGATTGACTTGATTGCGGATATCTATCTTGCCGGTGACTGCGGCTGAAATCAGGGCAGTTCGACGTTCCTTGAGGAGGGTGATGGCGGAATTGGCTGTCTCAACCAGAGTATCAATTTTTTGGGTTTCCCGATCTAAAAAAGTCGCAATGGTTTTTTGCTCTTGGATTGGTGGAATCAAAATGGTGAGTTCAGATATTAACTCACCATTTAAAGCAGCTTGGTTAGCACCTCTGCCATACTCGCGAATAGGCATGTATAGATGCTGGAACAACAGTTGAATAAATTTCCCAATTACTTTTCTGCCCGGTACAATCGCAGCTAGATTTTGATTTATTGTTGTTGATATTCCCAATAAGGAAGACATTCCTCTGGTCTTACCTTGGCCTACCAAACCTATGATCACTGAACCTAGTGGTACCATTCTCAATGAAGTTTTATTAAAGGCATTTTTTGATATTAACTCTGAGGGTTGCTCAACGATTGTATCATTTACTTTGCTACTCGACAGCCAGGGGATAGTGCCATTTTCCCAATACTCTTCGACGTTTCGGTCTGGAGTAGAGCCATTAAAAATCATGGAATAATTGCCAAGCTTTGAAATCTTCCACTCCTTAGGAATCTCCCCCAACCATTCCACTCCGCTGTCTTTCATTTTGGCGTTTGGGTTGAGGCCTTTGGTTACGCAGTGAGAGATCAGGGCCTGGCGTTTTTCTTTGAGAAGTTCAATCAAGCGTTCCTGTTTCTCAACAAGAAGATCAATCTTCCGAGTCTCCCGATCAAGAAAAGCCGCGATGGCTTTTTGTTCTTGGATTGAGGGGAGGGCTATTCCCATTTCAGCTACAAACTCTGAACTAGCCCTAGGCATTTTTGAGCCGTAGGTGGAACTATCCACTTTGGATATGAAACCGCCCGAAATCAATAAATAAAAGCAGAATTTGGAATGGAAAACACCCTTTTGCGGATAGTATGCCAAAAGGTCACCAAATGCCACACCGTCAGACTGCGTCAAATACACCTTAGATAAATAAGGCCGTAGTTTCCCGAACAATACGTCACCCGCAGAAAATGCCACATCATCCCCGGAATAACTTGACTTTGTAGCCAAAAACCGGCCTGTTCCTCCTTCGATGTTCTCTAGCGCAACGACTTTTCTTCCTTCAATTGATACTTTCTTGTTTCGCAAACTGGTTACAAATTTTAGACGTTTTTCCCCCCACCCCTCCGGAATTTGCCCAAGCCACTCAACCCCACTGTGCTTATATTTCGGATATGGCGTGTAACTCATTGTGTGACCCCACACCAGTCAAACCCGGTCGAGGCATACCTCGACCCTACATTTTGGGAACCAGTTGCCATGGATGGTGAGGGCTTATATTGCCAGGTAGAAAAGAAGTGTTTTCCCAGTCCAAAACTAGCTCCGCAGTTGTCATCTTCGGATTTGACCCGGAGAACAATGCGAAGTGCCTTTTTGAACTCCATGGTCCTGCCAGAGGATGGCAGGATGACCCCCCCGTAAAGGGTGGTTTTGCCCACAAAGTTTGTCCTCCCGCGACTTGATCGCGGGAGCCATTCTCGCATCTCAAATTTTGCATTAACCTCGGATTTTATGGATCCCGTGGTCAAGCCACGGGATGACTGGAGTTTAGATTGCCATCGGATTATGGAGCAAAGAGGTAAGTATTCTGGATTCTGAATCGAGTTTAGAATGAAGTGCTGGATTGCCTTAAAAAAGAAAAGCCACCAAGGTGCGCATCGCCGAAAAAATCGTCGAGAGGCGTGGTGGCTGTTGTTATACCCATTATCGACATGATTTGACAGTGAGTCAAGGGGCCAAAACATCACGCCGTCACCTCATGAAGTAGAGTCATGATTTCTGAGCTAACTTGCTCAAGCTCTGCATCAATTTCCTCCAATGGTCGTGGGGGTACGTATTTATAAAAGTGGCGGTTGAAGGGGATTTCGTAGCCCACGATTCCTACTTTCCCGTCCTTTTCATCGGTTTTGCTCTCATCAATCCAGGCGTCTGGTACATGGGGTTTTACTTCGCGCTCGAAATATTCATAGATACATTCTTTGAGAGGAACATTTTCGTAATCTCTGAGTTCTGGATCTGGTTCCGGTTCCCCTGCTTTGTTGGTGCAGATTTCTGCTTCTTCATCTCTCTCGGACAGAGACTGGCAGAGCCACTTCAAATCAGAAGCCGAGGGTTTGAGCGATCTGGTTCCCAGGTGGCTTTGAAGGACTTTCGAGAACTTCTCACGATCCAAATACAATCCCTCAGGGAATTCTCTTAGGGCGGCCTCTACCTGAAGTAGCATCTGCACATTGGTATCTTGAAAATTCTAATCAAGAAACTGCTCAAAGCTCATTTTCTCGGAAAGTTTCTTTGCGTAGTTCTTGTAGGCTTTGGATTGAAGCCTCAATTTTGCGATGCGTTCTTCATCTACGTTGAAGTTTAGCCGTAGCGGTCGTTCTACGGTGATGCGCCGGAATCCAAAATCAACGGTGTCAAAGATCTTCATGGATTCACCTGGCTCGAAAGCTCCGTAGTGGCGAACGATTTCACTGATGTGCTCTTCCGTGAGATAGTTTCGTTTGCTTCCCAGTGACTTTCTCATTTTCGCGAAGTTCTCGGTTGCCTGGATCAGTTGAACCTTTCCTTTTCGTTGCGGTTCCTTGTTGTTTGAAAGTACCCACACGTAGGTGGCGATTCCAGTGTTGTAGAACATATCTGTTGGAAGTGCCACGATTCCCTCGAGTAGATCTTTTTCCAAAATATAGCGACGAATTTCTGATTCTCCTGAACCGGCACCGCTAGTGAAAAGAGGGGAGCCGTTAAGAATGATGCCGATGCGGCTTGGATTCTGCGGGTTTCGGTGCATCTTAGAGACCAGATGAAGGAGAAAGAGCAGGCTCCCGTCAGATACTCTCGGGAGTCCAGGCCCAAAACGCCCGGCATAGCCTTTGAGATCAAACTCCTCTTTCACTTCCTTCTGAACTTTCTTCCACTCCACTCCGAACGGAGGATTGGAGAGGCAGTAGTCAAAGTGTTTGCCGATGAGTTGGTCGTTGCTGAGTGTATTCCCATATTTGATGTTGCTGACATCCTGCCCTTTGACGAGCATATCGGCTTTGCAGATCGCGTAAGATTCGGGGTTTAACTCTTGACCATAAGTGGTCAGTCGGGTATTGGGATTGAGTTCGTGAACGTATTCTGTGCCAGCCGACAAAAATCCGCCCGTTCCGGCGGTTGGGTCGTAGATGCTTCGTACGATGCCGGGTTTGCTTAACACTTCGTCATCAAACATAAAGACCAGACTGGTAGTGAGGCGCACGATATCCCTCGGGGTGAAGTGCTCCCCTGCGGTTTCATTGGAGATCTCCGCGAATCTTCGGATCAACTCTTCAAAGATCAAACCCATCTGGTGGTTGTCGATCGTGTCTGGATGCAAGTCCATTTCAGAAAATTTCTTAGCTACCATATAGAGCAGGTTGGCTTCATCGAGTCGCTCGATTAGCTCCAAAACGCGGAATGACTCGAACACGTCACGGGCATCAGAGCTAAAAGATTCGATTTAGGTCTCCAGATTTTGCCTGGTGTCATTTGCTCCAAGATTGGAGAGGGTGAGTTTCGATGAGTTGAAAAAACTCTGCTTGGCAACGAGAGGGACAAGTTGCTCCAGCATAAAAGGATTCTTTTTATGTTTCTCGCACTCCTCAATCACGGCTTCTCGGGTAGGCTCCAGAACACATTCCAAACGCCTGAGCAAGGTAAAGGGCAAGATCACCCGCCCATATTCAGACTGCTTGAAATCACCACGCAACAAATCTGCAACCGACCAGATAAAGGCCGCCATCGAGCTAAAATTAACCATCAATCCTCCACAGTAGGTGAAAATCAGTGACCAGAGGCAGTGTACTTACAATCTTTGATTTCTTCAAAAGGAACCGATACGTAGATTCCCGACACCCTGATGACGATACAGGTTTTACACATGCCCAGAATATCGCGCTGAATTATGCCATTGAGTAAATGGACTCAATGTAGTAATCAGAGAATTTGTTTAGCTACCGGAGATGAAGACAATCCCCTTGAAGTAAGTGGAAAAGGAAAAGCCGCTGATTCGCTATGCTGGTTCAGCGACCAAAACCTCTGTACGTTCAAAGCCGATAGGCAGAAAACCATTCAAATTGTATCAGAAATCTTGATCTTTAATGGGCCTTATTTTTGTGGTCGGAAAATGGGAGAAAAAGAGTGCACTTTACGGCCAAAACCCTCGCAGATTATGCGGGTGGCACCGGTCAACGGGGCCCCCGCGGAGCGAAGTGCAGCACAGGGTGCATGGGCAATTTCGGGGCTACTTGAATAGCAAACTACCAAGCCGAGAGCACTCATTTTTGAGTGGCCGGCGTTGTGGGCGATGCCATAGATCTTATCCCTTTGCAATCGAAGCGGAGTGGGGATGGTTGCCGGTGACGGGACCCGCTGCACGCATGGTAGGCATGGTAGCTATTATTTACACTCTGGTAGGTGGGAATTAAATCAGGAAGTAGTAATAGTAGCCGAGGCAATTGACCATAAGGGCTGCAGCGGGCAGAGCTAGGCATTTCAGAATTCCAAAAATGGAGGGATTGCTACTCCTGTGGCTGTGATCTACCTGGGATTTCATGGGAAAGGGTTTTAAAACACTCGGGAATTTGGAATCGAACGGCTCAGATTGATTTCTCATCGCTCCTCTTTGAGATCCCTGAGATTCTTCCAATTCATCCAGTTCTCTTTCCATTTCTTCAAATTCCAATTTATCAGCAGGGCTCCATTCCATGTCTTCTGACCGAGTTTGGAAATCAGATCGTTCAGCCATCCGAGAAGGGACGAGATTTCGGGAATTTTTCGAACTGTATGGGGAGGGTCTTCCCTGTTCCATCCGGCGAATCATGTTCAGTCCGGAGCGAAATCCGATAGCGATCATAAGCAGGCCAAACATAGGAAAAATAGCCACGATTCCTACTATCCATAGGGAGAAGGGTGCTGATCGCATTCCCTTGATTCTTGATATGGATGGATCTTCTTTGACAATCTCGATTACGACTTCACGACCCTTTTTTAGGCAGGTTCCGGTGGAATAAGAAGTACCTGGCCACTCCACTTCGTTATAAATGAAAGAATATTCATTGCGGTAAATATCAGTATTGTCTTCAGAGGAATTTGTTTCGTGACAAGCGCTGACGACTCCAGGGCCGGTTTCCAGGGTCCTTGATGAGAAAGAAAGAGACTGAAAGTCAGCCAGTCCCCCAAAAATCCACATGAAGACAGAGCCAATGGTAAAGAAGGTCCATCCCACTTGTGAGAAGAGGTTGCCCGACAAAGCCTGGATTCTGGTACCAAAGGAAATGAATTCAGGTCGCCTATGTCTGTTTTTGGGAGATAACTTGTTGAGTCTTAACATAGACGTGCTCTCTTACTCTTCCAGGGTAAGCGGCCCCTTTACCTTACAGATACACGTTAGGATCCAGCCCATTTCTCTTTGTTCTTTACTCAGACAGTGCTCGTCGGTGGCGAACTCCACTTCTCCTTGTGCTCTCGTGGCACAGGTTCCGCAAACACCTTCACGGCAGTCCGCGGCCATTTCAATTCCTCTTAGTTCTGCCTCTTCCAGAATGTAGCTACCCTCTTCGAGTTCAAGGGTCCTCTCGGACAGGGTGAATTTGATGGGCCATTTTATCGACATGAGTCCAAAGAATATTTGGGTTTTCAGCAGGAGTAAAGGGTTTTTTTGAAAGATTTAACTGCCAAAGAGCAGGCCGAGAATCAAAGCTGTGAGTATGACAAAGGTACTCGTAGCCAGGTAGGTGCGACCAATGACGTCATCGCGGTGTTCGAAAGCCACGCCCATGCGGTCTTCAATTTGTTCGGCCAGACACAGGCAATCGACCAATCCTCCCATTACCTGCCGGGGAAGGATTAGCTTTCCATGATCCCTGGTTTGAATCTCCAGGGCAAAATAGACTGTTTGGGTGTAATCCGTGCGGGGATAGGCCCCTGGACCACTTGATGGAGTTCTTACCGCATCTACTCCAGCCGTGGGCTCAATGTCCGAGTATAGGTGCACGGCACAGATATCATCAGCGGCAAGGATGATTTCCATGGATTCACCAAGAAGCTCTCCAGGAATGCAAAGGGCTCCTCCGGTTACACGAATCTCTCTGGTTAGATCTCGCATATCTATCAGGCCTAAAAAGCTCAGGATTGAGCGACACTCTTTTCTTCGAGGAGTTGGTCTATTTTTGGCAGAGCTTCCTCACACTGTTCGAAAAAATATTCGCGATTCTGATGAAGATGGAATGCGGTTCTTCCCAGGGCAATAAAGGAAGAGCGCACTTTGTCCTGAAGTCCCCTCACAGTGAGGGTAAAGTTTGGAGAGGAGGAATGATCCCCCTGGTCAAGAATTACTTTGAGAACATCTTGCTGTCGAATGATTAAAAAATAGCGTGAGCGAAGCTGAGGTGTAAAAGGTTCCACAGCTTTTAGCTCTTGAAAAATCTTCACCCCAAGATCTCTGAATTCAGAGTTCAGCATCTGACCCTTAATGGATTCTTGAACAGAGATTGGAATTCCGGTGGTTTTCCACAATAAGCGTATTTCTGATTTCAGCAGGGCGGAATGAGTCGAGAAGTATAGGTCCTCCAGGATTTTCTGGTAGTTTTCAGGCTCATATTTTTGACACAGGGAGACCGCACGCAGTGCCACCGGGATATAAGGATCTAGCAGGGCATCCTTGATATAGTGGCAAAAATCCTTATGCCAGGGCAGAATTTCAAGACAGTAAAGAGCGGATTCTCTCATGGCCAGGCTTTCATGGGTCAGCAGACTGGAGAGGTGAGGCACTACTTTGTCGAGATCTCTTTTCCCAAGGGTAATCGCGGCATTGGCGCAAACCCGGTTTGAGCGATCTGAAAGACGTCGAAACAAAGGATCATGGTAGGAGTCATGATAATCTCGGTCCATGGCCTCTACTGCATTGGAGCGAACCCTGGAGTCACTATGAGCTAAAAGACCAAGAAGGATCTCTCGATCTTCTAGTTCGGTAGTGGGGGGGATTTGACGCAGGAGACCGGCCAGGACCAGGGGGTCTTTTTCATCGCGCAGGGATTCATAACTCACTTCTTCGGAGCAGAGCGTGGGTGGAATAGAGAAATCTTTACCCAGGAGTACTTGAAATTTATTGAGTAATTTTCGTGATAGGAAGCTCACATCCAAACTCTTATCTTCACTCAAGGAGCCAAGGTGTTTCAGGAGTTTGGAAAGATTAGCTGAGCTTTCCAGTTCAACCACCGGTGCGGAATGGATTTGCATCAGGGAGAGGATGCGAACCCTATCATCACTATTGTCGAGTTCCTGCAAAGTCTTATCTACTGGTTTCATATCGAATACTCCAAATTGAACCGAACTGTGCGTATTTGGGGTGATTTCATAGCAAAAGAGTATCAGAGCTAGCGGCTTGAATATCCAACATCAAGGTGTTAATTTCGGCTCTATTAGTGATTAACACTGAATGTATGGGGATTAACAACTTTAAGCCCTTTCCCGGTTTTTGGGCAAACCAGATCCTTTTAAGTATATAATTATATAGTGACTGGGAGTGGTTCATGAACGTTGGTGTGCTGATATTTGGAGAACTGTCTGCGGGAATGGAGATGCGCCTGCAAAAGTCTTCGAGGGTGTTGGAGTTTTCAATCTCTCGGCTCAGGTCTCAAAATCCAATCATTCGAGAAAGTCATGATCTTTATATTCTAACCTCCTGGGGAGAGAGTCTTGAAAATCTAATCAGCCTTAGTAATAGGCTTAAGTCCCAGATAGGAGACACCCCGCTACTCTGGCTCAACGAGATGAGTCTTGATAGTGTTTCTCGTGAAAAAGTGCCTAACTCTATCGCGGATGGCTTCCTTGAATTTTCAGAATTTGAATCCGTGATACAGGATATAATTCTTCTGCGGGACCTTCTTGATATTGTTGATATTCCAGGTATCGTCATCAATCAGAAAAATGCCCCTTTTCATGCTCCAAGGCAGTCTTCGCGAAGATCATTTCCAGCGGTGCTTGAAGAACCGGACTTGAATCCGGGGTTGGATTATTCGGGTTATTTTGCCCTGATTCCGGGATTAGGCTGTTCACGAAGATGCTCTCATTGTTCCATTGTTTCTCGTGAGGGATTTCGAAGGAGAATGAAGACCTCAGTCTTACTCGATAGAGTCAACGAACTTTTCCATAAAGCCAGGATTCGAAAGTTTAACTTTCTGGATCATGAATTTAACGATGATCTTTCAGACCTGCGCGAGTTTTGTGAAGGGCTGTTAACGCAGGAAATAGATATTGAATGGAAGGCGGGGTTTCTGTTTAAACCCATGAATGAGAACCTCTTCAATTTGCTCAAAGAAGCGGGTCTTCAGGAAGTTTCTCTACCCCTCTTCGCCGGTTCAGATCGTGTTTTTTATCATAACAATATGGGCTTACGCAAAGAGACCATTCGTAAGACGATCAAGCAGTTTCACTCTGTGGGAATTCGCGTAGTACTCGACCTTTATGTAGGCGCACCGGGTGAATCCTATTCAGATTACTTTCAGACCATGGAGTTCCTATCTCAAATTCAGCCTTTTCTTTCCCATGTTAACAGTGTCAAAACAATCGGGATTGAACCCAATAGTTTTTTGGATAGGAGGCAGGCAGAGCAAAAAATTTCCAAAGATCCGGGACATCCTCAGGCATGGGTGAAACAGGAGCATGATCACCTAAATGATCCTCACAATCGGGATTTGAAGAAACTCTATCTTGAGAAACAGCTATCCCAGCGAGGAATTTATAGCAAGGAAAACACTTCCAAGGTGGACTTTTCAGAAATTGAAAAGCGCAGGAGGGAGTACGATGAATCCGAAGTCGATGTGATTTTGGTTAATAGTCCTCCATGGGGTTACCTCAATCCCCCGGTGGGAATCGCCAAGCTTTCTTCCTACCTGAGGTCTAAGGGTCGCAAGACCCACCTCTTTGATTTCAATGTAGGCTTTTTCCTCAAATATGAAGAGATGCAGCGCTTGTGGCATGTAGAGAATAAATCTTATTGGTCCAACGATTTAACTTTTGACATCATTCGCTATATCTATGATCGGGATATTGATGAGGCGGTAGAGGAAATCCTAAACGTCCCCTGTAAGACCATTGGCTTTTCCTGTGTTGATCCCAAGGAGCGCATGACAGTTGAGTTCATTAAAAGGCTGCGCGCAAGGGATGGGGATTTGAAGATCATTCTTGGAGGGCCGGTATGCGGGACCAGCGAATATAGAGATATCTTCTTTGATAAGCTGGGAATGGAGGGTGTGGATGTTTATGCGGTAGGAGAAGGAGAAGACACTCTCCTTGAAATTGTGGAACGCCTGGATCACCAGGAAAGCCTTGCTGGCTTAGCGGGAACCGTAGAGCCTGATGAGGAAGGAAACTGGCATTTTGCCCCGAGTCGCCCCAAGGTTGATCTCTGGAACGCGCCTATCACCACTTTCGAGGAATTTGATTTAACGGAATATACCTGTAATGAAATCATCCTGGAATGGTCAAGGGGCTGTATTGGTACCTGCTCTTTTTGTAAGGCAAAGGTACTCGATGGAAAGTTTAGAAGCTACAGCCCGGAGCATATTGTTGAGTCATTACGTTACTACGTTGAGAAGTATGACATTCGAGATTTCACCATCGCGGATTTGGCGGTAAATGGGAATTGGAAGCTTTTGGACAAAGTTTGTGACGCCATCGTGGACTCTGGACTTGAAGTCAGGCTGTCAGCACAGGGAATCCCCCGCCGTCAAATGAACCGTAAGGTTTTGGATAACATGAAAAGGGCGGGTTTCGTGGAGATGCAGTGGGGAGTTGAATCCGGTTCCGACAAGGTGCTTAAAGCCATGGATAAGGATTGGATGTTCACCATAGAAGAGGCTCAAAGTGTGATCCGGGACTCTTACCTGTCGGGCATAAAAACCTGCATGTTCTGCATGGTTGGCTATCCTAGTGAGGAAGACTCAGATTTTCAGATGACCTATGACTTTATTGACCGTAACGCTGAATATATGGACATGGTCAAGTCAGTGAATAGTCTTCATATCATAACGGATACTCCTGTCCATCACATGATGGAAGAATTTGGTCTGGAACTGCCAGCTCAGAATTACCATTATCTCTGGTCCATGCCCGGTAATAACCATGAAATACGCCAAGAAAGAGTTAAGAAACTGTTAGACCTTATTAAAGTAAAAGATTTGGAATGCCGTGAAACCAATTACCTGGAGGGTCGCCAGTTCGTTTTGATGGAAGACTATAAATCCAAGTATATCCCTATGGATGAGCGCGTGGATTTACTGAGAAGAGATATCAATACCCTGATTGATTACCGGATGAATGAACAAGAACAATGGGAGCCTGATGAAGACCCCAGGGAAAATTTTCTGGCAGAAAATATCGATTTAATTGGAGTTTCACAGGGAAAGAAAGCATTTATAGCACCCAAGATCGTGGAGGTGGACCTTTCCAATAACTGTAATTTCAATTGTGTCGGCTGCTGGTGTCATTGTGACCATCTCCAGGAGCTCAAGACGCCTGCCCAGCGAAAAAGCCACTATTTGGATTATGCTTCCATCACCTCCCTCATCAAAGATCTGGCAGAGAGCGGTACTAAAACAATTCAGCTAGCAGGACCCGGTGAGCCGTTTACGCATCCCCAGATTATGGACATCATTCGCTATATCAAGGGTAATGGTCTGGAGTTACAGATTATCACCAACTTCTCCTACATCACGCTGGAAATAGCGCAGGAGTTAATGGACCTAAAGGTCGATCAAATCACCTGCTCTCTCTGGGCGGGTAGCGAGGAAGCCTTTGTTAAGACCCATCCGAATCAAACAGCGAACGCATATAGGAAAATCAAAGAGGTTCTGACCTTTATTGGAAACCATAAAAAGTACAATTATTTCCCGCTCATCAAGATCTTCAATGTCATCAGCACACTCAATGCTTTTGACCTCGAAAATATGGTGGACTTTGGCCTGGAGGTTCGGGCTGACACTATGGAGTTTACGGTGGTGGATACCGTCGAAGGGAAGACAGAGTTTCTAGCATTAACGCCCAAGGATTTGGAGCTTATTGAATCTGCTTTTGAACGAATCACAAATCGGGCTACCTATCCTGATCCTCCTGGAAGAAAGCATCTGGAAGGATTAAGTGAGGAGCAGGTTGATGAACATTATGAGGTTAATTCCAAGTTTTTTGTTGATATAGGTGAATACAAAGAATTTGATTATGAGTCCACCAATAAAGTGATGACTTGTAAGGCGGGGCTGGCGAACGAAAAAATGGAACATGATCCCTTTCAGCGTTGCGCAAATGTGTTCTTCTTTAACCAGGAAAAATGTTCTGAATGTAAGCACTTTGAGTCTTGTGAAATAGATAAACAGGATTTCTCTATCAAAACGCGCTTCTTCGCGGTTCTTGGCTTTGGCTCCTTCATTCGACGGGCTCGAATGTCGGTTATGGAGCGTAACCAGGTCTTGCCAGGACCTCCGGTGAAGACGGACTTATTACCTCAAACCCCATTTGTAGATACTCTCCCTTGTACCATTGGATGGACCTATTCGAGAATTACCACGGATGGTAATGTGATTCCCTGTTGTAAAGGATATGAAAAGCCCCTGGGAAATCTATACGAGAATCACTTCAAACACATCTGGAGTGATCAGCCCTACCAGGAGTTTCGCTTTAAAGCGAAGAATTTCAAAAAATCAGATGTATACTTTCAGGAGATCGGGTGTTATAAAGCTTGCGATAATGTAGGACACAACCTTGAGATCTTAAAGAGAATGAACCGACTAAAACCAAGGGAAAAGAAGTGGCTGGAGGAAGCCGCCCAGGAGATGGGCCGCTAATGATTGAAGCCATGAAAAGCCGCCTCAGGGAGCACTCGCTTGAAGACCTGGAGCTGATGGCTAATCGGCGTGACTATCCTGCTTACGTAGATGATCCGGGAGTATTTCTAGCCGCTCTCGCAGAAGTCATTCGTGAAAAGAAAAGTGAAAGAAAAGTCTCCATCGAGCCAGCATTTCGCTAAATCAAATGAGGTCTTTTTTTTCACAGGTTAAAAAAAACCACCTAGCTATGTTGACAATTCTTTGTTGAAGAGTTCTACTATTGTATAGAACATGATTATTGTTCTATAGGTGAGATCTGGTGTAGATCAGATAGAAGTCCGCAGAATTCGGTAGCGAGTTTTGGGACAATCTAAATGTAAGCGCCCCTGCAATAGCAGGGGCGCTTCTGCTTAATTAATTGAATCGATAACGGATACTTAGGTGTTTGTTTGGGAATACATAAGCAGCACCTCTTCCCCGATCACTCCTAGAACGATACGATGCATCGCCCGTTGTCCCGATCTGCGAATATGCGCCACTTCTGCACCCCCAACCAAACACCACGCATCCGCCATCGATTCAAGTTCCTTTGAGATAAACTATCCTCGTGCTTTACATCGAGTTCCTGACTTCTGACTCTTCTTCCTATATCCTTGGTTTATGCGCTTGTTAATTCTTTTGCTCTTTCTCTTGACCAGTTCTTTGATTGGTCGGGAGGCTAGTCTTTGGGTGATTGTTCTTGGTGATTCTCTCACCGAGGGTTTGGGGGTGACCCGAAGTGAAGCTTTTCCTACATTGGTCGAGAAAGGACTTCATGAGAATGGTTTTGGAGCGGCTGTTATCAACGCGGGAATTAGCGGAAGTACCACAGCGGGTGCGGCTAGAAGGCTCAAACCTTATTTTAATCAGGATCCTGAAGTTCTGATTTTAGCGCTAGGTGCTAACGATGGAATGCGTGGACTGTCTTTGAAGGCCATGGAAAAGAATTTGTCTGAAGCGATAGATTTGGCACAGGAAAATGGGATGGAGGTTCTTTTGGCTGGAATGAAGATCCCCCCTAATTACGGTAGGGATTACGCAGTGGCTTTTGAAAAAGTCTATGAAAGGCTGGCAAAAGAGCATTCTGTGGCCAGGATTCCTTTCCTTCTGAGTGGAGTCGCAGGTAGAAAAGAGCTTAACCAACCTGATGGAATACACCCCAATTCAAAGGGACACGAGATAATTGCGAAAACGGTATTGACCCACTTGCTCAACCTTCTAAAATCTAGATCTCAAACACATGTTCAAGGGATTTTGGAGGATTGAACCTCGCTAACCCGATGACTCTAATTCTTCGTATTCATTCCCTTTCCAAGGCGTATCCAATTCCAGGAAGGGAGCCACTAAAGATCATTGAAGATCTGAACCTACAGCTCAGATTAGGTGAATCCCTGGGTATCCTGGGAACTTCTGGTTCAGGGAAGTCCACCTTGTTATCCCTTGTTTCTGGCTTGGACCGTGCAGATCAGGGTGAAATTTTTATCGAGGAAACCGACCTATGCATCCTCCCTGAATCCCAACTTGATGAATTTAGAGCAAGTCGTATTGGTATTGTTTTTCAGCAATTCCACTTATTACCGAACTTAAACGCCCTTGAGAATGTGGCTCTTCCTCTAAGACTGCGTAAAGATCGCCTGGCCCATGAAAAATCCAGGGATGTTCTGGAGAGAGTTGGGTTGGGTAGTCGCTGGGACCATCTTCCCGCTCGTTTGAGCGGCGGGGAATGCCAGCGTGTTGCCCTGGCAAGAGCCCTGGTGATTGAGCCTGCTATTCTCTTAGCCGATGAACCCACCGGAAATCTCGATTCAAAAAGCTCGCAGAGAGTTTGGAGCTTGATGCAGGATCTGGTTTCCTGCTCCAAGACTTCCCTTATTTTAGTGACCCATAACCTGGAACTCGCTCATCTGTGCGATCGAACCACGACCCTATCGGAAGGAAGCCTGCATGAAAGCCCTGCTCCTTCTTGTATTTAGTGAGTTTCGCTCCCGTCCCGGCTGGATTCTTCTGTTTATTCTCAATTTATCATTGGGATTATGTGGGCTAGGAATTCTTGAGGTTTTACGCGGGTCCATGCGTGAACAGCTTCAGCTCAATGCTCGTGAGATGTTTGGCGGTGACATTAGAATAAGCGCAAACGAGCCCATTCCTGTGAACATCAAGGAAATTCTGAAGGCAGTTGTTTCAGAGGATTTCAAAACTTCCAGTCGCACTTCACTCTATACAATGGTGGGTTCGTCAGAAAATCTGCGCCTGGTTAGAATCCAGGCTATCAGCGACAACTGGCCTCTGTATGGTTCGCTTTCGGCCAGAGATCCAAAAGGAGAACTTCTGAAGGTAGAGGACCTTCACGCCTCGCAGGCACTGTGGATGGATCCAATGCTTGGAGCCCTATTAGGAGGATTGAGATCAAAAGGACTAAGGATTGGTGATTCGAGTTTTGAGATTCAGGGAACCCTGCATGAAAATTCGACTCGAAATTTATTGGGATTAAGTTTTTCTCCCGAAGTCTATATTTCTCAGAAATACCTGAAACCTACCGGACTATTAGGGTTTGGAAGTCAGGTTCGATACGAAATGTTTCTGAGGCTGTCACCTGGCGCCAATATTCAAGATACTCTTGTTCGTTTGCGTGAGGAGATACATTCTAAGATTTCAAGAGGGCGGGTCTATCAGGTACAGAGTTATGAAGCTGCCGGGGAACGGGTCCGCAGAGGATTTAAAAACTTTGAAAGCTATTTGGCTCTGGCGGGTATGGTGGCACTCTTGCTGGCGGTGTGTGGAATTAGTGTTATGCATTCGGGTTACCTGGATGAAAAGATCCCAGAACTGGCCATCTTGCGCGTTTTGGGATTATCCAAGAGAAGGGCATACGCGGTACAGTTGATCAAGCTGGTTCTACTGGGCCTTTCGTCCTCATTGGTAGCGGTGTTTCTTTCCGTAGGCATTGTTTCCTTATTTAATGCACTCTTACCAGGAATTCTTCCCGAAGGACTTCAGCCCCGATTGACCCCCATGATCGTCGTTGCGGTGCTTTTGCCAGGCATTACCGGTTCGATCTTCCCCTGTCTACCTTCGTTGCGTTCACTACGAAGGATCGAGTTAACGGACTTATTGAAGAGTTCATTTCCTTCCTCATCCCCAAAATTATGGCGGGATCCCTGGTGGATAGTCAGCATCCTGATGATAGTACTATGGATTTTTTTGCTCTCATCCTTTCAGGCCAGGTCCCTTAAGCTTGGAGGAATTTTTACTCTTTGTATCCTCGTTGCCTCAGGATTTCTGTTACTGGTGGGGCGGCTCTTGATCGGCCCGATAACAAGGCGTGTATCCCAGCGGCCATGGGGTCTTTTTTATACCTTGAGGGATTTGTCCCGCGCCCCGGGTTCAACCCTGCTATCTATTGTGTCTATTGGCCTGGGTGTTCTGCTGGTTTGTGTACTCCCACAGATTGAGCAAAACCTCAGAAGTCATCTAGAAAACGCCTCGAAAGGTCCACCAGACTTCTTTCTTTTTGAAATTCAACCAGATCAGGTCCAATCGCTATCTGCCTGGTGTGTAGATAGAAAACTGGAACTATCCAAACCCGTGGCCATGATTCGTTCCCGCCTTTTGAAAATCAATGATGAATTTCTGCGCGATTACTTGAAGCGACGGGGAAAGGGAGATGACTCCAGAGGCTATGGTTCGATGCTGCTACGGCGGGGGGCTAATTTGTCCTACCGGGAATCTGGAAAATGGGGTAATTGGGAAAGTGTGAGTAAAGGTCAGCTGATTTTTACACCTTCGTCGAAGATCGCGGAAGTATCTCTGGAGAGAGGATTTGCCAGAGAGTTAGGTTTAGGAATCGGAGATGAAATGACCTTTGATATCCAGGGATTGGAGTTTATCGCGAGGGTCATTAATCTCAGGGATGTGACCTGGAATAGCTACCAGCCAAATTTCTTCATTTTGGGTTCTCCCGATCATTTGGGCTCTTACCCAGCGTCCTTTCTTGCCACTTTGACGATTAAGGATCGCTCTATTCGCGGAGGAGTACTCAGGGAGCTTTTGGAAACCTTCCCGAACTTTTCCGCTGTAGATGTTCTCAATACACTGGAACTGGTATCTGGATTTCTTTCCAAGATGAGTTATGGAATCTATTTCCTCGCTATTATGGCGATTCTTTCTGGTCTCACGGTACTTTTCACAATTTCTCATTTTGAAATCTATCGTGAAGCCTGGAAATGGAATCTATTGAGGGTATTGGGTGCACATCGTCAATTTCTTCGGACCCTGGTTGGGCTGCGGTGTTTACTTTTATCTGGGGTATCATCCTTTACCGCCCTCTTGCTTAGTTATCCCATTGCACAGGTTCTTTGGAAGAGCTTTTTTCGTGAAGGTGACTTTTCTTTCTACTTTCAGACTCCGCTGGCTTTGGCTTTGTTCATTCCAATATTGTGCTCAGCGGTAGGCTTTGCAGTTTCAAAAGAAATACTTCGACAAAAACCAGCCACCCTTTTTCAATCTGTTTAACTAATGGATAATGGGATTTGATCCGTTTCCATTTTCTATGGGACTATAGTTGTTGAAAATCTAGGACCGGGCCATAAGGTGTTCCTCCATGTAGGC
>CAZIKF010000011.1:0-99691 GCA_964539825.1 uncultured bacterium
CAGAGGTGGCTTGACCCAACTTAAATGCTCTCCGGAAAACCCGGGGCGGTTCAAAACAGCCTGAAGGAACGTTTTTGGGGTTATATCTAGTCCCGCCAGTAGGAAAATTGAAAGTGTTGCATCCTACAGCTTGATTCAATAAATCAAGAAATCCTCCTACTTCTGTGATTTCCCACCAAGAAAAGGAGTTGGTAGGAAGCTTGTCTCCCTTTGTGTTGCTATGATCGAAACCAGTCACTGCCCTAAATTGTTCTTGCGTAACTTCGAATTTTCCTATGTAGAAGTCCTTTGAGATTGCGACGAGATGGCGGACACTTTCATCAACGGAATGGCCGGACTCTCCTATGCGTGATCCCATGGTAAAAATGCCTGCATTAATTCGAATTAACTCGAATCCAAACTTTGGGTCTGTCCAACTTTCGCCAGTTGGAATAACCATTTGTCCCACGGGTTCAATATCAAGCCGAAAATTAGCACTTAAAACCCTCCCACTGAACGTCTTAGCACCATCAAAGAAGATTGTTTTTGTTTCGAATTCTGGGATACTACCAATCAATCCAAAATCACCACTGAGACTACTTTGTTGAATCTGTAAATAAGTGGATTGATCCTCTGAATAAAACAATTTCACAAATAATGCAGTCCCCCCAGGCTCTCGGATTCTATATTGGATTTGAACTCGTCCATCCTCTGGGAGTTGTTCCGCAAGGAGATTACCACTGTTGAAAGAGAGATCCTGCTCAACAGCAGCAAAGTTCGTGTTCCACATGGAAAGAAGGAGCCAACCAATTAGGATATAAAATTTAAGATTCATCTGATTTCTCTTTTGTATTTCACTACTGGATAATATATCCAATTCCTGGTTTAAGGGTATCCAAAGTACCTATACTAGGCCCATAAATTGACTGGAGTTCTGAAATTGATAGAGATCGGTGGCTTACTTTCCAATTACTATTTTCATATGTCCAAATCGTGGTCTTAGAATAGTTAGTGAGAAAGGTCTCCGCATGCATAGTCTGTTGTACTCCGATCAGTGATAGCCCGGCTTCAAATTTTTGCTGAACGAATTTTTGGGGGACTTCAGGAAGAGCTATATTAAATCCTTCACCGGGTTTGACCAATATAAAGAGCCCTTCCCCTGCCTCCATATCAGTGAAAATGGAGTAAGCGCTCAGCTTATTGCGATGTGCTGCGGGAGTATCTGGAGGAGGGAAGATGCTCCAAGAACCATTTTTCAATTTCCATGCGACAAAGACTTTTTTAAGACTTTCTCCAAGGAGTTCAGTAATCCTCATGCTTTTATGGTTTGAAGGTAAAGAAATGAGATTCCAGCCTTCACTGACCGGAATCATTAAAGATTGAGATGCTATTTCATCTGAATTTAATACTTCAATTTGCAAGGAAATAGTCTTAATCAAGCTTGGTGTTGTGGAGTCGATAACTTCTATTGAAAAACCGTAATTTCCAGTTTCATTGGGTGAGCCGGATAGAGAATTTGAAGTCCCAAAAAAATCGATTCCTCCTGGTGGCAATCCTTCTGTCACCTTAGCTGTATAGGGTCCATTACCACCAGTATAGGAAAAATCATAAAGATAACTATGTCCAAAAATTGCAGGATGAAGAGGGCCTGAGGCCAGCCGGATAGGTTCGGGAACATCAAACTCAACGAGAGTTGAAGAAAAAAGATTTGAATAAGAATCACTCAAATAAAACTGAGTAAACCAATGCCCCGGATTTACAAGAGTCGCATTCCAACTCATTCCGCTGGATGAGCCTGAAAAGAATTGATCGAGGTCATTACTCAGTAGGGCAGAGTCAGGGCTAAATTGGTCCATAATATCGTTGTAGGTACTGGATAAAAGAAGAGAACTCTGAAGCCCAAAACCAGATTGAACATTGTTATTGGGAGCCCAACTTACTTCATCCAATTGATCCCACTGAACAATTATCTGACCCGTACCGTTCGAATAAATAGGCGTATTTATTCGAAAGTTTAAAAATTCAGGTGGCTTATAATCCAGAAAGATCGGAACCGTGGAAAAGGAAACATCACTGACCATAAAATCCATAGAAATAATTTCAGAGAATAGGGCAAGTCCTGGTTTCTGAATTTCAAACCGGTAATCAAAGTCTAAAATATCAGAATATAGGGAAAGACCTGAAACGACGGGAATTGTATTGTAATTAAGAGCAATTTGGTTGGAATAAATCGACAGCGTTTGAGCTGAGAATGCACTGAAGGGTAGGCTAAGACTGCACAGAAGATATACAGCTTTAAAAGATACCGTAAAGTTCAATGCTTTAATCCTTATATGGATCCACAAATTAAAGAGTAGATCCTAACGCTTTCCTTAAACCACTCAAGAAGGTTGGTAGTAGCAAATAGCATGGCTTAACTCCATTTAATCCAAACATATCTTAACAAATAGGAAAGGTGACTTGCTCAGATGAGGGGGGATATCTTCAAGCTTCTCATGCCAAGGTCGATTTACTGCCAATCTCTCGATTTTCAAGGGGGGCTTTCGATGGATATTTTCAAGGGTCGCGTCACACTCACGTCACACTAGCAGTTGAAAAAGCCAGCAAGTCCCAACAAGTTCCAAATTTTTGACATCTCCGCAAACCCGCTCTACAATTGATGATACGCGTTGATTCTTTTTGGTTCTTGCTGGCTGGGTTGTTAGCTACTTAAGAATGGCATTCAAAAGGTCAGGGGTTCGACTCCCCTTAGCTCCACTCTTTTGTGAGTCGAGATGGGGAAATTTTGGGTGAGTCAGTAGCTCCAGGAACGGCACCTGACCGCGGTTCACTCCTCGACCGTAGCGCCGCTACGCTCTTCGGCCCGAACCACGCCCATGCACCATTCCTGAAACTCCTGCTTCACCCAAAATTTCCCCATCTCGACTCACGTTCTGGATTTTTTCATATAACTTTTGCTGGTACCACGTCTCGGCTCTCGCCTCACTTTTTTTAAAATTGATTTCATACTTGGGATTTGATCGAGAGAACGTGGGACTTATACATTTTTTGTATTTTTGGGGCCATTCGGGCCAGTCCACTCTTTCTTTTCATGGTTTCGCCTATTCCGTGCGGAACCAACCTGATGTCCGCTTGCAGATCCTGACCAGCATCAGCATGACCGGCACCTCGATCAATACGCCGACTACGGTGGCCAGAGCAGCACCGGATGAAAGGCCGAAGAGCATGACAGCGGTAGCGATGGCGACCTCGAAGTGATTGGAAGCGCCGATCAAGGCAGCCGGGGCGGCATCTTCGTATTTCATTTTGAGCATTTTGGCTCCGACGTATCCCAGTCCGAAAATAAACACGGTCTGGATGAAAAGCGGGATGGAAATCCAGAGGATAGTCAGCGGGTTGGCCAGAATGGTTTCGCCTTTGAAGCTGAACAGCAATACCAGTGTCAACAGTAGTGCACTGATGGTTACCGGTGTCAGGACGTTAAGAAACTTTTCCTTGAACCACGCTTCGCCCTTGTGGCCGATTATCCACTTGCGCGAGATATATCCTGCAACTAGCGGCAGTGCCACATAGATAGCCACGGACAGCAGCAGAGCCTGCCACGGAACCGGAAGTTTGCCGACACCCAGCAGAAATCCGCCTAACACGGCATAGAGGACCAGCATGGTCAGGGAGTTGATTGCGACCATGACGAGTGTCAGCCCATCATTGCCCCGAGCAAGATATCCCCAGACCAGCACCATGGCGGTACAGGGTGCAATCCCCAGTAGGATGCATCCGGCAAAGTAACTGCGCCACAAGGGCACCTGGAGCATTTTGATACCGTCCTGCAAGACCACGGTTCCTGCCCCATGCTCAGCGCCAACCGGGAGGTCGAGACCGAACGGCATTTTCACCAGATCCAGCGCTTCGGCTCCGATCAATCCCTTAAGCAGGAAGCCAAGAAACAACATGGCGATGGCATACATAGTGAATGGCTTGATGCACCAGTTGATGAACAAGGTCAGAAAAACGGGTTTTCCGCTTTTACCTGCTTTGACCACGCTGGCAAAATCGATTTTGACCATGATTGGGTACATCATGAAGAACAGGCAGATGGCAATTGGAATGGATACGACAGGCGCTCCATTGACATTGATACTCATTCCATCCAGTGTTTTTGCCAGTCCCGGAGTGACTTTGCCAAGGAAAATCCCCACCACAATGCACAACCCGACCCAGACGGTCAGATACTTTTCAAAAATACTGGTCATTTGCCGGTCATTTGCCGAACAAATTTCATTATTCATACCTCAACTCCACTGTTCATTTCATTTCTCATCAAATCATTTAGCCACGTAATCTGATCATCCTGAGGTCCTGACCATCAACTCAGTATTTTTGGGGATAGTCCAGAATCGCGCTAGTTTAAGCGATTTTTGCACTTTTTTTGCTTTCAGCAAGCGCGGCTCTTTTTTCTAAGTGTACTCGGGAGATGCTCAGTGAGGGTAATGGAAGTTAGCCATGGATCCTTTACAAGGGTAGCGACTTTGTGAGGTTCTACTAGCCAGGGCGATTGTACCCAACTTTGACCGCCTGTTCCATTGCCGCAATCTCTTCGTCGGTCAGGAAATCAAAGTGGGCAGTTCTTTTTCTGGTAGAAAGGTTCCCGCCGTTCTGTAGGCACAGCTGTATGAACAAATCAATCAGGCGGTCAGGCATGTCGATGATTTCCTGTATCCCCTTTTTAGTATTGTCATAGTTGGATAGAAAGCTGAGCTCCTCCACGAGTTCTTCCTCGATGGTTTTGTTTACAAAACCGTACAAAGCTTCTGCCTGAACAGTCATATCGATGTACTGGTACCAGCACGCAGTATCGTTCTCGACGGTCATTTGCCCCATTTTATCCAGCCGATAATCAACGAGTTGAAGCAAAGGCCGCGAGAACGCCTCCAGCGATACATCGTAATCCTCTGGATTCTTGAGCATGACTGCCGAAACCGGGAACATGAGCCCACGTGGAACCATTTTCTGTAGCGAAAGGATGTTGTGTATAAGGAACCTATGAATTCGGCCGTTTCCATCTTCAAACGGGTGCATGAATACAAAGCCGTAGGCAATCGCTGCCGCATGGATGACCGGAGAAACTTTTCCCTCTTTCATCCGCTTATGGGATTCAATCAGCCCGGACATCAGGTTTGGAAGGTCGTCAGGCTTTGGACAGACGTAATGAATGACCTCCTTCTGGTATTCAATGTGTCACACTCAGGCCACACTAGCAGTTGAAAAAACCAGCAAGTGCCAACAAGTTCCAAATTTTTGATATCTCCGCAAACGGCTCCATAGAGTTGGTCTTTTATTTCGCTCTCGAAGAGCAAAGGAATCGACAGATTCCTGGTTGGCCTCGCAATCCGGGTAAGGTAAATGCGTTTAGGTCTAGGAACATTTTGAATTTCTTGAATATTCTTCTTTGGTCAGACGGAATTCATCCTTGCATGGAACAGAATTAGACAGAGTTTGAACCAAGGAGAATAGCGATGAAACTTCAAATTTTATTATTCGTCCTCATGACCGCAACCTACTTATCCCAGGAAGCAATACCGTCAGAAATGGGAACAGCGAGTGATTCCAACTGGCCTTCAAGATTTCTTGTGAATGGGAAAATTCCAGATCAGGTTGCCGGGGTAGAGATTGATTCAGTGATTGGCTCAGTAATTGGAGTGAATCAGGCGGCAAATTCTGTTTCTGAGTATGAAAGGGGGCTAAGCATGCTTGAGAAAATGCATCTTCGCATGACTGCAGCCAGGGCTAAGGAAGCTTTCATGATGAAGCTCACCTATTTTCTAATCAAGCAGTATGGTTTTGTGATCAGTAAACAGGGGGCCGCCGGTGAGGGTGCTCGAGAGGCTATGGTAAACCACTTTCTAACCCTGGAAGCGTTTGCTCATAGAGAGCCAGCTATCGCGGGAAAGATTGTTCCACAATTTCATAAGGGCATTTCAGCTTTGCGAAACAAGGTGAAATCACTGGCTCTAGATGTGTATCGCAAAAGAAAGTTAGAAGTTGCCTCAAATCAGCATCACGAGGGTTATGCTCAAGATCTTGGAAATTCTACTACCAGGGTGAGGGGAGCATCTGGCCAATGCGGCAACTGGAACTATTCCCGTTCAGACTGCTATGAATGTGCTTCTTATGCCGTGGAAAGAGCTTTGAAATTACGTTTTGGGCAATCCGATCCCTGGGGTAATCCCAATACGAACCGACGTCTGAATTATCCCCAGTATGCCAATCAATTTCACAAGGGGTGGGTGGAAGATGTGGATCGGAGGACATTCAGGCTTACCCAGGTATTTCAGGCCAAGGATCATTCCTCCTCAGAAAAGGTGAAAGGCCTTAACACAGCCCTGGCAGCCCCCAATGGCTCGGTGCTGGTCTGGAATGTGTGCGGTTCTCATCCGGCTGGTCATATTGCAGTGAAGACCTCTGCTACCCAGGCAGCCTCAAGCTTCACAGCCCCGATCCAAAAAACATGTTCCAATCCAAGGACGCAGATCATTGGGGTATATGCTCCTGTAGAGAACACCGCTAAGGTGCAGGCCTTCAGGTATGATGAGAAAAGACTGCAAACTCAGCTTGGAAAAACAGCGGTAGGGCAACAGAACCCAGGGGCGGGTGAAAGTGATCTGAGTAAAATACTCACCGAAATTACTTCATCTAGAAGGCTGGCTGACTACTCCCCTGGGCATGTTTCTGGCGAGGAAATTGATTTCTCGATTGAGTCTGGCGAAGCCAATGGGGAAATGAGACTCTTCGAGGGTGTGGAGATTCAATAACAGAGGAGAAATTCCAGCCAGTAAAGCAACAAAACACCCTTTGAACCCGTACTTGTCGGGAGAGTTCTTTCAATGAGGATGTTGTTTATGGCTTGGGTACGGGTTCTTATATTCCTTTTCTTCACCTTCTCGGTTTCTTCCGAAGACTTTTTCGAAGGTTTGGAAGGGGAGGCTACAGCAGGTCAGGAAACCCAATCTGAAGGTAACCAGGCGGAGGTGGAACCCGATGGGGATTCCCCCACTCAAGCACAGAGCAAACCAAAGAAAGAGGAAAAGCCCGCAGCTGATTTGACCAGGGCCGATCTCATTAAGCTCACCGATCCATCGACGCTAGAGACTCCAGGAGATTTGTACCAAAGGCTGACTAAACTAACCCACTACTACGCTCCTGCTGATGGAAAACGAGAGGGAAAGGACCTGAGAGGAATTTTCCCCTGTATCTACAAAGAAACCACTCGCTTTGCCATTGAATCCTCCGCCGGTGGAAAAGATATTTATAAAAATCCAAAAAAGGTGCGTGAAATCGTGATTGTCTTTGGCAGGCTCTTTTTGGAGAGCTTTCACAAGGACTTAAAGGGGCAAGCGCCTTCAAAACACTGGAAGCCATACTTTCAAAGTGCTTATAGCAAGGAAGTTCATCCCTTGCTTGTACTGGGCAAAGGGGTTAATGCCCATGTCAACATAGATTTGCAGGAAACGGTGGTCAGAATTAAGGTGGGTCCGGGATTTCATGGGGATTTCATGGAATCGGGCAAGGAGCTCCTAAAGGTCCAGGCGACCATGCAAAAGGATTTGTTGAAACACTATGGTCTTAATCCAGAAGAAGTGAAGGCTTTCTTCAATGCCTTTTTCTTTGGTCGCGGATTCAATGCCTTGATGGGTGACGAAGAAGCCGCTTCAAAAGTTCTTTTCCAGGGCCTAAGAACAGTCGCCTGGAAACATGCTATGGCTCGTAGGGAGCTAAAATCCGGGAAGCATTATTTCGGAAATACCAAACGAGAGTTCCTGATGAGCAATATTTGGAATCTCTACGAGGCATCTGATACAGCACTTGATACCTGGGTCGCGAAAGTCCTGGTAGAGAGACCGAAGGAAATGGGTATTCTGGAAGTAGCGCCAGGAGTGACAAAGGATGTACTCAATGGCCTGGGGCTAGCTGTGAGTTCAGCATGGCGCAGTTCAACAGCCACGGCAAAAGGGGTATACCAGGACAGCCAAAAATGGGCCAATACATTGGCCCAAAAGGTCTTCCCCACATATTGGCCAGCTCCCGGAAACTAGAAGCTGAATTTACTTAAAGTTCGAAACTACTCTGAATTCTTTCAATTGCTCGCTGGGAAAGTCGATGCTGGTTTCTTTTCAAGAAAGCCTCGGCTATGGTCTTGCTTTCCGAAGTAAGGGAATGATTCCACTCGTTTATAAGAGTAGAGAGATTGATGAGGAGATCTTTGTTCCACCAGGGCTGGAAGTATTCTGTCTCAGCCCAGAACAGTAGATCACGGGCCGCTTCACTAAGAGTTTGAATCTGCCCGGCTCCAGCGCTTTGAGGAACCTTTTTGAGAAGCTTCTCAACTTCAGCGCGAAACTTAGGCTGGGTTAGCTTTTTGGCATTAACCCGAATATAAGCGGAAACTATTTCCGCGGCAGGTTGAACAGAGGACTCACCTTTGTTCAGGTACTTTAAGAGATATCCTACCTGGGAAGGTTCAATACGTCCGCCCCGGATGTGGATGAATTTCAGGAACAAATCCTGGTCAATGAGTTTTGTAGGGATGCCGAGCTTCTTAAATCTCAGCGCTAATCGACCCAGTTTCTTGACTGGCAGGAAACGGTACTCAATGAATTGATTTAAGAGTTGAAATGGCCAATTGGCTCCCTCATCGGCTGCGCTAAACGCATCCTTGGAGAACAGATCCATCAGGGTATTGAAGTAGTCCTCTGAAAATCGACCCTTCCTCGTGGCTACATAGATCCCGATGACGGCATCGCTGTGAGCATCTTCGATTCCAGCAATGAGGAGTGCCTGGATCAGGTTTAGAAATTGGCCTGTATTGAGTTTACGGGACTGCAGATAGGCGATGGAAGCCAAGTATTTCTCTTCACTGGATAGGTCGTATACATCGGTAATAAATTCGCTGATACTTCGAGTTTCCTCAGAATCTCCCTGCTGTCCTTGCTGTGCGTAAATTGTATGAAAGTTGGCTACTTTCTGAAGATTTGCAGCATTGGATATGCTGCTGAAACCTAACAGAAGAGAGAGCATTAAAGTGTTTATTATTGTTTTCATGATTTCTCCATTTATTTCTTGTGATATTTTTGAGCCGCACAAGATTACAAACAAAGCAATCAAAGTCAAGGGGTAGATTGTATTTTTTCCCTAAAGGGAGTTAAAACTTTGATCCGGGTTCTTTCAGGAACTGAACCTCTTCGGGAGTAGATTCTCTGGATAAAATCTCATTTCGGTGGGGGAAGCGAGAGAATCTCTCGATAACCTCACGGTGCTTTAGGGCATACTCAAGGTTGTGATCCACATGCCCGGAGACTTCTCCCTGTAGCTCCTCACGAAGCTTTTTGAACTGTTCAACACATTCGTTTTGATCACAAAGGTCCTCAGAGTGCATCAAAGGCATATAGAAAAATACCCGTCCATCAAGAAACAGTTCTCGATCCATGTTGAGGTCAAGTCCTTCCCTGACAACTCTCAGTGAAAGTAGGTCTGAATCAAACATGCCTGGCTGGCCTCGAAACATATTGCGGGAAAACTGATCCAGGACAAGAAGATAAGCCAGTCGGGACGAACTATTTTCCAGCCAGTTGTTGTTCTCAGACTTTAGAATTCCTTCATGGGCAGGAAGAAAAAGTTTGCGAATTTTTTCATCAAACTCTGGGTTCTTCTGAAACCAGCACTTTCTATGCTGGGCATCGGATCGCCCAAAATCATCCAGGTCGCCGAACCAGAATTGGAGAATATCTCTGTAGTCCATGGTTATTCCCTTACTGAAAAAGTTTCAAGTATTCCCCGAACCCTTCTTCCTGGAGCTTTTCCCTGGGGATGAATCTCAGGGCGGCTGAGTTGATACAATAACGCAGTCCGCCTGGCTCAGGTCCATCATTGAAAAGATGACCCAGGTGGGAATCTCCGTGCTTACTTCGAACTTCAATGCGCAGCATTCCAAATGTGCTGTCTCTCAACTCTACAAGATGATCCTTTACCAGGGGCAGGAAAAAGGAAGGCCAACCCGTTCCTGATTTGAATTTATGCGTTGAGGAAAAGAGCGGTTCATTACTGACTACATCCACGTAGATCCCAGCTCTCTTATTATCATAGAACTCATTTCTGAAGGGAAGTTCCGTCGCGTCTTCCTGGGTCACTCTATATTGCAGGTCTGAGAGCTTTTCACGCAGGACTTCATCGCCAGGCTTTTTGTAGACGGGCACTCTAAGATTAGTTTTCTTAACAGTCCTTTTTTTGGGGGGATCATTTTGCCAGTGCTTCTTAAGAAATCCAACACGTCCGGATCCTTTTTTATAGGCGTAATAATGGGTAGGGTTCTTCTGGTAATAATCCTGGTGGTAACTTTCTGCAGGATAGAATTTCTGAAAAGGTAAGATCTCCGTGACTATTTTTGAACTAAACTTTTTCGTTTGCTCCAAGGTAGCTTTGGACCCTTCTGCCTGATTCTTTTGTTTTTTATCATGGTAGAAAATGGCAGTAGTATAGTGATGGCCTCTATCAGCAAATTGCCCGCCTGGGTCGGTTGGGTTAATCTGTCTCCAAAAAATTTCTAAGAGGTCTGGGTAGGAAATTGCTTGATCATCGAAAAATACCTGTACCGCTTCTTTATGGGAGGTCCTCCCATAGGCTACCTGTTTGTAGGATGGGCTCTCCTCCTTCCCTCCGCTGAAGCCGCTGATCACCGCCTTGACTCCGTCTAGCTTCTCAAAAGGCTCCTCCATACACCAGAAGCATCCTCCGGCAAAAGTTGCCTTTGAAAAAGAGTCTAAATTAGCGGGAATCTCAGGTTGGGAAGGTCCCTTGCTTCGATCAGGCAGGAGGAATTCAGAAGAAAATCTGACAAGGGTCAGGGAAAAAACTAAGAAGAGAAGAAGATAAATCAGGTTTTTCATCATTTCGATTCTATGCCCAAACGCATTTGGTTTGTCCAGATTCCTTTGCTCACCCTTCTATTGTACAAAAACATCTCAGAAAGAGTGAGACATGGCAAATTTGGAATTCACATTAATTCCCTTAACAGCGCGATTCATACAAGTCCCCTATTTTAACGCCGATGAGAAGAAAAGGGGCTTTGTACCCTCTTCGAAAGAGGTCCAGATTTACACTTTGAGCGCTGAACTTAAACTATGGCCGAAACACAGCATGATCCACCGATTGAAGAGAGCCTGCTTCAGGCAGTTTTTCAATCCCTTGATAATCGGCATCTAAACCAGACCATTAGTGCTCTCGATGGGCCAACTCTAAAGGCCCTGGTAGATAGGGCTAATGAGCAGCAGCAGGCGGAAAAGCTTCTAGAGCCCCTTTCCAAGAAGAATTTGGCCAAGGTCTTATCCACGGATTTTCCCGCTGCCAGTGCTGAACTGCTTCAGCAATTACCAGAAAAGGACCAGGTCAAATTACTGCAGAAAATCTCTCCAACCCTGGGTGCTACCATATTGGAGAGATTTCCTGATGATCGTGCTTCTAGAATCTTTGAAATGCTGGTGGATCGTCAATTGGACACTAGCGTCGCACTGATTAAAAAGCTTAGAACAGATACATGGGTGGATTTGGTTCAATCCCTTTCACCTGCTCATCGCTCGCTCGTGCTGGAAGCCCTGGAACCAGAGGACTACTCTGTAGCCGAGGAGTTGATGTCCTTTTCTCCAGACACGGCCGGCGGGCTCATGCATAAAGAGTTCATCGCTATCCACGGACGCTTTACTACCGCTGACATAGTTCGTCATCTGCGCAGGCATGCGCGCAAATATTCAGGCTACTTCACCAGGTACTTCTTCGTAGTTGGATCCATGAATGATCTCCAGGGTGTAGTAAGTCTTGAGCAAATTCTCTTTGGAGAGGCAAAAAAGCGAGTGAAGGAACTTGCCAAAGAAATCTCTCTGACAGTAGAGCCAGCAGAGTCCGCAGATCACCTGGTGCGGCTATTTCGAACTCATGGTTTTGCCGCCATTCCAGTAGTCGATGAGGAAAGAAAACTTCTTGGAATCGTTACGCAGGACACTGCTCTTAAACACGCGGAGACATCTTCTGAGGGTAAACTCTTGAAAATGGCTGGGATCGTAGCGGGAGAAGAATTTCGTGATATGCCCTTTAGAGCCCGAAGTTGGAACCGACTTTCCTGGCTGTCAGTGAATATCTTCCTCAATCTACTGGCTGCCAGTGTGATCGCGGCGCATACCGATGTGATTCAGGCCGTTGTGGTCCTTGCGGTCTTCTTACCCATCATATCAGATATGAGCGGTTGTGCCGGAAACCAGGCTATTGCTGTGAGTATCCGAGAACTCTCCCTGGAGCGGCTCAAACCCGAGCAGTTTTTACAGGTTCTAAAGAAGGAGTGTTCAGTGGGAATTGTTAATGGACTCATCTTAGGTTTGCTGATCGGTTCCATTGCCTTTCTCTGGTATGACCGGCCAATCCTGGGAGTAGTAGTGGGACTGTCGTTGTGGCTCAATACTTTTTTTGCGGTATGTCTAGGAGGCTTAACCCCGCTTGCGTTACGGAAAATGGGAAAAGACCCCGCTCTTGCGTCAGGGCCTATTCTTACCACTCTCACTGACTTGTGCGGTTTTCTAATTCTGCTAAGCCTGGCCAGCCAATTGCTCAGATAATCAACTCTAAGCGGCTCAGAGGCGGGATCAGGGGCGGTGTACTTATGTTTCGCTTGATGGGAAGCGGTGCGGGGCTAAGCGTTGGCTACATTATCATCATGTTTTGGGGGTTGCTCGGGGTGGGATGGATATTTTGGACAATTTGACTACCCTTTGTTCTGCTCATCATAGGTTGATTCATCATAAACGAGATCTAGAGGATTTGGGTGTTTTGAATAAAGAATGAGCACCGTGAGGTTGGTCCCTCGCCGGCGCTCGCTGGTTCTTGCTCCCGCAAAGATTAGGCCGTGTTTTGATCTGAGAAGAGTCTTTGCATTTCTTTGATGCGTTCTAGTTCTTCCGGGGTTCTTTCCTGGATGGTCTCTTCTTGAACCTGGGTAGGTTTGGTTGGAGAGGGCTTTTCATCCACAATTGGGACTTCGGCTCCGTCATTGACTCCTCCGCTTCCTCCGCCCACGAAGAAGTCATCCTCTCCTCCTTCCGAGCCATCGGCAGTGGTTCCGGTACCGTCAACTGGAAATTCAGGAATTTCTTCCACTGTAGTTATGCCAGGAGCGCTGGAGTTTGAATCACTGAACGGCAGGGAAGTTCCCAGGTTAGGGGTGCTAATGTTTTCAAACCCCTGATCTAAGGGGACCCCGCTAATTTGATTGGATTGCTCAACTCCGCTCATGGTGTTGGTATCGGGACCGAAGTTCAGGGCTTTTTCCAGGCGGTTGGGGTCAGGGGGATTGGCCTGGTTGCCTCCGCCGCATCCTAGAAGACCGATGCTGGCAAGTATTATGAGACCGAATTCTATTTTCCTTTTCATGATTTTTTCCTCGTTCCTTATTCAATTTAATTCCAGATAGATTTCCGATGCTTAGATTTTGAGTCCAGCCATGAGAGGGTCTTCAGTTTTAATTTTCTTCCCGACTTGCTTTATGCTTTCGACTTCAATGATTTCTGCTTCCGGTTCGGATTGAGATTGGGGCGGATCGATGAGCATTCTCATGAATCCTTCCCCAAGGGTGGGTTCTCCGATGGATTTCAACTTGATTAGATAAGTGAAGCAGGCTGAGGCTTCTTTCTCTGGAGCTAGGGTTGTGCACCGTACCAACTCATGAACAGAGGTGGAAAGTAATTGGACCTGCCCCATGGTCTCCTCTGGTGAAAGGGCCGGTTTGTTCTCTCCCTCCGCTTTGATCTGAAGGCTCAGATTGAGGAGTAATTTTTTGGAAAAGTCGAAGAGAAGATGAGATGTGGAGCGTGGTGTATCAACTGCAGGTGCTGAATCATAAAAACGCGTAGATTCGGAATCATCGGCAAAGCTAAAGCACCCCAGCCCCAATACCAATAAGCTTGATAAGATTGTATTCTTCATTTTCGACCTCCATCGATCCGTGTTATGGTTCATTCTTAACACTAGGCCTGGTGAGGGCACAGTAGCTCTACAGGGTAGCTTTGTTCTGAAAATTCAAAATATTTTTCAGTTCTTAGGGTTGACGCTTTCTAGATAGTCCTTAATTTGGAGGGCTCTAGGAGAAAAGAAAATTCCTACAGAGGTAGGAGTCAGGAAGGTCAGAGATGTTAAGGTCGATTCTAAAGCTAACTATATTTATTAGCGCAGGTGCCACAGCCTGGGCGGGACCAAATCTTGATGAGATCTTCACGAAGCTATCTCAACTCACAGCTAGTATTTCTAATCCTAAAAAACAAGAAACCCTACAGGGACGGCTGGTTCTTGTCCTGGGGGATGCCGGCCGCTATGCACAAGCGAAAGAAGAGGCCTTTAAAATAACTGAACCCATCATGCAGAGCAAGATGCTTCAATATGTAGCCATGAATTACGCCCTAACTCTCAGGCATCAGGAGGCTCTTGAAATTGTCAAAAAAATCCCTCTCTCAAATTACAGTATTCCTATTTATCTCAGAATTGCCCGTGTCTTCCATCTCATCGGAGTAGAGGGGGAAGTTGGCTCACTTCTTGAGAAAGCCAAGGAAGAAGCTGATTCCCTGGGTATCCCCAATTGGGAAAGCTCTTATCTGGCCGAAGTTGCAGAAGCTTATGCTTATTGCGGAGAAATGGACAAGGCTTTGAAAATTGCCGTAAGGCTCAAAGTTGCTCGGGATAAAGCCGGAACCCTGGCAGCCCTGAGCGCTTACTACGAGAATTATGGTCGTGACGAGGATGCGGCTGAAGTTTTGCAAATTGCTATGGAGATAGCACAGAAGGCCTACGGAGCTGCTGAAAAGGCTGATATTCTCATGCAGATCACACTGGGATATGAAGGTGTGGCACAACCCCCCAAGGATGATGAAGAAATTCTAAAGTCTTATAGACAAGAGATCTACCAGGAGTTGTACCGAGACGAAAAGAATCTGGACTAAGAGGTCCCGTCAGGGCCATTGTAGCCCTGTATTTCCTGGATGTTGCGCTCCCAATTCTGACCATCAAAGGCAATCGTCCGAACTGACTTTAGATCAATCTTATCCAGGCATCGAAAATTCACCGAATAACCGTCTGGGTGGGATTTGGGTATATAAAAGGCCGAGATCCCACAGAGCTTACAGAAGTAGTGCCTCGCCAAGCCTGACCCGAAGCGGTAGGTGGAGAGTTCATTTTCACCATCTAAAAGCTGAAAACATTCAGCCGGAACAATCAGGTGCAGATATCCTTTTTTCTTACAGATAGAACAATTGCATTCTATTGCTTCCGTGAAATCCGAATAGACCTCAAAGCGAATCGCACCGCAATGGCAGCCCCCGGTTTTCCAATGTGAGGTTGAAGAAGAATGAGGAATTGGCATGGTAAATATGATGAGATTATCTCATAATCTACTATGCTAGTCCGGTCAGATTAGAAAGGGAGTGGAAAAAATGTCCCGAGTACTTGGAATTAATGTTGCGCCAGTTCATAAAGAGACCATGGAACCGGTGGAGGAAGCTGAAGCCATAGAAAAGTGTGGATTAGCCGGGGATCGCTATTGCCAGGATCCTGGTCAAAATCAAGATTCCAATCCAGGTGCCCTGACACTGATTGAGTCGGAGGCATTGCACGCACTTTATCAAGAGCACGGTATCAGACTTGAGCATCATGAAACCCGTCGGAACATATTGACTCAAGGTGTGCGGCTCAATGATCTGGTGGATCAAGAGTTCTTACTGGGACAGGTTTTAGTTCGCGGTACTGAATGGTGTGAACCCTGCCGTTATCTTGAGGGAAGAACCAGGCCGGGTGTCTTGAAAGGACTGGCCAATCGGGGGGGGCTTCGGGCCGAAATTTTAAAAGGAGGGATCATCTCAAAGGGAGATCCCATCACTTTACCCCATCAAAGTAGACTGGATAAGCTTATGTAGGGAGATTGCATAGCTGGTAAGTTCCCTCTCACTGACATGCTCATCAGGTTGGTGGGCCTGGCGAATACTTCCTGGTCCACACACAAAGGACGGGATGCCCAGGTCTTGTAAAATGCCGGCTTCGGTAGCAAAACACACAGCCTCAGCATCGGGTGAATCAAAGGTGGTTTTCAGAAACTCGAGTTCAGATTTCTCTAACTCAGAATGAAATGCCGGAACACGTACCAGGCTTCTATGCTGAGTCTGCAATCCGGGTCTGTCAGTTTCGCAAAGCTTCCTGAGACTTTGTTCAATTCCCTCGTTCAAAGCCGCCGGATCCTGAGATGGCAGTGACCTCACTTCCCAATCCAGACAGCAATGTTGGGCTATGATATTGATGGCGTTACCGCCCTGGATTTTACCGAGATTCCAGGTGCTCAAAGGGGGGTCAAATCCGCTATCTTTTTCCATGGGGATCAACTCAGGAATTTTGTCGATGAAGCGAGAGCACCACTCAATAGCGTTCAGTCCCAGCGATGTCTGGCTGGAATGGGCCGGGACTCCTTCAAAGGAGGTACGAAAAACCTCGATGCCTTTGTGCCGGTTTACGATTTTTCCATTGGTGGGTTCCCCAATTACTGCGAATCTACAATTAGCCAGGGAGTCGAGTAGCGAATCCTCTCTAAGGGCAGTGGTTAACTCCAAAGCCCCCAGGCAGCCTACTTCCTCGTCATAGGTTAAGACCAGGTGAAGGGGGGAGTGCAGCTTTGTCAAATCGAGCGCTTTGATTTCACAGAGCACTACCGCCAAAAACCCCTTCATGTCGCTTGTGCCGCGACCAAACCAGTTCTCCCCAATTGGGGAAAGGTTGAACGGATCCGTATTCCATTTCTGCCCTTTTACAGGCACCACATCCGTGTGCCCCGAAAGTAGGACTCCCCCAGGGTCCTCCGGACCAATGGATGCAACCAGGTTTGCCTTGTTTCCATCCCGGTTGAAAAATCTTCTGGTCCTGAAGCCATGTTCTTGGAGTAACTCCTCTACATAATCGATTAGTTCAAGGTTTGATTCGCTGGAGATGGTAGGAAATGAGATGAGCTTGGAGAGGTGCTCAAAGAGAACCCTTGGATCACAGGTCTCACTCATCTCAGGTCCCAGATTTCATCGATGGCTTGAAGACTGTTATGGTCTTGGTTTCCGTATAGGCGTCCAGGGCTTGTTCCCCTAATTCTCGTCCAAGTCCGGACATCTTGAAGCCTCCAAATGGAGCAGCAGGATCCACCGCGTTATAGCAGTTAATCCAGACAGTGCCGGATTTTATTTGATCTGCAATGGCATGTGCCCTGCCAATGTCTTGGGTCCATACTCCCGCAGCAAGTCCAAAATCGGTTTGATTTGCTCTCTTTACCACTTCTTCTGTGCTCTCAAATTTAAGGACGCTCACAACGGGTCCGAAGATCTCCTCTCTGGCAACCGCCATCTCGTCCTTAACGTCGGAAAGTACAGTGGGAGCAATAAAAAATCCCTTTTCAAAAACCCTTCCTCCTCCAGAGGAAAAGACGGCTCCCTCACTCCTGCCCAAATCAAGGTAATGCAAGATCTTCTCAAACTGAGCCTGGTCAATTTGAGCCCCATGTTCGGTCTGCTCATCGAAATTATCTCCCACTTTTCTCATTGAAGCCATGGTTGCGAGCCGTTCCACGAACTCATCGTAGATGGAAGCATGCACAAAAGCCCTGCTTCCGGCGCAGCAATTTTGACCCATATTAGAGAAGATTGCCCCAAAGGCACCCTTAACCGCCTCTTGAAGGTCTACATCTCCAAAAAAAATATTTGGGCTTTTGCCCCCGAGTTCGAAACTCAGACGTTTCATAGTCTGACAGGTAGCTTTCTTGATGATCTGGGCTGTCCCCGCTTCGCCTGTAAATGCGATTTTGTCGACTAGTTCATGTTCAACAAGGGCTGCACCGGCTGTGGGGCCAAAGCCAGGCACCACATTTAAAACTCCTTCAGGAATCCCTGCTTCCAGGGCCAACTTTCCCATATAGAGCGCGGTAAGAGGGGTCTGCTCCGCTGGTTTAAGGATGGCAGTACAGCCGGATGCAAGAGCGGGTCCCAGCTTCCAGGCCGCCATGTTCATGGGATAATTCCAGGGTATGATCAGTCCACAGACTCCCACCGGTTCTCTTCTGGTATAGGTGAAATAAGGACCCGAAGTAGGAATCGTCTTTCCATGAATCTTGTCTGCCCATCCGGCAAAGTAGCGAATCACCTCAACAGAGCCGGGAACATCCCCATTACGGCTGTCCTTGATGGGCTTTCCATTATCCAGGGATTCGAGAAGGGCCAGCCGCTCACAATGCTCTTCGATAAGATCAGCCCAGCGATAAAGAAGCCTTCCTCGCGCGCGGGCATCCATCTTTGACCAGGGGCCATGGTCGAGGGCGGCACGGGAAGACTTTACAGCAAGATCGATATCAAGGACATCACCTTCATCGACCTCTGCAATAACCTCTTCTGTTACCGGGTCCAGTGTTGGGAAAGTTTTACCGCTTTGTGAATTTTGAAACCGGCCATTGATCAGAAGTTGAGTAGGTCCAATTTCGACAATTCCCCTATGGGTTTGTGGAGGTGTTTTTCCTTGTTCCATGAATGTTCCTTTCCTGGGGCCTTTGGACTCTCTCAGATCAACAGACCGCCTTGATTTCTTCTTGCTTGAGGAGGTTTTTAGGCAGGTAAGAGTATAGCGTGAGATCCCCGTTTCTCATCTTATCTAGTAGTTCAAGCACGTGCTTCGAGGCTGTTTCTCTCGCGTAATCCTTTAGGGACTCCCTCAAAAAACTTAGTTCCGAGCCATGCGGTTTGGTCTCGGCCAGATATTCCGTATTGATGACCTCGTCTAATTTCTTAAAGGAGAAAAGCCTTCCCCCGGTCATCCCGGCTCCGACATTACCCAGGGCTGATCCCAGTATGATGACAGTACCCCCTGTCATATACTCACAGGCGTGAAGACCGACTCCTTCTACAATTGCCAGTGCTCCACTATTTCGAACCGCAAATCGATCTCCAGCTATCCCTTTTACAAACATGGTGCCGCCGGTGGCTCCATAGAGTGTACAGTTTCCGATAATCACGCTCTTTTCCGGCTCATAGGAGGCATTAAAGGGAGGGACAATGACAATTTTTCCTCCGGACATTCCTTTTCCAACGGAGTCATTCCCTTCTCCTTCCAGGCGTACCTGAATTCCCTGCGTTAGGAAAACCCCGAAGCCTTGTCCGGCACTTCCCTGGAACCTAAGGTTCAAGGTGCCCTGGTAAGATTCTTCATGCACATCCTGACGCAGGTTTGCCAGGTGATTTTCATGAATCTGCGTGGCTAGCTCCCCACTGAGTGTTGCGGGGATAGCCCGGTCTGTATTGGCGATCTGGTAAGTCTTGGAATAGTCTGAATTCTCCTTCCTGGCGGTAGCACTATCAGCCAGAATTTGTGAATTGAGTTCATTGACCGGGTTAGGAAAGAGTTCCCTCGTATCACCCAGGGAGGGGGATCTCTCTCCAATCATTTTGCCCAGATCCAGGTGTAGTAGATGGATGGTGTCTTGAAACTTGTCTGCTGGCTCAAGGAGATCAGCTCGCCCCACCATTTCCTTTAGAGAACGTACACCGCAGCTTGCCAGGCCCGCTTGTACATCATTCGCGATAGCCTTGAGAACCCTCACAATTTTGTCCGCGGAGCCGGAGTATTTTGCCTTGAACTTCTCGTCGTGGGTGGCGATTCCCGCCGGGCATGTATTCTTCTCACAAACCCGTGCCATTATGCATCCCTCAGCGATGAGCAGCAATTTTCCAAACTCAAACTGCTGGGCTCCGTAGATAGCGGCTTTGAGGATGTCGGCACCAGTAGAGAGCCCGCCATCCACTCTCAGGACTACGGCATCACGAAGATTTGATTCCATCAGGGCTTTGTGCACTTCTTGAAGTCCTAGCTCCCATGGAAGACCACAGTGTTTCATGGAACTCAAGGACGCTGCCCCGGTCCCTCCTTCACCGCCGGAGATATGAATGATGTCAGCTCCCGCCTTGGCCACCCCTACAGCAACCGTTCCAATATTACGGCCGGACACGAGTTTTACATTGACCTTCACCGCAGGGTGAACCTGCTTGAGTTCATAGATAAGCTGTTTCAAGTCCTCGATGCTGTAAATATCATGAAGAGGGGGTGGAGAAATAAGATCGACACCGGGTTTGGAGAATCGAGCCCTGGCTATACCTTCGCTGACTTTCACACCCATCAGTTGACCACCCTCTCCCGGCTTGGCTCCCTGCGCGATCTTAATTTGTATTTCTTCCCCACTAATCAGGAATCGAGCTGTGACTCCAAAGCGAGCACTGGCGACCTGTTTAACATTGGAATAGATTCCGTGGGATTCATAGTATGGATTTTCTCCTCCCTCTCCACTATTGGCACGGCCCCCAATCTCCCTCATAGCAAGGATGATATCCCTTTGCGATTCAGCGGAAATGGCACCAAAGGACATAGCTCCTGAACCAAAGGTCTGTAGAATGGATTCCTGGGTCTGTACAGATTCCGACGAGAGTGGGGAAGGGGCATTTTGAAGTTCTAGAAGGTGGCGCAGTGCTACCGGCTCATCTCTGGCCCCGAGATCCAAATATTCCTGGTAGAGAGAATCGCTCTCATGATCTCCAGGCGTAACCTTAGAGAGCTTATGGATCAGTTTGCTGCGTGAGCTGGTCATGGAATGACGCTCGCCTGTTTTACCAGCAGGGTGTTCACGAAAAAGGTGAAGGTTTTCAAGGGGACTCTCGGTCAACTCCTCACCTGGATCTGGTGTCCATTTCAGGATTTTTTCACAAATATCCTCAAGCTCCAGTCCCCCGAAGGGTGAATGCAAACCGTGGAAATATTCTTTAAGAATTAGCGGTCCGAGTCCAAGAGAGGTGAAGAGTTTAGAACTCTGGTAGCTGCGCACAACAGCGATTCCACTCTTGGACATAATTTTTAGAAGTCCTTGCTCCAGAGAATAAATGAGATTCTGTTGTTTTAATTCAGCACCAAGTTTCGAGAGCTTGGTGTGCTTTGAGTGTCCCGCGAGCTGGAGTGCCAGCCATGGACAAATCGCCGTGGCTCCAAAACCTACCAGGGTGGCGACCTGGTGGGTGGTACGGATTTCTGCGCTATCAATCACCACAGACATTTTTAGCCTGTTTCCACTTTTGTTGAGAGCTTCAACAACGGATCTCAACATGAGCAAGGACGGGATTGGAGGATTTTTCGAACTCGCCCTGCGGTCCGTTAAAATCAGGATATTATATCGATTCTTGGCTGCCTCCACTGCCAGCTTCCCAGCTCTCTCTAATGTCTGCCGGAAGCCTACAACCCCGAAATCACGGGGAAAGGTCATGTCTATTTCAAGCGTGGCTGTGCGAGTCTCAAGATCAGGACGATGACGCATCTGGGTCCGAAGGTAAGCAAGTTTTTCCAGGCTTAAAATAGGGGAGTCCAGACGATAGGCGGGAGGTAAAGGTACGAGCTGTTTCGGCTTAAATATGTTGGGTCTTCTTCCCAGGAAGACGGTTAGATCTGTGACAATTTTTTCTCTTAAATAATCAAGTGGAGGGTTCGTAACCTGGGCGAAATCATGGTAGAAGTAATCAAAGAAAGAGCGCGGCTGATCTGAGAGGATTGCTAATGAGGCTGTGTCTCCCATGCTCCCGATGGGTTCCTTACCAGTCAAAATCATTGGGACAAGAATCTTGTCTATTTCCTCGCGGGAGTACAAAAAAAGTCTTTGCTTCTCCAGATGATTCTCATGAGACGAGACCGGGGAATCTGGGAGGGTCCAAAGACGACTGTCGTACTTCACGTCCCAATTGTGCTCTGATTCTCTCGGATCTCTGAAGAAGATCCCCCCACTTTGCATGTTCATCATGATTCCGGAGCCAGCTCTCAGAGTTCCCTTTTCCTTGATTTGGCTCTCATCGATTTCAAAGGTTCCAGCCTCAGAGCTAAGATAAAAGGTGGTGGGAGTATAGGCCCATCGACAAGGTCGAAATCCATTACGATCCAGTCTTGCCCCGATGGTTCGGCCATCGCTGAAGGTAATAAAGGCTGGTCCGTCCCAGGGCTCCATAGCTCGGCTCCAGAACTCATAGAAATGGGTTGGTTTCCCAAAGGGAGGAACCATAATCGCGAGAATGTCCTCTAGATCTGGCATAGAAGATCGAAACCGCAAAGCCTCCACCATTTCATTGAGATTACCTGAATCGCTTAAGCCTTCGTGGGTGAGTAGTTCATCCTTGCGTACACCAAGATTTCTTTCCCTTGAGTAAGCCCAGGAGCGATTTCCTGCGATGGTGTTGATTTCGCCGTTGTGCCCAATCATCCGAAAGGGCTGGGCTTTATCCCAGGAGGTACGGGTATTGGTGCTGAATCGTCGGTGAAACAGGGCAAAGCGGGTACGATACTGGGGATTTTGAAGATCTGGATAGAATTTACTCAGGTCTGAGGATCTGAGCATGCCTTTGTAAATGATTGTCTTCGAGGATAGTGAAGTGAAAAAAAACTCACGAACATAACCTTTGTCGCGCATTTTTGATCGCAGCAATTGTCGTGCATCATAGAGGAGTTGATCGAAGGTATATCCCGTGGAACAGTGCGGTGGCCGCTCTATCAGAGCATGAAGAATCGCTGGAACGCTTTGCCTTGCGAGGGTTCCAAGAATCTCAAGATCTACGGGTACTTCCCTATAGGAAATAACCTTTAAACCAAAAAACTCAAAAGTGTCCTCAAATACCTTCAAAACCTCACTTCGACGAACGGCATCCTGCGGTGCGAAGAGGGAGGCAACGGCTACCTTGTGCCTTTCATATCCCAAAAGCTTAAAGGGAATATCCGTCATGATCCCGGCACCATCCCCTGAGACACCATCATAGGCGCATGCCCCCCTGTGCTCTACACAGGAGAGTGCGCGGAGTCCCTGTAGCAGAATGTCATGGGAAGGTGTGTTAATACGGCTGGTTATGAACCCGACGCCGCAGGCACTACTTTCTTGAATTTCGCCAAATAAACTGTCCATGGTTCCTCCACAGGAGCAGTCGTTACTATACCGTAAAGCAAATGGTTTACCCACCCGTTGGTTCAACCTTAAGAAGGCTCAATTACGGCTTAGGATCCTTGAGTTTCCTGAAAGGAGAGATCTGAAGGGGAGTTAAAGTTCAAAATCACTTTTCTATCTTCTACTGGAAAGTGTCCAATAGAAGCCTCGGGCAGATTGTGAATTAGGTGATCTAGCCTTTTCTCACTCCCTGGCTGCAAAGCAAGAAGTTCTCTTTGAAACAAGTAAGATAGCAAGACAGGGTGGCCTGACTGTGCGCCAAATGTTGGAATCGCGACTTGCTGGCCACGCTCCATGGAGTGATAGAGTTGAAAATATACCTCCTTATCTGGGGGCGGCATATCTACCGGCTGAACAAAGACACTAGTTCGCCTTTGGTTTCTGAAACTCAGCGCGCACTTTAATCCCTCAAGTAGAGAGGAGAACTGTCCGTTTTCGGGGGTCGGATTGAGGCTATAGATCACTCTTTGCAAAGCAGGGTCGTCACCCCCCTTAAGCCATCTCAGCTCCTTGAGATATCTACTGGAATGAAACCCCAAAACTACGACCACAAACGATCCTCCTACTGCGCAAAATTGTTGGCAATGGGCTTCGAGGAGTGTCCCTCCCTGCCACGGAAGCAATCCCTTGGGAACTCCCATTCTGGAGGAATTTCCCCCTGCGAGGAGGAGTAAACCGGGGGATGTCGCAGCGGAACTATTCCAATTCTCTCGCATACTCTCACACTTCGAAGCCCTCATTTCGAAATCTGTTTTTCAGGGTCACAGAAAGGTAGACAGCTATTTCTAAGCTGAGGCAGGGCGGCTTCAATAAATTCGTCCTCACTGACCGTGCGCGAAACCCATTCATCCCAATTGAAGCTCAATCCCATTCTTACATTGAAGGCCAGTCGTACTGCATTCAGGGCGAGTTCATACAGGTGGGTACATCCATTAGAACAGCCCAGGATTTGCAGAAGCTTCCGATTGATACCCCTCTCAAGGCGAATTCCCTCCAGCTTTTTGATCAGCTCTGTAGTGCGAGTGCAGATTTGAAATGGAGCTTTCAGAATGCTGGCTGTAGCGCTATGAATATTGTTGGTTCGTAGATCAATGGTAAGACTGACCCGCATGCCGTGGTTCAGGTCAACCAGTGAGGCTTCAGCCCGGATCGTCCACTCATCAAGTCGTTTTACAACAGAATTGATATTTCGTTCATAAATAATCTGGCCGGATCCCGGCTGGCTGTTTAAAGCCTGGTTTGTATCAGCTACGATTTCCATCGGATGTGCGAAATCAGAGGGAAGAAAGAGCTGCTCCTTTTTCAGGTAAAGTCCATTTACTGGTCCCTGAAGTTTTCGCTGCAAGATTTCATAGAGAGTATGAATCGTTGGTGAAAAATGCTCCTCCACCCTTGATCTTACTACCTTAAGAGAGGGCGTAAGTTCAGAACGCTCAAGGCTCAACGGGCGTCCAACAACGACAGCAGCACGGATTCGCGCGTATTTTTCTGTGAGTCTTTTATTTACCTCTTCAATCTCCTGAGCCAAGAGTGTCCTGACGGCGTCTGATTTCAGTAATGATGCTATCTCGGTATCCTTAATTCCTTGCTCTTTCGCCCAGGAACTAAGATTCTTGAAATTTGGAAAGAGAAGGGCACAGACATAATTTCTACCGACTCCAATGGCTACGGCGGAGTCGATATAATCATTGCTGTTCACTAGTTCAGTTTCAATGAGGTGTGAGGATACCTTCTCACCGTTAGCTAGTTTGAATACACCGTCTTGTCTTCCCTTTAATTTAAGTCCCTTATCGGAGAGTTCTCCCAGGTCACCGGTATGCAGCCAGCCGGATTTGTCAAGGATCCGCGCGCTTCTTTCAGGATCTTTGTAATAACCAAGCATCACATTGGGACCCTTAACCAGGATTTCTCCAGACTCACAAATCCTTAATTCAATTCCTGGCATAGGATGCCCAACCACTGAGTTTAAAGGCTTAGATTTCAAGGAGGTTATAGTGCAGCAGGGTGAGGTTTCGGTTAATCCCCAGCCTTCCACTACGGGAATTCCCTTGTCCCTGAAATACTGAGAAACGTCTGTAGGCAATGGTGCCGCGGCAGTAAAGACGAATTTGAGCTCCTTGTGGATCAATTCGGATTCTACGCTGGGATCATGTTTAGCCTCGGTCACAAGTGCCTGATAGATTCTGGGGGCGCTGAAATAGACTGTAGGCTTAATAGCTTTGAAGTTTTCGATGAGTCGCTGGAGGTCTCGACCATAGCTGTCATCGAGGCAGAGTGTAGCCCCTGAATAAAGCGCGCGAAAGCGCTCAAAAAGCCCCCCAAAGCTATGGTGCCATGGGAGATAGCATAGAAATCGATCAGCGGGACCAAGATTCCAAAGCTGATCCAGGGCCTTTTGCTGGGAGAGGATATTGCCATGGGTAAGGACCACACCTTTTGGTTTTCCGGTAGTTCCTGAGGTATACATAATTACACAGGGCTCCTGAGGGGTCACCCGTTCCATTGCCTCGTGGAATTTTAGAAAACCTGATGATTTCACCTTCTCATCTATCTTTAGCAATTCAGAAAACGCGCTAACATTAAGAGAGAACTCGAGGGGTGCTTCCTGTAGGAGGAAAATCCTTTTAAGACCATCAGAACCATTTGCTTTCAGTACGGTTTCAAGATGGTCTCCATCGCTGACGGCTAAATATTTGGCATCTGAATGAACCAGGATATACTCAACTTGAGGAGGTGGGTATTCGGAAAATATGGGGACGGAAACCGCTCCAATACTCATACACGCAAGCTCAAAGACCAGCATTTCCCGGCTGTTCCTCGAGAGTACGGCCAATTTATCAGAGGGTTGTACACCCATTGTGAGGAGGGAAGTACCTACGCTGGCGATTTCAAAATAGAGTTCATCCCAGGAAGTTTTGGAGAAGATAGGCCCTTGTTCGAGACCCTTTATCCTCTGCCGAAGTACCGTTAAGGATCCCAGGCGATTCCTGCGTTCCGCCAGCATCATACCGATACTGGGTTCAAACGATCCGAGACTTTGATCTGATTTCTGGTAGTTCATTCTCATAGTCAGATTCCTCTCGTTTCAAATTCTCATTCGCTGACAGCGCTGATTCTATCTTTGTTTATCCCATAGAGGGCCGCACCAATGGCTCCGGCAAATTGAGGATTATTGGGGACCACAACCGTCTCAAGAAGTCTTTCCCTGAACAACTCCACAAGGACGGGATTCTTCTCTACCAATCCACCACAGAGCAGAACACCGCTATCACGAACACCCATTTCCATGATTCTCTTCACAACTGAGGTATAAACTCCGCGGATGATTTCTTCAAGATTCTTACCACCGCGAATGTGATGAATGATTTCCGTACTCGCGAACACCGTACAATAACTGCCAACCTCAACTGCCTTGCGGGCCTCGCTAGCCATTGTATTCATCTGTTCAATCTCTAAATCGAGATGCATGGAGATCTCTTGTATAAAGGCTCCTGTCCCGGCGGCGCATTTCCGGTTCATTTGAAAATGATCCAGCTTACCTTTGCTGGTTAGAAAGACAACCTTATTATCCTGGCTACCGATATCCACAACTGTATTGCAATCAGGGGCCAGATGCCAGCCTCCACGGGCAAGGCAGCTAATCTCTGACTTCTTAAGTTCAGAAAATTTGCAGTTTCTTCGACCGATCCCCGTCGAGACTACCCTGGCGATGTCATCTCTGCTGATGCTCAAATCATTAAGGCATGCATCCATGGAAACTTTACAGGCGTTCTCAAAACTAGTGCCAGTTTTGTGAGAATGGAAGGCCACAAGAGTTCCCTGCGAATCGAGGATTACAACTTTGGTATAGGAAGATCCGAGGTCGATTCCGGCAAAAAACATTTTCAGTTTTCTCCAATCTGATCAATGAAGGCTTCTATGGAAGTGATGGTCTGCTCCTCTGAAAAACACCTCAGATCACAGAGATCACCATTGAGGATGAGGTAGGGAATTCCAGATTTTTTATGCAGTCGTTGGGGAAGACCAAATCGCGAGTTAGAATTGTAGGGGCAGGTTTTGGCATCATGGTAGATAATTCCGTCCACCTGGTATTCTCGGGCCGTGGAATTTAGGGTTTCTTCCTTGGTTTCCTCACCGCGATTAATGAAGATTTCTGTATAAGCTCTGGCCATACTCTCCAGGGGATCCCTGGTATCAAAGGAATCAAAGATCCAGGAATTACAGTAGGTGGAAGCGACCACAGAGGTACCTAAACCTTCAAAAAGTTCTGAGAAAAAGCGTAACTTACCCCAGATAGGCATTCCCTCCCAGTACAGACGGACCTGTTCATTGGGGACTGCTGCAACTTGCTTCTCGATGCGCGCATCGATTTCCTGGTTGAGCGCTTCATAATACTGAACCGCTGACGGTAGACCCCGAAGCACTACGGCGGGCGCCATGTGAATACACCCGTCAAAGAAAGTGGATGGTGCCGGTACTGTCTGAGACTTGCGCAGAAACTCGCCCCATAGCTGTGAGGATCTCGAGGACAGCTCTAGAACCTGCTGCAATCTCTCGGGGTCAAAGGCTCTCGGACTGTAGGGGCTCAGCGACTCGATGAGCGCCTTGAATTGATCTTTCACGCAGGTAACCTGCTCAGGAGTAATTTTTTCCACCTTCCAGGGAGAGAATATTCCCTCGGCGGGAACTTTGAAATGTCTGGCATAGAAGTTGAACCAGTCTTGTACCTCACGACACTGGTTCGTGTTGTAGACCAGAACATCAGGCTTAGGGACCGATGGTATCCCATATGCCTTCGTAAGGGGTGTTTGCCCCTCCTGGAAAGCTCCAACATCTGAAGTTAGATAGGAGCAGATATCCGGGGAATATCCCTTGGCGTGAGCGGATTGAATATATTGATTACTTTGCCTGGTGGCACCCAATAGAGCTCCGTGATTTTCTGGATAATAAACCTGAAAACCCATGCTGACCAGGATTTCTGCCGGTCCTACTGAACTGCACCACGCAACCCTGGGTGTGGGTTTGTCCACCGGGAAAAAATCCTGGAAATACTCCTTTAGGAGCTGTTTGAGAATCATTGTGGATTCGATGGGTACCATTTCTTACTCCTAGAGAAAAGGATCGCTGCAAAAGGAGGCTCTGCGCCGCTCCAACAAAGCGCTAAGACCTTCGAGGGCGTCAGGATGATTAAAAACACGGTGAAGATAATTCTGCAGTTCATTTTCTGCAATTTCTGAGAGGTCCACCTTCTCTTCAAATGCCTGCATGGCCAATCCGATGAGCTGAGCGGACACCATTACAGCATGGGGCGAGTTTGAAGCGACCCGTCGAGCGACGCGCCTGACAAAGTCTAATTGGTTCCCACTCAGGTCAGGCTTAATCCAGCCAAATCCGATAGCGTAAAGCCAGGGTAGAAAATGGGGTCGGGAGAAGAGGTCTCTCATCCATCGCATTTCCTCCCTTTCATCAAGAGTAAGCCCTTCATCAATTCGAATAAAATCCAATTGTGAGAGTTCATCTGGAGAGGGGATAGCACCGCCATGGTTAAGAATCCACGAAGAAATACTTGCTGCCGCATCATCTCGGCAATGAGATGGGACAATGCAGTCAGCCAGTCCAAGGTGCTGAATCACTCTTGGCGAAGAGGTGGGTGACCCGCCAGCCAGAATGTAATACCTTGATAACGCCGCAGCCAGTAGAGGATCACCGGTTGCATTTGCGATCAGATGCGGGAGAAGGCAGCTACCGCGCATTCCAGGATAGATTCCCAGGCGGGCTTCCGGCAGAGTGAAACTGGTTCGATCTGTGACAATTACAACACTCCTGGGGTCATAGGCAAAGGCAAGAGCAACTTCAACCCCGCCACCAAGAGTATTCCCATCCACAATGGCAATGCGAGGTTTTTGCCCGCCGGTAATTGTCTTGAAGAGAATTTCTTGCCAAAGCCGTGTTTCTGATACGATTTTCCCTACCTCACCCTCCTTGATGCGGTCTACAAATGCGGAAACATTTGCACCTGCGATAAAGGTCTTTATGGGAGCGGAGTCAAAGAGGATAACCTGCACTTTCTCATCATTCTCTGCGCGGCTAAAGGCGGACTTTAGTTCCAGGAAAACAGAGGTATCCAGGGCATTTGCATTCTTTGGATTGGAAATTGTGATCCGTGCTATTTGACCTCCCTGTTCTGTTTGATATTGAATGGTACCCTTATCAAGAACCCAGGATTGGCAGGTTTCCACCTGCTTGGTGAGTAATGAGGGCATGGGGAAATGGATACCCTGTTGACGGGCTAACTCAAATCTCTCGGCCGTGATTCTGCGGATCTCCCTCAGCCCTAATTCATTCATCAAAGTAAAGGGACCCTTACCCCACAAAAACGCATTTTCACAGAGCGGGTCGACCTCACTGAGTTTGATCACCCCGCTATCTACAACCTCGATTGAAGTCATGAATCCGACGGCCTGAAACCTCTCTTTTAACTGGTTCTCAAGAGTTGGATCTGATTTCTCATCAAGATCACCATCCTCTACCCAGCGCACGGAGGACTTGTCTTTGGCATCCAGGAAACGATCCATTATTTCCTTGTAAATTTGGGGAGGTTTGAAGAAGTCCTGATAGACACGATACTGTTGGTCCTCTGGATTGGAATCATCACTGAAGGAACGCATTGTGTAATAACCAATGGGAATTCCAGTGGAATCCATCAGGCCTAGAAATCCTATGGGCATATCAAAGGCAGCACGCCCTCCGGCCTCGATCGCGGCTACTGAAAAACCTTCCTGGCGCATCCGCGCTGCTTCCAGAAGCAAGGCCACAAAAATGATGTCAGCAGCCCCTCCTTTGCGGCTGTTTAGGATAGGCGTAGCTACCTTCCCAGCGAGTTTCATATATCTGGCCGCGACTTCAATGGATTCCATCGACGCCGTATCGGTAGGGGCATACTCCCCTGCACGGTTCTTGTGAGGGAGGTAGAAATAATGCATCCACACCACTTTGTCCGGCCGTCTTGTTGCCCTGGCTAAAACATTGACATCCAGGGAAGAGGAATTTGAGGCAAGCACCGTGTGAGGTGGACAGAGTTCATCAAGTCTCCGAAAAATTTCCTTCTTAATTTCAATATCTTCGGTAGCAGTCTCAATGACCAACTTGAGGCGAGAGGAACTGCAGAGTGCTGTGTAGTCAGTGGATGTTTGAATTCTTCCTTTAATCTCCAGAACTTGTTCTTGACTGAAGATTCTTGATTTTGCCGCTCCCTGAAGTTCTTGATCGATTTTCATGAGGGCCTGGTTTAAAACGGGTTCATCTATATCCAGAAGACCGGTTTGAAATCCACTCTGGGCATAGGCTTGAGCCAGGCTGGCTCCCATAGTTCCCGCACCTACAATCAGCACTTCGATCTTGCTATTAACTTCATCTTTTGACATGACCTGATCTCCTATTTTTGATATGCGTTAACAAGTATGGCACCACCCTGTCCGCCGCCTATGCATGCGGAAGCAAGACCCATACCACCAAGGGTGAGAAGAGCTACAACCATGCGTGCCCCGGATGCGCCCAGTGGGTGTCCCAACGCGATGGCTCCACCGTTAAGATTTACTTTTGAGCGATCGAGTTCCAGCTCCCGTTCAACAGCAAGATACTGGGCCGCGAAGGCTTCATTGATCTCAAAATGATCTACATCACTGGAAATCAATCCGGCGCGCTGCAGCGCGAGTCTACAGGCAGGTACGGGGCCAATACCCATGAAGTATGGATCTACACCGGAAGTTCCCCATGAAAGAAGCTCCCCTATGGGTTCGACTCCAAGTTCCCTGGCCTTAGTTTCGGTAGCCATTATGAGTGCTGCGGCTCCGTCAACAATTCCACTTGAATTCCCAGCAGTCTGAACTCCGCCAGACTTTACAGCAGGCAATCGGCCAAGGCTGGAAAGCGTGGTTTGAGGCCGCGGAAGATCATCTTCGCAGACCTCAAGAAATCCTTTACGGGAGGGGAGGGAAACCGGTGTAATCTCAGAGGATAATCTCCCATCCATCTTTGCCGCGGCGGCCTTTTGCTGCGAACTCAGAGCGAATTCATCGGCCTCCTCTCTTGATATCCCGTAGCGATTGGCAAGATTTTCCGCAGTACCCATCATATCTGTACCGGTAAAGGTATCACTCAGCCCGTCCTTGAACAGGGCGAAGGTCCTTGGACCTTCCATGTAGGGATAGCCGAAAGACGAGCCAAACTGTAGTGTCGGGGACTGACTGGTGCTCTCATAGCCTCCTACAAGGACCAGCTCCGATTCTCCGAGAAGAAGCTGCTTGGCTCCCTGAATAATCGCCTCTCCGCCTGAAAAGCATATCCGGTTTACGGTAAGACCCGTGGAGAAATAGCTCAGGCCAGACCTGAGACCTACATGACGAGCACCATAGTGGGAATCAATACTCGTATGCATAGCATTGCCAAATATGGACTCCTGAATCTGGTTTTCTCGACCAATCAAGTCTGCCTTTTCAATAGCGGCTCGAGCGGCGAAGACTCCGAGTTCTATCGGGCTTAGATTCTTGAAGTCCCCTCCGACCTGGATGAAAGGGGTTCGGGTAGCCGATAGAAATACAATCTTCTCATCTTCTCCAACCTTTAATTGCGCCCCTTTTGGGGGCTTAAACGCATCACTGCGAAAGATTTCATTACTCATGATCAACATTTCCTTTGCCTTTGGTTTGGTTGGACTGAGCTTCGCCAAAACCAGTTCGAAGTTTGTAGTAGAGGGAGCATATAAATACACCAATCATTTTTTTACGATATGCCGGGGAAAAGAAATCCTGCCGGAGGGCAGTAGTTCCCTTGCGTGCCTGAGAACAGAGGTTCTCCAGCATGGATTCTTCCGATGGGTACTCTGAGAGAAAAACGTGAAAAGTCCTTGGTAGTACATCGATGCCCGTGATGGCAGCCTCCACCATGAAAAGCTTTTTGTCGGTGTCATCGAGGATGGAGAGAGCCACACCAAGGGATGGAAAGTCGATGGTGTTTCGGATTCGAAGTTTTCGATAAGCTACCTGGGAAGTCCTGGGGATCGGGACTTTAATGGAAACTAGAATCTCACCCTGAAAGAGTGGATTCTTCTCCACACCATCTTCGGAATAAAATGTTCTCAAGGAGATCTCTCGTTCACCCTGGGGGCTTTGGATGCACAAGCGTGCATTGAGTAGCGTGAGAACCGGCGCCAGATCTGACACAAATCGGGCTCTGCAAAGTGGGAAGCGGTCCGTGTGAGTATTGGATAATAAAATGCAGGAATCTCCCTGTGCTTTAAAACAAAACTGCTCATGAGGCTTACAGTGCAGGTTCTGATTAAAGTTCACACAGCGGTTATCTACCAGAAGATTTCCACCAATGGTGGCCAGGGTTCGGATTTGTGGGGATGCTACCAAAGAGGAAGTCGAGCTAAGGCAGGGCAGCAACTCCTTTACGAGGGGATCTTTTTCCAGTTTTGAGAGTGTGATGCCAGAGCCAATGGTAATCTCACCCCCATCGGTTGAAATACTGCGAAGCTCCGCAACATTTTTCAAACTGATCAGTCTGGTTGGCTCATCAGTAAGGGGAAGTCGCTTGAGAGCAGGCATGAGATCAGTCCCCCCGGCCAGGATTACCACTCTCTCTTCGGGTTGACTTTTCTCCAATAGCTCGAAGAGTTCTTCTTTCGTCTTGGGTCGATGGTATTGAAGGGAAGGAGTCATCAGGTTAATCCCTCTCCCGAAGCCGTTGTTTTGGCAATTCCCTGCAACACCTTGTCCGGTGTTATGGGCAAGGAAAACATTCTCACGCCCACAGCATCGTAGAGAGCGTTGGCCAGAGAGGGTAGAACGGGTGCCAGGGCCCCTTCCCCTACTTCCTTGGCACCAAAGGGTCCTTCATTGTCATAGGATATGGAAGGGACAATATCAATCTCGGGCATCTCGAGCGCTGAGAGAATTTTGTAACCAAGAAAGGATTCATTCAGGGCGCGGCCCGACTTGTCGTAATCCATGGCTTCACACAGGGCTTGCCCGAGGCCCATATGAATTGAGCCCTCAAGCTGCCCTTCTACCGCAAGAGGATTCAGAGGCGTTCCACAGTCATGAGCGCAGGTAACCTTAGAAACCCTGATGAATCCACTTTCTGGATCAACCTCTACCTCGGTGATCATAGCAGTGAAACTATAGGATGGACTTAATCCGGCACCGGCTCCCTTGAAATCTCCTCCCAGCTCTGGAGAAATATATGCGCCTCTACTCTGTAAGGCTCCATGAAAGTCCATAGATTTGACCAGGACTTCCTGAAAGCTGAGAGTTCTTCCATCAGGTGCGATAATGCTTTGATCCGAAAAGTTAAATCCATCCCGGTAATCTGGATTGGCCCCAAGATAGGGTTGGTTATAAAGAGGCAACTGACCTCCCTGCGCAAAAAAATTCTTTTCTTTGGGGTCAGATTCCCTGGTCTCAGGGATCTCTAAGTGGAGGATTTCGCAAGCGCTTTGTAAGAGTTGGCGGCGCATTCGGATAGCTGCGTTACGAGCAGCATTGCCTGCCATAAAAGTTACCCTGGAACTATAAGATCCATAATCAATGGGGCAAAGCCTGGTATCGGCACTGATCACGCGTATCATAGAAAGGGGGAGACCCAGGACTTCTCCCACAACCTGGGCCAGGATCGTATCCGACCCTTGTCCAATGTCAGCAGCCCCTGAGTAAATGGTTACCACACCATCGAAATCAAGGGTTAGACGAACACTTGATTGGGGCATTTCGTTCCAGTGAATGGGTAAAGCGCTGCCGCTTATAAAGAAGCCGCAAGCTACCCCTATGCCTCGTCCAAACGGTAGTTGAGCATATTTTTCACTCCAATGGGTACGCTTCATGGCTTCTTGCAGTCCATGCCGAATTCCTGTCGAAGTAATCCGGAATTGATTGGGGGTCAGGGAATTGGGCTTCAGGAAATGCTGCAATCTATATTCACAGGGATCCACCCTCATTTTTTCACAAGCCATATCCAATAACACTTCACTGGCGAAACGAGGATTTACCCCTCCATGTCCCCGCATGGCTCCGCACATGGGCTTGTTTGTATACACTCTTTGACATTGGAAACCAAAATTTTGAAGTTGATAAGGCCCCTCGAGCAGCACACCATTGTAATACGTGGTTACGACACCAAAACTAGCGTAAGCGCCTCCATCAATGAGCATTCTACCGGTGAGTGCCAACAAGCCCTTTTGCGGGTCCGCTCCAAGTTTCATATTCAGCCTGGTAGCATGCCTTCCATGGTGCGTCTGAAAGACTTCCTCGCGACTGAGTACAATACGCGTGTTACGACGGGTACAAAGGGCTAACTTGGCGGCGATCATCTCGTGTGTGAAGGGATCGCTCTTACCTCCGAACCCCCCACCAAGGTGAGGTTTGATCACACGAATCTTGTCTACGGGGATTTCAAGTACGAGGGAAAGGGATTTGTGTAAATAATGGGGAACCTGTGTGGAGGAATATACGGTCAAACTACCCTGACCATCGATCTCAACTTGTGTGGCATGGGGTTCTGTAAAAGCATGGTTGATGGAAGGAAACTCAAATTGCTGCTCCACCGTAACATGAGCCTGGGCAAAACCAATTTCAGGATCTCCGAATTGCTGTTCTACAGACTTGTGCAGGTTGTTGCCCTTTTTAAGCTCAGGGTGGATAGGATCTTTAGTTGGAAGAAGGGCTTTCTCAATATCGAGACAGGGTTGTAGAACTTTGTATTTAACCTCGATGAGTTCCAGGGCTTTGCGGGCGGCCTCTTCTGTTTCAGCAGCCACCGCGGCCACAGGTTCGCCCACGTACCGTACCCTCCCCTTAGCGATCGCCGGTTCATCACGACTAATGGGAAGAACCCCGAAAGTCACATTAAAATCCGATCCGCTAATGACCGCCCGAACTCCGGGCAGGCTCATAGCTTCCTTTGACTCCAGGGATAGAATTCGAGCGCTGGCATATGGCGAGCGCAATATTTTAACAAATAGAGGATTCTTTAGGCGGATGTCATCGGTGTATTCAGCCTTCCCTGTGACCTTATTCACCGCGCAAAGATAAGGAGTTGGCCGGCCAATCAAACCAGATTTCTTGGAAACAGCGTTTCGCGGGACTCCGGCACCAGTGGAATCCAGGGTATCCTTTGAACAGGCGGAGTGAATCGCTTTTTCGATCTTCTTATAACCGGTACAGCGGCAGATGGTGCCCGAGATACAGGCCTTGATTCCGTCTTTGCAGAGTTTCTCCTGCCCATCTCCAACCCGGTTATAAAAGGCCACCCCGTTCAGCACCATGGCTGGTGTGCAAAATCCGCACTGAATTGCTCCCTCTTCGACCATGGAGGACTGCACAGGGTGTAGACTGGGTTCTTGAGAGTCATTCTCGAGATTTTCACCGGAAGAATTCAATAGTTCAGCGACGCCTTCAATGGTGGTAATTTCACAGTCCTGAGCCTCCTGGGCCAACAGGATGCAGGAAAGAGCCGGCTCCTGGTTAACCAAAACTGTACATAAACCGCACTCTCCCTGGTCACAGCCTTTCTTTGTACCGGTGAGGGATATCTCATCCCGCAGAAACTCAAGAAGGGTGATGCCAGCCCAAACGGCACGTGTGTAGGTTTTACCGTTGACTCTAAGAGTTAGCAGACAGCGGCTCATTTACATCCTCTCTATCAAAACCGCCATACCCTGACCATGGCCAATACACATGGAGACCACTCCCAGGCCAAGGTCCCGTCTTTCCATATGAGAGAGCAGGGTAGTGATCAGTCGTGTGCCGGTGCATCCCAGCGGATGCCCAAGGGCGATTGCGCCTCCGCATGGATTAAGCCGATCTTCCGGGATTTCCAGTTCACGCTGACAGGCCAGTACCTGGGAGGCAAAAGCTTCATTGATCTCAAAGACATCGATATCCATGACATTGAGCCGTTGTCTTTGAAGGAGTGACTTCACCGCCGGTACGGGTCCCATACCCATCAGGCAAGGGTCAACACCAACAACGGTTGCGTCTAGAATCCGAGCACGGGCTCGTAGTTCAAATTGATTACAACCTTCCAGTGAAGCCAGTAGGCAGAGACTGGCACCGTCACTGAGGGGGGATGAATTGCCCGCCGTGACACTCCCGCCCTCTTGAAAGGCAGGCTTCAATCCATTCAAGGCCTCTAGGCTGGTTCCCTTACGGGGGCTTTGATCCCTGTCAACGGTGGTATTGTCCGGCAGGTCAACAGGAAAAATTTCTGCTGAAAAATATCCAGACTCTATGGCGGTCACCGCTTTGCGATGACTCTCTAACGCGTAGTGGTCCTGGGATTCTCGGGAAATATCAAAAGTAGTAGCTACTTTTTCAGCGGTCAATCCCATGTGGGTAAAGGGGAATTCAAAACTCTGCAGGAGCTGCGGGTGGTAATCCAGGCACTGGGTCATAGGAACATGGTGCATGTGTTCCACTCCGCCAGCTAAGACAACTTTTCCAAGTCCCGCTTCCACTGTCAGGGATCCTGATACCAGGGCTTGTAGACTCGAGGCGCAGAGTCTATTGATCGTTACCGCCGGGACAGCGGCAGGGTAGCCAGCCAAAAGGGCCGACAACCTCGCTATGTTTTTCCCCTGCTCGAGGTGTTGGCCTACGCAGCCTATGAAAATATCATCCAGAAACTTCGCATCAAGGACTTCGTTCATGTTCTTCATCAATGCGCAAAGCAGTTCATCGGCCCGAAGGTCCTTGAAAATTCCCTTTTCAGGGTGGGAACGACCGATTGGTGTTCTTCGAGATTCAATGATATATGCATCCATGTTGTTCCTTCAGAGTCCTAGAATTCCACAACTCTTACCGCCATCCACATGTAAGATCTGTCCTGTGATGAAGCTGGCCAGATCCGAGGAGAGAAAGCTGACAGCCGCGGCAATATCCTCCGGTGTACCCATTTTGCCGGTGGGCTGAAGGCGTAGGAGCCGAGTTCGAACCTTTTCTGGCAATCCCCGGACCATAGGAGTGTCGATAAGCCCGGGAGAAATCCCATTTACTTGAATTTGAAAGGGAGCTAATTCAAGAGCAAGAGTACGGGTAAGACTGACAAGCCCCCCTTTGCTGGCTGAATAGTTGCTCTGACCTGGGTTCCCTAGCCAGGAGCGTGAAATTATATTTATGATCTTGCCAGCCTTTGCCTCACGCATGAAAGGGACTACCGACTGACAGCAGAAAAAGGGACCCTTAAGATTTACATCCATCACCGCGTCCCAATCTTCTTGTGAAATTTTCTCCAGGAAATGATCGCGGATGATTCCAGCATTGTTGATCAGAATGTCAATGCGCCCCAGTTGGTGGTGAAGATCACCTGCAACATCATTGATAAACGATTGGTCCGTTACACTACCGCAGCAGGCTCTAACGTTAAGACCTTCCGACTTCAGGGAATCAGTGGTTTGGGTAAGTAAATCTTCATTGAGATCCAGAAGCGTGACGGCAGCACCGATGCGGGCTAGAGTGTGCGCGATAACCGCTCCAATACCCTGACCTGCTCCAGTTACCAGGGCAACCTTTCCCTCTAGTGAGATCATGCCGCAGCCCTACTCTTCTCTTCTAACTTCAGATGTCTGAAACTAGCCCATAGAGCAGCACCTATGGCACCCGCAAACACAGAATGTTCATGGGACTGGAGGTCTATATTCAGATCCATCTTCACACTAAGATCCCTGAGAACCGCGATTAAACCTACATCAGCAGCGAGACCCCCGGTGACCAAAACAAGCCCCTCTGCCTTGACCATTCTTAAAAGCCCCATCAAGCGCTTTCCGATGGAAATATGTATACCCTTGAGAATACTGGCAGCCGGTATGTTACGACTTACCATATTGATCACATCTGTTTCTGCCAGTACGGCGCAAATCCCAGAAACCGGTTCGGGCTCCTCTGCCTGAGCTGAGAGCCTGCCAACATCTTCAAGAGAGACTCCCAGGTAGCGAGAAATATTCTCGAGAAACTGCCCGGAGCCAGAGGCACATTGGGAGGTCATGCGATGATCTAGGACCTTAGATCGCTTGTCCATGACGAGAGCCCTGGCGTGCAGTGCGCCTACATCGAGTACGGCGCGGGCATGAGGATTGAGAAAGAGTGCTCCGCGGGCGTGGGTGGTCATCGAATAGAAGTGGCCCCTTCGAAAATCAACGAGCTCTCCTTCGCCTGTGGAAGCAACATAGGCAATCTCATCCTCCCTGACGTCACAGTGCTCAAGGAGAGCACTGAAAGTATGTGTGATTACTTCCTTTATATTTCGTCTGCGAATTTTGGCCTGGAGACAATGCAGGATTTCTTCGGTACCACCCTTATCATCAAATCGCATCAATACCACTTTGATCGCTCCGCAACCCACATCAATGCCGACTGTATGCATCATAAACCCCTCCTATTTTCTCTTCCCTCGCTGCCTTTTCAGGTCAAATTCCACATTGAGCCCTCGATGGGCAAATAGCGCGGCCCCGATTGCCCCGGTATAGATGCTGTCTGGGGAAATATTGATTCTAATCTTTCCATAATTCTCCTCGATGAGCTTATGGAGTGCTTGAACTGCCGCCTCATTCTTGGCAACGCCTCCAGTAAATGTAAACTCATCTGAAACTCCCCCGCTACGAGCCAATAGACTCATCGCTCGAAGAATGATGGCGCGATGCAGTCCGCTGAGGATATCCTCCCGTCTTTCCCCGAGCGCAAGCCGTTCTCTTAGCTCGGCACCGGCAAAAACAGTACAGGTGGAATTGATCTTGACCGTTTTGTGAGCCTGCATAGCCATTGGCCCTAGCTCATGTACTCCCATATTCATTTCATCCGCGATATAGCCGAGGTATCGACCGCATCCCGCGGCGCATCGGTCATTCATCTGAAAATTGGTGACAATCCCGGCAGGGTCAACCTGGATTGCCTTGGTGTCCTGCCCCCCGATGTCGAGCACGGTGCTGGTTTCAGGAAACATAAAATGTGCTCCGAGTCCGTGACATAGGATTTCCGATCGAATCTGGTCCTTACTGAATGGCAGGGTCTGTCGCCCGTAACCGGTGCCGATAGTGCTTAGCACTTCAAACTCTAAATCAACAGCTTTCTGAGTTGTCTTGCTGATGATTTCCGTGAAGGGCTGAAACTGCTGGAGTTTGCCAATCTCTGCAGAAGCAAAATGCAGGTAAGCTTTGTAATGAGAGGAAAAATTTACCGCTTCCACCCTGAGAATCGCCTTATCATAGATACTGGTCAATTTCTCAAAGGAAATATTTTCATCCTCACTTAAAAACTCGGCATGCTCCATGTATTGACTCGAAGCTATATCCCTGAAGAAGTCGCTCTTTGCCTTTTCCCCTGGAATGAAAAGCCCCTCAGCCTGGTCGCGCATGCGTTCAAATAGAACTTCCAGAGCGGAATGATAGGTTGCCTTTGAGATTTCATGAGCCCATTCATCCATCGAGCGCGCACAGACTTGTTCGAGCATCTTGACCTGTTCCAAGTGCTGGGCTAGTTTAAATTTGCACCAGAACCAGTCAATGAGATGATTGACTTCGTCACTGTCGTTGAGGTCCACTCTAAGGCTGTTCTCCAGGTACTGAAACCTTGAATTGATAGCAGCCTCTTCGCTGGCAATTTCACAGGCAAGTTCATAATTGCTTCGTGAGTTAGTGATTCCCCTGCCCAGAATCATTTCATCCTCGTCCATATAGACTGCCTTGGTGGTGGTAGAGCCCAGGTCAATTCCTACATAACACTTCATGAACGCTCCTTATTTCCTGGCTTCGATCATCTGGAAATAAGATTCCAGGCGGTTTTTGATATTGGAAGGGGAGAAGTAACGCGGATCTACAAGGTCTGATTCGATAAACCCACCGGGCTTTCCTGTTCGCTTTTCCAGCTCTCTCAAGATAGGAAGTTGGCCAGCGGAGAAGGAATTACAGCTTTTAATGGAATTGATCAGAAAACCATCGGCGTTGAAGTTGTTCATCGACTGCTCCAGGTAGTCAATGCGGCTGGGTAAATTCAGGTTAGTGTAACAACCCAGGCAATACTCAGAAAGACTCTCAAGCGGTCGATTTGGATCATGTCGGAAACCCTGGTCATAGAGCCCCCCTACCTTGCTATAGGAAGAGCTGACTACTACTGCTCCTTCGTCATAAAACATCTTCCAGAATTCTCTAAAGCTAGTCCAGTTTGGAGGACCTTCTACCACCAGGCGGTAGCGTTCTTCCTTCATGACTCCATCGGGGGTTGTTGGCCCCTCCCCAATGCTTATGCGCTGAGCGACTTCTTCTGAAAGCTTCTCATAGTAACGCTCACACTGCTCAAGTCCCCGAAAAGCAGTAAAGATTGGTCCTACGTAATAGACACCACCAAAATAGGCGTCGATGGGGGAAGGACGATTCTTTGCGGAGTTCCAGACTTTGACCAGGTTTGCTTCGGCTCGAGAGGAGCTGGCCAGAAATTTTTTCAGTTTTTCTTCGTCGTACTTCTTTCCGGAAACTTTTTCCATCGCAGGGATCACTTCTTCCCTGAGTTGGCGAACTGAATATTCAACCATGGGGTCGGTGATTTTACCGTCGGCCTGGTAGGGAATATGGAGCATGACTACGGGACAGTCATATTCCAGCTTAAGCAATTCGAACCACTTCATAAAAGTGAAGCAGCCCGTATAGCTCAGAAGTAGCAGATCGGGAGGAGGTATGGGCTTTCCCGTGGGGCCGATATTGCCTTTTTTGAGCATCCCAATATCGCACTTCACATAAGTGCATACGTCTTCCGAATGCCCGTATTTTTCGGCTTCTAGCACATAATCTCCGCTCTTCTTGCGCATTCCGGACTGAAGAGCGTTGATTTCCGGGTGAACCGGAAGCATGTCGAAACTCCATATCAGTTCGTTAAGATTTCCTGGGACGAAAGTATAGACCACCTTCTTACCAGAGTTCTTTACCTCTGAGAGGTCATCAAAGTGATCCGCGATCATGGACTTCTGCAGAACCATGCTCTCTTCTTTTTGGATTGTTTCCTGGTTCTCTGTGTCTTTCATTGATCCCCCCAGAGCTTGATAGAGTCGGCAAACGTACCGGTCTGTTCCTTAATGACCTGAAACTGACCCGTGTTTTCACTATATTTGAACGCGGTATGAGGTACTTCCACTTTATCAAGCGCAGCCTGGAGCATGGGTTGCTCCAGAAGGGCGGGATCGCAGAAGCTTGGCGCTGCGAAGATTACGCCATCGGCCTTGAGTTTTTGGACTCTATCCAGTAGATAGGCCCCTTTTTCTTCCTGATCAATATAGCGTGATGCATTGGGAATGCCGTCATAGAGATAGGACAGGGTTAGTGCCTTGAAAGGATCTTCGCTGGTGCTAACGTTCTTTAGTAGATAGCGGGCTCCAAGCATCCAATCATCATCAACGATGTAACATCCACTCTGTTCCAGGGCACGAATCAGGGATGCCGGCGGCTGTTCGCAGAATACCCCCGTGATCAGGACACGGATATAATCTCTCTTTGGGCGATCCTCTTCGATTACAAGGTCCATATATCGATCAAGAAGCCTGGTATGTTCGCTGACCTCGAGGATATTACCAGCCCGCATGAGAAGGTAGAGCTCAAAACTGCTAACGAGGTGGGGACTATCAGAGCGAAGCCGGTACAAGACCTCCACAGCTTCTCGATTTTGATTATAAAGTCGAATGGAGTCTCTCAAACAGTGAGCTGTGATTTCTTTGCCGCCGAGGGATTCCAGGCCCGCCTTTAGATCCATCAATTCATACATGTAGAACTTACCGCCAATTTCACTCTTGAAATTCTGTGGAAAATCCATGTACTTGACATAGCGATCCTCAAACAGGATTTTCCATATTCCACTGAGATTGCGAATCACATCGCAAATAGCTGGGAAGAGCATTCCATCAAGTACATCAAGTCTGCCGCTCAATCCAAGCTCTATGGTGGAGCGTGGAATATGACAGATATAGGATTGGTAGAAGGCGTCACCTCGTATGATTTCAAGGTTATCACCACCTCCCATAATTCCCACGGGAAGCATTCCCGCGGCATGAATGATTTCACGGGGAACATAAACAGGGAGGTAGCCAATGGCTTGAGCCCCTGTTTTTTCCTTCCATTCCTTAACATAGGAGAGGTTGAGGTCTTCATAGAGGGTTTCAGTGAAGCTGAGAAGCTGATCGAGGTCCATCTCTTCAATGGTTTCCGCCATATTTAACCTGCCTTCTTATGCCCAAATACATCTGGTTTGCCCGGACTCCCGGTCAGACCAGGAGTCTCTGGACTCCTATGCTCATCTCCGATGAGCTTATTTTGGTCATGATCGTGCAAACGGGCATGCCGCTTATTTTTCGGTATAAAATTCGATTTAACCACATCACTACAGGGAGCGGGAGTGCTCAGGAGGTCAGCAGCTTTTTGGCTTAGTCCATTGAGGTCCAGATGAGTCGACGAACCGGCAAATCCAACCAGAAAGGTTCGATAAATATCATTCACCAGTTCCTCGTGGCTGCCGTGATTGGCGGGCTCATACCAGGCGAAGAGCCAATTCATCATTCCAAAGAGGAGGTAGGTCTGGCGCTGGAGGGATAGTTCAGAAATAGTTTCTGGCCCCTGGCCTGGGAATTCTTTGAGGATATCGATACAAGAATTGAGATATTGTCCTTTAAGTTCCTTTATTTTACCGGCATTTTCGGGAGTAAGAGTATGAGTTCCCCAGGTCATCACTCGCATCTCATGCATGTGTTCCCCGTAATAGAGGCAGTGAGAAAAAATAAAGCCATAAAGCTTATCCGCCGGGTCCTGAAACCGAGGATTTAGGCTTTGCCAAGTTTTCAATAATGAAGTAAATCCAACTGAATTAATCAGGTAAAGCAAATCTTCCTTATTTTGAAAATAATGATATAGCCCTGAGAGGCTCCTCCCAGTCTGCCTGGCAAGATCGCGCATGCTTGTTCCGTGGAAACCGTTTTGCGCCATGAGTCGGCTTGATTCTCTTAGAATCGCTTCGAGATTTTCATTCACGATCAACTCAGTTTCCATGAATGCTCACCCTTCTACCGATCCTTCCACTGGGGCTCTCGTTTTTGAAGAAAGGAATTCAAACCCTCTTTGGCATCTTCTGTACCCATCAGTTCTTTGAGGTACAGAGCTTCCAAGCGTCCAATAAAATGCTCGAAGTGACTATCAATGGACATCTGTGCGGCCCGGTGAGCTATGCGAAGGGAAGCGGCGCTGTGAGGAAGGATACTCCCTTCGATAAAATCCTTGACCAGGGTATCAAGCTCCTCCTTAGGGGCACATCCATTGGCAATTCCGAAATTCTTCAGATCGATTCCGCTAAAACGTTTACCGGAAAGAATCATCTCATTGCTGACTGCCTGGGTTGTCTTGAAGGGAAGAAGAGCGGCCGCTGGAGGTGGAAAGACACCCAGCTGAATCTCAGGAACCCCGCACGAGGATGATTCTTCACAAAAAAACAGGGAGCAGGCCAAAGAGAGTTCAAAGCCGCCACCGAGGCAAACTCCGCGCACATTTGCCAGGGTAGGAACAGGGGATCTCAAAATCCGGTGGATGAGATTGTGGAAAGCGGGTAACATACTATCCACCTGGCCGGGAAGGTGTTCCTCAACGCTGGCACCAAAACTAAAGTGCTTTCCAGCTCCCTGGATCAGAATCAACTTCAGACTCGAAAGCCCAGGAGATTCCAATTCTTTTAGCGTTGAGGACAGCTCTCGGATCAGAGACTCATCCAAGATGTTTCCGGGTGCCGGTCCAAGAATGATTTGAGCAACTTGACCTTCATAGCACATTTGAACTTCAACTCTTTTTTCCATTTTTCTACTCCTCCTGGCTAGATGAACGGTCGGTCTAATTGGTCGTTACGGACCACGGCACTGACAGCAGTCAACTCGAATCACTTTGCAAGTTGCCCTGAACTTCGAAACTGAGAGACCATTTAGTCCTTGTTACCACCCGGCATAATCTCTGAAACCAACTCTTCACTCCAGGGGCGAGCTTTGGCAAGTTCGCGTCGAAGACTCAGGAAATCTACTTCGCGCTGGTTACGAGGCCCTTCATTAAAGGCACGAAAACCTGCGTTGGCCTCCGTCATCATGTTCAAGGCAAGCCAGGAACGATTGGTTTCGCAATTTTTCTGCCAATGCTCCAATTTTTTCTTGCGCAGGGATTCCAGTGTTTTGTGAAGACAGTCAGGCATGGTATTCGCCAGGGATAGGGCCATCTGGTCTGTTGCTTGATCCAATAATGCCAGGTCTGTCTTGCACTCAGAGGTTAGAATTTTGGCCTCGTCCTTATCTTCTCCGGATTTAAACCTGCCATACCGAGGATTTCCGAATTTATCCATAGCTTCATCGAGGTAGACGAAGGGATTGATCTGGTAGCCTCCGTCCCTGCGTTTGAGTACGGGAACAACCTGGTTGATTAAGCCGAATCGTAGTGCTTGATGGGCACTCCAGGGTTCACAGAGAGTACAGGATTCAATTGCCCTGTTAATGCCGACGAAAAGATGTAGAAAATCAGTTGATCCTCCGTCGGGAGCCGAGCCATGCTTTGGCCCAGCCTGACCGAAGCGGGCAGTGTCGGCGGCGATAGAAAAGTCGCAAGCCATTCCAATTTCCTGTCCACCGCCGATGCGCATCCCATTTACTCTATTGATGACCGGCTTATCAACCAGAAGTATCTGGGTGACCATGTCATTAAACAGACGCATATACTGCTTATATTCCTGGGGATTACCGGCATAGTATTCAGCGTATTCTTTCGTATTCCCACCGGTACAGAAAGCTTTCTCACCGGTGCCGCTAAAGATTATGGCGACAGACGACCGGTCACAAGATGCCTGTCGGAAGGCAAGAATTACTTCTTTGATCGCCCCTGTTGTATAGGAGTTAAGCTGGGTGGGATTGTCCAGGAAAATCCAGTAATTGAAAAGACCGTCAATCTCACTGAAATCCTTGTCCAAGAGGGGTCGTTTCTCCACTTTGATTTCGCGATAGGATATATCTGACAAGAGATTATGATTTTTCATTTTCAGCTCCATAGGGTTAAGGTGTGAAAATCACGCGTTTGTTAAGCTTATGATCAAGGGCTTCTGTCAGGGTTTCATTGATGGAACTCAGGGGTCGGAGTTCAATATTCTCAGTAACCTGAATTTTCCCATCGATCACAGCTTGAATCACTTCGGGATAGAGAGCCGGGCGGCAGCCCCAGTTTCCAAAGACATCCGCATCAAAGGCCATGATATTACTCAGGCGAACTTCCAGTTTCGCCATGGTAAATCCGACAATACCAACACTTCCTGCAAAGGAAAGTAAAGCGAATGCGCTAGCTTGCCCTTCAGCGGTTCCACTGGTCTCAAAAACCCTCCAACTATCCGGGGGAAGCTTATGTTCCTTCACCAGGGATCGTATACGCTTCTTTAGCTCCCGCTCATCCATGTTTCCTGAATTGATGGTGTAGCTGGCACCACATCGCTGTGCTGCTTTCAGTTTGTAATCATCCACATCCACTGCAATGACTGTCGCTCCAGCGTTGCGGGCATGCTGAACCATATAGTTTCCGATTCCGCCTACTCCGATGACAATGGCCAGATCTCCCTCACTCGTGTTACTTCTTAGAAGTGACTGGTACGGGGTTGTGATGGCATCGGCAACCACGCTTAGTTCTGGCAAACTGAGCGTACCAAGGTCCCCGGGCAGAGGACGGCAGAATCTGGAGGGAACAACCACGTGAGACGCGAATCCGCCGTTAAAATCGTTTCCAGGCATGAGTTGCGACTGACAGATGTTATCCCGAGATTTCAGGCAAAGTTGGCAGTCTCCACAGGGGAGTACAGCAGGAATCACGATGTTTTCATGGAGTAGTTCCCCGGACTCGGATCCCGCTGCGATGACTGTGCCGCTAATTTCATGGCCCAGAATCAAAGGGACTTTGCGGGTTTTGACCTGTCCCGAAAAGAAAGAAAGGTCGGTATGGCAGAGTCCGCAACCTGCTACCTTGACCAGAATTTCTCCTGCTTTAAGATCCTGCGCGCGTGATTGAAACTGAAAAAACTCAAGAGGCTGGTTGGGTTGGGTGAACAGGTACCCGAAAGAGTCAAAAGTTTCCATGATTCTCCAATCGAACGAACGTTCGTTCAATACAATTATCACGGTATTAAGAGTTTAATGTCAAGAATTAGTTAATATGAGATTCCTAGAGATAAGGAATAGTCGCTGGAGTAGTCGTGAGCATCCTGGTCTCAGTGCTCGTAGGAGCCATCCCTGACTAGATACACTGACCCTGGGGATTATCAGGATTCGTATGGACCATCTTCTTAAGCCACTGAACTAACCAGGGTAAAGTAATCCCAATACTACCTGTGAAGAAGAGTAATCCTCCAAGGGAAGCCCATATGAATGTGGCGGGTTTGTAATTGAGTGAACTAGGTAGCATTCCTTGCGTAAACAAGTCATATGAGGACGTTATTCCCTGCCACAAGAAGGTTACCCAAAGAACTAAAAGACCCAAATTGAGCAGCCATATAGAGACCAAGGTAATTTTACTCGCTTCGGAATTGATATGTTTACTACTCAAGTAGGATATTCCTGCAAGAATGGCCAGAGTATCAATCCCTATCATGGTTCCCATTGAATGGGCTAAGATCACGAAAGTTCCGTGAATCAGGGCATTCAATGGGGGTATAGAAATTAAAAGACTTAAGATCAACTGCAGAAAAGTCCAGAAGGTGACCGAACACAGCAGCAAAGTTGTTACCTGGTGTTTCTTTGAATGCTTCATCAACCCGGGAATGGCAAGCAGGTCCAGAAGCACTTTCAGTAGAATGATTATCTCCAGCATACTAACCACAAAAGAGATCGACTGCACCAGGTTACTTTGAGGAAGATGGTAAGTATGATGAGCGAAATTAGTAAAAGAGTTTAATGTCCCCAGAAAAAAGAGAGAAAAGGCTAGCTTGGAATGGGCATAACTGGAGTCATTTGAAATCTTCCCCGAGATATAGATTAAACTTCCATAGACCACCAGATTCATGGAGCCAATCAAAGCTCCATAGGATTTCCATTGAATTGCGATATCCCTTATTGGGCGGTTAAAAAAATAATCCAACAAGTAAAGATGGGCTTCTGCGAAAGTGAAAACAAAGAGAAACAGACCGGTGAACCACATCCAGACGAAGACAGGCTGTTTTTTTATTCTAAAGCCCATGATTTGAAGAAAAGAATAGGCATAGAGAAGCCAGCCAGCCAGAATCAAGAATGAAACCTCAGGCGTGAATGCAATGTACTCGCGACCCGTAAAATTTCCCTGACTTAAACAAAAACCAGTTAGAATTCCAGCCGATATCCAGAGCACAAGTTGGACCCAGCAGCGATTCAAAATCGATATTTTCAGCTTTTCATCAACGCGTTGCCGCTTCAATACAGAAAACAAGAAGCTAAACACTACAGCCAGTCCGCCCGTGAAAATAAAGGTAATGGCGCAAAACGTATGCAAGGGTCTTAAAATTCGGAATTCAAGTCCCCACTGCTGCATCACGGTAAAGTGGCTGGAATAATGAGCTATGGCCAGAAGTCCTAAACTCGTTGTCAGTAGGAATAGAATTAGTGAGAGAATGATAAAGGCACCGCTGAGTTTAAGCTGTCTTAGATCCGGGGAAGCCAAAATGCTGTTAGATTCCATCCTTACCTTAGTCATGAATTTTTCCATCCTCGCCCTGAAATGGAAATTGATACCACGGCAGACTTCCCTTTGGATGAACCAGGGTACCTTGACCTGTCTGGTTCATAGTTTTTAGGAATTCAATTATGGCCTGGCGCTCATTTTTCCTGAGTTTAAAAGAAGGCATCCTAGAACCACCTTTTTCCAGGTAATGGTGTAGAACAGGATCGGGAAGCCTTCGGGTTACATTTGTGAGATCCGGTCCCATAAACCCGCCCAATCCGTACAATTGATGACAGGATCCGCAAGAGTTTTGACGCCACAGTTTTAAACCAAATCTGGCTTCAGAGTTTAAGGTAACAACCATACTTGAATTGGGAAAGTCACTATAAGCCAGGAAGCCTTGAACCAGGAAACAGAAACAGATCGAAGCAAAGATCCCGAGTTTCCAATAAGTGAAATCGTCGAGAGTGTTTTCTGAAGAAATATGGTTCATAGATTGGGATTCTTGAAAGGGTACAAGAATGGGCTTAGTAAGGTGATTTTGGTAATTCTACCGAATTGCTACCAGAGAGTCTTCAATTAATCACCGGCATTTGGAAGTGATCATCTCTTGGAAATACTACCGGGGTTTTGGAGGGGCGTGAAAATCGCGCTGCGCAACAAGTCCTTCTATGAGTCCGCAAAGGACTTTGTTTTTACATGCATGAATCCCGTGTTTTTCTGCGTACTCTTCAAATTTATGGTTAAGAAAGGGTATTTCCAAAGGCCTCCCAGCTTCAAAATCCATGAGCATAGAAGTTTTATGATGTCCGGCGCTGGATAGATAATCTATAGCGCACTGTTTGAAATTGGCTTCAAATAGAAAGCCTTCCGCCTTAGCGATGCGTAAAAACTCCCCCAGGAGATCATTGACCAATTCGCGGGTTTCAGAGACTTCCATGAGATCCTGCATAGTGGCCCCAGTAATAACGGAGACTGGCATCAGAGCAGCATTGAGTATGCTTTTGCGCCAAACTTGTTTCTGATATTGCTGTGTGAATTCCGTCTTTAATCCGGATTTGCTGAGAAGTTCAGCCAGATACAGGCCTTTATCAACACCATCCTTCCCACGGGTTCCCAGGAAATTTGGCGGATGAAAAAAACTCTGTTTCACGACTCCAGGCTCCAGAGTCATACCGGCAAAGTTCGGTGCGACGCGAAAAATGGTGTTCCTATCAAAGTGTCCGGCCAGGACTTCTTCACTGTCGATACCGTTTTGAACGCATACAAAGGTAGTGTTTGTCTCCCGAAATGGTTTAAGCGGTTCGATTAGCTTTGACAGGTCAATCGATTTGACGCATAAGAACAGAAACTCAATTTCTCTTTCTTGTAGAGATTCAAGAGACTGGAAAACTTCAACTTCCTGGACATGGGTTTCGTCATCGAGATGGATTTTTAGTCCGCGTTGGCGAATGGTATCGACCAGATCCTGACGAATATCTACCAGTGTACAAGGATTTCCAGCTCGACTCAGATAACCACAGATAAGGGAGCCAACGGGACCAGCACCTACAATTGCTAACTGGGGATGGTTCAAGCTGCTCTCCTTTGAAGTCATTTATAATGAGCCCTTATTAAGGATAAACCTATAAAGAGATCTTGAAAACAACTTTAGGGAAAAATTTTAGCTGTAAATCCTTCCTTCATAGGGCTGAAGTTTATCCAAAGGTCCATGGCAAGAATCGCGTTGGCTGGAAAAGACTAACTTGGTGTTGGCACCCAGAAGATCCCCTATAGGCATCTGAATTGCATTGAAATTGAGCACAATCAAACGTCTTTCCCCTCGGAGATAAGCGAAGACGCCAGGGAGCCTTGATTCCAGTCTTTGAAATTTACCCTCTATGAAAACAGGATCATTTTGTTTGATTTCGATGAGACTCCTATAGACATGCAGTGGAGATTTCAAATCTGTTTGGGCATTCTCTATATTTACATCCGGGTAGGAAGGGGATACTTTGATCCAGGGTTTTCCATTCGTGAAGCCGGAGTTCTCGGAACAATTCCATTGCATAGGAGTCCTGGCATTGTCCCGACTTCGGTAGTGAATTCGTCGTAAAACCTCGCTGGGTCGGTCGCCCGATTCGACTGAATCCCTGTAATGGTTTAAGGTCCAGATGTCATGGTAATCCTCAATGGACTGATAGGCGACATTTCGCATCCCGATCTCTTGCCCCTGGTAGATATAGGGAGTTCCCTTCAAGGTTAGTAATAAGGTAGCTACCAATCCCGCCGCTTCATTCAGGAATTCCTCCTGTTTACACATCCTTGAGATAAAGCGAGCCTGATCATGATTTTCCACGTATAGGCTGTTCCAGCCTCCGTATCTTTGCATTTGCTCCTGCCAATGCGAAAGAATGGAGAAAAATTGCTCAAATCGAAATACTGCCGGGTCCCAGATGCCTCCAGGACCATGGTCAACACACATGTGATCAAAGCCGAAAATCATGTTCAGTTCAGAGCGTTCCCTGGCACAGTAGAGGGCTGCAAGGTTTGAATCAATGCCAGGCGTTTCTCCTACTGACATGGACCCGAAGGGTGCGAATACTTCCTGGTGCAGTTCCTTGAGAAACTCATGAATCCTCGGGCCGCAGCTATAATGTTGATCCGGTGAGTGCAATAGCGAATCTGGTACGTCAGGAAAGCCTTTCTTCTTCGAGATTAAGTTGATCACGTCCAGCCGAAAACCATCAACTCCTCGCCTTGCCCAGGTTCGGCAGACCTCAAAGAGCTCTTCGCGGACCCTTGGATTTTCCCAATTCAAATCGGGTTGTTTCTCAGAGAAAAGATGTAGGTAAAACTCCCGACGCTCCTGGCACCATTTCCAGGCACTGCCGCCAAAGATCGAGGTCCAATTATTTGGAGGAATTGGTTTCTCTGTGGAATCTTCACCGATCGAGGGATGCCAGATATAGTAATCGGAATAGGAATTAGGGGGCTTCGAAGTCCTTGATTCTTGAAACCATTGGTGTTCATCGGAGCTATGGTTAAGAACCATGTCAAGAATCAGACGGATACCCTCCGACTTGAGTTTAGCGGTTAGTTCCGCAAAGTCCTGCAGGTTTCCAAAATCGGGATGAATTCCTAAATAATCCGAGACATCATATCCATTATCGTCATTGGGGGATGGATAGATCGGACAAAGCCACAAGGTATTGATCCCAAGGCTCTTCAGGTAATCAACTTTTGAGTGAATTCCCTGCAAATCTCCAATCCCATCCCCATTGGAATCCATGAAACTTCGCGGGTAAACCTGGTAAACAACAGCGCTCTTAAACCAATCCTTCATCATATTTTCTAGATCTTTAAAAGCCAGAAGAGGCTTGCGGAGAGAAGTGCCGCAACCGGAAGAGTCAAGAGCCAGCTTAGCAGAATTGTTTCTGAGACCTTACGATTGATTTGTGAGGTGCCAGTACCTATGCCCAGCAAAGCTCCTACAGAAATATGAGTAGTGGAAACCGGGAATCCATGCAGGCTTGCGGTGGTAACAAGTACCCCGGTGACCAGGTTGGCAGTCATGCCTTGTCCATGGTTCATGGTTGTGATTCGATGGCTCATTGTGTTGGCGACTGCTCTCGAATGCAGCAATCCTCCCAGGGCCATGGAGATGGCCACTAACATTAGCCCCTCTCCCTTAGAGAGGAAGGGTACGATTAGTAATAACCCCATGATTTTTGGCGTGTCATTGAGTCCCCTTGCGAAGCTGACTACACCGGCACTGAGATAGTGACCGATGTCTAGCAGCTTTCGAAGGGGAATTCCTCCCATTTCCCGATCGATGAATTTTACACTCGGCTCTGGGTGTGTGGAGGATAAGGATGAGGGAAGTGTGTGTGGAAAAGCGGACCCTTTATTCGAGGCTCTAAGAGAATGAGTAGGTGTGATTGCCAGGGCGCTTTTAGGACCGAGGTTTTGTGAGGTTCGTACTTTTCGGAAAAGAAAGTAAATGAGTAAAGTAATCGCTGCGGCCAGAAATGGAGACGCGATGAGGGGATAGAAAAAAACCCACACGAGAGCATGAAGATTGATGTTCATGCCAGAACTTGCAATTCCAGCTCCGACCATAGCTCCTACGAGGCTATGGGTCGTGGAGATGGGTCCTCCAAAGATAGTTGCTATCAGAACGGTCAGACCTGCGCCGCCGGCTATTGCAGCAGCGAACATGGGATCTAGAATTAGTTGATCGGGAAGGAGGCCCTTTCCAGAGAAATTTTTCACCAGTTCCGAAGCTAGAAACAGAGACGTCAGAGAGCCTAAGAAAGTAGTAAATGTGCCATATAAAAGGGCATTTCGGTAGTTTACGGTCCCGCTGCCCAGGAGTGTGGCAACTCCCTTGAAGTTATCGTTGCTACCATTGGAGTAGGCCAGAAAAATAACGGCAAGTATGAGGAATATTTCCATCAGGAATTTTTGAGACCTTTAAATTGTTTCTTCGTATCATTGTACTCTACAAGCCTCCTGGATTGTTTCGTGAGCCAAAATTCACAATCCTTACAAAAAGAATCCAGGCCGGCTAGCTTTCTGTCTGAAAGGCGTGGACTGAAATACAACACCAATGTAAGGATTGGTCCATGAAGGCGACAAGAGAAAATAGCAGTCTCAAAGGAGTTAGGTTTTGAATCCGAGTTTAGGATTTTTGCAGCATGTGTGAAGCGGAGCATTTCATAGCCAATCAGAGAGCAGGAGGTCAGATGGGATCTGTAATACCCACAGGTAACGGAGCCGTTGAGCAGGAAACAGAGAGACAAAATGCAACCGCGGAAGGAATGGATCCTGAACTCTGGGTGGAGGAATATGGGGATGATCTTTTTCGCTATGCGATCAGGAGGGTTTCCAATCGGACTGAAGCCGAAGATTTGGTACAGGAAACCCTGATCGCGGCCTTGAAGGCACAGGAGAAATTTCGCTCCCAATCCACACCCAAAACCTGGCTGATCGGAATCTTGAAGCACAAGGTCATGGATTATTATCGCAAGAAGGGGCGAGAACTTAATGTTCAGGATGTTGAAGAAGTTTGCCAGGTCTCAGATAAGTTGTTTGACCGTAAAGGAATGTTTCGTTCTCCAGGGAATGACTGGGGGGAGAATCCGGAAGCTTTGTTTGAACGCAAGGAATTCTGGGGAGTTTTAGGTGAATGCATCTCTAATTTGCCCGAAAGACTCCTGCCCGTATTTCAACTCAGAATGCTTCAAGACAGAAATACTGATGATGTTTGTGAGGAACTGGGAATCACCTCAAATAATATGTGGGTCATGCTTCATAGGGCACGACTTCGATTAAAGACCTGCTTGGATGCCAAATGGTTCTCCAGGGAAGAGGGGGGAAAGACATGTTAAGTTGTGAAGAAGTCGCCCGCCTGGTTTCCGAGTCCCTGGATCGTCATTTATCGCTATCTGAGAGAACCAAAATGAAAATTCATCACCTGGTGTGTTCGACCTGTAAGAAGCACCAGAAGCAGATCCTGTTTTTACAAAAGGCTCTGCAGCGATTTTGTTCAGATGACTCAGGAGTTGAGTTTAGTGAAGCTGATTTAAAGCTCAGTGAAGAGGGAAAGCTGAGAATTAAAGAGGCATTGAACAACGACTCCTGAAGCCGGTCGGGAGTCTCTATTTTTTGCACTCAAGTCCCAGCTACACAGTTCTTGAATAGACCTGGGTTCCTTCAACAGGAGCTTTGTAGGTTTCATCGAACAAAAAGGCCAGGTTTCTGAGAAAGTACTTTCCTATGGCAGTTGCTTTGAATCCAGTAGAAGTCAGGTCTACCAGTCCATCTCTTTCCATGTCTTGAAGTTTTTCAAGAGATTGGGAGAAGTGAGTGCTGAAGTCAATTGGAAACTCCTCCTCGATCTCACTGAAGGAGACTTCTGCTCGTACCAGTATATTCATAATCACTTCACGCCTGAGAACATCTTCAGGGCTGAGCAGATAGCCTCTCTGAATTGGTGGTTTTCCTGAATTTAGAGCTTTCCGATAGTCTGAGAGTTTTGTGTGATTCTGAAAATATCCTTCTTCAACGGAGGAAATCCCGGTGAGCCCGATGGCGAATTGATCCAATCCCTTGCGCGTGGTGTAGCCCATGAAATTTCGGTGTAGGCTTTTGTTTTTGAAAGCTATCGCGAGTTCGTCACTCTCCTTACAAAAATGGTCCATCCCGATCAGTTCATAATCGCGCTGGGAAAAAGTTTCTACTGCATCACACCAGAGTCTGGATTTTAATTGAGGTCCCGGAAGCGCTTCCGTTTCAAAATTCCTTTGTTGTGGTCGAATCCACGGTACATGGGCATAGGGATAAACGGCTACACGATCGGGGTGCAGAAACAAGGTCTTCTCAAGAGTAGCCTGAAAGGAATCCTGGTTCTGAAAGGGAAGTCCATAGATTAGATCCAGGTTGATGCTGTTGACATTGAGAATTGAGCGAGTCATTTCCACAGCGTCATATAGGCTTGAGAAGGGGTAAATCCGTCCGATGGTCTGCTGTACCTTTACATCAAAATCCTGAACTCCCAGGGAGACTCGGTTGAACCCATGACACTTCAGGAGTGTGAGGAGATGTTCGTTGACCTGTTCAGGATTCATCTCAATCGCGATTTCGGCCTCTGAACTGAAGCGCAGTCTCTTCTTTAAAAAATCCATGATTCTGGCCAGGAGAGCGGGAGGCATGAAAGAGGGAGAGCCTCCGCCAAAATGCAGTTGCGCAACTTCTCTACCTTCAAGAGAGGGCGCGAGGAGCTCGAATTCTTTCTCCAGTAAATCCACGTATTCAGTTAGAATTTCCTTCTTTTTGGTAATGAGGACGTTGCAGCCGCAAAATAGACAGCGTTTCTCGCAAAAGGGAAGGTGAATATAAAAAGAAATAGGTTTTTTACTTTCGCGACTCCTGCACCCAACGCCTTCCCATTCCATAGGTCCAACACTGGTCGACCAGACGGGGGCTGGAGGATAGGAGGTGTATCGTGGCCCTGATATTCCATATTTTTCTAAATGGGTTGAAGGAATTTCGATTTTCATTGATTACCGCCCGTTGACTAAAGGAGAGCCTGTATCGGTGAAGAATTCATGTCTGAATGGAATTCATGCAAGGTTCTTGCCAGGATGAGTTAACTCTTCAGGAGCTCCCTTTTTGGCCCTCTCACTCTAGAGGTTATAGCGTAAAGCAAGTGGTTTATCCACTTGTAGGTTCATGCTCAAAAAGGCTCATCTACGATGAGCTCAGGAATCGCAAGATTCAGTATTGTCCGGGAATTCGGGTAAAACACTACATTTTGGGTATATACTGGCGCGCATGTGCATGGTTGAGATTTCTGGAAAACGTAGAGAGAACCCTGGATCAGACCATGATCTGGCGACACTTTCAAAGTCCCTGGGAGGCTCAGATGTTGCTCTATTTGTGAGATCACATCGACAATGGGAAATGATTACAGGCTCCCTGAAGGGGTGCCCGAGAAGAAAAAATATTTTGGAATTGCTGCTCCGGGAGCCTAACTTACTGGATTTTATAGGTTCAGGCGAGGGATTGAATAATGCCTTTAGCAGCTATGCCACCGAAGCCTTAAAGAAAGAGCTGGAGTCTTTCCAATGGCATCTTCAGCCAGTTTCTTGCGGTAGAGATGAGGAACCGTCTCTGCTCTTCTGTGTCCGTGAAAACCCCGGTTTTTCTGATCATGATCATAGCCTCATTTCCAGCTTTTGCAGATTGATATCGTTGGAAACTTTTAGTGATAAAGAAACCCGTTCCATGAGCATGCACCTTCTTCGCGGATCTTTGCGGGAATTGGCGAATCTCAAGAGGGCTATGGATGTATCTACGATCTTAGCGATCACCGATCATAGAGGAGTGATCACACATGTCAACCAAAGGTTTTGCGACGTTTCCGGTTACACAGAAGAGGAGTTGATAGGAAAAACGCACTGCATAGTCAATTCGGGCCACCATTCTGCCGAGTTCTGGAAAGATTTCTGGGATACTATCAGCGGCGGAAATGTTTGGAGCGGGGTCATTCAGAACCGTACAAAGTGCGGGGAACTCTATTGGGTTAGCTCAACCATTGTGCCTTTCAAGAGTGGATCGGGCCAAATCGTTCAGTACATCGCACTCAGGTCAGAGGTGACTGAGCTAGTCCTGGCCCGGGAATCCCTTCAACAGGAACAAGCGGAGCTGCAGCATACCTACAAAGAACTTCAAACCGCTCACATAAATTTGGAAAGATCACAAAAGTTTGCCGGAATTGGACAGTTGGCCGCTGGTATAGCCCATGATTTTAATAATTCTCTGAGTATCATACTCATGGGGCTGGAACTTTGCCTGGAGGATCTGAGAAATCAAGATTTCCTGGTTACAACCCTGGATCGAGTTCGCAACACAGTCGTAGAGAGTGTATCACTGACCCGTCGATTACTTGCCCTGGGAGCAAAACAGCCCCAAAAACTCATTCCTGTCAGCCTGGAGGTCATTTTATTACGATCCGTGGATTTGCTTAGACCCAGACTGGCCAGTATTGGTGTGGAGATAGACTTTGAGATCGAAGAGGGAATGAGCAGCTTTCTTGCCGACGGTCCCGCGATTGAAGACGCTTTGAGAAACCTGGTCCTCAATAGCTTGCTTGCCATAGAAGAGTCTTTGATTGTGAAAACTTGTAGTAAGATACCATCCCCCTTTATCAAGATTTCCGGAAGAATTCACAATCAGGAAGTATTGATTTCAGTTGAGGATAATGGTCCAGGTATTCAACCAGAGATCCGAGAACAGATTTTTGAGCCGTTCTTTACAACCCGTGCAAGGGAGGGATCCTTGAAGGGCACCGGTTTGGGACTTTCCATGGTAGAGTCAATCGTGCTCAGGCACGGGGGATCCGTTGACCTTCAGAGCTGTGTTGTGGAAGAGGCAAAGCAGCCTGGAACTATCATTACTTTGCGACTTCCCTTTCGTGAATGCCCTGCAAAGGTCGGAAAACACAGTCGCGAATTAGACTTCGTTGAACAAGCTGTGGACGGCCAGATTTGGATTGTAGATGACGAAAAATACTTTCTCCAGTTGGTTCGAACCGCTCTGTCCAAATTTGGCTATTCTGAGGTTCGTTGTTTTTCCAACTCCAGCGAACTGGTGGACTGTCTTGAAGCGGGGACTTTGCCGCATTTGATTATTTGTGACTTGGAGATGCCCTTTCCTGATGGATTTGAAATTCAAAAGCGCATTGCCAATATGGAGCCGTCAAACAGGCCTGAGTTTCTGGCTATGACCGGAAAGCCCAACATCGAAAATTTAAACCGACTGGGAGTTAAATCTGAAGAGGAAATTCTCGTCAAGCCCATCAAGCTTTCTGCCTTGAGAAAAAGGGTGGGCAAGATCCTAAACGGCAAGAGTAAGTGATGTTTTATTCGTCTACTTCATCGGGTAAATAGCGGGTTATCTTGCGATATAGAGTCCGTTTTGAAATTCCCAGAATTTGCGCCGCCTCGTCTTTGTTCCCCTGGGATTCCTTATAGATTTTGAGGATATAATCCTTCTCAATTTGCTCCAATCGAGGATTACCTTCAAAGAGCCTCTGCTGGATTGAAGAGGCCGGGATATGATCTATATCATCTTCAAACATGAGAAAGTCTTCCAGCTCAACAATGGGCCCCTCCGCGAGAATCGAGGTTCTTTCCATATAATTTTCCAGCTCTCTTACATTTCCCTTCCAGGGCTTCTGCTTGAGAAACTGCATTCCCTGTTCCGAGATATGAGAGAATTCCCTGTGATTGATACCTCCATATTTTTTTAGAAAATGACTGGCTAGCAAGGGTATATCGTCAACTCTTTCTCTTAGCGGCGGTACGCGAACGGGAATGACGTTGAGTCGAAAATAAAGATCTTCCCTAAAGAGCCCATTAGAAATCAGTTTCTTTAGATCCTGGTGGGTCGCCGCGATCACACGGGTGTGAAATCTAAAAGACTTATTCGATCCAACCGGTCGAACTTCCCTCTCCTGAAGCGCTCTTAAGAGTTTACCCTGGAGACCGATGGACATATCTCCAATTTCATCGAGGAACAAGATCCCATTTTCAGCCTCAAGAAAAAGCCCTATTTTATTCTTTTCAGCTCCGGTGAAGGCACCCCTGACATGTCCGAAAAGTTCACTTTCCAGAATGTTCTCCGGCAAGGCGGCGCAATTCAGGGCGACCATGGGATAGCGCCTGTGTTTTCCTGAACGATGTATCGCGCGGGCTACAAGCTCCTTACCTGTTCCGGATTCTCCCTGAAGCAGGATAGTAGCCTCTGAATCTTTTACTTTTTCAATTAGCTGAAAGACCCGCTGCATGGACTTTGCCTCTGAAATGATTCCATGGGGAAAGGAACCTGTCAGCCGGTCAGTCCATCCAATGATTTCCTCCTTTCGTTTGAGCGCTTTTTCAATGGTTTCATAAAGCTCACCGAGGATAAAAGGCTTAGAAATATAAGAATCTGCTCCCAGGCTCATTGCCTCTACCGCAGATTCAATGGAGCTAAAAGAGGTAATCATGATGATCACTGCTGTTGGTGCCTTGTAGCGGGCCCGGGAGATAAATTCCATACCATCCATCCCCTTCATTTTCCAGTCGCTGAGAATTACATGTACACCATTGCTTTCCAGGGCTTCAATTCCCGCCCCTCCCTCCTCAGCTTCTACAACCTCGTGGCCCTTGCGTTCCAGGGATTCACGAATCATTCTTCGCATTTCAAAATCATCGTCAACAATAAGGGTTCTAATATTTTCCAAATTCAGTCTCCTGGCCTCTATTGCATTCTCAATTTCAGCCTCGGGTCCAAAATACAGGTGTTCAGTCACTGATATTATCCCTTTCCTTACTTGATACCTAGAAGTATTCCCATTAACCTAACAAGAATGGTGCCAGCGTCTTGTGGCATAGATTTTGCCCTTGAGGAGTCAAAACCGTGCTAGCGGGTGAGAAGAATCAGAGTTTCTATGCGCAGTATTCAACCCTTTACATCTGGCAGCACAATGGAAAAGGCAAATTGTCATAGTGTCATGACAAAATGGCAGACTTGAGCCTCAATCCACCAAAGAATTAACTCTGGTTGATGAGAGATAAGAAAGGATTGCAAAATGAAAGCAAGAGATATGATGACATTCAGGGTGGTCACGATCGGTGAGGGAGAGTCTGTGGAGACCGCGCGAGACTTAATTGTGGAAGAGTCGATTAAGGGCTTACCTGTTCTTGACGCAGAGGGGAAACTCTGTGGAATTGTAACCCAGTCCGATTTATTTCAAATTTGGGAGATGATGGAGCAAGGATGGCTAAAGAAAGATGAGTTTATTAATGAGACGAAAGTAAGGGATGTGATGGTCAAAAAGGTTGTCACAGTTCAAGAAGACGCGACTCTTGATGAGGTTAGCAAGACCATTGTTGAGAACTCTGTGCACCGAGTTTTAGTGATGGATGGGGAGAATGTAAGCGGGATCATTTCAACCCTTGATCTTTTAAAAATATTGACCAGGTCGGGAGAAATTGCATACAAATTCAATGAATGAGCCTTAACCAGGTTTTCCATCCAGACGGGCGGAAGTGAGAATTGGAAAAAACTTCACCAGAAAAATCCCAAAGCTGAGAATCCAAAATAGGGCGGAGAGTGAAAGGAAGGTGGACAAGGTTTCTGGCTTTATGAGTGGCAGTATTACTCGAAAGATCAGTGCTGCAATCATGCATAGAAAACTTGTCTTCATCCAAGAGTCTGCCTGAATCGGCCTGGCCGTATGCCCGAGAGAAACCCTGGTGATCATTCCCAGGATCAAAAGAGAAAGGGAACCAGCCATAAAAGTGTGCACCGTCAGGCCCTTTTGTGACCACAGTCCAGAGTGAAGACAGGCATCCATAAAAAATCCGATCGGCAATAAAAAATATCCAAGATGCAGTATTCCAAGCATGGGATTCGAGAGGATCTTGCTCGTTTTCCAGAAGCAGATCTTCGTTAGAAGGCCAATAGAGCAAAGAAATCCAACCAGGGCGTGCAGCCAGGTCAGGTTGGAAAAAACACTGACCAGGGCCCAGGAGAACAGGGCAAAATGCACTGGTATTTCAAGCATTGGGAACTTTCTGAGCTCAAGACCTGGAAACGCTGAGCGCGTAAAGTAGGGAATGACTCGATTCCCGATGACAACAAGAAATATCACAATGATTGCCTGCGCTCCATCCAGGATTCGGTGTAATTCGAGGCCGAGATCGTAGTGAAGTTCGAGGTGAAAGAGGAGGTTTGACGCAAATAAGCAGAATAGAAGCATGGGTACGAATAGATTGCGCCGGTTTCCTGCCAGAAGAATTGGACGAGCTACTCCTTCAATGACAAGGAGTAAAAACAAAGAATCCAGGCTCAGGACAAGTATGGGATTTAAGTGCACCGAGAAGAAGATAGAAAATCTACCCAGGAGCCATGCGGCTACCGCGAATGCCAACCACCCCCCCCGCAAACTAGTTTTCTTAGTCCAATTCTGGACAGCGGTGAGTAAAAAGCCCCCCAGAATCGCCCCTACAAATCCAAAGAACATCTCATGTTTATGCCACAGTAGAGCATCCATTGAAGAAGGGGGAGCTGGAAACTTCGCAGATAGAAAGCCTGCCCAGTAGAAGAGGATCAGGATGCCATATAAGGGGCCCAGGAGAAAAAAAGGCCTAAATCCACAAGAAAAGAGGGTTGCCCCCCAGTTCTGGTCCGGGCTTTCTGGATCTCTTATCATTGTATTTATGACTTCCTTCTGAGGTGTTTTAAATGTTTTGGAGGCAGAGCGCAAAAAACAGGCCATGAGCGCAAACCGCGGTATTTATCATGGCATGAATTGTGCACACAAAAGGTGCTCCTACTGGTAACCTGAAATGGAAAACTCAGGCTAAGACTGACTTTGGGGGACTCATGATGGAATATAGAGCAGCGCTGAAAATTCTTTTGGATCTGGGCAAAACCTATCGAAGGAAGTTCTCCTGCAACCTTGAGGCTGGCTGCGGTTCTGTTCTCGCGAAGAATGTGAGTGCAATTGAAGACTATCCTCCCTTTGATCGTTCGGCTATGGATGGATTCGCGATTAGTGATCTACACTCTCAAGCTTATGAAATTATCGCCGAAATAAGGGCGGGTTCTCCTGACCAGGTAAAACTTGAACCTGGAAAGTGCGCCAGGATCATGACCGGGGCTCGTGTTCCTGAGGCGTGTATTAAAGTAGTTCGGCAGGAGTACTGTGAAGTCAGCTCAGGCTCAATGAAAATTCTAAACAAGGATTCTGAGAATATTGTGGAGCGCGGTGAGGACTTTCGCATGGGAGATGTCCTGCTTGAGAAGGGGAGGGTGATTCGTAGCGCAGAGATCGGATTGTTGTCGAGTATTGGAATGTGTAATCTAGAGGTCTATGAGAAACCGCGCATCGCTCTCTTTTCGACAGGGGAAGAGTTGGTCGAGCCCTGGGAGGATTTAGCTCCAAATCAGATCCGTAACGTCAATAATTATCTCCTCCAGGCTGGACTTTCACGTTCCGGTTTTGAGGTGAGCAACATGGGAATTTTGCGAGATGAGATGGACCATGTACAAGATAGGCTGATCGAAGCGTTCGAGAACTTTGATGGAATCCTGATAAGCGGCGGCGCATCAAAGGGTAAGTTTGATTTCGTACGTCCGGTTCTGCACAAGTTGGAGTTTGATTTTGAGTTTGAGGGTCTCAAGATGAGGCCTGGTAAACCGGTGAGTTTTTCGCGCAAAGACTCTCGCTGGATTTTTTCACTACCGGGAAACCCGGTGGCCGCCTTTACGGCATTTTTGTCCCTTACCCTTCCCTTTCTAAAAAGCATTCGAGGTGAGGAGAGCGATCCTTTTGAACAGGTGGCACTAGGGATGAATACCCCTAATCCCAATCCGGGTTGGACTATTTTTCAGCCGGGAACTCTAAAAGGAGAAGGCTTTTTATATCCAGTGGAATTTCATGGCAGTGGGCACATTCATTCCCTGGTAAGCGCGGATGGACTCTATTGCCTTGAGTCAAACCAAGATGCTTATAGAAGAGGTGACCTTGTATCCTTCTATAAGATTCCATAGCTCGATACCAGGAGAAAACTTTAAGAATTAGAAGGCTCGGATTGCCTCGATTTTGAGAGCGTTCCCCTGTTCTTCGCAGTAATATGCGCAAAGCCCACAGCCTACACATCGCTGCAAATCAATCTCAGGAACTCTTTTGGAAAAAGGCCCCTTCATCTTTAGCGCGGCGATTTGAGGAGGACAGGACCCCTCACAGGCATCGCATAGAACGCCCTCAGTGTTTAGGCATTTTTCCTGTAGAAACCTCACGCTGGCCATTGCTGGAACTTCCTTTGCTGGAGTGACGAGGGCTCCTGATGGACAGGCTTTGATACAGGGCAGGTCTTTACAAAGACGACAGGGATGGATCTCGGGCTTCATGACCGGAGTACCTTCGTGTGATCCAGAGGAAGGTCCCAACTTCTGGATAGCTTCATACGGGCAGACTTTCGAGCATTCCCCGCATTTATGGCACACGGAGCTAAAGGAATCCTCTTCGATGGCACCCGGCGGGCGAATAAGAGATTTGGGCTCTTCCCTTCGAGTGAGCTCAAACAACTCCAAGGGATTCAGTCGAAAAAATTGTCGTCTACTGATTTTACGCATCCTAAAATCCTGTCCTCATCTCCATGGGACTAGCAATGAGGAAGATGCTTAGTGCTGAGTACAAAATCATGACGAAAATCAAAGGAGCAAGCATTAACATGGCCTTATTAGGATCTGCCACCAGTCTTCTTGAGATCCGGTCCGCGATGCGTACCCCAAAGAGATGGCCACTGAGGATCAACAGCACTTGAATCCAGGATACGATTTCTATGGTTAAGAGTTCCCTGTAAGAGTTCCCTGCGGTACCAAATAGATTCCAGCCCAGGCCAAAGGGATCACTGAGTAAGGGTATCAATTCCTGGGCTTCCATAAAAAAATGCATGGAATTGTGGGCCAGGTGATAGAAGAGGGCAATGGGGAGGACACAGTAGGAGAAGGCTTTGAAAATCTTTGATACGCTCAACCCATTGGGAGCCAGACGGGAAGACCACCTGGATCCGAGCCAAAACAAAGCAACCTGCCCAAAAAGAATCATTCCCATGAGCAGTGTAAAAATAACCGTGGCTTCCAGTCCTGTTTCCACACGTATCAGCTGGTTTACTCGTGTCCAGTAAGGGGTCATGGTAATGCCGTGAAAAGAAGTGAGAGCAAGCAATGTCACTATGAGTACGGCTTCGTCCATTCGAAACCTGTTTTTGGCAAAGAGGTCCGTAGCGAAGGGACGGACTGCGAGGCTGATGTTTTGAGAAGGGCAGGTTCTAACGCATTCGGTACAAAGGGTGCAGTAAGTGTTTTCGCGCAGGGTTGCTGGATTGAGAAACATTGGGCATCCACGATGTTGTGAGTTTCCCATCAGGCAATCTTTTGAGCTGCAGTCAGCGCATACCGTGGCGCTTTTCGCCCTGAGCTCAAGAGGGCTGAACAGGGCATAAATACCGCTGATTCGACCAACTGGGCAAAGATACCGGCAGAAGCTTCTCTTCTCGAACAGAATCGCGCATATGATTGCCAAAAAAAGCATCCCAAACCCGAGAATGGCAGTGGTTGTTCCTGAAGAAGTTACATCAAATCCAAGCTCTATCCAGGTGAGTAGAATGAAAAGTCCTAGTGCCGGGTATACATTTCTTAGCTTTGAGGGCCAGGATAGGTTCAATCCCATTCTACTTTTTCTACTGAAAGGGCTTAGAGAGGTCACTAGTGAGGTCAAACCTTCCCAGGGACAGATCATACAGAAGAACTTTCCCATAAAAAGTACAACGAAAATCAGCAGTGCCCACCACCAGGTCCAGGTTAGAACCGGAGCGATATTATGTCTTTGGTTCGCGAAGAGCCCGGCCAGAATGATCACAAGAAACAAAGAAATCGATAACAGCTGAACCGCAAATGGGAAAGCATCGTGACGAACGCACCTCATCACAAGAGGAATCCGAAACAGGTTGAAGCGCAACTTTGAAGGAGACGGACTCTCATTTCTACCCAGGAGCCAATGAGAACCGGAAATGACGAGGGCAAGGCATAGAACAGCCATCCAGGGATCGATTCCTTTCATTACATGAATCCCATTATCAAGATAGGTCGATGGAATCAGGCAAATGGGATCACTCACGCTATTTCTCTCGAATTCAGAGGATCTCGAACTCTGGCAATTTCCTGCTTTCGGTCGAGGCTTAAGCGCTTTTTACGGGCCCCGAAGCCTGCTATAACCAGAAAGAAAGTCATCGATAGTACAATCCACTTTCCCCAGTGAACTTTTTGGCTATTCAAAATGAAAGGCACTCGTATTTGTGTATTCTTTTCATCTACCAGGGTGAGAAGTAAAGAATAATCCCCCTTGTCGGAGAGTTCTCTGTGGATTGCATAGATGCTCTCTTCCTGGGCTTGTTCCTGGAGTTTGTGGACTACAGTTGCACCGCGATCCTGAATCTCCATGCGCAGCTTGCCCTTGTAGGCTTGATTGGCCAGGAGATCATAAATTACAAGGTACATGCGTACGACTTGAGGGTGCTCTGCCATTTCCAGGTTTATGCCCTGGAAGTCATATAGAACCAGAGAAACTTCGTACTTTCCGGCTTGTGCCAGGAATTCCTCCTGGGGAATTTGTGGATAGTTTTCAAAATACCCATAATGAGGAAGGCCTTTGAAATGATGGGCGTAGAGTCCTGGACAGAGAATCGTTAGCGCCAGGAATGCGTAAAGCTTCATGATCTAACTCCAATTGTCAGGCAGCCTGTGGGGCAAATCGCCACACATTCAGCGCATAAGGAGCAGTTCTGGGTATGATCCAGCCTGGGATTTATCTGAAGCGGGCAAACCAGATCACAAGACTGGCAGCCTGAAATACATTGAGGTGCGTCTCTTCGTATACTCACCGCGCTACGCCTGCCCAGAAGTCCCAAAATCTGGCCTGTGGGACAAAGAAATCTACAGGTAAATTGACGGGCTAGAATCAGGTCGGAGAGGGATAATAGGCAAAGGCTAAAAACGGAAGGGGCCAGGACCCCAAACGCAATTCCCTGGAAAAGGGATTGACCTACAGCGAAGTAAGGAAGAATGAGAGCCCAGATCCCATGTGAATAAAAATGAGCCAGCGTAAGCCCGCCAAGTAAGACACCCCAGGCGAGTCCCGAGCTAATTTCTATTTCAGGAAAATAGAGAAAATTTTGTAGAAACCTTCTGATTCTGGAGATCGTGAAAAATAAGAGGGAAGCAGGGCAAATATAGGAACAGAAGACGCGTCCGAAGAGTACTGCCATAATAATGGGGATCAATGCGCCGAGAAAAAACACGAGGGGAGTATGTAAGTTCTTAGTGAGTATGGATAGGAGGGCTACCGGGTCGGTAAAGGGGATGCCAAAAACTCGAATAGACCATGTCATCCCTCCATTGGTCTGCATGACGGCCATGGGTTCTCCAAATAAGGAGAAAAAAGCATCGCTGTACTCATAAAACCATCGCCATAATTTTCCTGAGCTTAGCTCTACCAGCCTGGGGTTATTGTACCCGTTCTTGAGATTGATATATTCCACCCACAAGGCAAAAAGAATGAGAAGAAGAAGTACACCTCCCCGCGTAAGAATGGAGAGATTCATCAATGCCAAACCCTTTCGATTCTTCAAACCCTCTCCCTTTTCAAGACCTTCCATTCCTCAGTGGGGATGATTCGAATTGCCTGGGGCATGTGAATACAAGCCTGTTCACAAAGCCCGCAACCCACGCATTGATCCTCATGCACCGTAGGCTTTTCATACAAACCTATGGTCATGGCTTTGCCTGGTAGCGGGCATGCACGGTAGCAGGCGCCGCAAGTGCGGCCATGGTAGGAGTAGCACAAATCCTCGTTTAGTATGGCTACTCCCATTTCAACTGCTTGTCTTCCTTCCTCTGTGGGTTCCATTTTTTGAAGGGCTTCGGTTGGGCACACCTGCGTGCAGGCCATACATAGGATGCAGCCCCTGGATCTGGCAATGATCCTGGGTGTGGCCAGGTTTTCCAATCCATTTTCCAGTCCACTTAGTTCAATGCACTGGTTAGGGCATACATTGGCGCACTGTCCACAGCCGATGCAGAGATCCAGAAACTTCTTTTCAGGTAATGCTCCGGGTGGCCGTAGAAACCTCCTGGCGATCTTTCCAAGCCGGAGGCGATCCAATAACGGAAGCAATAGCGGTAGAAGAAATCCCCCTACCAGGGACATGAGAAACTGTCTTCGCCTGACCATACCAGGACGCTATCTTGAAATTATCATGCCAAAACTCAGGATTGGGCGTTTGGCATAGCGCAATGAAGAGAGTTTTTCGTATTTTGAGCCCAGGTCCTTGTAATATATGACCAAAGGGATTTAGTTTGTCCGTATTTCCGGTCCAAGCAGGAATTCGGTAAAATTTGGAAATAAGATTTTTCCATTGATTCAATGGAGGAGTGATCGTGCGAACCCTATTTTTATCACTAATCTTGAGCCTGTTTTTTTCACCATCCATTCAATCCGTACAAGACCCGCCGCCAGGTTATTCCTTCCATGTTCTTGAAAACGGACTGGAGGTGCTTCTGCTTGAGAATCCAGCCTTACCCATGGTGGGGGTAAATGTACTCGTGAAAACGGGTTCCGTTCATGAGGATCTCTCGAGCAATGGAATCTCTCACATGCTAGAGCATCTTCTCTTTAACGGGACGGCGACTCGCAGTCAAAAGCAACTCTATGATGACGTGGATCGTATCGGAGGCTATAACAACGCCAATACGGGGAACTCCTATACGAACTTTATGTTTGTGGTTCCCTCAAGACATATCAAAGAGGCTGTCGAAATTCAGTCAGATATGCTCTTTAATTCCACCCTGCCGGAAGATAAATTCAATAAGGAAAAGGGGATTGTTCTTGAAGAGATCAGTAAGTCTCTGGCAAATCCTCAGCAGTTTGTGGAACGAAATCTCAAGTCAATCCTCTACCAGGGAAGTTCCATGAGATTACCCACCCTGGGCACTTCCGCGCGAGTACAGTCACTCACCCGTGATGATGTTATGAGTGTATATCGGGGAACCTACGTGCCTAACAATATGTTTGTTAGCGTGATTGGGGGATTTAGAAGCAAGGATATGCTGGGGCTTATCAAGCGCCATTTCTCGGCGAAGGTCCCCTCTCCTGTACATAGGAGAACCTCTGGCGGCTCCCCTCAGAATTCCAAGACTTTGATCGCGCGCGCAGAAAGCAAGATCAGGGTTCGCAGCTATCCGGGCAGCAAATTCATCGCGCATCTGATCTACCCTATACCCCCGCTGAAGAGCCCGGTAGCCCTGGACCTTTTGAGTGAGGATCTTCAAATCGAGGTTCCCAAATTAAGGCAGCGTCTGGGTAAATCCAAGACGGGAGAGTTTGATTCACTTAACCTCAGCATCTGGGATGCCTCTCCTGGATTCTATCTTTTAGCTAGCCTGCGTTCCGATCAATCCATTTCAGATAAATCTATCAAAGTCCTGGGTAAGGAGTTGGAGTCCTTCAAATTCTCACTTTCATCGGATGAGACGGATGCTTTGATCCAACAAAGAAGAACCTCCTTTTTCCGAAACCTGGAGAAACCTCATATGTTCGGCATTCTTAATGCAGGCCTTCTCGCAACAAAAGGTGCTGATGGACTTCTAACCTCCCTTGAGCCAGAAGTATTTCGAAGGGGAGCAGCTGAGATCAATGGATTGGGTGTGTCCCCTGGATCCATACTAGTTTTGCATCGTCCCCAGCAGAAGGCTTCTAAGGTAGATTCACCCGAGGGGCTGACTACTGTCTTTGGTAAGAAGGAAGGGTTTCGACTGATCTCGAGGCGCAATCCAATGGGTTCTTTGTTGGCAGTTCATTTTCTCTTCGGGCATAAGGCACATTTTGAATCCTTGTACGGCAAGGACGCGGCCTGGATTCTCCATGATTGTCTGTCCCAGCGTATCAAAGAGCTTAAGAGCCAGGAGGAAGTTAGGAATTTTGGCTTTCTTTTCAAGTTCAATGATAATCCCTACATACCCATGGACAACATCTACTTAGACGAGGATTTTGGATATATTCGTGCGGAGTCTTTGCACAAGAACTGGGAGACTGCGCTCACCTGGCTCAGAGGGCAGTTAGATGGATTTGTACCTACCCTCGAAGAATATGAAAGAGCTGTGGCAAATCATTCTCGAAGTGTGAAGCAGCATCTTGATAAGGAGCTTGCCTCAGAAGTGTTTTCGAAGACCTATAAGGAAATGACTTTTGAATTACCCCGCCTGGCGGCATCGCCGAAACTGAGCTTCAAGAATCTTTTGAGTTTCACCAAAGAATATTTTTCCTGGACGAATCTTATCCTTAGCGTGGTGTCTCCGGTAGAGCCAAAAAAAATTGCATCCCTTTTCAAATCTCACCTGGAAGCCTCAACACCCAAAATCACCCCGCCTCGTTTCATCAAAAAGATCAAACTCCCTTCTGATGCAAGCCTGACTCAAAGGGAGGGAAAGGGAGGCCGGTCCTACCTATTTACAGGGTTTTCCGTGCCGATCCACAAGGATGAAAAACCAGCTCTCACTGCGCTTTCAATTCTTCTCTCAGAAAGAGTTTCTTTTGAGATTCGAGAGAAAATGGGAATGGCATATGGGATCTCGAGCGGGGTTCAGACCCTTGGGGAAAGGGCCCTGTTTTACCTGCGACTGGGTACACGCCCTGAAAATGTGGAAGCATTACGAGGAAAGTGGAGAGGTTTCTTTGAGCCTTCAGTGTTGGATGATCTCGATAATCTCGCCTTTGAGAAGGCCGTAAACAAATACCTGGGAAGAATGATGTTTAGAAGACTCTCCAGCATCAACCAGGCCTTTTATCTTAGCCGTTCGCTCTATATACATTCTGATCCACTTCATTCTCGAAGCTTTCTGGATAAAATGGCCGAATTAAAACTTTCTGACGTACAGAAGGTGGCTCAAAAATATCTAAAGATTGAAAGACCCACGGAAGTAATTGTAAGAGCCAGGGACTGAAGTTCTTTTTCAAGAGGACTTAAAATTGATTTCAGCTCTTCCGCAGTTTTGATTTGCCGGGACCGCTTCCATCATTCTCTTTGGATTCGGAAGGTTTAGCTCCCCCATGAACTTCACGAACTCTTCCTTAGTTTTACCCACAAACCTTGGATTGAAAGAGATTTCTTCTGCGATGGAACTAACCGTCATCCCTTTATAGTCATGTCCAGGATAGACCAGGGTGGCACCAGGTAACTTAAAGAGTTTCTCAATAACTGAGTCATACAGATTCTCAGCACAGCCATTTTGAAAATCGGTCCTTCCGCAACCGCGAATGAATAAGACATCTCCTGTCAGGATTCGATCATCGTTTATCAGGTAGGCCATATGGCTATCGGTATGCCCAGGCGTAGCGATAGCCCGCAATTTAACCTTGCCCAACTGGATTGTCTCACCATCGTGAATTTCCCGATCGACACAGCTGGCTCCTGACCCCTCAGGGTAGATGGATGCGCATTGGGAGTTCTCTCGGAGTTTTCCGATAGCGGTAATGTGATCCGCGTGAACATGTGTATCCAGGGAATACTTCAAACTAAGTCCTAATTCCGTGAGAAGACTAAGATCCCTATTTAACTGCTCTAGAACAGGATCCACCAGAATTGCTTCTCGAGTGTCCTCATCCGCAATTAAGTAGGTATAGGTGGAGGAATCACTATCAAATAACTGTCTAAAGATCATGTTTGCCCCTCTGGGAAATTTGGTACTAAGCGCCGTTATGAGATCTCGGAGTCCATCGCGGTTTCCCGAGCATCCAATACTCCAAATAATAGCTTATATGGAAACCCATACAGTATACCCGTTATAGGTTCATGACCAAAATAAGCTCATCACGGATGAGCAAAGGAATCCGGATAAACCCATGTGTGTGGATATACAATTCATAGATCCAGGGTTCACTGAAAACCAGTGGAAACAATAGAGCCGCATCCTTCGGGTGGGATACGGCTCTAAGGTGTGGTTCAGGCAATGGGCTCGACCCGACAGACGCACTTCTTGAAGTCCGCCTGACCCGAAACGGGATCGAAGGCTCGATGTGTGGTTCCATTTGCGAGCCATTTGTTTTTCTTTGGATCCGCTGAATCTGCCACCGAGAGATTCCAGGGACTGAAAAGAAAGCCTTTGGGAACGGTGTTTCTAGCCGGCTTTACCACCGAGTCGAGTCCTACCGACGCGCGAGCTTCCATGGTTCCTCTCCTTGTGACAATCCGCACCCATTGTCCGTCCTTTATGCCAAGCTCCGTGGCATCATCAGGATGCATTTCCACATACATCTCCGGGACTAGTTTTCGAGTGGTTCCGGAGCGGATGGTCTTGGAGGTGTGGAAGTGCTCATATACCACTCCTGTAGCCCACCAGAAGGGAAACTTATCACCAGGACAATCTCCCATCTTATTCCCCAGAAATTCCTTGTCAGGAAGCTCAGGAGTGAGGCCCATGTCCCTGGCTTTGATCAGCAAATCGTAGTGGTCAATGATGAAGTAATTGGGATCAACACCAAGTTTTTTGAGCTCATCGGTGACCTCTTTGTACTCGGAGTAATCCTGGTGGCACACATGGATATGGAGCTTCCCGTCCTTGTGACGAAACTCCGCATAGGGCTTGTCAGGCCAATAGGCTTCCTGCCCCATATAGCGGCGCTTGGTTCCACCTGCTTTGGCAATGGCCGCGGTAGGCGCTGGCCACTGAATACCGCGCAAATCACGGATTTGCTGGTAGGGAGATTTTCCAGTTTCCTTTTCGACTTCGAGTATTCCACTAAGATCTGAATCTGTGCCTTTTGAGGCTCTGAGGAGATCTCGAAAGATTTCCTCAGGGTCATAGAACCCATTAGCCTTGCGGTGGTAGGGGAAAATCTTATCTGCATCAAGACCCAGTTTCTCAGCAATGAGTTTTCCCTTATCAATCACCATGTCCATGTCAGGTCTGGTGCCTTTGATTGGATTTGCGGTTCCATCAACAACATAAAGACGCCGCTCTGACTGCATATAGGTGCCTCCCCACCATTCTCCCCAGGTGGAGGCCGGAAGTATCACATCGGCATATAGATTATTTGGGGCATCCTTGTAGATTTCCTGAACCACGGTGAAGGTACGGGTGAGCGCTGGGCGAGCGAGGTGATAGGAGTCAGGTAAATCGATATGAGTGGCATAGATGAGAAACATGGCGTTCACCTCACCCTTGATTGCTCTTTCCATCATTCCGATCGCCATTCCCGTGTTTTGAAAACCAGCCGTTTCCTCCAGTCTCGAGCGTGGGATTCTCCATTGGTCTGCGATCCAGTCCCGGTGCTTCTTGTCATTCATTCCCTTATTGAATGGGAGTCTGCTGGTCAGTCCCCCGGTAAATCTCTCACCCATAGCATTGGGTTGCCCAGTCTGGGAATGAGGACCACATCCAGGGCGGCCGATATTACCTGTCAAGGCCATGAGATTTACGAGGTTCATCGTGTTGTGCTGCCCGTGAAGATGCTGGTTATAGCCTATTCCCCAAAAGCTGAGCACTCCGCCTACTCCCAGCTTGCGTCCCTTTATACTGGCTTCGGCCCAAATTTTGGCCATTTCATAAATTCTCTCAGGCTCAATCATGGTTCGATCGACCACGTCTTCAGGCCGATAGCCCTTTTTCACTTCCTTGATATATTTTTGCCAGCCTGTGGTGTGGTTTTTTAGTAAATCCCAGTCCACAGCTTCGGGGTGCCGGGTTAGGATTGCGTAGGCGATCGCATTGTGAATCGAGATATCACCATTGATAGTCTGGAAATGATGACTGTTATCAGGATTAATTTCTTCGAGAGCAATCACGGAGCCAGTTCGACGGGGATCCACTACGAGCGAGGGAATATTCTTGGTGGATTTGTGGTCAGCGACTCTCCAAAAAAGGATGGGGTGAGCACCGCGGGGATTATGACCCCAGAACGTAACCATGTCACACAGTTCAATATCGTCATAGCAGGTCGGAGGGGTATCAGAGCCCAGGGATTTGAAATAACCGGTCACCGCTGAGGTCATACACATTCGCGCGTTGGCCTCGATAGTATTGGACTGAAGGACTCCCTTCATAAAGAGATTTTCCAGATACTGGCCTTCGATGCTTAGCTGTCCCGAGCCATACAAGCCTATGGAGTTCCCCCCGGTCTTTTTGTAAATCTCCACTGTCTTTTCAGCGACAAGTTCTTCAGCTTCATCCCAGCTTGCCTCTCGAAAGAGGTTCTTATCAAAACTTCCCTTTGTTTTGGATACATATCCCCTGGTGGGGTCGGACATATCCTTGCGAATCAGGGGTTTGGTGAGTCGATCCACATAGATTGCTTCCGCGGAAGTGAGACCCTTTATACACTGCAATCCTTTATTGGTTGGGTGATCCTTATCGGGGACAATGTTTGTGATCCTTCCATTCTGAGTTTTGATAATGGTTCCGCAGCCCACTCCGCAGTAGGGACAGGCGGCCAGGATATCTGTGGGCGCGTCCTTCTTTTCCAGCTCATAATTATCACCTGCCGGAACACTCCAGCCAGTCTTGGTCACCGCACAGGTTGCCCCTGTAGCAGCCATTCCCTTCATAAATTTCCGTCGATCAAATTTCATACACATCTCCTTACTAGCATTTCCGGTAGAAATTATTGATTGAGGTTCCTCAGGTATACGATGATGTCGTTGACGTCCTGCCCTGATAGGTTGGCCACACCGCTCACTCCCATGAACGACCTCATGGCGGTTCCCACTCTTCCCTGTTGGATTGTTTTAAAGATGTAATCGTCTGAAGCGCTATCCAGAAACCCTGCAAGCCCGATACCGGGACCAGAACCACCAGCGGTATAACCGATCCCATTGGTTCCGTGGCAGTACTGACAATAACGCTCGAAATTGAACTTCCCTGACTTGATATCGCCCTCTGCCTCATACCGGGGATCCACGTTATAGTGGACTGGAACTTTCACCGGTATGTCGCGAAGATAGGAGATGATCGCGTTTATATCCCTTTCGGGAAGGTCAGGTCTTGGAGGCATACTAGTGCCAGGTCTTCCATTTTTGATGGTCTTTTTGATGAAATCATCTGAGGCGATGGCTAAGAAATCACGATTGCGAATGCTAGGCGCAAAGCCGACTTTTCCGACTCCGCCCGACTGGTGGCAAACCGCGCAATTGGCATCAAAAAGAATCTTACCGTGTTTGGAGACCTCTTTGTAATCTGCCGTTTGTACCAGCATTTCCCTGGGGCTCTTACTCCGGAGGTAAACGATAATGTCCTCAACTTGCTGATTGCTGAGATTGGCTACTCCCCTTTTTCCCATCATTGGTTTCATCGCGGTCCCAACTCTTCCCCGCTTGATTGTCTGGAATATATAGTCATCGCTTGCCTGGCTGAGAAATCCAGAGAGTCCGATTGCGGTCCCGGGAACACCAGCGTTGTAGCCTTCTCCGTTAGCACCATGGCAGCTGGAACAGAAATTCCTGAAAAGCCCCTTTCCGTGTATGGCGTTCCCTTTAGCTTTCCAATGTTGATCCAGATCAATGGAAACAGAATTTTTCACCGGAAGGGATCTCAGGTACAAAATGATGCTGTCGGCGATCAATCCTTTGAAATCGGGTCTGGGGGTCATGGAAGTTCCCGGCCTACCCTCGATGATGGTGCGGCGGATAAATTCATCGGACGCGATGGCCAGAAAGTCCTGGTTTCGGATACTGGGGGCAAAACCGATTTTCCCATTGCCATCTTCCTGATGGCAGACAGCGCAGTGGGTTTTAAAAATAGCCTTTCCCAGGAGCTTCCAATCCTCTGTTCCAGGAGAAGAAAGGACTTGGCTCGTGGAAAGATAGAGAAATGCGAGCGTGATGCATATTTCCAGGCTCTTTTTCATGAAATTCACTCCCTTCCTTGCAGAACTCAGTCATCAGTAGCAAATTTGAAACCAAGTCTGTATAGGGAGATTAACAGGGACCTGAGCGGGTAGGTGGTAGGGGGAGACATTACCCCGGGTAGAGTTTCAGGAACACTGGTCTAGCATTTTTACAATGTGAATGAGGAGGTCCTTGGCCGCATAATAAGTTTCCAAGGCTGCACGGGGGGTGCCGGGTAGATTGACTACCAGACAGTAGCCAATCAAACCGCATTGATAGCGGCTAATCCACGCTTTTTCGGTACGTTCAGCACATTTTGCCCGCATAAGTTGAGGGATTCCAGGCAATAAGCGGTCACAGGCAGCAACAGTTGCTTCTGGAACGAAGTCCTCCGGTCCAATTCCGGTTCCTCCTACGGTTAGGATGAGAGACCTTTCTTTTGAGAGCTGAACCAACCTGGAGGAGAGATCCGGTATGCTTCCCTCGAACTCGGAGGCCCGCACAGAAATTTTCATAGACTCAAAGTCTGATTCAAGCCTGCTTGCCATTTCATTAGCGGCAACCGCAAGTTTTTCAGTATTCCTTGAGCCAACAGCAATCACTTCTACTTCAAAGGGTTTCGATAAACTCATCATCACTCCTGACCATATGTAAGCATATGGGAAACAATAGCTTTAATTTCATCGATGGGGACATGGGCATTGGATGGCATGGGCATGGGCCCCCAGTTTCCTGATCCACCTTCAGTAACCTTTTTCACAAGTTTCGCAAGGGTGGTCTCGTCGAATTTATACCTTTCAGCCAGCATCTTAAAGGATGGTCCTATGATCTTGGCATCTACGTTGTGGCAGGCTATACAATTATTCTTTTGGGCTAGCTTCATGGGGTCAATAGCTGGAATCATGGATTTTTCGGGGGCTTTGCTCTTCTTCTCAGGGGACTCAGCTTTTTTGTGCGAAAGAATAAATTCAATCATAGTCCGAATATCCCCATCTGGAATGCCGGGATGAGGAATCATGGGAACCTGTCCCCAGTTTCCGGATCCTCCCAGGCGGACCTTTTTGAGCAGAGTTTGAAGGGTACTTTCCTTATTTTCATATTTTCCTGACAACATTCGAAAGGATGGTCCGACAAGTTTCTGGTCTGGATCATGACAGAGAAGACACCCCTTCTGGCTAAGTAGTTTTTCTCCTGGTGAGGCGGGTTTTGCAGATGCCCTGCGAAATGCTTCTGCCCCTTCCGGATTCAGCATATATTCCACCATCAAACGGATTTCTGATTCAGGAATGTGCATATGGGGAACCATGGGAACATCTCCCCAAACTCCTGACCCTCCCCTGCGAACCTTTTGAATGAGACGAAGCAGCTCCGTCTTTGAATTTCCGGACTTCTTTGCGATCATCCTATAACTCGGTCCTATTTTAGGTCCTGCCTTGGTATGGCATACATTACAATCATACTGGTCCATCAAAGATCTGGCTTTGACTGCCTGGTTGAGATCTAATGTCGGGTTCTTTTGCTTTGTCTTGACGTCCCAGATAGCATGTTCGGAAAGGTATCTATAGAGATTAGCTGCCTCATGGGGATTGAGTAGATCCGTATGGAATGGAGATGCCAGAGAACGGGAGTTTATTAGCAAAAAGTACTGGAAGTCGGCAGGGGATTTCTGCCACATTGAGGACCTCGAAAGAAGAAGATAGAGTTGGTTCAGATTACCAAAGATATCGGTAAGCTTTCTTGCGGCGGAACTTCCAATTTCTGCTTCGCGAAGAACTGATTCTCTAAATCTCATTGCGCTGCCCAGCCGATCCTCATCTTCAGATGCCAAAACTCGCATTGCCATAGAAACGGGGATCTGATTTGGCTCACTAGAGGTCTTATCCAGTCCATATTTTTTGGCAAGATCTTTGAGCTCCGTACTTGTGACAGGGGGGCTGTCAGTTCTATAGGAACGAACAAGATGGGAGAGTGCGAATCGGTCCACAACGGGGAGGGTGTCATAGGAGAGCATCCCGCGCGAGCCTATACCCTCAGTCAGGGTTCGGAACACATCAAATAGACTTCGTCCATTGGTCCAGTCTGAGGAGTCGTGAAAGTTTCGCGGGGGAAAAGTCATCCCTTTGGACGCAACCCCATCTCCCTTTCCTTCATTGCCATGACACATGGCGCATTGGGACTTGAAGACTTCACGGGCTCGCTCCATCTGCTCAGGAGATGGCTTTGACACTTTGTCAAAATCAATGGCCTCGACGCTTTTACCTCTCTTCATGGTCAGATCCGGTGTGCTTGAAGATTGCAGGGAGGCAACAACTGGGATTTTCTGTCTATGGGTATAGGCCAGAAACAGAAAGCTCAGGAACAGGAGCACAAAAAAGACGAACAGGGATTGGACGCCTGGAATCGGCATGCATGGTTTTGAATACTTCATAGAGAGCTCCAGCGGGAGATGAATCGTCGAGTTATAATTACTGCAAAGAGCATGCCTACAACCGTATCTAATGAATCTGAAGCGCCCCAGGCTTTATTTTTCTTGAGTCTACGATTGCAAAATGATTAAATCCTGAAGTATGCGGCCCTACTTGACCCGGGTTTTCCCCTGGCCGTAATCTCAATCTGGATGTTTCGTCTCTTCATTTTTTCAGTTTACCTGATCATATCGCTGCAACAAACCTTATTTGGTTCTGAGTGGATTACCCATGGCTTTCTTAGTAAGGGCTATATGAATTCTAGTGCCCACAATTATCTCGCAGAGAGCAATGGAGGCACCTACCAGTTTACAGAATATGGAATTAACTTCATGAGGCAGGTGAATAAGGATCTGCGCGTGGGGGCTCAGTTATTTGGTCGTGACCTGGGTGATATCGGAAACAGCAGACTCAACCTGGATTGGATGTATGCGGATCTCAGGCTCTCGGGCTCCCTTAGATTGAGGGTAGGAAAGATGTTCACGCCCATGGGTTTTCACTCAGAGGGCCGTGACATTGACCTCTTGCGCTCAACCGTACTTTTACCCCAATCCGTATATTTTGATACCTTCCGAGATAATTTCGCCTTTAACGGAGTCGTTCTCCAGGGAGATCAGCCTCTGCTTGAAGGTTTACTCGATTTCAAGCTCTTTCGAGGCGGTTTCAACATGGCCGATGATGCTCCCGGAATGCAGGATCTCTCCAGGTTCTTTGGACCCTTCTTTTTGCAGGCAACTCAGGCTCAAATGACCCAGGCGGGTGTACCGCAAGCCTTCCAGCCCAATCGCTATAGCTCCCAAAACCTATGGGGCAAGCCTACAGAGATTCAGGGGTTTCGATTCGTATGGTCCTCGGCGAATCAGGACTGGAGGATGGGCTATTCGGAATTTTCGGCCGGTTCTGAAATCAATGGCGAGATTTTGCTCAGCCCGGGGGCGATTAGACTTCCTTTCTCAGCACCGCTTAGGATCAACAAATTTTCAATTCTCTCTGCTGAATATAACTGGAATCGTTTTAAAGCTACTTTTGAGAGACTGGATAACAAAATGAATTTAGCCGGGAACTCTCTAATTATGGAGGGTTACTACCATCAACTGGAGTATCGACTGGATGAAACCAAAGAGCTTTCCTTCAGCTATTCCCAGTTTTATCCTTTTGTTGAAAAGGGTAAGGGAAGTGGGTGGGCTCCCCCTGGATTTCCGGACCACCGAAGCTATCAAACCGACCGGGGTTTGAGTCTGCGAGTGGACCTGAATAACCACGCGGTTCTGAAACTTGAATATCACTGGATGAATGGGACTGCCCAGCTCAGGGAGGTTCTCAATCCAATATGGCAAGATCAACGTAACTGGGAAATGTTTTTAATCAAAACGACTATAAAGTTCTAGGAGATAGGGTGTACTGGGTAAAACAGATTATGAGTGTTTTTATAACCCTCTGCCTTTACCTACCCATCAATCATGCGAACGTCTTTGTAATTGTCCATGCCAATTCCCCCCTCGTTGAGATTCACAGAAACGAATTGAAAAGAATTTATATGAATCGCAGGGATCAATGGAAGCACGGCGGCGCGATTCAAAAAGCCGTGTTAAGGGGAGGGGATACTCACAAAGAACTGTGCCGTACTATCCTGAGGCAGGAGCCAAAACGATTCGAGCGATACTGGGTGCGTCTTGTATTCACAGGACAGGGAATTGCTCCTGTTTCCCTGAAGTCAGATAGTGAAATGCTCAAATATGTCTCCGAAAATAAGAACTCACTGGGATATGTGAGCGCAATCCCACAGACTCCGGGAATCAAAGTTCTAAAGATTCTTGATTAGTCCACTTCCAGAATTCTTCTTCCCATATCTCTGTCAAAAATTGCGGCTTCCTTTCTGAGCCAGACTTGCATTCATGAGCTGGGCTGGTCAAAATGGATCTTCGATCTTTGGAGGTTGATATGGATTCTAAGCGCTTAGAGCAATTTTTTGACGAGTATTGGCAAAAACGTCTCGAGTTTTCCCCGACTTACGCCACATTCTGCGGGATTCATAAATACAATGATCGGGTTGAGGATCTAAGTCTCAAACATGATGGGGAGCGCAAGAGATGGGTAAACGAAGTTTATCAGATTCTTAAAAAAATCCCTCAAACGGATTTGGATGCGACCAATAGGGTCAGCCGCAAGATTCTTCTTGAGGACATCGAACTCGGTAAACGATTCGATCCATTTCCAATCCATCACCTGTGTATCGATCAAATGATGGGAGTACATCTTGGATTTCTTTCCGTCGCAAGGGTGCATCCGCTAAAGAGCGTAGATGATTTTCAAGATTATGTTTCGCGTTTGAGAGGTCATTCCAGGCAGCTTTCCCAGGCCCTGGGTCATCTGAGAAGAGGATTAAAGAAGGGCTGGACCAATCCGGCTCACATCAATGAACTGGTGATCAAGCAGCTGGATGATTTTCTCTCCAAGAAACCGGCTCAATTACCTCATTTCCAATTGGTGGAGCCCAAACTGAAAGTGCTTGGTCAACAGCGTGTTGAGATTGAGAAAGAGTTAGTCCAGGTTCTTAAGAAAAAGATTCTACCTGTCCTCAAAAAGTTAAGAGATTTCTTGGCGGGGCCTTATCGTCAGGGTTGTCGCCAAGGGGATGGCATATGTTTTTTGCCCGATGGAAAGGAGCTTTATCGGCTCTATGTAAAGAATCACACTGGACTGGACCTGGAGCCGGAACAGATTCATGAACTGGGATTAAGAGAAGTGGAAAGAATTCATCACGAGATGGAAGATGTGCAGCGTGAGATGGGATTTGCGGGGACCCTAAAAGAGTTCTTTCAATTTATGCGAGATGAAGAATCGCTTCACTATTCCACACGCGAGGAGATTGTTGAACATCATCGATCTCTGCTCAATAGAATGGAGAAGAAGCTACCGGAATATTTTTCCACCCTGCCTAAGAATAAATATGAAGTCTTACCCATGCCTGAGTTTCAGGAGCGTGAAGCCCCAGATGCCTATTATATGCCTGGGAATTCCCAATGCGGCAGACCAGGAACCTATTACGTAAACACCTATGAGCCCTCCACCCGTGGGAAATTTAATGCTGAGGTGCTCGCTTATCATGAAGCCGTGCCAGGCCATCACCTGCAGATTTCGATTGCCCAGGAACTAGATCATCTTCCGGAATTTCGAAAGAGGGGTACAGATACTGCTTATGTGGAAGGCTGGGCTCTCTATACCGAAAAGCTAGCCCAGGAAATGGGATTTTACCTCAGTCCTGCTTCAAGATTTGGTCGGCTGTCTTTTGAAGTCTGGCGAGCGTGCAGACTGGTGGTTGATACAGGTATCCATTCCATGGGTTGGAGCCGTGAGGACGCCATTCGGTTCCTGAAAGAGTCCGGAGGACTCTCTTCGGAAAACATTGAGGTCGAAGTGGATCGCTATATCGTAATGCCCGGTCAGGCCCTCTCCTATAAAATTGGTGAGCTATTCTTGCTCAAGCTTAGACGCGTCATTGAGCAAAAAGCGGGAGACCAGTTTGACCTTCGAGAGTTTCATGACATCATCCTACGAAACGGGGCATTGCACCTCGACATTTTGGAAGAATTGGTGGAAGAATACTACGAAGCCAAATTAGCACCGATGCGAAGCCAGGGATCTGGAATTCAACAGTCTATGGTCGGTGAATAACTACACCTCACAACTCATACACTGGCATAGACCTTTCTAGACCATACAGGTGTCATTGGAACAACCCTGCTCACCGATAGCTTCCTCGTTTAGATAGTGCTTCAGTGCCTGAGGTCTGAGTGTCTGTACATAGCTATCGTATTCATCTTTGGTAATTGGCTCTTCAGGCATTTGGGGATAATCACCGGAACAGTAGCGGAAAAAACACGCATTTTTAACATCGCGGTCAAACATTTCTAGAACTCGTACAACTTCCTTCTCCTCATGCTCCCGAAAGGTCACGGTGCAGCTGACCTGGTTATCAGCCCAGTATTTCTGCGCTAGCTCAACTAGTTTCATCTGTTCCCAGATGGACACTTCCCCTCTGGATCGAATCTCTGTATCAAAATGAACAGGAAGGCTCACTACTACAGTCTCATCACCGGGTTGAGATACCCATTTTCCATCTTCATCCTGTACATAGCGAATTTCAGGTTCGATTTTGTATCCGCTCTCCCTGGCCCAGCGGACCAGGGGAGAATGCGTAGATAAACGTAAGTTCTTAAAATAGTACTGGCCCTCTGGATAATGGATACCAGCGGTTGTACCAGCCACCAGGGAGATCGTTCCGGAAGGTTTCACAGAGGTTGTTTTGATGGAATGGGGAATCGCGAGCCATTTGGAGTAAACCCCGTCGTAATATTGAACCTTCTCATAGCCTTGATCCATCCATTCCACCATAGTATGAGTGCCTCGAGACTCTCGAAAAAGAGCCAGGCCTGAGAGGCTAAGGCCGATCCTTCTATTCCTGAGCTGGACACGATTGGTTACTTCCTTATGGGTCTTTACCAGGGTTACGGATTTGCCATAGAGATAGGCGCACTTAACCACCTCTAGAAATTCGCTTTTATCCTTGATATTTGAGGGGAATATTTCAACGAGGTTGCAAACCTCATAGCTTTCCAGTGATTGCTCCACGCAGGGATTGCAGCCCTTAGCGTTGGAGTCTTTATAGTTAGGGGGGTCGATCATTCGCCCATACTTCTGAATTGTGTCGAGCCAAATATAGCCTGGTTCCCCGTTGGATATGGAGCGTTCTGCCAGTGGCTGATAGTCCATACCAACGCTCGCAAATACTGAGTTATTAGAAAATCGGCCAAAATTCTTTCTCTCTGGGTTGAGCTCGTAGTTCTTCAAATCAAGAAACTCTTCGTCTTCGGGTTCGCCCAGTGCAAGTTCCGCAGTTCGTCGAATGTTTCCAGCTACAACACACTCGCCCATCAGATTCATGATGTCAGTGATCAGCCTGGAATCAAGTGTTGCCCTGCCGTCTAGGAGCCTCTCATCAAACAGATCTCTGATTTGCTCATGCAGCCTGAGCAGAGGCTCAGGTCCAGCAGCCACTCCGCCAAACCCCTGAATCAGGGTTCCAGCCCCTCTTAACTTCGAATAGTCGAATTCATAGATTGGATTTTCCACGGGGTGAATATAAGACCGAATCAATGCTCCTGTGCTCTCAACCCAACCCTCACGGCTGTCCTCCACCACCCATCTTTTCTCAATACCAACCGGCTTGCGAACGGAAAGTTTTCCAGCGCCTTTGGTAGAAAATCCGCAGCCAACTCCCAACATGGAAACATCCATCAAGAAAGTGAAAGATTCCTCCAGGGATTCCTCAATATCCTCCGTACACACAAAAGCACAGTTAAATAGACCCATTGGTGTTTTCGTATGGGCATATTCAGTACCCATCATCCATAGCCCTCTCCCGGCTGGCAAAAAACGCATGTGAAAAATATGATCAAACATCAATTTGGCTGATTGGATTGCCTTTTCTTCATTCCAACCCAGGTGATGAACGAGGATATGGTCCTTTTGAAGAGAATAGGCTCCCTCCACGCATCGTCGAACCACATCAAGAAAGGACTCTTTACTTCCATCCTTCTTCAACCTGGAATAGGTTCGATAAAAGACTAATTCACCAAGACCATCAAATCCAAACGGGGGTGTTTGATCTCGATAGGAATCTACAAAATCATCTGGGAGTCGAAACGATAACCAGCGGCACTCTGAGTTCATAAAAAGGATCTCCCCCATTCTTAAATGGTTTCAAAAAAGGCCAAATTTTGGGGTCTTTTGTTTGAGGATCGATAAGATTACTACATTAGTTAACAGTAATAATATCTTTTTGTCTACAAAACTTTAACCGGAAGCAGGCGGTCAACTGTTCCGCACTCTTCGGGGTCAATCCTTCGAGTCGAATCCGAAGAGTGCGTCTATGAGCCCCATTCCTTCACCCTTTTCCTTTACCGCCAGGACAGGAATGTGGCTGTACATGATCAGGTATTCTGTGATGCTTCCCGCCAGAATGGATGCCACAGCGGTTCTTCCTCTGCTTCCGACCACCAGAAGATCGGAATTCCATTCCTTTGCAATAAATTTAATTCCGCGGCCAACATTGGGGTCAAGATGGTCCAGTTCCTCGACCTCGACATCTCCAAATTCCAGGCCTTGAAAAAAGGTGCTGAATTCTTCACAGGAAATTAACTTCATGTTTCGAATTGCCTCTTGTTTGGCATCTTCGTTTGTCTCATCTACCATCGATACACCAAAAACATGCAGGGCCGTGATTCGTTTCAGCCCCAATGCCTTGCAGATATTACTTCCGATCTCGAGGGCATTCTTGGAAAAACGGGAAAAATCGACTGGTACAAGGACATGGTCAATTTTCGCTTCGGTTCCCCAGGGTATGACAAGAACAGAACAAGGTGACTTTTGGACTAGTTTAAGGCAGAGTCTGGATGTCTTGTGAGAATCAGGGTTTTGGCCCACGATCACGAGATCAATGTCATTCTCTTTGACGTAGCGCAGCATTTGAGGAAGGGGGGAGCCCTCCTGAACCAATTCACAAATGATCTCTGTTTGGGGAGTGTCTTCAAATTGGGGTATAACGGCCTCTTCCATTTTTTCGAGAAAATCATGTTTTCTGGCTTCTTCCATGATTTCCTGATGCCCTTTGGAAATCCCTGTAAAGGGTTCGTGGTTAGGATAGAGGACATGGATGAAGTGGACTGAATCCACATCACTAAGAGTGCTTAGAAGTTTGGCATAGGAAGCCAGGCCCGAATCGTGTTCATCCCAACCCAGAGAAACTAGAATATTCTTGTAGCGATACATAGTTTTCTCCTCTGCAATCGGCTCTAGAGCCGTAGAATTAGCTTTACTCAATTCGTTAATTTCGTAACTTTGGCTGTGAATCCTCCATTAGATCTGTAGGGTAGTGGTTTACCTGAGGCTCAAATCTTTTCCCGTTTAAGGCCAGGAAAAAGGAGGCTATATTTTGCTTCATATAGGTGCTGGAGCCTTCCATATTATGACTAAAATGGTTAAGAATTTTCTTCATGGCTGCATTGGTGATGCGGCAAACTGATCGGATGTGATTGAGATTTTGCTTTCGCGCAAACTCAATGATTTTTGAACACAGATAGAATCCCATCCCGAGCTTGCGATACTGCTCTCCAATCACAATAAAGAGATCATGTAGATCTTCTGAGGATGTTGGTTCAAGGCGCCCGATCGCTACAATCTGATCATCAAATTCACCAGGAGCTAAAATCACGAGGGCCATTTTTCGCTGGTAATCCACATCGATGAGTTTCTGGGCAGTGGCATGGTCCATGGAGAGAGGAATCTTCAGGTATCGATGGTATAGAGTGGCGATGTTATGAGAGTAAAAAAAGTCCTGAAGCTTCTTTTCGTCTGTGATACGAATCGGTCGGACTTTATAACTTTTTTCACCAAATTTACGTTCCTCCTCAAATTGAGTAGGATAGTGATTCTCCGGATCTATGAGAGCCTGATCAAAATAGACATACTTAGCCTCTTTCACGTATTCCAAAAGTTCTGGACGAAACTTCGGGTGGGCTATTCGGATCAACTCCAGGGCTCTTTGCCGGATGGATTTACCATGTAGACGGGCAACTCCAAATTCAGTCACAACATAGTGAATATCTCCTCGGGTAGTCACCACACCGGCTCCGTCGGCCAGGTGACCTACAATCCTTGAGATAGTTTCATCTTTGGCGGTAGACGGTAGCGCGATGATAGGCTTCCCGTGTAAGGAGCGTGAAGCTCCACGGATGAAGTCCACCTGACCACCGATTCCGCTGTAGAATCGCGGCCCCAGGGAATCCGCGCAGATCTGTCCCGTCAGGTCTACCTGAAGCGCGGAGTTAATGCTAATCATGTGGTCATTTTGGGAAATTACATAGGGGTCGTTAACATAATCAGAAGGGTAGAACTCCACCAGGGGATTATCATTCAGATAGTCATACAGTTTGCTGGTTCCCATGGCGAAACTAGTCAGGCTTCTTCCTCGCAGGACTCTCTTTCTATGATTGGTAATATTCCCTCTTTTCATGAGATCCATGACTCCGTCAGAGAGCATTTCTGTGTGAATGCCGAGGTCGTTTTTGTCACTGCATTCAGTCAAAATAGCATCCGGAATCGCGCCAATTCCCAATTGTAGGACGCTTCCATCTGGAATCAGGGAAGCAACGTTTCTGGCAATTGCTACGAAGGTGTCATTGACTTCAGTTGGCTGGAGTTCGGGAATGGGTCTTGAAGCTTCTACCACGTAATCAATATTTTTATAGGGGACCAGAGCCTCTCCAAAGGTTCGGGGCATTTGAGGATTGACCTGGGCAATGACAATTTTTGCACTCTCTATTCCCTGTTTAATAATGTCAACGCTTAGTCCAAGGCTGCAAATCCCATTTTCATCAGGTGGTGTGACCTGGATGAGAGCTACCGAAATGGGAAAATTTCCCGATCGCATTAGGCGCGGGATTTCGGATAGAAAAATAGGAGTGTAGTCGGCGAATCCCTTTTGGACAGCGCCGCGTACATTGTCTCCAATGAAGAGACTATTGTCTCTGAGGTGAGTACCAATCTCTTCCCCGATGAAATCAAGGGGGCCTAAGAGCATCAGGTGAGTCACCTCATTATCGTGGAATCTGTCACAATAACGTGACAGTCCCTCCATCAGGGCTGTAGGGACGGCTGCTCCCGAGCCGATCAAGATCCTGCCTCCGAGAGGAATACTCTTAATGGCAGTGTCAACTTCAATTATCTCCGGCATAGCTCACTCCTGCGATAATTCACTGCATTTCATAGTGTTTTTAGCAATCCATATGCCAAACAATTATGGGTGGCATGTCGTTTGCTCTAAATCTCATTGGAAAACAGATATGGACGAATTCATAGATCTTAAGAACTTGATGGAGCAAATTGAAGCGATAGTTGTTGAGGAACAGGCAACCCGTGTTTTGAAAGTGTGCGTTCGTCTAGGACCTCTCTCTCACCTTGATCACGAGCATTTCCTACAGCGCTTCAGGCTCCTCGCGCATGGTACCGCTGCGCAAGAAGCGGAGGTTGAGACTGTGATCACAAATGATCTCAGCAATCCCGATGCCCATAGAGTGTTGTTGGAAACCATAGAGGTGGATTGAAAAGGTGTCGCGGCGAGTGACAACCTGTCAAGGATGGTAAAGAACACACTGCACATAGGTTCCTCTATAGGTCTTCCATAGGCGCGAATACTGGTAATCCTCAAAGCCAGGGAGAACTCTTTTCTGGAAGAGCTCCGTGATTCTTGAAACCATAGAATCAGGCACACCCAGGAAGAGATGCTTTTTAGAAACAGGACAAATTTCAATCCTCTCTAAAGAAAGATTTTCTTTTTCTATCGAGCTTCGCAAGGAGAGAAGGGCCTGCTGTTGACATTTCTTACACTTTGCTACATAGACCTGAATATGCTTTAAAAGGTTTAGGGTCTCTTCGCCCTGAGATTCGCGAAGCCGGAGCGGTAGATCTTCTGAATCATATGGCGTCCATGCAAATAAGTCCAAAATGCTTTGTATTCCCTGCTCCTCCAGAAATTTCATGAGTAAAGGAATTTCTTCTGCGGGCCATTTCACAAGCTGCAGAATTTTCTTGGAAAAAGAACTGTGAGAGATGACCTTGGACCTTTTGGGATGAGCGCCGGCATTCACCCGGTAAGAATTGACCAGCCGGTATAAAAGATATCCCAAAAAAGCCAGTCCCAGAATGATCTCCAGAGGCCCTGGAGCATAGCTGTCAAACTGGATTTTGTAACCACTTAAAAAGGCCTGCATCTCTTTCATTGGTGTCTCCTGGAAGACTTTCCCGCAGGATTTATGCCAATAAATGGCACTATTCCTGCTAGGAATGGTACAGGTAAATTTTAAGGGGTTTCTTATGCCAAAGATCCTAAATTCAGACGATGCCGTTAAAAAAATTCCAACCGGGCGTAGAATCTATATTGGGTCCGGCGCAGCTGTACCTGGTGCACTGCTTGAAGGACTTGAGCGTAATCAGGACTATTTTCAAAAAACTGAGATAGCTCATCTGATGCTACTCGACACTCCTGGTTTTGCTTTAGAAAAGGACTCGGTATTTCGAAGCAACAGTTTTTTCATTGGCGATAGTATGCGTGATGTAGTGCAGAATGGATTCGCCGACTACACTCCTGCCTTTCTATCCGAGGTTCCCGAGCTATTTCGCCGCGGAGTTGTACCCATTGGAGCCGCTCTCGTTTCAATCACTCCACCTAACCGTGATGGAGTATGTAGTCTTGGGACAAATGTGGATCTCACACTCGCAGCTATTGAAAGTGCTCATGTTGTCATTGCCCAGGTCAATGAGGAGCTGCCTTTTACCTATGGAAAGGCTCTTGTACCGTTTAAGCGTTTTGACTATGTAATAGAAGAGAATCGAGCCTTGCCCCAGTTGAAAATAAACTCTCCCGGGACTGTAGCTAAGAAGGTTGCTGAAAACGTCAGTAGCCTTATACCTGCACATGCAACTCTGCAGATAGGATTCGGCTCCATTCCCCAGGCAGTTCTTCGAGCTCTCAAATCAAGAGAAGGGTTAGGCATTCACTCGGAAGTGATTACAGATGGTGTGATGGATCTCATGAAGCTAGGAGCCGTTACCAATGAGTCCAAGGTAGTTTTGCAGGGAAGAACTTGTACCAGTATGGCGCTTGGGAGCACTGAGCTATATCGCTATTTACACCATAATCCACTTGTGGAATTCTATCCTTCGGATTTTGTGAATGACTTGCTGAGGATTTCACAAAACCCTGAGATGATAGCGGTTAACTCAGCTCTACAAGTCGATCTGAGTGGACAGGTATGTGCCGACTCCCTGGGAGAGCGGTTGTTTAGCGGAATCGGGGGGCATGCTGATTTCATTCGCGGTGCAGCCATGTCCCGAGGCGGGAAGCCTATCATCGCTATGCCGTCCACAGCTTGTGATGGAACAGTTTCCAGAATTGCTCCAGAGCTCTCCGTTGGTTCGGGAGTGACCACAACCCGCGGAGATGTGCATTATGTAGTGACCGAGTTTGGTGTTGCCAGACTATGGGGAAAGTCCCTGCGGCAGAGAGCATTGGAGTTAATAAGAATAGCCCACCCCGATTTTCGTCCAGACCTGCTGAACCATATAAAGGGTAAGAAGTATATTCATTTTCAAAAAGAGCTGATTGATCCACAAGCCAACTACCCTCACCGTTATGAGGAAAAGAGAAACTTCAAGAACGATTCCTTCTGTGTAAGACCCTGCAGGTCCACTGATGAGAGTAGGGTACAAGAATTTCTATGTAGTTTGAATAAAGCGGAGCTAAGTGAGGAAGGTCTGAAGTTTGAGGAACTGCTTTCGCCCGAACAGGTTCGCCAGTTTCTGGAAGTAGATTATGAAACTTCGATAACTATGCTGGTAATGCGGCCGGATGAGGTAAGGGGAGAAGTGGTGGCAATGGCTAATCTCGTTCCTGGTAAGGAACGGGGAGTTAGTGAATTGCTCCTCTTTGTGAACGAAAGTGTTCGTAAACAGGGTGTTGGTGCTTACCTGTCTCATCGCCTCATTGATTTCGCCCGTTCGAAGGATGTCGGCTGTGTGAGTGTGGCCTGTCACTATGAAAACCTTGCCATGAAGAAAATCATGGATGGAATGAGAAAGGAATTTGTATCCTCCATGTGTAGGCAGGAATCTGGAAGATATATCTGCTACTACTACCTGGTTAAACCGGACTAACAGGTTTGACTGAGCTCTCTTTTTTTTACCGCTAAATTGGCAACTTTCCTATTACTTGTGCGTAAATAGCAGAGGTTGATCCTTTCTACCTGATGTATATGGTACGAGTTTTATTTTTCTTCATCTCATTTTCTTTCTGCGCTTCCCTGTGTGCTGACAGTCGTGAGCACCTGTTTCAGCAGCTTTACTCTGAGGCGGAAGATAGTGGTGAAAAGGTCAGCCTTGATGTGCTAAGCGTCGTACTTGCTTCCTTTGATCTCCCCGGAGGATGCAAGGTTCTTCGCAACCAGATTGTAGTGCCGGAAGAAAATAATTCCCAAAAACACAAGTACCTTGCCCTTGAAGTTCAGGATAGGAAGGGAGAGTCTTCAAGCTCTACTCTTCACGAGCATCATTCCTTCGTCACCGAAGAGGGAAAGGATGACAAGCGCTTAGAAGTGACTCGTTATACTTTGATCACTACAAGGGGCGGCGGCTCAAGTCTTGACTGGCTCTTAGAGCAGCGTGTGAAGGACGAGTTGATCATAAAAGCGGATAATAAGGGAATAAAACTCTTTACCATGGGCTTTTATCGAGAGAAGAAGTTCCTGGGCCGCAAATTTTGGAAGAGACTCGAATTCTTGAAGTGTAAGAGATAGGCTCTCAGCCGAAAACATCTCGAATAGTTCGAACATCAACCTGCAATTCCCTTCAATTCTCGATTATCGGACTAATCTCCTTTTAAGAAAACCGAAAATTCGGTGTGATTCAATGCAAAGGAGAGAACAATGTTTTCAAGGAAATTATGGGGTTGTCTGGTAGTTGGTCTGAGTGTTCTTATAACGAGTTTTGCGCAAGCGGGGGAAGAGGGTGTCCCAGGGGCAGAATCTGGATCGGATGGAGGTTCAGGATCTAACTTTTTTTCTTCCCTTGAGCATTCTTCTGAGGTGTCTAACTCAGCAAAGCGATTTAGGTTAATCAAGACCTTAGAGCGCTGGAACACGAATGAAAAGTTCTTATTAACAGACTTTAACAAGCGTAAAGTTGAACTGCCTACACAGGAGATGCTCGAATTCATGGTTTCCTGGGCGTTAGAAAACCTGGATAGATACATCAATGCAGATCCCCTGACCTGTTCTGATTTGTGGGATTACCATCAGTTTGAGATTACTTACCGCAGCCTGGACAATATCACGGGAAAATTTGTGGAAATTGATCCGAAAATTCGCCGCTACTTTCTTTCTTTGCAGTTTCAATTGAAGTCCCTGACCGGGATGGATCCCGATCAATATGTGATATACGAAGGCAAGAGAGCACGAAAATTTAATAAGAAAAATAGATGCGGACTTGTATGGTAATTGGTGTCTCGAAGTTCTGGCGTCTAATTTTGTTAAGAAAGGTTAAGCGAGGAGTGCCACATGAAAACCACACGATATTTTCACCTTGGTCTGTTACTTAGCATACAGCTAGCCGCGTCACCGCTCGATTTGCTCTTTGGTTTGAATCGCACTGATCATTCTTCCGAAGGGGTAAGGATTAGCAGTTCAGCTTCTTCCCAGGCTTCTCAAAAACAAACTAAGAAAAAAGAGGATAAAGATGCTAACTCCTATATATCAGACGCTTTGAAGAAAAACTCCTTTGGTTCAACTCGTTACAGAGAAGGATTGGAGATTCTAAGAAATGGCTATGAAGTTGTAAAAGCCAGAGGTCAGGTCACCTTTAAGATCCAATACTTTCTGGCTAAACAATACATCCTGATACTTGAGAATGAAGACCTTGGTCAGGAGGAGTCGCAGAAGTTTATTCAAAACTCCCTATTTCACCTGAAAGAAGCCTCCCAGCAGACAGGATCAGGACTGTCCCTGTCAACTGGGGTGGATCTCAGGGGTAGCGTTTCAAAGCTGCGCAGGCGATTAGCTCAATTTCAACCCCAGATGCTGGAACTACCCTCTTCAGAGTTTAATATCCTCGCGGCTGCCGCTCTTTTGGAGGCGGGTTCCAGGTGTGAGGAAGATGCAATTGATGTGACCCATGCAATTATCAATCGAGTCAATGACCCCTCATTCGGATCTTCGGTGGAGTCGGTAGTCTTTGCGCGAGGACAATTTGCCGCCGTGGACCCAATTCATCCATCCCAGGTACGAACCCGGGATGGAGTCATCAGGGCAGTGCAGAACCTTAGAGGATATTCCAGGACCCAGGCTTCAGAGAAGTATCGGCAGTACGCAAGTGCCCTCAGGAATCCAGGTACGATGATAGATTCTCGTGACCACGTGGCGGGTCTTGTGTTCTTTAAAGGTGAATCTCAATACCCATACCGATATGCCTCAGATCCACTGAGACGGGCTGGCTGCAACTATTTTCATACGGGTAGTCATGAATCAAATCAAACACGGGAACTGCGTGTGGAGAAGGCACCTCTGAAAATTGTTACACGCTGATTGTACTACCGTGAATTGACATATGATTGATTCTGAATGATCCTGAGGGCATGCGCATTCTCGTAATAGGCGGCACCCGTTTTCTAGGTCGAGTTTTTGTTCAGCAAGCTCTCCAAAAGGGATTTGAAATAACCCTGTTTCATCGCGGAGTCTCTGGGTCGGAACTTTTTCCACAGGTGGATAGGATCCTGGGAGACCGGCGCACTGACTTGTACCTCCTGGATGGTAGAATCTTCGACGCTGTAGTGGACTTTTGCGGCTATGACCCACAGGAAGTGCTGCTCTCAGCGAGGGAATTATCAGCCCAGGTGGAAGCCTATGTCTTCATCTCCACAATTTCCGTCTATGAGGACTTCTCATCCCCAGTACTCCAGGAGAGTTCTGAGCTTCAAAAATACCCCAAAGAACCCCGGTTTAGGTCTTATGGAAATCTCAAAGCTCAATGTGAAAGGGTCTTGGATTTAGAATTGGGGCCTGATCGAGTCCTGCATTTAAGACCTACCATCGTAGTTGGTGAATTCGATCCCACCAATCGTTTTGAAAAGTGGCTTCGTCTGATTCGCGACGAAGAAGATTTTCTGATTCCCTCCCGGCAGGATCAGCCGGTTCAATGGATTGATGTTCACGACCTTGCGAATTTCACGATCAGCTGCCTGGAGTCTCAGCAAAAGGGCGTTTTCAATGTATGCGGTCCCTCCACTAAGATCAGCCTGGAGAGTTTTGGATCTCAGATCGCCCAAACTCTTGGAGCTTCTCCTTTCTATTCTTTTAATGCCCTGTTTGAGAGTGAGTTACCATTCTGCTGTCCGCCTTCCATGGAGGGAATTTTTCGTGTAGATAGCTCGTTAGCTTTATCCAAAGGATTGACCCTCAGCCCCCTAAAGGATTCCATAGGCCGTACGTCTCAATGGATGGATGAAAAGTAAGATGAGAATTCGCAAGGCTTCGAAGGCCGAATGGGAGAAGATTTTTCAGATCAGTTTTGAAAACTGGCCGCGGGGAGCATCTTTAGAACAGCATATAAAGGCATGTTATAAGCATGCGAACTACAGCAAGGGAACCTGGTACATTCTTGGCGAGACTCCTGAAATTCTCAGTGTACTCATACTCTATGATTTTCACACCATGTTAAAGGGCATAGGTACAGTGATGACTCCGCAAAGTCATCGCCACAAGGGGTATGCCTCGGCTCTTTTAGAGAGTGTAATTCAGATGAATGATGATCTGGAGCCAAGGCCTTATTTGCTCCTATTTTCTGATATCGCGACCTCTTTCTATGAGCGACTGGGTTTTCAAACTTTACCTCCCAGGTTACAGAAAAGACCCGATAGCCCCTGCATGATTCGAATCCCCATCTCAAAGGCTCCCCTCAGGCAGTTTCCAGGTAAAATTCCAGCACCTTTTTAGATCATTTCCCTGAATCGCAACAAATATTGATCACGCAACGTAGACCTTTTGTGTGGGACTAATGCTGGTCTCATTGCACTTTTGTCGGTGTATAGCGTGGCGGATTTTCGCCAAGATGTTTGAACATGTTAAGAGTTCTTTTCGTTTGCGTCCTTTCAGTCTTGATTTCTAGCGCAGCAGAATCAGCGATTAAGCTGCATTTTGGGCCGGTTCCAGAAGGGAAAATGTCCTTGGATAAGCATTTTCTGAAGTTTCTTTCCTATACCAAGAAGACCCTGGATATGGCTTTTTATGAAGTCCGTGATGAAAACATCATGAATAAGTTTATTGAACTTCATAAGGCAGGTGTAAAGATTCGCCTGGTTGTAGATAACGACTATTACTTCCAAAAAGATCATGAGACGGGCAAAGTGGACGAGAGTTCCTACAATCAATATATCGAACCCATGCTTGAGGCCGGTATGGACGTTAGACAAGACCTTGGCCGCTCTGGGCTGATGCACAACAAGTTTTGTGTTCGAGATGGAAAATACGTTTGGGTGGGTTCCTACAATCTCACAAACACCGGAGCCTACAATAACGAAAACAATGTCCTTGAGTTTCAAAGCAAGCGCCTCGGAGATATTTACACCAGGGAACTTGAAGAGATGTACGAAGACGAGCAATTTGGTACGACTTCACCCTCTACCATTGAAGATCAGAGTCTGGAACTAAAGGACACCAAACTACAAGTAGTTTTCGCACCCGAAGATGATCCCCTGGGAGTGATTGAACGTCACTTATCCCAGGCCCAGGAAAGTATCTTTTTCATGCAGTTCGCTATGACCGCCGATGAGCTTGGCGCTGTATTAATTGAAAAATTTAACCAGGGGTTGTCTATCGAAGGTATGTTTGATCGCTCCTTGTATCGCAGTACTGGTCCTTACGCAGAGTTTTCCAAACTTCTTCAGGCTGGTATTCCTATGGTGGTTTATGAATCTCCTACCAGAGGAAAACTCCACCACAAGGTCTTTATTATCGATCCGGGTGGTGAAAATCCCATGGTCATCACGGGCTCTCTAAATGCTTCTGCCAATGGAGCCAAGTCCAATGACGAAAATATAATCGTTATCCAAAACGCCGAGATCACCATGGCCTACTACAAGCAGTTTAGAAAGCTTTCAACTCAGATGAGCGAAGTTACAGCCGGATTTAAAGACGTCGGGCATCTTCGCATGAATACTGTGGTCGATAAGGCTACTTTGCTTGTGAGTAGCAATGGTAGAAAAACCAAGAGTTTGAAAATTCAGCTTCCCGCCAGATGGCCAGATCAGGAGGGTCAGATGGGAATGCGAATCCTGAGACTCAAAGACGGGGAGAGGGTAGACACTACCGAGAAAGAAAAGATCAAAATTTCTCCCAAAGAAATCACCATCAATAGTGCGGATCTGAAGTCCAAGGGTGAGGGAGCCCTTCTTATCATTGAACTATTGAATATCACTACACCCTCAATAGCTGGACAGTATAACCTGTACATTCGAGCCCGTAATTCCTTTGCGCGCAAGTATCATCCTTTGGCGATCCAGCCTGTACTCACCATCGTTGGAGAGGAAGAGGACACCGAACTAGGTCCAGAAGAAGCAATCCTTCAGGAGTTGGTTCAGGGAGAGTTTGGAACTCTCGACGGTTTGTTAGATGCCTGCAAGAAAGATGGGGAATGCGAGATCTTTTATTCTCGTGGTTTCGTAACCAAGGGGATGCAGATTCTCAAGCAGCGAATCCTCATTGAGAATTCGAAAGAGGCCAAAGTTCTGCTGAAGAAATTTGAGTGGGTCAAGAGTCATGTCCTGCCTGATTTTCGATCTGACCGTAAAGAGCAGTTCCTATCGAACCAGGCTGAAATTTTTGATAAGCTTTATTAAATGCGGCTTAGAGTTTAGAAGTGCCAACTGATTTTGGCAGCAGTTGTTGAATCCGTGTAACTGAGCAGTCCGTTGGAATGGAAAAAACCCGGCAGGCTGCTTCCAGACCGGTGTTTCTGATTGGCTTTGTATTCCGGATTTCTATATCGAGCGGCCGTATTTTTTGTACCCTGGTTTCTTGATTGCGTTCTGTGGTAATCCCGCTGGTTCATTCTAGGCTCCTTTTCTATTGATGGCGGCTTCATGATTAAGCCGGGTTAAATTGAATCCACTATTTAAAGAATTACTCAAAATGAAGAGGGTGTGTGTTGCGAAACACTTCCTGTTTGCAATGTTCCATTTGTTCCCATAGCACACTCGTCAATCTGCGTCAGTCGTAGTATGGCCATTGCCAATGGAAAATCGTTTTCAATTCGAAGAAGTAGAAGGGTTTCGAGTAGGGCTATATCCCAACCGAGTGAATGGCGCCTGCACTCTGTATCGAATCGGCGATTTCCTGGTAGACACCGGACCCCCTAACCAGTGGAGAAGGGTTCGAAAGTTTATTTCAGAAAAGGATGTAAGCACACTGGTTCTCACTCATCACCATGAAGATCATGCCGGAAATGCACGTCGAATTCATGATGTGACCTCCGCCAAAGTCTTGAGTCATGAAAGTGGGCTGGACTATTATCGAAATGGCTTTGAAATCCAGTTGTATCGAAGGCTGACCTGGGGAACTCCTTATTGGGGATTGGAGCCACAGAGCATAACGGGGGATTTGAATTTACAGTCAGGACTTCTCTTGCGGCCCATCCATACACCAGGACATTCCGATGATATGACCTGCTTTCATGAACCCAACCGGGGATGGTTATTCACAGGTGACGCCTATGTATCCGCTCAGCCCAAATTCCTGAGGTGTGCCGAGAATCCCATCTTAGAGATTGAGAGTCTTAAAGCCCTGTCAAAGCTAGATTTTCAGACGGTTTTTTGTGCCCACAGAGGTATACTCAGGGATGGAAAAAGAGACATCCAACGGAAATTGGACTATTTACAGGGGATGAGACAAAGAGTTGGAGACTTGGCCGAAAAAGGACTGAGCCAAAAGGAAGTTACGCGCAGAATTCTGGGTCGAGAGAGCTTACTTAGCTACTTCAGCCTGTTTGATTTTTCCAAACGAAATTTCATCAGAGCCTTTTGGCCTCAAGAAGTCGATCGCTGAATTTCCTGCCATTTGGCTAGCTACTTGAAGATGTCCCTGTGTAATCTTTCTCTTTTCTTCGCATCTCAGGTAGGTTTGAGTTGATAGTAAAAAATCTCCCCTACCTGGACCTGATCAAGATCTGTAGTATATCGATCTACTGCTTCAGAAGCCCCACTGATATATAGCCCATTTCCCACCAGTTGATCACAAAGCTTTTTAACAAGACTTCTCTTATGCCTTTCACGAAAGTAGATGATCACATTTCGGCAAAGAATCATGTCGAAGGTGCCTAACTCTGAGAGGGATTCCATGAGATTGAAGGTTCGGAACTCAACTCCTCTTCGAAATTTAGTCTTAATCTTCCAACTCCCTTCAGGACCCTTGTCAAAATAGGTATCTACCTGCAAAGGCTGGAGGTTTGTTTTGATCGAATCAAGCTTGTAAATACCCTCTCTGGCCTTTGAAAGCGCCGTGGTGTCAACGTCGATACCGAGGATTTGGATCTTGGGTAAGTGTGCGCTCAAACCCATCCTTTTCGCGAGTTCGTGAATGAGTATGGAGAGGGAGTAGGCTTCCTGCCCCGTAGAAACTCCAGCGCAAAGATACCTTAAAAAAAGACGTTTACAAGTGCTGAGTTCCTCCAGGTGTACCGGTAATATATTTTTCTCCAAACAGTCCCACAGGGGGTGGTCACGAAACCAACTGGTTTCGTTGGTGGTCATCAATTCGATCAATCGTGGAAGAAGCGTTGTTTTCTGCCGTTCAATCGCCTTCAGGAACTGGTTGAAAGACTCACACTTCAATTCGTCCATGAGCATGTTTAGACGATTTTCAAACAAGTAGCTCTTTTCCCTCGGAACAAAGATCCCGCAGAGTTCTTCAAGTAGAACACTTAGATCGGTGTATTCCTGTCGATTAATTTTTGGCATCAATGGGATTCCACTTCGCTATTTTGAATTCTACTGTTTAAGTCTTAGCTAGAGATCGCTGCTCTGACTCGAAACTATCAATTACTTTCTCCAAGTCCTCGAAATTTTCGCGAAGATTCTTGGACTGTTCCTCTAACTGCTGGGTGTCTGCCATGACCCCGGAGGCTGCACGGGAAATCTGGTTCATTCCGGCTTCAATTTGTTCCAGAGCCGTAGATTGCTGTCCGGTGCTGCGTACAAACTCTTCTTGAAACTCAGCCAGTACCTTTACCTTTGCAGTGATGCCATCGAGTAATTTTGAGGTCACCTGGACCTGGTTTACGCCTTCATGTATCTTATTTACGGTAGATTCCACCAATTCGGTTATCTCCTTGGCAGAGTGTCCTGAGCGGCCGGCAAGGGAGCGTACCTCGTCAGCGACAACAGCGAATCCCTTTCCCTGCTCTCCCGCTCTGGCAGCCTCCACAGCAGCATTTAAAGCTAGTAGATTTGTTTGGAAGGAGATGTTGTCAATGGTCACCGAAATATTTGAAATCTGTTTTCCAAAGCCATCCATCTCTGTCATTGCCGTTACCATGGAATGCGTTGATTCCATTCCCTCAGAGGCGGCGTTCTGCGCCTCTTCTGCGACGCTTTTGGATTGGTTTGCTCTTTCAAGAGAGTGCTTTAAAAAATTAGTAATCTCAGTGGTGGATGCCTGAATCTCCTCGATGCTAGCCGCCTGGTCGGACACTCTCTCGGATAATCCCAGGCTCATCTGGGACAGAGTTTCTGAGCGGACCTGTACTTGCTGTGCCGTTTGTTTGAGGTTATCTAAAGAGCCATATAGATTATCTTTCATTTTCTCAAGAGAAGTAGAAAGAGTTCCAATCTCATCGTGCCGATCCATCTCATAACTAACCTTGAAGTCACCCTCAGATAGCTTCCTGGTTGTGACTGCAAGTTCCTCAAGCGGTCTGCAGATACCGATTTTCACAAAGTAGCGCAATCCTATGATGACCAGGAGCGCAAGGCCAAATAGAACCGCTCCACTGGCCATGATCTGGTCGCGCATGGCTTGAATTCCGCTCATTCTGCTATCAACCTGAGATTCGAGATGATGTTCAGCCTTCAGGGCTTCATCAAGAAGAGATGTCTGAATTCTTTCATATGCGCCATGTATCTTCGTGAATTGATCAAAATACTCCATAGACTCGGAACTCAGACGAAGATGATCACCCAGAGACTTCTCGATCAATTGAGCCGATGAGCGGTCTCCCTTATGGGCTTTCTCAAAAATCTTGGAGTTCTTCATGGATTCTAAATGGCTCTTAAGTAACTGAACATCTTTTTGAATCTTTCTTTCGAGCGCTTCACTATGTTCGTTATCTAGATGGCGCAGAACTAAATCCAAATGGTCAAGCAGAGACGCTTTAAATTCCAAGGGTTTGACCCGCCCGAGAACTAATTCCTTAAGACCTCTATTCCAACTGGTTTCTTGAAAAGGATTTTCTCTCAATGTCTCCAATTCAGCCTGATGATGATGGCCTACTTCATCGAGAAGCACTTCAAACTCTTCAACTCCCTTGAGTAACTCTTTCCTGACTACTTTATAGTGATCATGGGCGGCCAGCATTCTATCGCGCAGGCTAATGGAGTCCTCAAAGAGTCTTTTCAGCTCTTCCTTGGTCTTCTCACTGAGCAGGGTGAAGGTTTCAATTTTTTTCAAATGTTGAGCGGATTCCTTGTCAATTTCCCTCAGGGCTTTTTGATTCAGCTTCTGACCAGTCTCAATTGCCTTATTAGCGCGCAGGTATTCCTTTTGTAGATCTCCAAGGAATGAATCCATCGTAAAGAGCGCCTCAAGGGCTTCGGAGCGAATGGTTGCTAAGAGGTCAGTCACAGAATACAAGGCCTTGGTGGAATTAACCTGTAAAACCACAACAAGTACAATGATTGCCAGGTACCCCAGGGTGAGTTTGGTGAAAATTTTCATATCAATGTTCTTTCGAAAGTCTTAAGAGCCTTTCAGGGTCTTTATTTAGTACAAGTTCTACACCAGGTTCAGGTCATCCTCAGCCAGAATCTGGACCAGGTCAAGAACGATGATAACTTCATCATCAGCCTTTCCCATCGCTCTCACATATTGTGAAGTCTCAGATCGGGTGATGCTGGGGGGCGGTTCCAGATTCTCACTGCTGAACTCAGTAACATCTGCTACGGTGTCGACGATCAGTCCAATTTCCTTGTCCTTGGCGCTGACCACAATAATGCAGGTCCGATCCGTATATTCAGCATCCGGCAGGGAAAAACGAGTTCTCAGGTCCATGAGGGCGAGGATGTGACCTCGCAAGCTGATGACTCCCTTTAGATAATCAGGAAAATGTGGAACCGGTCTCGTTTTCTGCATTCTAATGATCTCTTTCACCGACTCGATGGCAAGGCCATACTTTTCATTTTCAAGGAGGAAAGTAAGAAATTTCCCGGGAGCCGGAAGACTGTCCTGAGGTTGTTCAGATCGCTGATCTGTATCTTTTTTCATGTGCTAATCCTTCTCTTTAGTAGGATACTTCCTGTTCTTCGCTGGCTGCCCGAATAATTCCGTCAATATTAAGGACAAGACTGATTTCTCCAGACCCAAGAACTGTACATCCGGATAGACTTTGAGAACCAACACCAAAAGTGGCAAGCGGTTTAATTACAATCTGCTGTCTCCCTTGAACTTTGTCGACTAGCAAGGCGACCGGACTATCCTCATCACCTACAATCACGAGCATGCCTCTCGTGATCTGTGTTTCGGCCTGTTCAATTCTATGCAATTGATGCAGTCTGATAATGGGGATGAGTCTGCCTCTTAAATGAAGCAACTCTTGCTGATCAATATTTCTTTGAATCTCACCCTCTGAGGGCTTAAGAGCCTCCCGAACATCAACCAGGGGTATCGAGTAGAAGGTAGACCCCACTTCCACCAACATCCCTTCCAGAATTGAAAGAGTAGCCGGGATCTTCATCGTGAAACAAGTTCCCTGTCCAAAGGTAGAGTTCACCAATACTTTTCCATGGAGTTTTTGAACGATATTTGCGTGGACCACATCCATCCCGACTCCCCGGCCGGAAATGTCAGTCACTTCTGCGGCGGTGGAAAAGCCAGGTTGAAAAATAAGGCTGAAAATCTCTTCATCCGGTGAAGTCTCATTGATAGCCCCATTCACTCCCTGTTCGACAGCTTTTTTCAAGATTCGGTTACGGTCCAGCCCAGCGCCATCATCTCGAAGGGAAATGGCGATTTCAGAGCCTTCTTGAAGAGCCTTGAGTTCCACCGTTCCGTAGCTTTCCTTATCGCTGGAGAGCCGTGTTTGAGTATCCTCTATGCCGTGATCAATGCAGTTTCTGGCTATATGCATGAGGGGATCGGAAATGAGTTCCACCAGGCGTTTGTCGATTCTGGTTTCCTCACCAGACATGCTGAGCTCTACTTTCTTGGCACATTTTCTTGAAGTATCATGAATCACCCGTCTTACTTTAGCGAAAACCGGTGACAGGGGTACCATTCTTAGACTGAGCGTCAATTCATACAGTCTTCTCGTGAGGATGGAGAGGGTTTCACATTTCTTTTCGAATTCACCGCTTCCGCTTTGCATTGCCTCTGAACCAAAGATGACTTGATCCTGGGTAATGAGCAGTTCGCCAAACATATTCACCAGGGTATCGAGCTGATTCATATCTACGCGGATGTTTTGTTGGACAATAGGTTTTGATTCCGGGTCTATGGAAGGATCTGGGGAGACTGGGGAAGGCTGGTCAGGGACTGGCTCTTCAATCGCCACGTTAGTCTGTGCAATTACGCTGCCTTCT
>CAZIKF010000011.1:99791-119223 GCA_964539825.1 uncultured bacterium
GTCAGGGACTGGCTCTTCAATCGCCACGTTAGTCTGTGCAATTACGCTGCCTTCTTCGAAAGTCTTGAGGATTTCATTTACACTGTCCTCAAAAGCCTCAATAAGTGAGGGGTCAATGGGGCCGCCCTGTGAAAAAATCCCTTCCAGAGCGGATTGAAGTTTCTTGGCCAGGGAGGCTATTTCCTGGTTTTGAGCATCTGAGGTTTCTTCTTGAATTCTCTGCAGTGCTTCCAGGCAGGAAGCTTGGTATTCCGTTTCATCGGGGAATTGAGTCAGAATGAAGTAATCAGTTTTCAGGGTGTCGACCGCATTTACCAGGATAGGGGAGTAATCTTGAGAGGAGGTTTTCTGCGGGTTAACTTCTTGCTCAATGATTGATTGTGGATCCCCTGGAGTACCTGGTTCTTGATGAGCTTCAAAACCTCGGAGTCTTTGTAGACATTCCTCCAGATCTCCCTCAGTAATCCCTTCAGTGGCGGTTTCTTCAAGATGCTCAAAGATTTCCATGATCAGATCACAGCATTTGCAAAGTGCGTCAATTTCTTCTTCAGAGCATTTCAGGTTTAGATCTTGATAGGAGTCGATCAGGGATTCAGCTGCATGGGCGAGGGTTCCCAGGTGGGTTAGCTTGAGAAATCCAGACCCCCCTTTCACGGAATGAAACAAGCGCATTACCTCCGAAATGTGGGATTCATAGTCTCCCTGAGCCTGTCCGGAGAGAATCTTGAGGAGGCAGTCCTCCGCCCTGGATATAGCCTCCTTGGAATCGAGGAGGAATTCTTGCAAGAGTTCCTGTGCGTCGTTCATTTCACTTCTTCGATCCGGTACCGCAAGGTTGAAAATTTACCCTTGGACTGTTTCAGTAGAACTAATTGTGGCAGAATGGCCATTGCAGATATTAACAAGAATTCTTGCTGGGCTACAATTGAATGCTCTTCTTTACCAACAAAAAGAAGAATGGGTTATGTCCATCAACACGCCAAAGAGGGTCAAGGTTTGAAATCTATGCTAGGAAAATCCCCTGAGGCAGCGGCTAGAATTCGTGTCTTAGTGGTCGATGATTCGGCAGTAGACTCAAGAATCATTGCAAATGGACTGGAGAGAGACCCGGGCATCAGTGTGGTTTCACTGGCGTCTTGTGCTGTTGAGGGTCTTGAAAAAGCTCTCCAGCTTCGTCCGGATCTGATCTCCCTGGACTTTGAGATGCCCGACAAGAACGGGATGGAGTTTTTGCAAGAGCTCAGAAAGCACTCCAATACACCTGTCGTAGTAGTAACCTCAAAAGTTGGCAAGGGATCTAGCATAGCCCTGAAAATGCTTCGAGAAGGGGCCTATGAGATTGTTCCCAAGCCTGGAAAAAACATTTCGCTAGCGGAATTTCATCATCTTTTGCGCAGAACCGTAAAGATGGCGGTTTGTGTGGATCCACAAAAGATCAAGGAGCCATCCGTCACTATGGACCCCGGCCCCAGTTCAAGAATCGGTAAAAGTCATTTAGCATCTACCGTGATCGCGGTTGGGGCGTCTACAGGCGGTACCGGAGCGGTGGCCTTTCTACTGAAGAGTCTGCCTGTCAACATTCCGGGCATTGTATTGGTTCAGCATATGTTGGCGGGACATTTGGAACAATTCGCCAGACAGCTCGACAAGGAAACAGAACTTGAGGTTTTGGTTGCCTCGAATCATGACTCCATTCGACCGGGAAGAGTTCTTCTCGCGCCTGGTGACCAACATATGAGGGTTGTTAAAGGGTCCAGCGGGTATTTCGTCACCTGTGAGCAAACCCCCCGGGTCAACAACCATCGGCCATCGGTAGATGTTCTCATGGAGTCGGTAGCCAGCTCTGTGGGAAAAAACTCCATTGGCGTTATGTTAACGGGAATGGGTATGGATGGGGCTGAGGGGATGCTGAAAATGAAAATGGCGGGTGCACGAAATCTCGCGCAGGATGAAGTGAGTTCAGTGGTTTACGGTATGCCCAAGGCCGCGGCTGACATCGGCGCGGTAGACCAGGTTCTCTCCCTGAAGATGATACCCAGGGGAATCCTGAGCTGGCTGGCCTAACACAACTACTTTTTTTCCCTTCAAAATTGTACTGGTCTATGTGATTGAGTGGGACCTTGTCATGGCAAGACGGCAAAGAATCTAAGAACTTCGCGCTAAACCTCCGAAATCATCCTTGTTTAAGGCCAGCCGATAAGGCCCATCAAGAGGGGAATAGCATGAATTTTGAAGACACATTCGCAAGGTATAAGGGTAGAACCACAAGACAGAAAATCGTCAATTATATTCGTGAAAACTACAAGGGATTGCTTGGTGAAGATGTGGAGCTTCTTGGAAGTGATCAAGGTCTCGACGAAATCCAGAGGAAATACTTTCGGAAGTGATTACCCGGCATTCATCCCAGGCTAATCCCCAGAGCCAAGATCTTGAATAACTTGGTTGAGTTTTTCAGGATCTATTGAGCCGAGGTTGAGGATTTCAAACTCCCTTTGAGGGGGTTCTGCCGCAATCTCTTTGGCGGAATTGGCAGGGGACCTATAGCTTATCAAACAAGGGGCGTAAGATGAGTTTCTGGCAGAGCACTCAGCTATAAAACCTTCGGCTTCAGCCCGAGTGGACTGCTCAAGGTTGACGAGAATCAGCTGGGGAGAGATCCAATCAATGACTCTCCTTGCTGTGTCAAAATCCGGCTCGCAGTAAACCTCGTCTACACGTTCTTCAAAATACACCCTGATCTCATTTGCAGATCCTGGCTGGGCGTCAACGACTAATATTTTGAAGTGAGGGCTGATCCCGACTGGGGATCGCGCTAGCCCGATTTCAGAAATAGGGGCTACATCTACTCTAGAAGAATCTGGTTGGCTCTTCTGGTCGCTCAGCGGGGTAGCTTGAACTGCTCGGTTCACTTTCTCGCGAAAGCGGTCTTCCTGAAAGGGTTTGGTAAAGAATGCGCAAATGCCCAGGCGCGTAGCTTCTCTTAAAATCTCCTTCTTCTTATTGGCGGTCAACATAATCACAGGAACATGGTTCCCATTATTTCTTAGATTTCGAAGAGTTGTAATCCCATCCTGAAGCGGCATATCTACATCCAAAATTACAACAGAAACCTCCTTATGCTGTTGAAGGATTTCTTCTGCCTCTATGCCGTTCTTTGCTTCCAGGAACTGAAATCCCTCAGGTTCCAGGGTCAATCGAACCATTTTTCGAACAAAGCTGGTGTCATCCACAATAAGGACGCAAGGTACTCTCATTGGATCAATCCTGAGTTTGGTTATCTTTCTCTCCAGCAGCGAACCGGATGCTTTCCATTAAGTCCTTATAGCAGAATGGTCCCCTGCAAAATCCGTTCAAAACCTCTGACACTACCAGGTTTTCGCCAAGATCCTCACCCTCAGAGCCTGGCTCAGATAGGTATCCTACGAGAGTAACAGCTCTAGCATTAGCGGGACCAAAGATGTTTGCGAGCTCTCTTGGTTTCGTGATCTCAGGATGCGAAAGATTGATGAGAATGATGTCGGGCTGCTGAATTTCACTGATCTGAACGGCTTCTTCAAAGTCTAAAGTGATAGAAACCTTGTGGAAGGCGAATTCGAGCAGATCTTCGAGGATAGTAGCAAACTGAACCTTTGGATCAATAATTAGAATTTTGTAAGGTCTATTTCCCCTCATATCTGAAATTGGAAGGGTCGTAGGTTTGATGTGATGTGTTCCAAATGCTCCGGGTTTTCTACCTTCCTCATCCTTGATTCCCTGTATGACCTGGAGAACTCTCAAACGGAATTGCTCTTTTTCAAAGGGCTTCTTGATGTACGCGGAAATTCCAAGTTTGAGAGCTTGTGAAACCAGTTCCATTCCACTAACGGAAGTCAACATGATTACCGGCACTGAGTTTCCATTTTCACGCATGTTCGCAAGAGTTTGGATTCCGTTTTGGTGAGGCATCATGATGTCTAAGATCACAACCCTAAAATCGGTCCTGGTTTGGAGAATTTTTTCGGCTTGAACACCATCTACTGCCTCAAGAATGTCAAGACCCAGCGGTTCTAGCGATTTACGAATTACCAGTCGGATGAATTTTTCATCCTCTACGATGAGAATCGCACCGTCATCACAGGGTTTTAGAGGTACGGATTTTGAATTAGCCATGAAGTGTTTTTGTATCAGGCTGTGACGGCTTTGTCGGCCGTAGTTCGTTCAACCGCATCTACCAGCTCTTCCAGGCCGAAGGGAAATGGGCAAAATGCGTCGAATCCCCCAGCGCATTCAAAACCCGGTCCCTTGGGATTGGCCGATAAGTCCGAATCAGATCCATACCCGATAAGGACTGCGTCAATACCAGCAAGGCGCTTTTCTGCCACAAATCTCTGGGGTTCTGTTTTTTCGGGGTAGCGGATATTTACCAGGATGACATTGGGATCAACCCATTTCAGGAGTGTGGCTGCCGTATCGAATCCCTCAGCCACGGACACCTCGTAGGAGCTACATTCAAGTAAATCAGAAAGAAGTCTTGAAAATTGAGCGAGTGGGTCCACAATAAGAACTCTGAGGATCTTTGAGGCACTCGCTGGCTCAGGTGGAGCGGCTGACTCTTGTGTTGGTAGACTTAGGCCAACTACCGGTTTGGCCGGGCTCTTCTCTTCCTTTCCAAGAATGGTTTGAATTTTTGTGCGGAGAACCTCTTTTTCAAAAGGTTTTCCTATAAAAGCGGAAATTCCCAGGCGAACCGCTTCGGTCAAAACGTCCTTTTTTGTCTTCGCGGTAAGCATGATGACGGGAATAGTATTTTTTTGTTCGCGGAGATTACGCAGTGTTTCAATTCCGTCTTGTACTGGCATTACGACATCGAGAATCACCAGGTCAATCTCAGGCTTATCACTTAGCATTTCTTCCGCGACCCGCCCATTTTCAGCTTCGAGAATCTCAATCTCCAGGGGATTGATAGCATGTCGAATCATGGTGCGGACGAAACTTGTGTCATCCACGATCAGTACAGTTTTTACCCGATCACTCATAACCGGACTCCTCACATGACCAGTAAGATCGCCTCTTAATCTTTTATTCACCTAAGAAAATTAAGGCGAAACGAGTATGAATCCTAAAGCCTCCCGGACCAAAAGTCAAAAGGCTGCAAATGCCTTAGCAGGGAAGGGATTTTGGTCTAATTCACAGTAAATTGTTCCATCCGGATGTTTTGCTTTCCATGACTCCTCTGCCCACGGCAAAGTTACGATTGATCCTTTGGAGGTATACCGAAAGGAAAACCGGAGAAATCAAATAGGTTTGGGCATATAATGACTTCTATGCGGCTTCTTGTCTTCCTTCTCATGGCTTTCGGGTCCCTGGCTCATTGCGCCGTACGTAGCCTCGACTGGAGTGAGGTTCCCGACTCCCAACAACTTGGTTGGAACCGCATTCAGATTCCAGGGAGAAAAATTGAACTTTCTTTTTTCTCAAACCAGGAGCTAGAACTCTCAAGAGTCTATACACTTGGCCGCGGATTTCTTCTGCTTGATCTGCGTCATAAGGAATCTACCAGGCTTCATACCTACCAGGTGATGCTCGAATCCTCAAAAGAACCGGTTCTACTGCACGAAACTCCCCTGAGGGAGGGTGCTGGTTTTGATGTTTCCCAGGAAGCAATCACCTTCAGCTACGATTATCTTGACCCTCTTGATCCGGTGCCCCCCAGGTCTCGCATTGAGAGTGTATTCTCCCTCAATGAGTCCTTCTCACAGAAGGAGAAGGAGCGCTTCAAGAAGGCTCCGGGATTGCGAGGATACTTCCAGGAGCTTCACTATTTTGCCAAAAATGATGATTGGGAGAGATTTGGGGATTCTCTGGAGTTTCTTGAGAAAGGGCTAAGAGATGAGGGTGTTTTCCTTTTGGAACAGTCAGCAAGAAAGGAAGAGTTGTCGAGAGTTTTGCTGCTCAAGGCCGACCTTCAGTTCCAGGTGGAGAATCCAAAAGGAGGCTTCGCGATCTATTACGAAGTATTAAAAAGTCTTCCGGATACCCAGGGAGCATTGGTTGCTCTCGCGGAATTAGATCGAGTTAAAAGGCTTGGTCAAGAGGTGTATTTGAGACTGCGAAAATGATGATTTCCTCTTTGTGGAGTATTCTCTAAGATTTGAAAAGGTCTTCGGAAGGCTCCTGGCGTCGGCTCAAGAAGCGATCAAGACTGTATTTTCCGGCTCCGCTGAAAGCGAAGAAGACCGCACATGCGAGGTAAATCGCCGCGATCTCTTTGATGTAGAAGGGGTGTCCGTGATGTCTTGCAAAGACAGCAACCGCCATGGTTATGGTAAGAATTATCGAGTTTATTCTTGTTCCAAGCCCCACTGCGATGCAGATTCCTCCTAAGAGTTCAGACAGACCTGCTGCCCAGGCAAAAAGCTCTGGAGCGGGAAAACCCAATGCCTTGATACTTTCCACAAAACCCGGCAGTGGGGGAGTGTTTATGGTTCCATGCGCAAAGGCCATCGCAAATCCAAAATAGACTCTAAGGACGAATAATCCCAGGTTGAGGGGTATGGGTTCGTAGGTTGAGCCTGAAAACAAAAAGGGAAGGAGGAGTTTCTTCATAGGGTCACTTCGATATTAACAAAAGTTATTCTGGCCAAGATTCAAGTCTTAACACCGTCCCAGGATATAGAAGTGTCTTTATGGATTTCAAACTTTTCATTTTATCTTGATTGAGAATTGTGTTCGTCGTGCAGGAGTATAGGTTCTTGATTTCCTTATCAGGCAACATTTACTCCCTTATCTCGTATTATAGACTGATGCGCTCTACCCTTCTATTTCTCGCTCTTTTTAGTTCCACGATTTTTGCTGATAAGGATCTTGATGACCTGAGTAAATCAGCTGATTATTCTCCCATGTCCCAGTATCGGCAAACTCCCCGCACTGCGGGTTCCAAAGATGCTTATGTAGCCGGTTGGCTGGTGAAAGTAGATAAGGAAACAGGGGTAGCCGAAGTCGTGGTAGAGGCAGCCAATATTCGAGCAGGTATTGGGACTTCCCACAAAGTAGTACGGGTAGGAAAAAAGGGTGAGAAGTTTCCTTTTCTGAGTTTCAATTCAAATAGCCGCTGGGTTCGCATTTCTTTGGTGCCGGTAGCAAAACGCATGGCTGTAGAGAGCGAAGTTGAGAAGCAAAAAGGCAATACAGTAAAGGTTCGTTCGGGCAATACGCTCTCTGTAGTTGCACGCGAGAATTACGCTGAATTTGCTGGTTCGTCACGGGCTTTTCGTTTCTGGCCGCTAATTTACGTAGCATCTGGACTCTCCAGTACCAATCTTACCATCGGGCAGGATCTTGTCATCCCAGGCCTGTCTGGAGATAAGCAGAACCAGGTGGGTGTCCTAATTGATGTGATGGTCAAATCAGTTCACAACCTTCAAGCACTGCTGGATGAGGATGACCGAATCCTCGCAAACCCCCTGGTAAAGTTTTTGAAAGGGGAGTATTCCAAAATGGTAGCAGCCCTGTATCCAGAGTTTCAGGAGGAGTTTGCGGCACGCCTTGAAGAAGTTTTGAATTCCAACCGGGAGGAATTCTATCGCAAGCAGCTTCTGTCATTGACAAAACATGTGCAGGAAGCAACTGCGCTGGAGGACTTGGCCGATCTCTCGACCCGCGTTCAGGATACACGGGCAGCGATTCCCCAGGGTGAAGAGGATCAGCAAATCATAACGCTTGAAAATTTGATCAGTGAGCGCTTTGTAGAAGTGTCTCGAGAATCCATGCAGGAACTGCGCGAACAGGTAGACCTGTTTAAAAAAGGAGAGACAACCCAGGACCTGAAAGAGTCTTCTAAAAGGAGGGTCCGGCAGCAGTTGGCCTACCGTCTTTTTGAAAGAAGGTACGATCTTTTTTCCTTTCAAAAAATCCCAACCCTGGAAAAAACCGTAACGAAACAAATCCAAGAGATTCAGGAATTGGAAAAGGAACTTGGTCCTCCCGAGGGTACCCTCCATCCAAGTATCAAAAGGATGAACAAGGGGTCGAATTCGGCTCAATCGATCACAGTTCTGAACTCTCGCTTCAATCACTGGCTTGAAGTGGCGTCCTTACTCCATGAAAAGGATTGCCAGGCTTTTCCTAAAGTAGTGAACCGTTACGGAGATACGATTCATATTGGCGATGTCATCAGGGCAGTGATTATTCAAGAATCTGCGGGTGTTCATCGAAAGGGGAATGGTGAGATCACCGCTGGATTAAACAAGAAAAATGGAAAAGTCATCAGCCGTGATCTTGGATTTGGACAGATCAATACCTGGGCTCATAGAAAGATGAAGATCAACGTGTTGAGCACAGCAAATCGCATTGAAGACGGCCGCTATCCATATGGAACTCTCGTCTCGCGGTTTTTTTATAACACCGGTACGGCGGCAGGGAAAAAGAGTATCCAGGCAAACTTTGAAAATCCCATGCATAATCTTCACGGCATGTCTAAAGTCCTGTCCTCGACCATCAACCGCTCAGTGGGGTTTGAGAACACCTCTGGCGACACGGAGAGACTGGTAAAAGCACTCTCCGCTTATAACCACGGAATGAACAGTTCCGATTATAGAATTCCCTGGCAGACGTTTGTAGCCAAGGTAGCCGAAGGACGTGGGAACTACGGAGAAGAAGTAGCGGTTCATTACGGAATCAGGCTGCAGTTGCTATTAGGCATGGACCCCTCACACGAGGAAATCAACTATCTGAAGAAAGAACGAAATAGCGGTACGATGTCCTCTTTCTATCATGATCAGGTTGAGTATACCTACGCATACGCAAACTTTCCTGAAGACGTCTAGAAGTTCAAATCAGGATTTTTTCTTCTTTCGAGTGGAACCAATTTTTTGAACGAAGTCCATACGCTTTCGTACTTCCTTCTCAAACCCTAGCTCTCCCGGTTGGTAAAACTCGGTGTCCCCCAATTCCTCAGGCAGACAATTCTGACCTGAAATATGGTATTTAGCCTTGTGGTCGTATTGGTAGTCCTTGCCGTAACCCTGGTCCTTCATAAAGCGGGTCACAGGATTTCTCAGGTGCAGAGGAATGGGAATCTGACCGGTTTCCTGAACCCTGGCAGATAAGAGTTTCTGGGCTTCATAGATGGCATTTGATTTGGGAGCGGAGGCCAGGTAAACCGTGGCCTGGTAGAGCGCCAGATCACCCTCGGGAATCCCTATGAAATCAAAGGCGTCCCTGGCAGCGATGCTTTGTACCAGAGCCTGGGGATCGGCAAGGCCAATGTCCTCTGAGGCGAATCTAATGATCCGGCGCAAAATGAAGCGTCGGTCTTCGCCTCCTTGAAGCATACGCTCTAAGTAGTAGAGCGCTCCCTGGGTGTCTGATGCCCTGAGAGCCTTGTGAAAAGCGGAAATAAGGTCGTAGTGTTGATCACGGTCTTTATCGTGGTAAGAGAGTCTCGCGGTTAAGTATTGACCTAGATCTTCTAACTCCACACTACGATCTTCTAGAAAACCTTCTTGGAGGATCTCCAATTGATTTAAAAAGAAACGGGCATCTCCATCGGCACGTGAGCACAGTGCATTTAAGGCCTCTTCAGTTAAGGTTACCCTTATTCTTCCAGCGTCTTTCCCTCTTTGATAAATTGTTGCCAGTGATTCAATTTGATGCTTTTGGAATGTGAGGACATGTACCCTGGAGAGAAGAGCGGAATTGAGTTCAAAGGAGGGATTTTCAGTGGTTGCTCCGATCAAGAGAAAGCTGCCTTCTTCCACATAGCCAAGAAGGGTATCCTGCTGGGCCTTATTGAGGCGATGGATCTCATCAATGAATAGCAGGGTTCTAGCACCGCCAGCCTGAAATCTCTCCCGGGCAAGGTCTCCTAGCTTCTTTAGCTCACGCGTGGAGAACGCCGTAGCCTGAATTTCTTTGGAGGGGAGTTCAAGTACGTGTTTGAGAATTCTGGAAAGAGAGGTTTTACCGGTCCCAGGCGGTCCCCAGAGAACGAGGGAGGGAAGCCGTTTTTTTGCCAGGACGTCGAGCAGAATTCGTGAGCTGGAAAACAAGTGACTTTGTCCAACAAATTCCTCCATGGAGAGTGGTTTTAGCTCCTCTGCAAGGGGTTTGCCGACGGGTTCACGAGAGAAGAGGGATTTTTGAAGCATTTTCTAATCTATCGAGGAAGTAATGGAAAACAATAGAATCAGAGGAATGGGATTGATCCCGACTTGAGATCGGGATAGGGGACTCATCACTCAGGGATATCCTCAATCGTTTCTGTTTGCAATATGCTCATAGAAGCGGATGCTGTTTCAGTGGTGCTTGGAGCGGTGGATGTTTCCGCCTGTTTCACTGACTCCATATCTGAATCCTGCATATTTTCTGTCTCCAGACTCCTGTCTTCTGACTCCTCAGAAGTCGTCTCTTCTGCGGGTTCTTCTACAGGCTTCTCATAAACTGGGATCTTTCCTTCCAAAAGCTGCGTTACGTGACTGCTTCTTACTCCCGCTGAATATAGGATGCATGATAGCAAGGATAGCGTTATAAGAAACTGGACAGAAAAGTGGAGGAAGGCTCTGAATCCATTCATAAAGAATCTCTCGTTCCTTGAGGGTCGGCTGGGGAGCAGTCCATTTGGAGTAGTACATGATTTTGTCTGAGTTGCTCAATGAGGTAATCCACATCCCGTGTAGCACCACGAAAGCGTAAGTGAATACTATCTTCCTCAAAGGAAGTCTCTAAAACCCGGGTAAGTTCATAGATATCCCGAAGAAACCTCTCGCCCCCAAAGGCAATCCTGATGGAGCCTTCAGACATTTTTGAGAGGAAGAAATTGTAAATTTTAGCCTTCAAGTCCGTGAGTCCCGATTTCGTGCGGGCTGATATGAGAACAGAGCCTGGGTAGATGGATCGTATCATCTTACTCTTCACGTCACGGATTCCACCAATTCTATCCGCTTTGTTCAAAATCAGCATACGCGGAAATTCATCGAGACCAAGCTCCTTTAATACCTCGATGGTGTCCAGAATTCTCTGTTGGTATTGAGGGTCTGAGACATCTACCACATGCAGCAGTAAATCGGAGTCGTGAATTTGCTCAAAGGTTGATCTAAAGGAGGCTACGAGATGGTGAGGAAGTTTACGGATGAAGCCCACGGTATCGGAAAACAGAATAGCCGGCTTCTCCTCCGGCCGAATGATTCTGGTTGTTGGATCAAGGGTGGCAAAAAGTTTATCCTGAACGAGAGCAGTTGATTCCGTCATACAGTTTAAAAGTGTGGATTTTCCGCTATTCGTGTAGCCCACGATAGCAACTTGGAAGAAATTGGATCTTTGTTTCTTGCGTACCTCTCGCTGCTTACGGATTTTCTCAAGTTTCGCTCGGACTTGTCCGATTTTAGATTTGGTTATTCTCCTATCTACCTCAAGTTGAGTTTCCCCTTCTCCAAAGGAGCTTCCATATCCCCCTCTCTGTCTATGCAGGTGGGTCCATTTGCGCTTGAGTCTGGAATAGGAATATTCCAACCGAGCTAATTCTATCTGAAGCTTGGATTCACGAGAGCGGGCGTGTTGGGAAAAAATATCTAGAATGATACCCGTCCGGTCACTGACTGGAACGCGCAATTCCTTCTGTATATTACGAGCCTGCCCGGGCGTAAGGTCCCCATCAAAAACAACCAGGTCAGCTCGCGTCTCGTACAGCGTTTCCCTCAGCTCTTCGAGTTTTCCCTTTCCAATCTTATATTGAGGACTTTTAGCTGCCTTGTGCTGGATTACCCTTCCGAGGGTTTCAATTCCCAGGGTTTCCAAAAGCCTGGAAAGTTCAGCCAGGGAAGATTCTAAATCAGTCAGCTTTTCGAACTTATCGACAATTCCGACAGTGATGGCTTTGGAGACTTTTGGAGATCCCATAATGAAGCCGTTAAGTATAGCAGTTTTAGCTGTAAGTAGTCAGTAATGAGCACGATTCCTCGGCTCAAAAAAGAAATTGGAGAGCCCCCCTGGGGCCATGCATGGTGAGGTCTCTGAAGTTATCAGAGCCAAATCCCTTAATTTCATAGAGATTCCAATGGGAATAGGAATAGCCTAGATAGAGCTTCTTGGAACGGTCAAAGTGAAAGTTCAGGTCCCAGGCGACTTCGGTAATCGGAAAGGTTGTGAATCTTCGCTCTTCACTGGTTTCATTGACGAGGGTTGCACCTGCGGCATTCTGGTTAAACCTTGAGAATCGGGACTTGCCTTTGGAAGGAAGAAAAACCTGCTTAAGAGTTATACCCGTACGGACTTTATTTGTGATGGGTGTTTCTGCCCTAAATCCAACAAAAGGCCCGATGCCAAGATTTCTAAAATGATAATCCTGCGCAGTGGATACCAGGTTTTCTTCAGCGGGAACAGGGTTAGTACGGTTCCCAGTAGTGTTGACTTTAATCGCCATATCAGAAAATCGGATACCTCCTAATAGTTGAGCGCTGTACCTCTGCTTCTGGGCTAGATTTTTTCGTAGACTCCAGTCGAGATTGAAGAAGAAATTTTCCTGTGCTCCCGTTAAAAGGTCAACTCTTTCGCCGGTAGGTGTTCTCAAGGTCCCCCCTGAAAAAGACTCCAATTCCGCTGAACTTTGTCGGTATGAGAAGTTTAAATGAGATTGGACCCCTGAAATCTGAAACAAGCGCTTACTGAGTTGTACATGAAATCCGCCGGGCTTAAAACGTGCACCTTGTGTAGATAAAGCTCCTGGGGCAGTTTCCAGAACTGCTAGTTTTTGATTCAGCCCAAGGGTTTGCTCCGGGCCTGCCTGGAAAAAGTAGTTACCTGTAATCCCATTCTTTTCTCTGTCATCTGAGAAGGGAGCCAGCCTCTCCTTACCGGAATTGGCCCGTCGATTTCCCCGGTACGCTATGTCGGTATATTTCAATCTCTCAAACTGACCTTCATAAGACTGCATCCATTCCTGGTAAGCCGGGTTGGAACTGCCACCCGCTTCTGCCGGATTTGCGCAAAGAGCCATCCCGCCAAGAATTAGGAAAAGAGCCAGCGCTTGCAAAGGGCACCTCCAAGGACAGCACTCCCGAGGGAACCGAAAATATTGACCCCAACATTTAGTAAAGCAAGGGTCGATGAGTTTTTTGATAATGCCATGGAATCTACGGCGAAGGTTGAAAAAGTGGTCAGAGACCCAAGAAAGCCAATCATCAAACCTCTGCTGGCCAGGATTGAGAGCTCCTGTTCCCTGGAATACATCCACAATGCTCCCGCCACAAGGGATCCGAAGCAATTGCACAATAAGACTCCAAAGGGAAGGTGCCACTGAATGGTGGCAGGATGGAGAACTTTGATCAGCCCAAATCTGAGATTTGCCCCCAAAACAGCTCCCAGACTGATCCATGCCAATTCCCCTATCATTGCATCAATTCTCGTAAAACCTGTAAATCTCGCGTCTTTCTCTCAGAGCTGAAATAGTCCAGGTTTTCCTGGATCACCTTAATAAGTCCCTCCATTCGGATGGGGCTGGAAGCAGTCTCCAGCGCTCTTCGAAAATAGACGTGAGCAAGGACTTCATCTTGTTCTCCGGCAAAAATACAGGCTAGATTGTTGTAGGCTTTGGGTGATGGACGCGATGAGATCGCGTTGAGATAAAAGCGAATGGCTTGATTGAGATAGTTAGCCATTTTTGGATTCGTTTGAAAGAGTTCAAAATAGGCAAAGCCGAGATAGAAATTGATCAGGTAGTGCCCGCCTCTTTGATTAAGAGCCTGCCGCATGTGAATGATTGCCTGGTGAAAGTCCTTTTCCTTGAGCTTGTCGATTCCTTTGAAGAGATGGGTTTCAATCTTGGTATTGAAGGTGTAGACATCGGAATCTTTATACCTTCCAAAGTAAGCTATCAGTTTCTCCCGCGACTTTGATTCATACAAAGAGCCCGGATAGGTCTGGATGAGTTCCTGGTAATGGATCATGGCTGAAGCGTAGTCCTGTAGCTTTTCCAGAGTCTGTGCGATTTTAAAAAGCAGCTTGGAACTGGGTTTCTTGTTTTTTAGTTCCAGCATGCGCGAATAGGCAAGTTCATAGCTCCCGCGCTCGATTAAATGATCAACCTCAGGAATGCTTATTTCGGCGGTGAAAGATCTTGAGTATAGGAAGAAAAGCGTGCATCCCAATGCGATAGCGCGTCTTTGATTTGCGTTGATTGTGGCAAACATTGAATTCCCTGCAGGAGTATTCCGCGGGCTTCTTTAGGTAAATCTCGTTCTATGAGGATATCGGACAGGAGAAGGTAGGTGTGGAGATGTTGGGGATCAATTCTAAGCCACTTTTTAAGTTCAGCTGTGGCTTCCTCCAACTTTCCCTCCCTGGCAAGGCTCAATCCGATTAGATAGTCCGAGTCATGGAAGTGGGGAGAATGGACTCTCAGATCTTTGAGAGTTTGGTAGGACTTTCCGGGTTTGCTGTTCTTAAGAGAAGCAACTGCTTGATTATAGATGAGCGAAGGAGTGGGAAAGAATGCGGTCTCAGCTGAAGTAAACTTGCTTTTCGTTTTTGTATGAACCCAGGATGTTTGGATTGCTCCCATAGCCAACAAGGACATGGAAACCGCTGCAAGAATTCCAAGTATGGGACTCATTTTCTTAAAGAGGGGGTCGCGAGGATTCTTCAAAAATCTGTGCGCATGAAGTTGGCCAAGGAAAAAAAAGAAGAGGCCTCCCACTGGATAACTCATAGCATCGGGAGTGAACTGGATTTGGAACAGGAAAAAAAGTAGCGGTAGACCTTCCGGCCTCCGCCATGCCGCGAAGAGGCAATAGAGGTAAAATCCGGTCCTCAGGAATAACCCCAAAAGTCCAAGGGAAACACAATAATGGAGGAGATCGTTATGAGGATGAAATTGATTTCTAGTCATTTTTTGTGCGCTTGTTCTGGGCGGCAGCAGTTGTCCTGAGTTTCGATGGAAGTAAGAGAATCCATGTCCTCTCCAGGTGAGATTTGAACTTGCGGTTTCCCAGAGAAGAAAACGGTTTTTCAGGGGTCGGAGGGTTGCGTTCGAGGGTAGTATCGCTACCAGGGACAGCCCTATGATCGCGCCGCTTAGAAGTAGTGCTCCCGGTTTGAGGGAATAGAACAGATGCAGCATGCTCAGGAGATACAACAGCAATCCCAGGCTAGAACCGCTCTGGCATACCGGGAACAAGGTGATAGCAAGGTAGAGAATTTTTATTCGTAGGGAGCAGCTTTTCAGAGCTATTGAGGCCAGAAGGAAAAACAAAACCATGGAGGATGGGGTGGGGAAAAAGGAAGGCTGTGTGTAGGTCTGGCCCAGAAATTCATAATCAAAAACGCGAATGGGTTGGCTCCACTGGAAAGGCAGCGCTTCAGCACTTTGGAATATTAAGAGGATCAAGGCCGCGATGGAACTAAAGAGAATGGGTTTCACCAGGGATAGATTTTGAAAATTCATTCCAAGGATCCAAAAGCCCAGGCCGACGATTTCTGCCAGTAAATATCTTCGGTCAAAGGGATCGGAGAGTGGGAGCCAAAGAATTGTGAGAAAAAAGATGATCAGTAGAATCAGGCTAAATTTGCACCTGGGCCGTAGGAAGAAAAAGAGAAGAGGAATGACGGAGAGCCTGGCCACAGAGGGATCAAAGAGTGGAAACCAGATACAGATCCAGCCTATCATCCAAAAGGTGATCCATTGATTTTTCATCTGCTCTACCATAGACTCACCGTCTCCAACCCCCTAGACCTGTGGAACCAATGTCATTGAAAGGACTCTTTTTTGTTGTCGTACTTCTGGCGTACTTGTCGCTGGCTCTAAGACTTCGCGGCTCCATAGGAGATCGTGTGGTCGTTTTTATCACGCGAATTTTCTTTTTACTAGGTGTATGTTTACTAGCCTATTCTCCCCGTTTAGAAAGTGTGTACCGAGAATGGAAAGAACCCACCTTTCTCATTCTTGAAGATGACTCCCCCTCTCTAAAATATCAAAAGACCTTAGAGCCACTGCCATCGTGGCTGAAAGAACTCTCGAATCATGGGATCGTGACCCGCGAAAAGTTTTCCCAAAGGAAAGTTCAGCCTTCCTATTCTATCCATTCTCAGCTCTCAAATGTTCAGAAACAAACAGATCTGCGAGGTATATTCCTACTCTCAGATGGACAGGAGATTCTTACCAGGGATGGGCTCTTGGTTCCCGCACCTGTTTTTTGTATTCCCAGGGGTGAAGCAAAATTCGCCGATATCCATCTTTCCTTGAAGAGAATTCCTGAGGAGTCCTACATTTCTCAAAATGTTGTATTCAGGGGTACTCTATCCGTGAAAAATGCCGCCAGAGTTCAGGGTACACTCGTAGTAAAGCTCGATGGAGGTCTGATTCATGAAATTCCCATGGATCTTGAGCGCGAAGATAACAATTTTGAATTTCAACATCGCTTTACCAGCAGCGGAGAAAGACACTTTCAGCTTCAGTTTCACTCGGTCCTTGATGAGGTCCTGGAGAAAAATAACACCGTGGAGTTTTTTGTAGATGTTCTGGATACCCGCCGATTGGTATTTGTCGTAGCGCCAGCCCCAAATCCTGACCTGGCTTTCTACCTTCGCAGGCTGGAGCGGGATTCTTCTCTCCAGGTTCAAACCAGGTATCTGAATACTATCCAGGACGAGGTGACCTTGCCGGTAAGGGATCCCGATTTGTTCTTTTTCTATTCTGTCCCATTCCAGGAAGTACAAAAGTTAGAGGAAAATCCCCTCTACTCAAAAATTCCCCGGATCTTTGTGCTCGGATCGGCCCCCGATTTAGTTGCCTCTTATTATGGATCTGAAATTGTTGAATTGAGCGAAGAGACTCCACTGGATAAAAAGGTAAAAACCTGGGAATATTTCTTATACCCGAAGCGATTTTCAGCGCTGAACCTATTCGAGCACGAAGGTTATCAACGGACGGTCTTGTCTTCCTTCCCCCTGCTAAGAGAATACTCCCGCAGAATTAAACCAGGATTGAAAGATCTGGTCCCCTTTGAGGTGGATCTGAGTGGGGATAGGATACCCCTGGTTCTCGTCCAAAAACATCGCAGCCCTGCTCAGGTAGTCCTAAATGCAACCGATCTATCCATCATTCCATTCTCCTCCTTTGCCAGGGAGAGAAATCTTGATTTTTTTGATCGAATGTATGGAAACCTGGTCCAATGGTGTATTGATTCTACAGTGCTGAGGGGAATCGACATTCATGTTCCCCTTACCATGTTGGAAGAAGGAGAGCCGTTCATCGCTAATGTGGACGCAAGTAGAGGGATTGAGGTCACCCTGGAGCGGCGATCCGGAGAGGTTTTACGAAGAGGTAGTGCTCCTGTAGAGATTCGACAAGTTCTTTCTATGGGGAACTACAAGCTAATCCTTAGAGAGGGATCAAGTATTCTCAAACAGATTTCAATTCATGTTGGGTTAGGTTACAAAGAATTTGAAGGTGCAGGTAGAGATGAGAAAAATTTAAAGAAGATCTCTCAACTCACTGGCGGGAAGCTCATTAGAGAAAAGGTTGAATCCCTACCGGCTACCCTTGGCACTGCCCTCTTGGAAAAGAAGCTGGAACTAAGACGCGAGAGTGTGGAATTACAGAGAAAGTTGATTTTTTCATTGTTCCTGTTGGCCCTTCTTTGCTTCGAATGGGTTTATCGCTACTCTCGAAGAATGATTTAGGTCAAGGTTCATAGTATCTTAATAGAGTGAGATATCCCCCGACAGAGGATATGAGTATGGCTACAGGCTACAGACAAGAAAAACAACTGCTGGGGATGAGCCTTATCGAGGCGGGTCTTTTGACCAGGGAACAGCTTGATAGTGCCCTCAAGATTCATCGAAAATCAGGAAATACCCTGGGCTGTACTTTAATCAAAGAGGGGCACGTTAGCGAGGCGCAACTTCTCAATTTTTTGGAGTCCAAACTAGGATTTCCCCATGCCATCCTTTCCAACTTCGTTGTTGATGAAAACGCACTCCATTCCATTCCCGAAGACATCGCCAGAAAATACGAAATTTTCCCCCTGATTAAAGTCAAAAATACTCTTACCGTAGCCATGGTAGACCCGCTGGATAGCTTCATCGGTGAGAACCTGGAATATACCACTGGCTGTGAAATAAAACCCCTGGTGTCTACCAGGGCGGAGATCCTGGAGGCCATAGAAAAATACTATTCGCGCAAGGTCACGGTTGAGAAGGGAGATGAGCTGTCGGCTCTGAAGTCTTTGGCAGATAATCTGCAGGGTATTCGTGCCGAGGCAGGAGTGCACTCCATCGACACCAAGGAGATGACCAAGTCCAATATCATCAACCTTGTGAATCGACTGATTAACGATGCTGTTTCTACTCGGGTTTCTGATATTCATATGGAGCCGGCTGAGCATAATGTCAGGGTTCGATTTCGGCGAGATGGGCTTTTGGAAGAAGTGATGAGTTTACAAAAGGAATGGGCTTCACCTCTGATTTCTCGTGTCAAAGTGATGGCGGATCTAGATATTGCTGAAAAGAGAATGCCCCATGATGGTCGAGCAAGGGTGCATCTGAATAATCGGGAGGTGGATCTGAGGGTTTCCACGTTTCCCACGGTGGCTGGCGAAAAGGCTGTGCTTAGAATTCTAGACAAGACCAGTGTGGTTCTATCCTTAAACGAACTTGGTTTCAACGATTATGTTCTGAGAGAATTTTCCCAGATGATCAAAGCTCCAAATGGAATTCTTCTCGTTACAGGACCTACTGGATCCGGAAAAACTTCCACCCTTTATGCGGGCCTAAAGGAAATCAACTCGGTGGATAAGAATGTGATCACCATTGAAGATCCGGTGGAGTATCGCCTGGCAAATGTCAACCAGGGGCAGGTGAATGTAAAAGCAGGCTTTAGCTTTGCCGCGGGTTTACGATCTATGCTGCGCCAGGACCCGGACGTAATCATGGTGGGTGAGATCAGGGATTTAGAGACAGCCGAAATCGCGATTCGAGCCTCGCTTACCGGTCACCTGGTTTTCTCAACCCTGCATACTAATGATAGTGCGGGTTCCTTAAATAGGCTCATTGACATGGGAGTGGAGCCATTCTTGGTAGCCTCCGCAATCCTTGGAGCGATGGCACAACGGCTGGTAAGGGTCATTTGTCCCGAGTGTAAAGCGCCTGTACGAGTTTCCGATCGTTTGTTTCAGGAGTTAGGTGTAGATCGTGTGTCTGTGGAGAGAACTCAGTTCTATCGCGGTAAGGGTTGTAAACCGTGTAAAGGAAGCGGTTACTTCGGACGAACCTGTATCACAGAATTGCTGGTTAATACCGAAGATATTCGTGAGTTGGTGGTTAAGAAATCCTCTACTTCAGCGATAAAGATAAAGGGACAGGAATTGGGAATGAGAACCCTGCGTGAAGATGGATTAGTCAAAGCGGGTAAAGGCATTACCTCGCTTCAAGAGGTTCTCAGAGTCACCGCCAGAGATGAATC
>CAZIKF010000011.1:119323-120848 GCA_964539825.1 uncultured bacterium
GGAATCAGAGGAATGGGGATACCGATCTTTGATCGGAATGGGAAATTGGAAATGGTGAAGGGGAAAACGAATGCAAACTCTGCTCCAACCAAGTCATCCCGTGGCTTGACCACGGGATCCATTTTTCCGCCCTCATGGCGGATGGTAACTTTATTCCTTTAATTCCTGTGCTCCCTTTGATTCCTTTGTTTCCTGGAATCTTCGATTCCTCTGAGCGCAAGCGAACTAACAATGTCTAAAAAGAAAGAACAGGCTCGAGTTTTTAAGTTGTGGAGATGTCCCTTCTGTTCGAGCATGTTCAATCACTGGTTAACCCCGGAAGAAGAAGAACATAAATTCATCGTCTGTCCGCACTGCTATGCCGAAGTACCCATTTCCCGAAAAAAGATGATTTGATCACTTCCGCCCCGGTCATCCCGTTGCTTGACCACGGGATCCAGTGAATTCGCCCTCATGGCGGACGCATACTTAATTCTTGCTTCTTGATTTTTGTTCCGAGGCGACTAATTTGTCGCCTCCAGTTCTGGTTCGTTCAGAACCACAGCTTGAAAAGCCTCTTTTGTTTTGCCCTGATCAAATACATTTCTGAGCTTACAATTACTACTCATGACCTTGGTTTGTCCCTCCGAGGAGGGGATGAGCGGCAAAATGCTACTCTGTTTTTAAACGCTACTTCCGTCTCTAGAATGGAATGGGCGTCGATTGCCTTTGGGCAACAGGTGTAGTCTTTGCCCTGGAAGCTTAGATCTTAGGATGGAACGTAGGTCCTGTAATCTCTTTGAAAGGAGATCCGGGTCATTGGGGATCACGTTTTATACCGAAAAGCAAACGGTATGTCCGTTTGCAGGTTAATGACCAAAGCAGGCTCATCACTGATGAGCAAAGGAATCGGTCGATTCCTGGTTTGGCCGGGAGTCCGGGTAAACCAAATGCGTTTGGGCATATAAACGAGAGAACTGCTGAGAGGATGTCTGAGAGAACCAAAGGAAACAAGGATACTTTGGAGACCATCAGGCAGCTTGATTTGTTCTGAGGAATGGAAAGGTTAATTCAATGACCCGGAATAGGGTATGAGAAGATATGCGATTGCAAGCCTTTTGGCTATGTGCTTTATGGCCAGCAACGCGATAGCTTCGAGCCCGTTTGAGGATATCGATCCTAGCCACTGGGCCTATCCCAAGATCAAGTATCTATATGATCATGGGATTATCCGGGGCACAGGAACTGGTCGCTTCGACGGGAACGAGAGAATTTCTCGATATGAGGCTGCTGCACTGGTTTACCAGTCCATGCAGCATGTTCAGCGAACTCAGGCTGCTGGTGGATCCATTGATGCTGACATCATGGATACTATCAACAGTCTCATGACCGAACTCACTGATGAGATGCAGGTCATGGAGGTTCGCATTGAGGAAAACTCCGATTCTATCGCGATGCTTAGAAATCATCTTGCTTCCATGCACGGAAAGCCCACCCAGGGAATGAGTATTCCCATGGGTCAAGGTCGCTTGAAGTTCATGGGGCA
>CAZIKF010000012.1:0-116830 GCA_964539825.1 uncultured bacterium
TTGGATGGAAACATATTTTTTGAGGAGCATGGTATTCCCATCTTAAAGATTGATTTGAAAAGCAGGTTATTAGCTGAGGCGCTACCGGTACCATTGGCGGTGGCAATACAGATGTTCAGGTCGTTAATGGCTTGCATGGTTCTCCCTTGTCGCTCTCCCGGGCAGGGTCCTTTTCATTTTGTGGGGTAATCCAGTAGTCACCCTGATTCCAAAGGTTGCAAGTCTAGCTCAGGACGACCCAAAATGGAAGAGCGGAGCGGTGCGAAATCCGTTACAGGAATCTTAGATATCTCGGACCTCGATGACATCTTAAGCCCGGCTTTGAACCATTCGATGACAAAATGACAATTTTGGACAGGAAGTCCGATTAATCACCGGTTCTCGCTCTAGGAAAGATCTTGAGATAAAGGCAGCCCTTTGGATTCGATTGGCACGAGGCTTGCTCCCTTGTCAGGAATAACCTGAGTTGGTGTGGGCAGGTCGCGGGCTACTTTATCTATTCCCTTAAAGTTTTATCCGTAAGTCATATTGCCCTGAGAAGGAGTTTGCGATGGCAGATAAGGCACTAAAACCCCTGGTCGTTGACGAGCATATTGTTGAGATCGTAAGCGATTCCGGGGAAGGGGCTCAAAAGGCAGGGCAGAGTTTCGGAGCCCTTAGCGCAAAGATGGGCAATGGTGTATGGACGGTAGAAATCATACCCGCTGAGATTCAACCTCCGGCACGTTCTAAGGCCGGAGCCTCCGGAATTCGCATTAGAATAGGATCTACTCCCATGACCAACATGGGTGATCAGGCTGATCTGGTGGTGGCGTTTAATGAGCAGGTACTCTACGGCCGAATTGATCAAAATGCCTATCGTCCCGGTACGATTATCCTTCTGGAGGACAAATGGGCACAAAGCGATGTGGATGAAATCCGGGAGAGCTACGAAACAGCCCTGGCGGATCTAAAGAAGAGGGGTTTTGAAGTTTGTGAGATTCCTATGGAAGAGGAATGTCTCAAGATCGTGACTGATGCGAGTAAGGGTAAGAACATGTGGGTTCTGGGAATGCTCTCAGCAATTTATGGTCGGGATATGGAAACCGCATTTAACCAGGTGCGTAGAATCTTCATGAAGAAGTCCCAGCAAGTAATTGATAACAATATCAAACTTCTCGAAGGCGGCTTCGCCTGGTCCAGGGCAAACCTGGGGCTTTCCTTCGAAGTTCCAGCAGCGACTGAAGACCGTAATCTCGTTGTAATGAACGGTAATGAAGCCGTTGGAATGGGCGCAATTGCAGCGGGAATTGAAGTGTGCTCCATGTATCCAATCACTCCTGCCACTTCAGCCTCCCACTATCTCGCGGATGTATTTACCAGTGCTGGTGGCATCATTCACCAGGCAGAGGATGAGATCGCAGCCATAGGTTTTGCCATCGGGTGCTCTTATGCGGGAAAAACCGCTTTGACTGTAACTTCAGGTCCCGGAATGTCTCTAAAATCTGAGTTCATAGGATTAGCTGTGATGTGTGAGGTTCCGCTAGTAATCGTAAATGTGCAGCGTGGTGGGCCATCCACTGGATTACCTACGAAGGTAGAGCAGGGAGATCTGATGCAGTCCCTGTACGGACAGCATGGGGACGCTCCCAGAATCGTGCTGGCGGCTTCAAGCATCGAGGAATGCTTTCACTTTGTCATCACGGCCAGAAAACTCGCTGAGGAATTTCGAATTCCGGTTATTCTCCTCACGGACGCGAATTTAGCAACCGGTGTACAGCCCTTTCCCCGCCCCGTTCCCTCACGGGAGTGGCTGGCTGGGCCTATCGATCAGAGTCCCTGGAAAAAGGATGTCCGCCCCTATGAATGGAATGAAACGACAGGACTCTCAAGGCGCCCGGTTCCCGGGCAGCGAGGGGGAGAGTATATTCTAACGGGACTTGCCCACGATGAATTCTCACGTGTTGCTTATGACCCGGCTTCAAACCAGAGGGGCTGCTCCAGAAGAAGCATCAAGCTGGCGACTTTTCAAAAGAGCCTCAAGCCTCCAAAGATTAATGGTGAAGCCCAGGGTGACCTGCTTCTGGTGGGCTGGGGTTCTACCCTTGGAGCGATTGACGAAGCCGTGGAAAAGGCCAGGCAGCTTGGCGGCAAAGTTTCCTCTATCCATCTTCGTTTTATGAGTCCTCTCGAACCTGGTCTGAAGGAAATTTTTCAGGGATTCAATCAGGTTCGTACCGTGGAAATTAATTATGGTGATGAGGTGACGGACGAGCTGGTGGACTCGGAGAGTAGACGATATTCACAACTTGCCTGGTACCTGAGGGCAAAGACCCTTTGTGACGTCGATTATTTCTCCAATGTTCATGGTCAGCCCATGAGTCCACGGTTGATTCTTGACATGGTCAAGCAGACCCTTTCGCTTTCAGAAGGGAACTCAAAGGAAAATCAGAAGCCCCTCAATGGGATGGAGGTTTCCGGCTGACTTCGGTTCGCGGCCGGTTTCCCAATACTGGAAAAAATCATGTAATAAGGAGATAGCGATGTTTGGTCTTAAGGCGGATTGTTTTTTGGAGGTTCCTGAACGGTATTACTCCATGGAAGATTACGAAGGCAGCCTTGCAAGATGGTGCCCTGGGTGTGGGGACCATGCCGTACTTACAGCGGTGCAGAGAGTCTGCCGCGAAAAACAGTTACCTCCGGAAAAGACGGTGGTGGTTTCCGGAATTGGGTGCTCTAGCAGGTTCCCTCACTACATGAATGTCTATGGATTTCATGGTCTTCACGGGAGAGCATTTCCAGTGGCTTGCGGTGTGAAATTCAGGCGTCCCGATTTAGATGTGTTTGTAGCTACCGGTGACGGGGACTGTTGTTCCATAGGGGCTGGGCATTGGATTCACGCGATTCGTTACAACATGGATATGACGGTCATGTTATTAGACAACGAAATCTACGGACTGACTAAGAAGCAGACTTCGCCAACATCACGTGTCGGTCAGGTCTCAAATACGAATCCAAAGGGATCGTTTCTACCACCGCTCAATCCGCTTTCAACAACCCTGGGAGTATCCAATGTGTCCTTTGTCGCCCAGACTGTGGACTGGAACCCGGCTCATGTTTTTTCCACCCTGATGGCGGCCTACGAACATCCGGGCTTCTCCTTTGTCAGAATCATGCAGCGCTGTCCAGTCATGAACAAAGGCCGCTTTGATTCAGAAGTTACGGACCTGGGAGCGACACTTCTACTCAAACACGACAAGGGTATTCCTCTTGATGAAAAAATTGCCGACGCTTACCCAAAAGTCATCGAGCATGATCCCTCTGATATAGATAAGGCCAGGGAAATAGCGGGAATAGAGGATACCATTCCCATCGGTCTATTATTTCAGGATCGTAGCCGACCGCGCTATAACGAATATGGGGCTCATAACCTGGCGGTGAGTCCAGATGAACGACTCTCGGTACTCAACCGGGAATTTGATCGGTATTCGGTGTAGCTGTGGAGGAGCAGCAGATGAAGTTGAAGGAAAGCCCTGGAGCACAAGGGTCAACGGATTCAAAAGAGTTAGATAATTCGTTATCTGAGTCCCAGGCTTCTCTAGAGTCGGTGAATATCCCTTCAGAAATACCTGTCCCCCGAATGGTGAAATGTAGCTCCGTGGAGCCGTCTAAAACCAGTGATTTTCTACACAGGGCAGTGAATTTTTTTAGAACTTCAGAGGGAGGCGGCCTGAATCGATCCGGTTCTTTGTTTTTACCCATACCCCTCAGACCCTTTGTTTCCGGCCAACCCCTACGATACGCGTATCCCCTGTGGACCGCTGACATCTCCCAGTGTAGCTCTGAGAAACTCTGCTCTCCTATCTATGACCTCCTCCAGGAGGCTCTGCTGGAAATCTCTCCCGATCCCGCGCGCTCGATGGCTCTAAAGCAAAACATTGGTTATGTGGAGAGCTACTTGAAAGAAAGGTGCTCTAGCCCGGGATCTTTCAACGATTTCCACACCCTGGTTAAGGAGGCACTTGATTCCCTGGAATCCAGGTTATCAATCGAGGGTGATGAAGGACTTGAATTAAAAAGGGACTGCGCCGCGTTACTTGAGACACTTCCGGATTCCGGTCAATTACAGTCTTTCACCAAGGGCTCAGCCTTGTGGCTGTTCTACCTGACGCTGGCAAGGGAACAGGAGAGTAAGAGAGAAAAGCTCTTGGAGGAGATCAAGAACCTTTCTGCCAAGATTGATGACCTGTTAGCGGTTGAGGAGGGCAAGTCGGATGGTTCCAGGAAAGAGAGCAGTGTAGATGCTTCCCTTGGTATGGGATCGGCCTTTATAAATCCTGCCATGCTTTCAAGCGTTCTGGCTCAATCATCAAGTGAGCCTATGTCCGCTGAACGTCGGGAAAGAATCACCAAGATCCAGGAAGATCTTAGTTTATCAGGGGAGTTTGTCTCCAGGGCCCAGGTTCAACTGGTAGTACGCAGGAGCACCTTTGATTGGGATGGATTGAAACCTGAGAACCTTGAAATGATGGGAACTACCGTTGAATTTACGGGTGCCGATATTTGCACCAAGGCAATGACAGTTTTTGATGATCAGATGGGTGATCTTGCCAGGTTATTTGGGAGCCTGAGGCTGGCGAGACTGGAAGTTGAGGATCAGTATCGAAGCGAACTTCATGGCGGCTTTCTCTCCTATTTCGATTGGAGATCATTCTCAACTGAAGAATTGTCTTTATGTCCCAGGGTTGTGATAGTTGATGATGAAGACGCACTGTGTCCGGGTTCAACAGGATCATTTTCAGACCTTCTGGTTTCCGGGAGGCAAATTCAGGTAATCTTGTTTAAGCGTCACATCAGCTCAAGATCAGCATTGGACCTGGCGGAATTGGCTGTTTCTCATCGCAGGGCCTATGTGATGCAGTCGTCTGTAGCGCAACCAACTGATCTGGAAAAAGGTTATTCTGAAGGGATTCAATCCGCGCTTCCCAGCGTATTTTGCCTGTTTTTTCCCCACTCCATTTCCTGTGAACAGTTTCATCCCTTTGTGATCTGTGGGGCCGCGAGTGAAAGTCGAGCTCATCCGTCATTTTCCTTCAATCCACGTCGTGGAAGTATGTGGGGTTCGCGGTTTGATATCACTCAAAGTCCGCAAATGGAGCTTGATTGGCCTACCTATGAATTTGAAGTCCTTGATGAGGAGGATCAAAAGAAATCCATGAGTGGGACTTTTACCTGGGCTGACTTCTGTTCCCTGGATAGACGCCAAAATGGCGAGTTCATGCCTGTTCCATCCTGGATGGAATCTGATGATCTGGTATCCCTCACTGATTATTTATCGCTATCTTCGGACCAGTTGCCCCACAAGCTTCCTTATTTCTGGATGGTTGATCAGGAAGGAAATATGGTCCGAATTCTGGTGTCTCATTCGATGGTTTTTGCCACTCAGAATACCCTGGATTCCTGGCATCGACTACAGGACCTTGGTGGAGCCAGGAGCTATCATGCCAGCGTGGCGGCTCAAAAGGCCAGAGAGCTGGCTGAACAAAAAGCCCGGGCTGAAATAGAAACTCTGAAGGAACAGCATCTGGCCGAACTTGAGTTCGTCGCCAGCGAGGCTGCTAAGGGTGCTATGGAACGCCTGGCAGGGATTCTCCTCAACATGGAGGATATTCCTATCGCGTCTGTAGCCGCTGTTTCGACCCGACCGGCGCAGACCTTGCCTGAGATTTCAGTGACTCCATCTCAGGAGGCCGTTGCTGAAGTACCCCAGGAAGAAGAGATCGAGCTATCACAAGAGCCATGGATTGAGACCTTTCGCTGCACAACCTGCAATGAGTGTACAGGGATCAACCCAAAGATGTTTCAGTATAACGCGGATAAACAAGCCTTTATCGCGGATCCTCAAGCAGGACCCTATGAGCACTTGGTACTGGCTGCCGAGAAGTGTTCGGCAAAGCTTATCCACCCTGGTTTTCCGCTAAATGCCGATGAACCGAACCTGGATGCTCTCAGAAAGCGAGCAGAACCCTTTCTCTGAGGAATTTCTCATGGCTGAAGTGATGGTTGCGGTGGGCATCTTGACCGGGTTGGGAGTCACCTTTGGTACTATTCTGGCTATTGCCAATATTAAACTCCATGTAGAGGAAGATCCACGACTTGATATGGTCGAGGAACTGCTCCCGGGAACAAACTGCGGGGCTTGTGGTTCACCAGGCTGTCGGGCATTTTCAGAAGAGTTGGTAGAGGGAGCTAAACTTCCCTCCCAGTGCACCGTCAGTCCACCTGATCGAATTGATCAGATCGCGTCTTTTCTGGGAGTGGATGCCGGGACGATTGAAAAACGAGTCGCTCGACTTCTGTGTGCTGGCGGGAAAGCCGAGGCCCTGGATAGAGCTGAATATGAAGGTTTTCAAAATTGCCGCGCAGCCACGGTGGTTACTGGTGGGAATAAGGGATGCTCCTGGGGCTGCCTTGGACTTGCGGATTGTGAGGTGGCCTGCGAGTTTGACGCGATTTCCATGAACCCGAATGGTTTACCTGTTGTGGAGGAGTCTCTTTGTACAGCTTGTGGAGACTGTGTCACGGCCTGCCCAAAGGATTTATTCATGATCCTGCCCCTATCATACAAGCTTGTAGTTCAGTGCAAATCCTTGCTTGAAGGTGAAGACGCGACTGATCTTTGTTCCGTTGCCTGCACGGGATGTGGATTATGTGTTGCCGATGCTCCTGCGGGGCTGATGAAGATGGATAGAAACCTTCCCCTTATTGATTATAGCCAAAACGATCAACTCACAGCAGAGGTTACCAGCCGGTGTCCCACTGGAGCGATTCGCTGGATTGAAGGAGGACAATTTCTACCGGTGCCAAAAGAGAATGAAAGCCTGGGTGGTGTAGAAGTACCCTGGATTGATGAGGAGGCCTCATGACCCCTGGTACAGACAGTTTATTACAGTCACTGGATCTTCAAGAGAGCAGTGACTTTGAAATTCTGCGCAAGCTGGGAGGCCGGGTTGCTGATGGAATTAGTTCATCTGAGCGCTACCAGGAGCAAAGTGTAAATACTTTTGGACGGCAACTCCTTCAGGGTCCAGGAGGGGAGCATTTTTTTTCCCACGGCCTGGGAATGGCCCTGGCAGGTCTCAGGGTGGGAATATTTTGCCGTGGAAATGAGTTATTTCCCTTAGTAGAGCAACTCTCATCCGCTTGCGCCATGCACATACCCTTAGTGCTTCATTGGCAAAGATCTGCCCCGGGGGTCGGGCCCTATGGAGGCTCTAACGGTAGCTGCCCCTTCCAACTTATTGCCGATACAGGCTGCTTCCAGTTTCTTGGCTCGACTCTTCAGGAGTCACTAGATCTGAGTTTAATTACTCGACGATTGAGTGAACTCTCGCTGGTACCCGGTGTTTTAGGAACCGAAGAGAGTCTTACGACCGCTTCGAGGGAATTCAACCTGCCCACCACTGAGCAGGTTCGAGAATACCTGGGCGCTTCCCATGAATACATCGACGCCCCTACACCCTCTCAAGAAATGGTCTTCAGTAGGAAAAGGCGTAGAGTCCCACGCTGGATGGATCCCGACCAGCCATGTCTTAACAATGTTCGCAAGCCCCCGGCACTGGAGTCACTGGAGCAGTTCAGCTCGTCAGCCTTCTTCTATGATCATCTTACAGATCTTAGTGTGAGGGCCTTTGCTGAATTTTCTCGGCTGTTTTACAGAAGTTACTCTGCGCTACAGACCTGCTACACCGAAGATGCAACCGAACTGATTATCACAAAGGGAGCGCTGACACCCAGGGTTCTTGAGTTGGTAGAGAGCTGCCGCTCAAGAAAGAATCGAGTTGGAGTCATAGGGGTGAGGATGATCCGGCCCTTTCCAGGCGCGGAATTGGTAGGGTATTTACGGGGCAAGAAGGCAATCACCATTCTCGAATCATTAGAACCTTCCCCTGCTGGAGTTTCCCAGCTAGCCAGAGATGTTCGAATGGCGGTGTCAAAGGGGGTCGAAGAGTCTATTCATAGTAGATATTCGCACTCCTCTTTTCCCGAACTCAGGCCAAAGGATACGCCCAGAATTCTTGAAGGTAGAATTTGTACAGAGCGAAACAAGCTTTCAGTAGAGGGCTTTGAGCTCATTTTGGAGAACATGCGCTCGCGGGACGCAAAGGCGGTATTTGTCCAGGGGATCGAATTCTCAGGCTCCGACACCTCATTACCCAAAAGAGAGATCCTTGCGCAATCTGTTTCGAGGTCTTACCCGGATCTTCATAGCAGAATTCTTTCTTCCCGTAGGGGAAATTCACTCGAGACTGACCCTTCCTCATGTACTGATGAAATCTTGGAATTTGAAGCGCCCTTCACCATCCGTCATTACAAAGACAAAGGACCAGCCTATAGTAGGCTATCCGGTTTTTATGAACGGGTGGGTTGTGACTATGCAGGTCCTGAAAATTCTGACCTGAGTCCAGACCCCCTGCAGTCCATTCGAAGCATTCCGGCGGCTGCTTCCAGTGTGAGACCGACGGGATTCCTCAGTAATGAGTATGCGACTGTTGATCCTCAAGCTTGTACGGGATGCTCTGACTGCCTTCAAGTCTGTCCGACTACGGCTCTCAGGCCCAGGGTTCTTTCCATAGAGGAAACCTTACGATCAGCCTTGGATATCGCTTCTTCGAAGGGGACAGCCCGCGGAGTACTTAGCCCGCAACTGAAAAATCTGGGTCAGTTTGCCTCCCGAGCGATTCGCAAGACTGATTCTAAGATTCAATCGGTGGCGGACTTTCTTCCCGAGGCCTTCACAAACTTATGCGAACAACTAAAGATCGAAGGAGACAAAGGACAGGAATTAGAAGCTGAAGTTGGATCGATCACAGAGATATTGGACCACTGGCCTGTTTCCAGGACAGATTGGTTCTTCGATAATCCAGAAGATCGAAACAAAGGCAGCGGGAAGCTGTTTTCCCTCTTTGCCGATCCCTGGGCATGTACAGGATGCGGTGCCTGCACAGAGAGCTGCGAAGAGGGAGCTATCTCGCAGATTTCACGCTCCGATGCTTCTATAGATTCGGCCACCCATGCATTAAGACTCTGGGAAACTCTTCCAGATACTGCCGGAGACGTCATTTCGGAAGTCTTTGAAAATCCAGAATATGATTCCTTTGGAGCGGTATCTCTGAGTCGCAGCTTTTCCTTACCCGTACTCGGCGGAGATCCCTCGAAGAGAGAGTGGTCCTTTCGACGACTTGTGCGATTGCTTGCCTCTATCCTTGAATCTTGTGTACAGCCTGCCGTAGCTCAACTTCTCAAAGAGTCACTAGAGCTGACCGAGTCAATCTCAACGATGGTACGAACCTCGATGGCAGAAAACCTTCCTTCGGGCGATCTGGCATCCCTCTCTGAAGTTCTGGATAGTACAAAAGTTGAGCACCTGGATCTATCGGATCTGCTGAGTAAGATCGGAGCACATCCAGGGGGAGAGATCCTGAATCTGAAGGTTCTCAGGCGCAGAATCCACCTGCTTGAGGAACTTAAAAAACTACGCTGGATTCTTCAGGAGGGTCCTACCGGCGTGGGGAGATCCAGGTTTCAGATGATTCTGGAAGGATCCAACGCTTTTAGATTTGGCCAGGAGTTTCCGGATAATCCCTTTTGTTTTCCAGTATACGTGGATTGGGAAGATGATGGATTAGAGGTTTCTCGGGGACTCATTCTCGGCGAGATTCGTGGGTATCTCGATAACATAAGGGTGTTGAGAAGAGCCAGGTTGGAGGCTAAAAACAACTATGATCCTTTGATACACGAGCAGGAAATTGCTTCTCTTGGCTTCGATGAGCTAATCCAATCTGAGCAAGCGGCTTTCCCAGTTCCCCTGGTCGTATGCTCCTCATCTTCCCTCAGAGAGAAAGGGATATCTTCAGCATGCAAACTTTTGCAAGATGAATTGCCGGTAAAGCTTGTGGTTCTCGATGATCTTCGCGTTGGTATCTCAGATGAGGATGGTGTTCCGGCTGGACTTTCGGAACTATCCCTGATGGGGACATCCCTGGGTGGTTTTGTATTCCAGGGATCAATGGCAGATTCCCAATATGCTGCCACGGGTATTTTAAGCGCCATTCGCTATCCAGGTCCGGCTCTCATCCAGTTATTCGATTCTAATCCAGGGGAGTTTGATGGCTCTGGATTGAGCTGGAAGTCAGTGAATGAGCTCGCACATTTTGCCCGCTACTCCCCGAACCTGATCTTTGATCCAGCCAAGGAGGGTGGTTTAAGTCAGAAGTTTGACTATTCAAGAAATCCCGATCCAGAAAATGATTTTTCCTCGATGGAGCTGGGAATTCATGACGGGACTTCTAAACTGAAAATCGAAGGTGTCACCCTGGCTCATTTGGCGGCGGTGCAAGCCAGGTTCCAACGATATTTCAAGGTACTTGGAGAGTGTGCTGCAGACCAGGTTGAACTGCATTTGTACCTCGATTATGAGCTGGACAAACGTCCAGGCCACACACCCATCATTACTCTTCCAGGACCGCAAGGGTCGGTAATCAGGTTGGCTGTTTCAAAGGAGATGGTTCGAGCCAGCGAGAGAACCCTGGATGTGTGGAGAATGGCACGGGAGACAGGTGGATACCTGACTCCTCTAAGAGAGCAGCTCAGAGAGAATCTGAAAGCGGAGTATGATGATCAGCTGGAAAGGGAGAGAGATGCCCTGAGGTTGGATTATGAAGCGAAGCTCAACGCTTTGGAGAGGGAATCTTTTTCCCAGGCCAAGAGCAGACTGGCGCAGCGGCTTTTGGAGCTGAGTTCAGGTGCTGAATCCGGACCAGGTTCAACTAGCCGGGAGGAGGGGGTCTAGCATGCTTTTTTCAGATCCAAAAGATGATGGCAGGCCAGGTACCTTCAGCCATGGGATTCACCCGGAAGACTATAAAAGCTTCACCTGTGAACTCCCTATTGAGCGAATGGAGTTTGTTCCCGAGTATGTAATTCCCCTCTCACAGCATATCGGGGCTCCCGCAGTCGCTGAGGTGGAAAAAGGGCAAAAAGTGCAACGGGGAGACCGGATCGCCTCACCGGGAGGTTATGTATCGGTGGCTTATCACTCGCCGGTCAGTGGTGTTGTGAAAACCGTTGAGCTGCGCGACCACCCTTGCGGCGAGGCTCGTCCTTCTATTGTGATTGAAGCTGATCCCTTTTCATCACAAAAATTTCAGCAGCGAGGTGAGCTCGACTGGCTCAATATGAGTACGCCGCAATTCATTTCCCTGGTGCAGGGTGCCGGGATTGTGGGTCTTGGCGGAGCGGCCTTTCCTACCCACGTTAAAATCGCGGTTCCTGAAGGCAAGAATTGTAGATTTCTCATTCTCAACGGTTGTGAATGTGAGCCCTTTCTAACCGCCGATCATCGTGTGATGCTGGAGAACGCAAACAGTCTTCTGTACGGGACGCGACTCCTGGCCAAGTTCCTGGGCGCTCAGAAAGCTTATATTGGAATTGAGCTCAATAAACTGGATGCCATTGAAATTTTAAAGCAAAAAGCTGCAGAGCAGGAATACGATGTTGAGGTTGTTCCCCTGGAAGTGAAGTATCCCCAGGGAGCTGAAAAGATGTTGATCACTGCGATCCTTCGCAAGGAAGTGCCCTCGGGAAAGCTACCCATCGATATGGATGTAGTGGTTTCCAACGTTTCCACAACCGTGGCGATCGCTGACTATTTCCAGTCCCAGAAGCCGCTCATCGAAAGAGTTCTTACCGTAACGGGTCCCGGGATTCGCCGCCCGGCCAATATGAGGGTTCCAGTGGGCACTCCCATCAGGGATGTGTTAGATGCTTGTGGGGGGCTTGTAGATGAGACCTCGCGCATCATTCTGGGGGGACCTATGATGGGAATGGTGCAAAAAAGTCTCGATGTGCCTATCACCAAGGGAACCTCGGGAATTCTGGCACTGACAGATCGAGAGGTACATGAACTCAAGACTTACAAGTGCGTTCGATGCGCTCGCTGTATCGAAGCCTGCCCAGCATTTTTAAATCCCTCCCAGCTTGGTCTTCTGGCCCGTAAGAGCCGCTTTGAGGAGATGGTTGACGCAAGCCTGATGGATTGCATGGAGTGTGCCAGCTGTTCCTTTGCGTGTCCCTCTGGCATACCCCTGGTACAGAGCTTTCGAATGGCAAAGTCCTATGTCCGGGAGAAAAAGGCCAAGGAATGAGTGCACCCAGGATGAGATTGACTCTCTCCACAGCTCCATTTCTCAGAAGCGAGCAGGATACTCCATGGCTGATGTGGCAGGTAGTCTATGCCTTGATACCTCCCATCGCGGCATCAATTTACTTCTTTGGTCTGAGCTCAGTGTTGGTGTTAAGTACCGCCGTGTTCTCCTGCCTTCTAACAGAATGGTATTTTCCCTCTGAACCAAACGGGATGAAAGGCGAGTCACTTCGAGACGGCAGTGCACTCATAACAGGATTACTTTTGGGCCTCACATTGCCCCCCAATATGTCTTTATGGATGGTTGCCCTCGGGGGAGTGGTAGCAATTGGTGTGGGTAAAATCCTGTGGGGAGGATTGGGGCAAAATATTTTCAATCCGGCGCTCCTGGGAAGGGCCTTCCTTCAGGCTGCATTTCCAACGGCAATCACGACTTTTAGCGAACCTGCGAAGGACTTTTTCAGTCTCTCCAGCAGTACCCTTGCACTTCCTTTGATGAAGGCATCCTCCATGGATGTGATCACTTCAGCGACACCGCTCTCAAAGATGAAGTTTGAGAAGGAAGGTACGGAGCTTTGGAGTCTCTTGATTGGAAACACCAGTGGATCGCTCGGGGAAACCTGTGCGGTGCTTATTTTGCTGTCCGGGCTTTATCTTCTGGTCCGTGGGATTATCCAATGGAGAATTCCTGCGGGTATTTTCCTTTCCGTGATTCTCTTCTCAGGAATTCTTCATCTGATCAAACCGGACCTATATCCTTCTCCGATTTTTATGATTCTTTCCGGGGGGCTGCTCCTGGGTACTTTCTTTATGGCGACAGATCTGGTTACCTCACCGCTGACACCGAAAGGCTGCTGGTTTTTTGGATTGGGTGTTGGATTTCTGACGGTTTTAATTCGGGTTTTCGGTGGCTTGCCTGAGGGTATGATGTATGCGATTCTGCTGATGAATTCGGTGGTGCCACTGATCCAAAGAGTCTCACAACAAAGGGTGTACGGGACTTGAGTTATGAACAGTGAACCAGCTATTGCCGTACCTCCAAAGGCTTCCCCTTACAAGCTTGTCTTCACCCTCGGAATTGCTGGATTTTTCTCCGGTCTTATTCTGGTAGCCGTCTACCTTGGCACTCTTCCAAGGATTCAGGCTAATAAAGCTGAAGCTCTGCGAAAGGCAATTTTTCAGGTGCTACCAGGCTGTAAGGCATTCAAAACGCTGGTGTTTGTCGGGGGCAAGCTAGTGCTCAGAGAATCAGATTCACCAGGTGAGGGAGGGGAGGGCAGAACTCTCTTTGCGGGCTACGATGAAAACTCTAAGTTCCTGGGAATAGCCATCCCGGCATCAGAGCCCGGTTTCCAGGATCTCATCGGAGTTCTTCTCGGGTACAACCCAAAACTTCGGGAAGTCATTGGTCTGGAGATCCTGGAGAGTAAGGAGACTCCTGGTCTCGGGGATAAGATCATCAAGGATCAAAACTTCAGGGCCAACTTTCTTAGTCTTGCCGTCGAACCGGAGATCGTTTCCGTAAAAACGGGGAAAAAGAGTGCCAAGAACGAGGTAGAAGCGATTACCGGAGCGACAATTTCTTCCAAGGCGATTGTGAGGTTACTGAATAAGGCCGTGGCAAAGTGGAGAGAACCCATTGAGGAGTGGACGGACGAAAATGAGTGAAAAAACATCTCTAAAGGTAGAGTTCTCCAAAGGAATCTGGGAGCAGAATCCAGTATTTATCGCTGTGCTGGGGATGTGTCCTGTTCTTGCCGTCACCAATAGCGCAATTAATGGTATTGCTATGGGACTGGCCACTTTTTTTGTTCTCTTTTGTTCCAGTATTTTGGTCTCGAGCCTGCGAAAACTCATCCCAAAGCAGGTTCGAATTACTGCATTCATTATCATCATCGCTACCTTTGTCACCGTGGCGGATTTTACCCTCCAGGCATTTTTTCCAGTGATTCATAAGGAATTGGGAGCCTTTATCGCCCTGATTGTTGTGAATTGCTTGATTCTTGGAAGACAGGAGGCCTTTGCTTATAAGAATCGCCTGGGCCCATCCATCGCGGATGCTTCTGGAATGGGGGTTGGATTTCTACTGGCCCTGTTTTTACTGGGGGCGGTGCGTGAAATTTTGGGGAGTGGTTCTCTCTTTGGAATTTCTGTTTTTGGGCCTGAATTTGAACCCTGGATCATCATGATTCTGCCGCCAGGCGGATTTTTTGCGCTTGGATTTCTACTTCTCTTTTTCAGCTGGTTCAAGCGCATTAGAAACCCTGAGCGCGAAGAGCGAAAACCCGGGGGACATCAAGATGGGTGAGCTGTTGTGGATCTTTACCTCAGCTGTTTTGGTGAACAACTTCACGCTCTCCTACTTTTTAGGTCTGTGTCCTTTTTTTGGGGTATCGGGACGCCTTGATACAGCTCTGAGAATGGGTCTCGCTAATATTTTCGTGATGCTGATCACGGCGATTTGTGCCTGGGTTCTCAATGAATTCGTTTTGTCTCATGCACCCTACCTGAGGCTGATTTGCTTCATCATCGTCATAGCCAGTACAGTTCAGTTTGTAGAAATGGCGATCAAAAAGCTCAGTCCCGAGCTATTTAAGGCACTTGGAATTTTTCTCCCGCTCATCACGACCAATTGCGCGATCCTGGGATTGGCATTGTTCTCAACAAATAAGGGATATGGACTGGGGCAGGGATTGGTCTATGCACTCGGCGCTGGAGTAGGGGTTACGCTGGCCCTGGTGATTATGGCTGGCATCCGTGAGGAAACAAAGGTTCTGGATATTCCCGAAGCAGTAGAGGGTACCGCCCTCAATCTAATCATAGCTGGAATTCTGTCCATGTCCTTCATGGGTTTCGCAGGACTCTTTAGTTCAGGGTAAGGGGAGGGGTTTTGAAGCACCTTTTGGCTATTTTGTTTTTCGCACTCTTATGCTCAGGGTGGATCGCGATTCAATTCCTGGCCAGAAAAGTGGGTACAAAAAACCACCTTGATCGCTGTGAAAAAGACTGTGGTTCCTGCAGTTGCGGTCCTATAGATGATCAGGGGTTGTAGAGTTGAAAACCCCTCTAACTGAAGTCCTGCAAATCGCAATGGAGTAGCTTAACCATCAAGGTATTTGGAAGGAATACTCTCAGACTCGAAGCAGCAGTTGGTTCTCAGGTGACAGGATAAATCTGGGCAGGAGCGGATTTCTTTGATGCGGGGATTAACTTTCTCTTCGGAAAGTACCTGTTCGAGGGATGAGGACAGTATGTTTCCAATCGGCTCTTTAAAGGGACAGTAATAGAGATTTCCATGCGCGTCGAGGGTATAACCCGTGGAATCGATGGTGCACTGGGTTTCTTTCTCGGTGGATGGATTCTGAAAGTAGTCTTTCATCGCCTCTAGCTGCTCGGTTGGATTGGAAATAGTAACAGGGCGCTTCCGTTTTCGCATTTCGCCTTTTTGATTCTTAATCAACCAGTTTAAGAGCTTGAGGACCTCATCAGTATCAGGCCATAAGGGCTCTTCTTGAAACCAATCCGGCTTGTAGGGACCAAGATTGGATAAGGCTTGAAAGTGGATATGGGTGATTCCCGGGTGGCTATTGGCCAGTTCCACGAGTTGAGGGATTTCACCAACATTATCTTTGAGTATGATTGTCAGCAAGTTGATCTCGCATTCCGTATTGTGCTCACGAATCCATTCAATGGACTGCATGATCTTTTGATAAGAGCCCGGTACTCCGCGAAGTCTATCGTGAGTTTCTTCCAGTCCGTCGATGCTCAGCCCAATTACCTTTACACCTGAGCGAGCCAGCTCATAAGCCCTCTTTTCAGTCATAGCTCCGGCATTGGTAGCGATTGATGTGTAAACTCCACGGCCGGACAGATAGCCGATGAGATCGGCAAGATCGCGCCTTAAAAGGGGTTCACCTCCCGCAAAATTTACCCTGGCGTTGGAGAACAGGGGGAAGGACCTCTCCAGCACTTCAATCCACTGAGAGGTTTTCATCTCTTTTCCTGCGTCCATTTTCCATGTATCACAAAACTGACATCGAAATTGGCAGGAATTGGTCAGGGAGATATTAAAATACCAGCCCGGAATCTGATGTGAGTTTTCCACCCGGTCATGGGAAGTATTGAGCTCCCGTAGAACCTCAGGATCCGCGAATTTTCTCTGGTTTACTTCGTATCGGCCGCCCAGGTAGGGAAGCAGGTCATAGAGCTTTAAAAGCTCTACCATTTCTGAGTTGAAGTTATGGTTGTCACAGTTATGGCAAAAATCATTGAGCAGGTAATTGTTATTGGTTCCTTTGATATTTCTGGACCAATCATAATCTTTTGCTATGTCTCTCCATTTGGCATAGGTACCAGAATTCCATAGCTCTACCAGGTTGCGGTTATGAACCTGGTCAATAATTTTATCTCCGCAGCAGAAGCTAATCGCTCCCTCCACATCGAGATAGGAAAAATACCATCCCACAAGGCAGCCATACTGATCAAATACATTTTTTGACCAGGTTCCGTCAGCGTGGGCATGCTCAACCTGTAGATCCATATAATCCGCTATTTCAACACCCAGTGAATCTCCCAATCGCTTAGCTTCTCGTAAAAGAAACCGCGCCTCTTTAATCTGCTCTTCTGAGAGACGCAGAAATCTGGAGAATTCATTCATGTGTAAGAGCTGAAACCAGACCCTGTCAGCATGCAATTCTTTGGCATCTACTACCATACGAAGCATATGTTTGTAGTTGAACGCATGAACCACCTGCAGGATGTCTGTCTGCATATAGGATTCATTGGATGGGTCTCTTCTGCGTTCCTCCTTGAATAGATTCAATTTGCGAATTTTCTCCCTCAAGGCAGGGTAGGTTCCCTTCGGCATGGATGGATGAATGATCTTGTAAGTAGAGTCATCAATTCCGGAAACAGAAATTGTGATTCGATTGACGTCCTGATCCACCAGGAATTTTGCGAATTCTTGGTCCAGACCCAGTCCATTAGTGGAAAAGTTGACGACTAATCCTAGCTTGCGTGCCTTGGCTACGAGATCCCGAAAATGGGGGTACAGGGTGGGCTCTCCTCCGCCTACAATACAGATTTCCTCGATACCAAGATTTTTGGCATCATCAAGCTTGGCATTAAGAAGATTCCAATCTAAATGGCTTTCCTCCTTAAGACCTGTCTCTTTCAGGTAGCTTTTCTTTTCATCCTCACGAAGACCGGAATGTAGCCTGCAGTAAATACAGTCAAGATCACAGTTTACATTGGGGTCAACGAGAAGGCGCTTGGGACCTATAAACGCGTAGTTACACACAGCGCCCAATGCCCGCAGGGCATCTCCCTGCCCCCTGCTTGGGACTCGATTCTGGATACGGGCTAAGATTTCCAGGAGTCGATGATCCAGGTAAACAAACTCAATACCGGTACCCTGGCTGATTTTCTGAAGATTACGGTGGTAGATGATCCAGCGGTCAAGGATGGAATCAGCTGGTGAAACCTTGAAATCTTCGATAGGAACCTGGACCGCAAGGGATTTCAGGATTTTTCCGATCTGAAAAAAGTTCTCCTTGTAAATTCCAATGGATAGCTCGGTCAGCGGAGTTTCTTTCCAAATATAGGAAGAAGATAGGCCGCTTTTACGAAGACGACCCTGGTGTAATAGTCGATCATGACCTAGAACTAGTGGGATCATATTCTCAACCAAAGTTTCAAAAATACCTATACACCGCCAAAATCAAGGAACTCCCTGGGTTTGAAAGAATCGGTGCCCAGGAGAATATTAGAGGATTCGAGATCTTTTGTATCCTCCTTCTTATCATGATAAAGACGCCCGAGGCCTACGTCCAGGTACACTTTGAGGCCTGTTCGCTCCAGAGTGAGGTTAGCTCGGTTCATAAACTCGTAGTTTCCACACCAGGAACAATCATCCGCCAGAAGCCAGCCGCCCTTATGTCCGTCATTCATATCCACGTTATTTTCATCATCGAAATGTTTGGCAACATAGCGGTAATTTTCGTATTCATCGGAAAACCAATTCTTTTTAAACCCGCCTTGTTTGAGATCTCCGGCCACTCGATCATGGCAGCAAAAGCTCATGCGCCCATCCACCCAGGTTCGGGAAAAGAAGTAGCCCACGAAGCAACCGGTGTTGTTGTAGAGATTATAGGCCCAGTCGCAGGACTTAAGATCAGAGTCCTTTTCATGAAAGTCGAGTAGCTGGGTAAGTTGGAATTCGAAATTTTCAAGGAGGGTGATGCCTCCCTTGTGAGCCCGGTCTCGGATCTCAGGAAGGAGTGAATAAAGGTGCCGGATCTGAGCACTGGTTAGCATCATGTGATCGGTTTGCTCGTTTCCATAATGCATGATTTGAAAACGAAGCTCATCGACCCCCAGGTCAACGGCCAGATCTACCATGTCCAAAACTTCATGGACATTTACACCGGACAAAACGTTGACGGAGACGATGACAGGATCTTTCTTAGCGGAAGAATTGCGATACTCAAGCAGTTCTCTCATCTGGTTCACTACCCTGGGAAAAGTCTTTTCATTGGAGCCAGGATGCTGAATGATCCAGGTAGGCGTAGATGCTGACTGGACACTCCAGTAGATTTTGTCTACACCAAGGTCCACAAGTTGGTGCGAGTTTTTCTCATAAAGGAGTAATCCATTGGTAAACAGGATGATATGCATATCTTTGGATTTGATCATTTCAATCATTTCCATGATTTTGGGGTGCATGAGCGGTTCACCGCCCCCGGTGAGCAGGATATCTTCGGTTGTATGGGATTTTTGGAGATCTTCTACCATGTGTGTGAAGAGTTCAAAATCTACTGAAAGCTCATCCCACCCGTTTTCAGCCCAGGGTCGATCAGAGATTAGCGGGGTGTGATAGCCGCAAAATGTGCACTTTGTATTGCATTTTGAGGTGACATCTATATGGACTGTGTGCGGTCCCACAAAGGCGTGGTCAGAAAGGATTCCCAGGAGGCGCAGAAAGTAGATCCATTGGCTCTCCTTGGCATGAGTTTCACCCTTAAAACTGTCTTTAGACCTGGAGACGATTCGCAGGATCTCCAAGATGCTGGAATCAGCGAATTCCAGGTGAAAGGAGGGCTCCCTCGATTGAACTTGAAGAAGGAATTCCATCAGGGAGTTGGTCAAATCCCTCTGTTCAATTACATCGAAATCATTGACAGCGTTTCCGTAGATTTCCTCCACGATGCTTCCTACCCGGAAGAAGTTATAGGGCGAGATGAGAAGAGCGTGATGGCCAGCTCTTAACTGATCGATCTCTTTTACGGATTCCTGGGTGTCGCGAAGGATTTTTTGGTGAATTCTTGGCTTTGTATCCCCAAACCAGTTCGGATGGGAGAGGTCGAGGTGTTTCACGGCGATCATGGTCCCAATGACTTCATGGAAATAAAAGTGCAGGAACCGGAGAGTTGAGGGAGTGGAGTCATAGACCCCCTGAACAAAACCCGCTAAAAAGGGAGGATCATAAAAGGGGGGCCAATCCACGTGATGCATGGAGCCTTTCAGTCCCAGGTCTTTCAGCGCTTGCCAGACATGCTTTCCTCTTACACTCACTTCATTAGCGGAGAGAAAATAATTGACCCTGCCAATGCCAAGGTTAATCGCCTTCATCCCCGACTCTAAAAGCTCCTCGGCGCTAAGAAACTCCTGCACATGGCAGACTCCCTCGGCGATAGCCATCTTTGCAGGGAGCTCTCCAAAAACATAAATTTGGGAATATTTCCGCATCAGGTCCGGATTAAGAGAACCAGAATTCAAGTGTCGTCCCTGTACGAGCATCTCTTTGCGCTCCCTGGGAATTTCGGGGAGAAGAGACTCTTTCATTCCCTCGCTATAAATCTCAAGATTTTTGCGGCCGCGAGTCACCTGTGAATTCAAACCTGAACTCTGATTGATAAGGCTCAGGGCAGGAGGACCAAAGGGTTGGCCTGAAATTCCTGAGATCAGATCCAGGGCCTTCTCTTGACTGAGCCCGGAGAACTGGATTTTCCAGAGAAGAAACAAGAAAAAAGTATCCGCGTGAAACATTTTGGATTGAAGAACTTTTCTGGAATCATGCAAATAATCCAGGTATCGATGGAAAATATCAGATGTTGGAACCACGGAAAAATTAGCGGGGGGAGAGTCAATTTCTGGAAAGTTTTCTTTTACCAGAGTCCCAACCTGAAAGAAGTTGTAGCGATGGATCACGATGGTGGTCTCTTCACTGGGAGAAACCATTTGTGTCCAATGGCGGTCGCCGTCACTAAACCTTTGGGTCCAGAGACTATTTAACTTGGGATCTGTATGATGAAGCGGGATCAACTGGGTCTCCGCGACATCAGATAGCGATGGAGCAGGGAGGAACCAATGTGATATCCAAGGAGCATTACAGCAAGGGGAAGTCGAACCAGGTAGGTAATCACGAAGTCGTAAGCCCATTGCATCATGACAAACGGAATTTGTGAGCGATAGCGCTGGAGTCTCATCTGGAGATCATGAATGGTACGGTTGAGCTCTTCCACCTGTACGGTACTGCCAGGCACCTCCTGGGGTTTTTCTTCCAAAGCAGTCTGAAGTTGGGAAATCTTCTCTAATGCACTCTTTTCTTGAGCCTCAAGCTGAGTTTTTTGTTCTTGCAAAACCGAAAGTTGCCCTTTGAGCTGAGCCCCGCCTTCACGTTCTAAACCATCTGCTCTTTTTCTCAACCCCTCAATATCCGCTATAAGCTTTTCGATTTCCTGCGTAAAGGCCTTGCGCATCCACAGAAGCTCGCTTTCGCGCTGTTCTACCAGATCATTACGGACTTCATCGAGGTTCTTCCGGTAGGAATCGTCAAGCTTGGAGATCAGAGACTGGCTCTTTGGGGTAACTTCTGGTTCCTGCAAAAATTGCTGAAATTCCTTATTTTTAGCCAGGGAGGCAGAAACTGTAGAGTTCTTTTGGGTAGTCAGAAGAGAAGCTTGTAGTTTTTTTATTCCAAGAATTTCCTGGTATTTTTCAAAGAACTCTAATTCGGCGGGATCCTGGGTGATGAAAAAATCAACCTGACCTGGAGTGGTAAAGAGGATTTTTTGATACTTCATAGATCGAGCTGAATTGAGTGGCGAAGGAAGGAAACCTGAATAGAGGATCGTGGGAATCTTATCATTATGAACCAGATCCAAAACCTCCCAGCCGCAAGCGACGATCAAATCAACCTCTCGATTGAGAAAAAGGTCTTTGGTTCGATCCATGGATACGGGAGTGATCTTAAAGCTGGTGGGATCAAGATACTCACGGGTGAGATGATTGCCGGTTTCTATCCAGCAGACTTCGATGTCAAAGCCCTGTACAAGGAACTCATGGAACTTTTCCAAAGAACTTAAGATATTGGAGAGGTGGGGGTTTTCGGTACCTGAAAATCCCTTTGTTTCCCAGATATAGGGAAGTAGATATAGTACCTGTAAGCGTCGTTGATTTGGGAAATGCTGCCACGACGCAGTCGGAGTTTGACCTGTTGCTGGTGAGTTCATAAGCTTTCCCTCAGTCGGCGAAAATATTGCCGCTATATTCAGGGTCCTCATATTCATGATAAGCGGAACTCTCTCCAAGAGCTAGTTCTACACCGAAATCATCCGCATTAGAACTGGCTCTGCGAGCATAGCTTTCATCGACTAATCCAGCCTTTACAAGCTCCAAAAGATGCTGGGAGAAGGTCTGTGTACCATACTGATTTTTACCTTCCGCGATGTACTTGGGGATCAGATCAGTCTTATTTGGATCAAGAATACAGTCTTTGATGACCTTGGTATTGAGCATGATTTCCACGGCAGCTACACGGGAATCCATACCTTTACGGGGAACAAGCCTCTGGGAGGCAATAGCATTAAGATTGTCTGCCATTCGGATCCGGACAATATCCTGCTCTTCGGCAGGAAACACTGAAATCAATCTACCAATGGTTTTAGCGGCATCAGGGGTGTGAGCAGTGGATAACACCAGGTGACCGGTTTCGGCTGCTTTCAAAGCGGTATCAATGGTTTCAGCATCTCGCATCTCACCGATTAGAATTACATCAGGATCCTGACGCAGTGCTGCTCGAAGCCCATCATGAAAGTTATTGGTATCGTTTCCGATTTCACGCTGAGTGATGGAACACTTATTGTCACGGTAGAGAAATTCTATGGGGTCTTCCAGGGTAATGACGTGTCGATTGTGTTTCTCATTCATTTCCTGAATCAGGGCTGCCAGGGTGGAGGATTTACCGCTTCCTGTGACACCTGTAATCAGGGTGAGCCCCCTTTCATGATCTGCCAGCGTTTTTAAGATAGGGGGTAAGAGAAGAGATTCCACTGTAGGGATCCCAAAGGCAATGACCCGCATGACGATCATAAAGGATCCACGTTGGCGAAAAATACTAACGCGGAAGCGTCCTACCTTTGGGATTCCATAAGAGCAGTCGTATTCCTTGAGACTGCTGATGTCGTCGCGAACATGGGGATCGACTATGATCTTTTGAGCAATTGCCTGAACTTGCTGGGGCGTGAGTCGTTCATTTGAAATAGCTTCCAAGGTTCCGTTTATGCGGGCCCTGATTACATCTCCAGTCTTGATATGAAGATCCGAAGCACCTTTTCGAACGGCATTTGAAATGAGATTAAGCATGAAGGACTCCTGTCACTGCCTCTTCCATTTTAACTTATGTGAACCGAGAACCGAAACTTTGATGGTGATTTGTGTGCCCATAAGCAGCGCCTACTCGACGATCACTCCTTGACCTATGCGCTGCATAGCCCTGCGTCGCGATCCCCGACTATGCACTACTTCTGATCACCCAATCTACCATCACGTTTCAGCTCTCGGTTCACGATGAACCGAAGTAGAGAGCAGTAGTGATGGAGCCTTCCCTTTCATTGATTTGGAAGTTGAACCGCTCCGGGTTTTCGGGAGAGCGCCCTGGTTGGGTCTGCAGATAGGATGACGGGCTTGCATTAATTCTCTCGTTTTGGGATAGCTAAAGAAACCTGGTACTAGAGTTCCTGTAGATCTTGTAAAATTCTTTGCTTCTTTTCAATTCGATCTTTGTATTCTTTGCGTCGCTCCAACATTCCTGGACATGCGGATAGTTTCTCCAAAAGAGTCAGTGCCTCTTCGTATTGTCCCCTGCTTTCACAGACACGAGCCAGTCCGACGATGGCCTGAACCGAATCGGGGTAGAGGGTGTGAGCCTTCTTAAAAGCATCATGAGCGAACTGAAATTCTCTCTTCCTCAGGTAAGACTCGCCAAGATCGATATATGCATGGGCGTTCTCTTCATCGTCTACGAAAATCGGTTCATTCTCTCCATGTGAATCCATTAAGAGTTTGGTCCCGCATTGAGCACAAAACTGAGAATGTTCAGTTCCTTCTGTACCGCAGTTATGACAATGCACGGGATTCTTTGAGACAATTACACTGGCCTTTCGAAAAACTTTGCCCATTCGTAGAAATCCTGGCACGGTCTCCCTGAAGACTGTGTCGTGCACAGAGTGGGTGGAATAAACTGCGTCAATACAATGATGTTTGTTAGGATCAAATGATTCTCCGAGGGATTCAAAAGGTTCCAGGCCAAACTGTGAACTCAACTCCAAGACTGAGTTTTGGAGGATACTGACTGGTGAGTCCGGTTCCTGGGAACGGGCAAGATTTGCACAACCCTGGTACAGGTCAAGTATGGAATCAAGCAATTCCACTGTGGCATCCTTTGATGCACGTGAGGACGCGGATCTGGTCAGGGATTTGAGTTCTGATTCCAACATCTCAATTCTATTTCGCAGAGTTTCATTTTCCACCAGGATGGTGTCATCGGTACCCTCTGCTGGGAGTGAGCTTAAACTGGATTCTCGCAGAGATTTAATCAGGCCATCTTTTTCTTCTAATTCGGCCTCAAGCTCGGCGATTTTTTGCGGAGATGCTTCCGTCGACTCTCGTTCCAGCCCATGGAGTTCTTCACGGCTCTGGACACTTTGATTCTTGTAGAATTCAAGTTGCTCGAGGGAGTTTTTGAGATCCTCCTCTAATCCTTTGATAGTAGATCTGGCTGCCTCCAGGGCTTCGGAACCAATGGTGGGGGTCAGCATTTCAGCACTACCGCCCTCACCAAGAACGGTTTCATAAGTTTCAATCTTATCGTTTAGTTCATGAAGATGATCGTTGTATTTGGTTTTGATCTGGCGTATTTCCTGGTTCTTATTGCGGAGTTTTTCCTGAAGTTCTAAAACTTCGCCTTCTAATTCATCTGTAGTAGAACCAGGGGAATCGGGCTTGGTTTCTACCTGGGATTGCAGGCTCATGATGATTTTGTCTTTTTCCTCAATGAGCTTGGATACATCCTCGGCGCCCCTTGCTTTGAGCTGGAGATGTAATAGCCCTATGGCACCCTTTTGGTGTTCTAGCTGGCGTACTATCTTGCGATAGACGGTTTCCTCTAGTTCTTGAAAATTGGGGACATCAGCTATTGAACTTTGCGGCATTGATCATTCCTCTTTCACTTCGTTTTGGATCCACTTCCAGATTGTCTCAAAAATTGTGGAAGGATCCAACCCAACTTCTTGGTAAAGTTCCGAAACGCTGCCATGAAAGATAAATTCATCGGGAATTCCGACCTGTAGAACGCTGGCCTTTACGCCTCTTTCATGGAGAAGCTCCAGCACTCCAGATCCAAAACCGCCCTTGACAGTTCCTTCCTCTATTGTGACCAGTTTACCTGTTCTTGAGGCCTGCTCCAGAATCATTTCTTCATCCAATGGTTTTACAAATCGAGCGTTGATAAGACCTGCTTCAATTCCAACTTTCTTGAGAAGTTCTACAATTTGGCGAGAGGTCTCCACCATACTTCCTATAGCCACAATGGTCAGATCCTTACCTTCCTCAATCAGAATTCCTTTGCCGATTTCGATTCTTTGATCGGCCTGGGAAATATCCTTTCCAGGTCCGGAGCCTCGGGGGTATCGAACTGAGATAGGACCCTCGCGATAAGCAGCCATGGTATTTAACATGGAGACGAATTCTTGTTCATCCGCCGGGGCCATAGAAATGAGATTCGGTAAGCAGCGCAGGTACGCATAGTCAAAGACCCCATGGTGGGTAGGGCCGTCAGCTCCCACAAGTCCGGCGCGGTCCAAACAGAAGCGCACCGGTAAATTCTGTAAGCAGACATCATGGATGATCTGATCGAAGGCTCGCTGCAGAAATGTGGAATAGATGGCTACGAAGGGGGTTAAGCCTGAATGGGCCATTCCTGCCCCCAGGGTAACGCCGTGCTGCTCTGCCATGGCTACATCAAAAAACCTGGAGGGATGCCTTTCCTTAAATGGAGTGAGACCGGTGCCGTCTGGCATAGCTGCAGTGATAGCACAAATTTTTTCATCCTCTTCAGCCATTGAGGCCAGATGCTGTCCAAAGATCTTGCTATAGGCAGGGGGACTGGGTTTTTTTATGAAAGTCTCTCGGACCGGATCAAAGGGTCCGCCACCATGCCACTGGGCTCCGGCTGAGGTGGTGTCTTCGGCTGCGGTGAAGCCTTTTCCTTTCGTTGTTTTCAGGTGGAGGATTACAGGTTTGGTGACCTCCTTAGCCTCATTTAGCAGCTCTACCAATGCCCCAATGTTATGGCCGTCTACCGGTCCCATGTAACGAATTCCCAGTTCCTCAAACAAAATCCCCGGGGTAAGGAGATATTTAAAACTGTTTTTCATTTTGGACATAATCGTATAGAGGCGATTTCCGTAGAACGGAATATCTTTGACGAGGTGCTTCAGGTACTCCTTTGAGGAACGAAAGTGGGGCTCACTGCGAAGTTTGTCAAAGTACCTTGAAAATCCGCCCACATTCGGGGCGATAGACATGCCATTATCATTGAGCACCACGATGACGCGGGACTTTTGATGCCCCATATGGTTCAGGGCCTCAAGGGCCATCCCTTCAGTAAGTGCACCATCGCCTATAACAGGGATCACGTGGTGATCTAATCCGGAGAGATCTCGCGCCAGTGCTTTTCCGAGTGCTGAGGAAAGAGAAGCGCCTCCATGGCCAGTGGTGAAGAGATCATACACCGACTCATCACGATGGGAAAATCCAGAAAGACCTCGGTATTTACGAAGAGTGCTAAAGAGATCTTTACGACCCGTGAGAATCTTGTGGACATAGGCCTGGTGCCCCACATCAAAAATTAACTCATCCCGGGGAAAACTAAATACTTTGTGCAAAGCCAGGGTGATTTCCACGATTCCCAAATTTGGGGCGAGGTGACCACCTGTACGGGAGAGATTGAGAATGAGAAAATTTCGAATTTCCTGCGCTAATTTCTCGAGATCTTCCATCTCGAGCTTTTTCATGTCGTGAGGGGTGTAAATTTCGTCCAGGAGCTTATACCGGGGGCTTAGCACCTTTAGCTCATTAGGCTTTTGCACCTCAAAACTTTCCGTTTCTTTGAGCGGGTTTCCCTGTTCTCCCTTTTCATCCAATGCCAGTTCGTGGCTCATTTACTCCCTCGATTCCTTCGATCAGTACGACAACTATTGCTGCAATACCCTCTCTACGTCCTGTAAATCCCATACCCTCAGTGGTTTTACCCTTGAGAGATACCTCTGTACTCTGAACTGAGCAAAGCCTTGCGATATTCTCTCGAATCCGGGCACTATAGGGTTTAATCTTTGGTTCCTGACAGATGAGAGTTGCATCGATATTAACAACCTTAAATCGATGTTTACTTAAGAGTCTTAAGGTATAAAGGATCATCTCCTGGCTGTCAATGTTACGTGTGTGTTCTTCACCAGGTGGAAAGTGAGTTCCTAAATCATCCGCTCCCATGGCTCCTAGTAATGCGTCGGCCACTGCATGGAGTAGTACATCCGCGTCCGAATGGCCTTCCAGCCCCCTGGGATGCTCAATCTTAATCCCCCCCAATTTGAGATCACGCCCATCACAAAATCTGTGCGCATCAAAACCCTGTCCGATTCTGATCATGAACTCACCGAACCTGTCTGAGCGTCACAGAGTTCTAAGGCGCGTTTTCGTGCCCAGTCATCTGCGTCAAGGACCGCCTCAAGATTGTGAAACTCACCTGGATTGAATCTATCCAAGACGGATTCTAATAACCGTGGAATTCCTAGAAATTTAATCTGGTTGGATAGAAACGATGCCACAGCAACTTCGTTTGCGGCGTTAAGAACCGCGGGATACAATCCTCCGCGCTTTCCCGACTCATAGGCCAGGGTGAGACAGGGAAATCTCTTTAAATCCGGAGGCTCAAAGGTTAGGGAACCCAGGCTTGCAAAGTCCAGGGTTGAAACCTGTGGAAGATTTATTCTTGCGGGGTAGGAAAGGGCATAGGCTGTGGGGATTGTCATGTCAGGAACCCCAAGGTGAGCCAGGAATGAGCGGTCGTGGAATTCGACCATGGAATGGATGATGCTCTGGGGATGCACGACGACCTCAATTTGATCAAAAGGAATCTCAAACAAATGGTAGGCCTCAATGACCTCCAGCCCTTTGTTCATTAAAGTGGATGAGTCAATCGTAATTTTTGCTCCCATGTCCCAGTTTGGGTGTTGAAGCGCCTGTTGTGGAGTAATTGATTTCATGTCTTCGAAGGAGGTGGTTCGAAAGGTACCCCCTGAGGCCGTAAGGAGTATTCGTGACAGATGTTTTGGATTCTGCCCCTGGAGACATTGGAAGATGGCGCTATGCTCTGAATCCACAGGAATTAAGCAGCTGCCAGGATTCTTTTCGAGGGCTTCTTTTACAAGATGACCTCCGGCAACCAGTGTCTCCTTGTTGGCCAGGGCAACCGTGAGACCAGTCTCCAGGGCTGCCAGGACGGGTAAAAGTCCAATATTTCCTACCATAGCTGCGAGGATCAGGTCACAATCAGTCGATTGGATCAGTTCTACAAGGGAATTCATGCCCTGGTATAGAAGATCATCAGGAAATTCTCCGCGGGAGTTTTCAAAGGCAGCGGAGTCCATCAGGTGAAGGAAGCCTGGAGAAAATTCTCTCTGAATCTCTAAAAGCTTCGAAGAAGAGGTATTGGCTGCCGCTCCTACCAGTTCAAATTTTCTTGGATTTGATCGGATGATGTTCAAGGCGCATGTGCCCACAGACCCTGTAACTCCCAGGACAATGACTTTTCTTGGTGGTTCAGGCAAATTCAAAAGGTACTCCTGGTAAATAGCTCTTAGAAGGTCTCGACCGGCTGGACAAAGGGTAAGGTATTTCTCAGGGATTGTAGAGCATGGTCTCGCAACCGCACTGACGGGTAGATGCCGTAATATGCGAAACCACTCCCTGACATGGAAACGTAATGGGCACCGGAATTCTCCAGTTTCTCCCGTACTACCAGCATTTCAGGCCAATTAGACTCTACAATGGGCTGCAGGTCGTTTCGTACCAGTTCGGACAAGTTTTTTCCTCCCGTGGAGTGAAGATCTTGCTGAATCTCCTGTAGTGGGAAGTCTTTATGCTCAGAGGCCGGTATGGTATCAAATCTTGAATAGACCTCAGCCGTACTGAGGTGAGTTTGAGTACCGGCAAGGAGAAGAGGCAGTGAGGGGAGCGGGGGAATCGGGCTGAGCACTTCGCCGCGGCCTTCAGCGTAGCACGGTTCGGATTCTAGAAAAAAAGGAACGTCTGAACCTAGACTGAGTGCAATTTCGCGCAAGTGCTCTATAGTAATTTCATCCAATTGGTCCACACTGAGAACTTTGAGAAGTTCAGCGGCGTTTGAGGACCCTCCCCCCAGGCCAGCGCCCATGGGAATTTTTTTCTCCAGGTGAATTCTTAGCGGTGGGGGATCTGACTGATTCTTATAATAAGCATGATAGGCTTTGAGTAGAAGATTTTCCCCATCAACGGGAACTCCTGGCTGGCTACAGGTCAGCTTGAGCTGATCTGATTTAGCGATTAATAGCCGATCAAAGAGGGAAATTCGAATAAAAATCGTTTGGAGGGGATGGAATCCATCCTCCCTGAGCGGACCAACACTCAGCCCCAGGTTGATTTTGCCGGAGCTGAGATAAGATCTCACATCCAAGTCTCGGGTAAATTAATGTACGTTTACGTGGGAGAGTAGGATTTCCTTACTGCGTTCAGGTGAAAGTTTGCAGGTTGCCTCGATTTCCCCGACCAAAAGTTGTTCGGTTTTTTCAAAAAGAAGCTTATCCTTCAAACCCAATTCTCTTGAATCACCTTTGTGGCAAAGTGCCTTGTAAACCTTCGCGACTTCAAGAATATCGCCCCTGGCAATTCTTTCCATATATTCCTTGTGAATTCTATGGAAATTACTCCTGGGATCAGGTACGTCTGTGAGGTTGGAAGATAAATAATCCAGAGCCTCATCAAGAGTTTCACGCTCTACAGGTTCCCGCACACCAACTTCGCCGAGCTTACCTACGGGTATCATAACCGAGTCAAGATCATTGTTAGTGAAGTGAAAAACATAGTACTTCGTGGTTTCACCTAAGATGGCCATTTCTTTGATTTCTCTGAGCACCCCTTTTCCATGAGTGGGATGTACAACTACTGTTCCGATCCTTAGCATAATGTGGTTCCCCCCTTGCACTGCCAAGTAGCTAAAAAATTAGGACAATTAGTATAAGGGACAAGATATCCAAAAGTCAAATGAAAAATTACAAAACTAGTATTTATTTTGCTACATTTGTCCATCTTTGGAAAATAACCTCCACGAGTTGCATCTTGGGTCTTGATGAAATTCTTAAGTTTGAGGTAACGGGGCCTTTCGTTTCCCTGAATAGAAGGGTAGTATGGGCTAGTAAATGAGTCTTGTCTGTCTCTTGACGCTGGAACATCTAAACCGTTCTTTCCCTCTTTCCGGAGGGGCTCTTCGGGTAGGCGGTCTGCGCTACTTATGCCAGAAGCTTGGGAATGAGACTATCATTCTTCGTCCTGAGTCGGATGTTCCCGCAGTTGAAGGCGAAAAGCTTTTCGCCAATGGAAACTTTCTTCCCATTCTGGAAGAAATTGCCCCAGATATTTTAATTGTGGAGCAGTGGGCACTGCTGGATGGCTTACCCCAGCTTAACTTTCCGGTGATTTGTGATTTGCACGGTTCTCTATTCTGGGAGAATTGGTACAAGTCGTATCGCGATCCGGCACAGCTCATGGCAAAAGTTCATTGTCTCCATAATGCGGATTTCTTCTTTGTCCCCGGTGATAGGCAGTTATATTATTTTTTAGGCTGGGGGATGATGGCTGGTCTGCCCTGCGAAGAAGATCGAATCCTCAAGGTTCCGATGGTATTAGATCCTGGATGGTATGACCGCCAAGAGGTCCCAAACAGGGATTCATTGGTTGCTGGCGGAGGAAAATGGCCCTGGGTTCTGACTGACCATGAAGAGGAGCTGCATAAGTTCCTGGGTAGCCAGGGGTTGGCCCTGGAATCATTTTATTATGACCCGCGCGTAAGTAGGGCCGGGGAAACAGGTGTAGGATTGAAGTCCCCAGGTTCGGAAGGGATTCCCCATCAATCAATCGTTAAGACCTATTCAGAGGCCTTTGCGGCTCTTGACTTATATTGGTTTAACCGGGAAAGGGAGCTTGCGGTGACCACCCGTACGGTAGAATATCTATATTGCGGATTGCCTGTAATCTATTCTGAGGGGATGGAGCTTTCCAGTCTTTTGCGGTCGAAAAAAATGGGTATTGTAGTAGATAGCTGGAAAGATCTTCTGGGAATCTCAGACCTCAAGATGAAACTTGAAAAGGCGAGGGCCGGAGTTGAGAGTTGGATGCGTAAGAATGAATGGGAAAATCAGGCTCTAGAGGTACTCTCAAATTGCTTCCGTTCTCTTTCTAAGCGCAGGAAAGGGTCTTTTTCCATTGGATACCTGGAGTCTGAGGCTCGTGAGCTAAGAAAGCAGCTAAAGGTCGCTAATAAAACCCTGGAACTGGTAGAGAATCGCAATGAGTTCCTCAGTGAGGAGCGGGGTTTTTACAGGGATTTGTGGGTCAGTGATACCCGTAAGGGCCTAAAAAATCTAGTGGGGTCCATGGATAAGGGAAAAGATGAAGGTGGCGAGGGATAGTAATGGGTCTATTCATGAATCTAAAGTGTAAGTTGCAAGGTAGAGTTCTTTTTCAATTACTGTTATTTCAGGCTTCATTCCTAATAAGGGCTGCCTCCTTCGAGGTGGAATTGTCTATTGGAAGGGAATTAATTGAATTGAGGAATCAATTCATCGGGCTTCTGGACCGGGGTCTTTCCTCTCAACCTCCTGCTACCGAGCAAAAGCGTACTTATATTAGAGAGCTGGAAAATAGCTTAAGAGATTCCTTCCGGGCCAGGGGTGGGTATGACCTGGGCGGAAGTATAAATTCTCTCCAATGGGGGTGGGTTAGCTCCTCAAACCGTTCCTGGCTGCTTCTTATTAAAGGGGAGTTTGAGCAAAATTCTATTAAGGAGGCTCTTGAGATCGGTGGTTGGACAGTTTCCGAGACTGAAAAAAACACTTACTCATTCCAGGGAATGTCTGTTTTTCTCAGTTCCTCCAGGTTGATTGTGTACTCCCGGCTTTCCCAGGATAAAGCGCTTAAGTACGCGGGTAGTTTTCAGAGCCCAAGGGGTTGGATTGATTTGAGAGTTTACAATGACCTCTTAAGGCAGTTGGAGAAGAGGGATCCCCGTCTACTTACCTTTCTTCAGCCCTTAAAGAGCCTGGGCACCTATTGTTCTGTTCAAGAGTGCCGTCTGGATGGCTCTATCCCCGCTCACAGCGTGAGTCTGGTATCCGGGGCTCTGACGAGTCTACGGGACTGGGTCATTGGAACCCTGAGGCATGCGTCTACTCCATCTACAGGCGGGTCTATGCTGGATTTTTGGCAGTTTGCTCGGGGGCCTCTGCTTTCCGGGTCTATTCTTTCGGTACTGGAAAAGGTGGAAGTGTTGTCCTCTGGGGGATCAGTTACTCTAAGGTTAGATCAGCCTGGCTCCCCAGAGAAACTCCTCTTGGAGACAATGCCCAGGTTCATTCTCGGCGTAGGTGCTCACCTTGGTGTGGCACTGGTTCAGAATCGAGAAAAGATTCAATCCTTTGTGAAAGCATTTGAAGGCGGCGCTGCCTTTGATAATTTTCCAAGAGTAGGCGGCGGGGAGTCCAAAAAGGGCCCGTGTCCCAATACACTCCGTCTGGCAAGGCGGGCTGTCGAGTTTTATCGAGCTGACTATGGTGGAAACAAGACATTTGAAGAGATTAAACCGAAACTCTTCGAATTGGGATATTTACCCGTTGAGTTGAAATGTGAAGAGCGTGTAGTGATGGATCATCGGGTCTTTAAAACCGGGCGGGATGGTAAGTTGTATCCCGTTTCAAAAGTCAATCCTGTCCCTCCTGAGAAGGTCCAATAAAATACTCCTAAATTCCGGTTGACATGGCTATAGAGGGCTGATACCATGTCCCATCTGTTTTGACGCGTGTCGCGTGAAGGGTCCTGATTATGCGTAAGCAAATAATTCTTGCATGTACTGAAACGGGTGATCGGAACTATTCCACTACCAAGAACAAGAAAAACTCTCCTGAGCGCCTCGAAATTAAGAAGTACTGTAAAAGACTTCGGAGGCATACCCTCCATCGTGAGGTCAAGTAAGGCTGACAGGTTTCATTGGTCTTGTAGGGCGGTAGCTCCAATGGTTAGAGCACTGGATTCCAAATCCAGGTGTTGGGTGTTCGAGTCACCCTCGCCCTGTTTACGAGAGAATAATTCTAATGGGAAGTATTAAAGGATTTTTAGAAGAGGTCTGGAGAGAGGTTCATCCTACCCGTGGAAGGGTTGTGTGGCCTAGTTTAGACAAAGTAATTAAGTCTACATGGGTGGTCATTGTTATGAGTTTCATAACCGGTGTCTTCCTCTGGTTAGCAGACACAAGTTTTGGAAAGGTCGTCACCGATATTTTGTTCGGCGACTGACATTGAAGGAGTCATTTAGAATGATGGTTGATACTCATTCTGGGGAATGGTACCTCGTTCACACGAACGTGAGTACGGAAACCAAGGTTAAAGCTAATCTTGAGCACCGTGTAAAGGTGATGGGGATGCAGGATCAGGTTTTCGAGGTATTGGTCCCTGAGCAGGAAACCGAAGTAGAGACTCCCAAAGGAAAGAAAAAAACTGTCAAGAAGCAGATTTATCCTGGATACGTTCTTGTGCGGATGGATCTCAATGATCGAAGTTGGGCAGTGGTGAGAAATACACCTGGGATTACCGGCTTTGTGGGTCAGGCAAAGCACCCGACTCCTCTATCTGAAAAGGAAGTAGAATCCATCCTTCATCAAATGGGTGTTGGAAATGCCGCTCCTGTTACCTACGCAGCCTTTAAAATGGGGCAGAGTGTAAAGATCATGGATGGTCCCTTTGCAGATTTCATCGGAAATATAGAGGAAGTCAATTTGGAAAAGAAAAAGCTAAGGGTCATGGTCCATATCTTTGGAAGGGAAACCCCTGTAGAACTAGGATTCGCAGAGGTTGAAGAGGTTTAGACGGGAAGGGATAAGAAATGGCTAAGGAAGTAATTGGACTAATCAAGCTGCAGGTGACCGCTGGGCAAGCAAATCCGGCACCTCCCGTAGGGCCGGCCCTTGGGTCCAAGGGTGTCAACATCATGCAGTTTTGTCAGCAGTTTAATGAGAAAACTAAAGATCAGATGGGGACAACTCTTCCAGTAGTTATCACGGTATACAGCGATAGAAGTTTCGAGTTTATCGTCAAATCACCTCCCGCGCCAGTGCTGTTGAAAAAGGCGGCTAAACTGGATAAGGGATCACCTAATTCCATCGAGACTAAAGTAGGTACGGTGACCAGGGCTCAGCTAGAAGAGATCGCGAAATTGAAAGAGAATGATTTGAATGCCTTTTCCCTGGATGCAGCTGTTTCAATGATTGCAGGTACAGCAAGAAGTATGGGTATTGAGGTGGAGGGTTAGCATGGGAAGCAAGAGATCAAAAGCTTATCGCCAGGCTGTAGACCAGTATGAGCACAAGGCCCAGCATGGGCTAAATGACGCCGTCGATCTGGTTAAGAAAGCCTCTTTCGCAAAATTCGATGAAACCATCAATCTTGATGTGGCCCTGGGGGTAGACCCCCGGCATGCTGATCAGATGGTGCGTGGTACCGTAATACCTCCCCATGGTACCGGGAAAACCATACGCATTGTAGCCATTGTTTCCCCAGAAAAGGAAGAAGAGGCTAAAGAAGCCGGAGCCGATACGGTCGGAGGAGAGGATCTGGTGAATCAGATCTCCAAGGGCTGGCTGGACTTTGAAGTAGTCGTAACTACCCCGGATATGATGCGCTTTGTAGGTAAGCTCGGAAAAATTCTGGGACCACGGGGTCTGATGCCCAATCCCAAGGTGGGGACAGTGACCCAAAACCTGGGATTTGCTATTAAGGAGCTACGCGCTGGACGTTTGGAATATCGTGTAGATAAGTATGGACTGGTCCACTTACCAGTAGGCAAGCGCTCCTTTAAGGAATCCCAGCTCGTGGAGAACATTGCTGTAGTCATGGAAGCCCTGATAAAGGCTAAGCCAGCTTCTTCTAAGGGGATTTATCTGAAGAGCGTTACATTATCCCCAACAATGGGACCGGGCGTCCGCGTGGAGACTTCCGCACTGCGAACAGAAGTAGACACCATACGAAGCTCTATGGGGGCTTGAGGAGACCAAGATGAATCGCGAGCAAAAAAAGCAGGAGATTGAAGACTTCGGGGCTCTCTATCAGGGTGCTCCATTGCTGGTAGTGGCTCGAAATGAAGGTCTTGGTGCCCACGATGTAGTTAGCCTGCGAAGATCTATTCGAAACAGCGGCGGAACGTTAAGGGTCTTTAAAAATACCCTGGCAAAAAAATCCCTCGGGGAAAACATAGATGAAAAATTAGAGAAGCTTCTCGTCGGACCGAACTCGTTTTTGTTCGGTGGTGAGAATTTTGTAGAAGATTTGAAAGGGTTAATTGAGTTTGCCAAGGATCATGAAGATTCCATTTCCATTCAAGGGGGAACTCTTGATGGAGAATTCTTGGATCCTGCCAAACTGAAGGTTATTTCTACCTTGCCAGGGAAAGATGAACTCAGGGCTCAATTACTAGGAACTTTGCAAGCTCCTATGCGGGCACTGGTTACGGCTCTTTCAGGAAATATCACAAATCTGCTCAATGTCTTAAAAAGGGTTGAGGAAAATAAGCAAAACGCATCTGAGTGAAGAAAGGGTGATCATGGAACAAGCACAGCTTATTCAAGCAATTGAAAGTATGACCGTATTAGAGCTTTCCGAATTGGTGAAGGCCTTAGAAGATAAGTTTGGTGTATCCGCAGCTGCTCCTATGGCAGTTGCTCCTGTTGCGGGTGTAGCCGTTGCGGGTGGAGCGGAAGTCGCTGAAGAAAAGACCGAGTTTGATGTAATTCTTAAGGATCCGGGATCCGCGAAGATTAAGATCATCAAAGCCGTGAGAGAGGCTACCGGCCTGGGACTGAAAGAAGCCAAGGAATTGGTTGAATCAGCTCCCAAAGCAGTTAAAGAGAAGCTAAGTAAAGACGAAGCCGAAAAACTTAAGGAAAAGCTCGAAGCCGATGGTGCCGTTGTTGAGCTTTCCTAGTTTTCTGGATTCAAATTAAACAGCAAGACCCCTCCTTTCGGGAGAGGGTCTTGCGACGTTTTCTTATTTTACTTTGCCTTAAAACATCCCTGGTTGCAGGGAGTTTTGTAGAGATTTCTATCGAGAGGATGCTTGCATGGGTGCAAACGACCGGATCTTCATCAATGACCTGGGTAATAAACACTTTAATATTCCTAACCTGCTGTCCATACAATTGGACTCTTATTACGATTTTATGCAGGGGGATTCCGATCCGCACGAGAGGAAGCGAACCGGGCTTCAGGAAGTTTTCCTGGAGACCTTCCCTATTCGTGACTTTACCGAGAACATTATTCTGGAGTTCATCGAGTATAACCTGGGACATCCGCCTGCCAAGGGTTGTCCGTCCCTGAGTCCAGACAGGCCCCAAACTTGTTTGATGGAAGAGTGTCCTGCCTGTTCCAAGGCGGGAAGTTTCTACAAATTTCGAAAACGGACCTATCGCCTGCGTTTTTCTCCCGAGGATTGCCAAAAGCGAGATCTCACCTATGGAATTCCTTTAAATATGAGGATCCGTCTTATTAATAAAATCTCTGGTGAGATTAAGGAACAGGAATTATTCGTTGTAAATATGCCTCTGATTACGAAAAGGGGTACCTTCATTATTAACGGCGCGGAACGCGTTGTGGTATCCCAGCTGCATCGATCACCAGGGGTTTACTACGAATATAGTCGAGTAAAGAAACTATTTTTGGCCAAAGTTGTGCCGTATCGTGGTGCCTGGCTGGAGTATGACCTCGACGTCATGAAAGATCTCTTCCATGTAAGAATTGATAGAAAACGAAAGGTACCCGTAACGCAGTTCCTCAGGGTCTTGGGTTATTCAGAAGAAGACATGGTGAGGGAAATCGATCATGGGGGAACTCTTAAATATATTCAGAATACCCTCAAGGTTGATAAGACCGACTCACCTGAAAAGTCGCTGGAAGAGATCTATCGAAAACTACGCCCTGGAGAACCCTTCATTTATGAAAATGCCAAAACTCTCTTAGATAGTCTCTACGGCAGTTCCAAGCGCTATGATCTGGGTGCTGTAGGCCGCTACAAGTTTAATCAGAAGATGGGACTTGGCGAGAAGCTCGTAGGTCAGAAGGCCCTGGATGATGTAATTCTTCCCGGTTCCAAAAAACCGCTGGTAAAGGCTGGAGAAATTCTCACTCCAAAAATGGTTACAGCCATGATAGTGGGCAAGGTTCCCGGGGTTAGAATCGAGACCGTTGACGGGGTTGAATTAAACATCCGTCGGTCTAAGATTTCTTACCTGGTCTTCCTGGATGAAGGCGAAGGATTGAGTCAGAACTCCCACGAAGGTGTTTCCGTATGTGGGGACATCATTGATCGGGAGAGTGGTGAAACCATTATCACAGATGGTACCCCGTTGGATAATGAAACTATTTTTCGATTGAATGATCGTAAAGATGACCTGAAACAGGTAGACCTGGATTCTCAGGGGGAAGAGGTACCCAAAGCCCATGTATGCTTGTATAAGGATGTGACTCTGGATGCGGAGGATATCCTCAATACGATGAAATACATCGTGGATCTTTCCGTAGGTGTTGGCTATGTAGATGATATTGATCACCTGGGTCACAGGCGGGTTCGAAGAGTTGGTGAATTACTGCAGAACCAGTTTAGAATTTCTCTCGCCAGAATGGATCGTGTAATCCGCGAGAGAATGACCATTCAGGACATCAATAATCTGACACCCCAGCTCTTAATCAATACCAGGCCCATTGGGTCAGCCATTGAAGAGTTTTTTGGTTCCTCTCAATTGTCGCAGTTTATGGACCAGGTAAATCCTCTTTCTGAACTCACCCACAAGCGACGGCTTTCAGCATTAGGGCCAGGAGGGTTGAAGAGAGAGAGAGCTGGTTATGAAGTGCGAGACGTACACCCTACTCACTTTGGACGGATATGCCCCATTGAAACCCCAGAGGGTCCAAACGCTGGTTTGATCGGTTCCATGGCAATCAATGCCAGAATTGACCAGTATGGGTTTCTGGTTACCCCTCTACGCGAGTATGCGGATGGGAAAGTGGGAGAAGAATTCCAGTTTTACGATGCTTTGCAAGAAGAGAAGTTTCGGGTTGTAACCTATAACCAGAAACTTTATCAATCTCAGAAGCCTGTTAAAACTATTTTCCCGGTGAAACAATATGTGGAAGGTGAGCAAGACTTTGCACTTTTGCCGGCTGATCAGGCGGAATTGATTCATATTTCCCCTCTTCAGATGATTTCTATAGCCGCTTCCCTGATTCCCTTCATTGAGCATGACGACGCAAACCGGGCTTTGATGGGTACAAACATGCAGCGTCAGGCTGTTCCTCTGGTTCAAACAGAGGCCCCCATTGTAGGTACTGGAATGGAGGGGTACGCGGCCGTCAATTCGGGAGTTTGTGTTTCCTCTGATTACAATGGACTTGTGGAATATTCCGATGCCTCGAAGATTATTGTTCGAAGAATCAGTGATGATGATTGTGTAGGATCTTTTACTCCCAACTCCTATATCCACAGTATTGATTATGAATTGCTGGAGGATGTGAAGGAAAAGTCCGGTAAAGTACTTTTCAAAAAGGGTCATACCTTGTCGGAGAGGGATATTGACCTGCTTCATTCGCGCTGTGACGGAGAAATTACCGGTCGGAAAGAGCATAAGGATGTTTATTGGCTTGGTAAATTTGCCCGTTCCAACCAGGGAACTTGCGTAAACCAAAAACCATGTGTGAATGTTGGTGATGAGGTGGAAAAGGGGCAGGTCATAGCGGACGGACCTGGTACTCAGCAGGGTGAACTATCCCTTGGCAAGAACGTTCTTTGTGCTTTTATGCCATTCCGCGGCTACAATTTTGAGGATGCTATCGTAATCTCAGAACGTCTGGTTGTAGAGGACGTATTTACCTCAGTACATATTAATTCTCTGGAAATTGAAGCAAGAGATACGAAATTGGGTCCTGAGGAAATCACTTGTGACATTCCCAGCATCAGTGAAGAAGCTCTTGCTCATTTAGATGAGGAAGGCATCATTGCCGTGGGTGCTGAAGTGCGACCGGGTGACATTCTCGTTGGCAAGATCACACCCAAAGGGGAAACCGAGCTAACAGCCGAAGATAAACTCCTGCGAGCTATTTTTGGTGAAAAGGCTAAGGAAGTAAGGAACACCTCATTAATCGTTCCTCACGGGGAGCGGGGCAAGGTTATTGAAGTGATGACTTTTTCTCGCGAAAACGGTGACGAATTGCCTTATGGCGTGAATAAGCTGGTCAGGGTATTTCTAGCCCAGAAGCGTGTCATTAGTGAAGGGGATAAGATGGCGGGTCGCCACGGAAACAAAGGAGTTGTTTCTAAGATATTCCCGGTTCGAGATATGCCCTTTTTAGCGGATGGTTCTTCAGTGGATATTATTCTCAATCCCCTGGGAGTACCTTCCCGCATGAATCTTGGTCAGGTGATGGAAACCCATCTGGGCTGGGCAGGGAAAATCCTCGGAGAAGCTTATGCGACAAGTGCTTTCAATACGGATAACAGCATCGCTAATGATGGATTTATTGGCAAAAAGTTGAGGGAGGCGAACCTTCCTGAAACCGGACGAATAAAACTCCATGATGGAGAAACTGGTGAAGCCTACGAGTCGGATATCATGATCGGTTTCATGTATATGCTGAAGCTGATCCATCTCGTGGAAGACAAAATCCATGCCCGTTCTACAGGTCCTTACTCCCTGGTAACCCAGCAGCCGCTTGGTGGAAAAGCACAGTTTGGTGGCCAGCGGTTCGGGGAAATGGAAGTTTGGGCATTGGAGGCCTATGGTGCAGCCCATGTCTTAAGAGAGCTCTTGACGATCAAATCTGACGATGTCGAGGGCCGAGTAGTTGTGTATGAGACCATTGTAAAGGGAAACAACCTGATGACGCCGAATATACCGGAATCTTTCAAGGTAATTGTTTCTGAATTGAAAAGCCTGGGACTCAATATTGAGTTCAACCAGGACGCCTGAAAGATTAAGGAGGACAGCGAGTGAAAGGGATAAAAGAACTTCATTCCATCCAGATCAGTATTGCTTCGCCAGATCATATTCGCCAGTGGTCCAAAGGGGTGGTCAAGAAACCAGAGACCATCAATTACAGGACACATAGACCAGAGCGAGACGGATTGTTTTGCGAAAAAATCTTTGGTCCAACCAAGGACTGGGAATGCTTTTGCGGTAAGTACAAGAGTATTCGATATAAAGGGCTGGTCTGCGAGAGGTGTGGTGTAGAGGTTACCCGAAGCAGTGTCAGACGTGAACGTATGGGTCATATCGAATTGGTGACCCCAGTGGCTCATATTTGGTATTCCAAAGGCACACCTAATTACATCGCCTTATTGCTCGATATCACCGCCAGGGATTTCGAGAAGGTTCTTTATTTCAATTCCTACATCGTCATCGATCCGGGATCCCTGCCGCTACTTAAGAATCAGATTCTTTCGGAGCAGGAGCATCGGGGCTACCAGTCTCGCTATGGCGACATGTATCAAGCGGGTACCGGAGGGGAAGCTGTACGTGAACTCCTAAGGCAGCTTGACCTTGTCAGACTTGTAGATGACCTAAAGCGTAAGCTGCGCGAGGATACCGGTTCAAAAAAGATGAACACAATCGCAAGGCTCCAGGTGGCAGAGACCTTTTTGAACTCAAAGAATCGTCCTGAATGGATGATTCTTAGCGTCCTGCCAGTCATTCCTCCCGATCTGCGCCCCATGGTTCAACTGGATGGAGGCAGGTTTGCTACTTCCGATCTAAATGACCTTTACCGGCGAGTGATAAATCGAAATAATCGTCTTAAAAGATTAATGAAGCTCAATGCTCCTGAAATCATTATTAAGAACGAAAAGAGAATGCTTCAAGAGGCTGTGAATGCATTGATTGATAACGGTCGAAGAGGTCGATTGGTCACTGGTTCAGGAAATCGCCCACTTAAATCCCTCAATGATATGCTCAAAGGGAAGCAAGGAAGATTTCGCCAGAATCTTCTGGGCAAGCGCGTAGATTATTCGGGACGATCTGTCATTGTGGTTGGTCCCAGCTTAAAACTTCACGAATGTGGTCTTCCCCAAAAAATGGCCATTGAGCTTTTTAAGCCCTTCATCATGAATAAACTTGTGGAGTATGGTTTTGCTCATAACATTAAGTCCGGGAAGAAGCTCATTGAAAAAGAAGATGCTACAGTTTGGAAGGTATTGGAAGAAATCGTCAAAGATCATCCCGTCCTTTTAAACCGCGCTCCCACACTCCACCGTTTAGGGATTCAAGCTTTTGAGCCTGTGCTCGTAAAAGGGAATGCCATTCAGCTTCATCCCTTGGTTTGCGGGGCTTTCAACGCCGATTTTGACGGTGACCAGATGGCAGTTCATATTCCGCTCTTATTGGAGGCTCAGGTTGAGGCACGTGTACTCATGCTCTCTTCTTATAATATTCTCTCCGCCGCTTCCGGCAGAGCTGTGGCATCACCGTCACAGGATATGTCCATCGGGGCATTTTATCTCACCCATAAAATGGAACCGACTAAAACGGCTTTGATTCCAATTACTTTGAAGAAGAGCCAGACCGGGCTCTCCTTGGAACAAATGGTTCAGACCGGTCCCCGGTTCGCAGTTTTGGCAGAGGATTTGATGGATACTAAAGATCATCTCCTGTTTAAGGTGGGGCACAAGATCGATGAGGAAGATCTAAAGCTCATCAAGAAGAATAAGATCAAAGAAGTTCCAATCTTCAAGATGAGAGTTTATGCAACCGCACAGGATGCCTTGATGGCCTTTGAAAATGGCTTTCATACACTGCATGATTCAGTGATTGTGAGAGATCCCATCAGCACAAGGATGGACTTGTCTGAAAAGTATTTGGATACCACGATCGGGAGACTCATCTTCAATGAAATCGTACCGGATGAGTTGGGCTTTCATAATGCCCACTTCGATAAGAAAAAGTTGATGGTTCTCATCGAGGACTGCTTTGAGAAATGCGGTACTACCAAAACCGGTAGACTCCTTGATGCCCTTAAAAATCTAGGTTTTCGCTATGCGACTACTTCAGGTCTTACAATTTCCCTATATGACCTGGAAGTTCCCCCTAGAAAGAAGAACATCATTTCGGTTGCTGAAGAACGAGCAAGGAAGATTTCTGAGCGGTTTGAGCGCAAAGAGATCAATCTTGAGGAGCGTAAAAAGGCTGAGATCGATTTGTGGATTAATGCCACTGAAGAGGTCACCGACGACATGCTCAAGCACTACAAGGGTAAGTGGGATGAAGGCTTGTTTAATCCCGTTTACACGATGGCGATATCTGGAGCCCGGGGTAATGTTCAGCAAATGAAGCAATTAGCCGGGATGAGGGGCTTAATGTCCAATCCTCATGGGGATATCATGCACGTTCCCATTAAAGCGTCCTTTCGAGAAGGTCTAACCATGACCGATTACTTCATTTCCACCTACGGAGCCCGAAAAGGTCTGGTGGACACCGCGCTTCGTACTGCTGACTCCGGTTATCTTACCAGGCGCCTGGTCGATGTCGCCCAGGATGTAATTGTCAGTATTGAGGACTGTGGAGTGGATGAAGGTTTACTGGTACAGCCCTTGCGGGATCAAAGGACTCCAAACAACTTGATTGTGGATGAGATTCTCATTCCAATCGAAGATCGAATCTATGCGCGAACCTTATTAGAGCCTGTTAAAGAGCCAATTTCCGGGAAAATCATATTTGAATCCGGGACCGTGATCGATCGCAAAATTGCCCGAGAGATTGCGAAAGCTTCCATCGTGGTTAAGATCAAGGAGCTTAAGTCTGGAACTGGGATTTTTACCGACGAATGTGTCGTTGATATGAAGGATAATAAGGTGGTCTGCGGTCCTGATAAGCCGGTGACTGACCTATTGATCAAGCAGCTCAAGGCCTCTTCGGTAGAAGAAATTCGAGTCTATCCGGAAATCATAATCAGGTCCCCATTAACCTGTAAGGTAGCCTGGGGCGTGTGTCGCAAATGCTATTCCATCGATCTTTCGATGAATCAGGAAGTATCTTTGGGTGCAGCTGTAGGAGTGATTGCTGCTCAGTCCATTGGAGAGCCGGGTACGCAGTTAACGATGAGAACCTTCCATACCGGGGGAATTGCTGAAGCCAGCAGGGTTGTTGTCAAAGCCAAGTCGGCGGGTCATGTGTCATTCAAAAACCTTCATTTTGAGAATAAGGTCGAGAGGACACGTTTCCAAATCGATACTGGAAATGACGCCGGTGAGAATGACGATTTCGATCAGAGTGTAAAGAAGATTGTTACCGGAGGTGTGCTTAGCATCATTGATGAGCATAGAAAGCGCTCCGATTACAACCTTCCCCGCGGTGCTGTTTTACGTGTTGATGATGGGGACTTTGTGGGCAGTAGCCAGGTTCTGGTGGAGTATAACCCTAATCAATACATCTCAGGATATACCGGTACTATTCGCTTCAAGGACGTACAGGAGAAAGACGGAATTGTAGTGACCGGTGATGGTCATGTTGAGATTATAGATGAGCAGGGTGAGATTCTGGACGATTACCTGATTCCTTCGGGCAGTTCCATGATGCTCAAGGATGGGGATTCCATCGCCGCAGGAGACAACTTATACCAATTTGAAACTGAAAAAACCGTGGCAATTGCTACTTCCAAAGGTTTTGCCGAGTTCCGCGACATCAAGATTAAAAACCAAAGGGTGATTTCTGAGAGCGGTATGATTTTTATCGCTTCCACAGATTCTGAGGATAGGAGTTATGAAGCTCCTAAAGGAGTCAAATCATCGGCTACCAAGCCTGTTGGTCTTCCGGGAGATACCGGGGTTGTACTTAAGGTTAAATCCGGGGATCAGGTTAAAAAGGGCGATGAGCTTAGTATGATCCTGGCTGAATTCGATGGAGAAGCGAAGTATTCCGGTCGTAAGAATCTCACTCTCACGAAGAAGGATTCTCATGAATACTACATGAGTGGTTCCATGGATGTTGATCAGGATGACGCAAACTCCAAGATTCGTTTTCTGGCCGAAACCTGTGGAATCGTCAAGATTATTTCTTACAGGTCTGCTTCTAACAAAACTGTAGATCGACGTAGGGTCTTGATAAAAGATGAGAGGGAATACATCATTCCAGAGGGAGCTCAGCTAAAGTTTGACAATGTCATGCTTAACTCGGGGGATGACGTGGAGGAAGGCCAAAAGCTTACCGGTCCGATTCCTTTCGTGAGTGAGATTGATGGCTCGGTATCTATCCGTGATCATTACGAGCGCAAGAGCATCTTGCTTGAAGAGAATCTTAAACCTGAAGAAATCGTTGGCTCAGTTGTGGTGGAGGATATCTCCGCCGAGCTAATGGGTCCGGAAGGGGAGCCTGGTGAGGCGGTACCGGCCGGAACAGAAATCACCAGTGAGATAGCCGCAAAGCTGTATGAGATGCGTGAGCGTGTGGGCAAAGTAGAAGTATCCATTGAATCAGGTGGATGCAAGGTCGTCGTTACCAATGATGATACATCCCGGGAGTATGTTACTCCGCGCGGAACTGATCTTCTCGTCGAAGAGGGTCAGGAGATCGTAGTTGGGACCAAGATCATTCAATCTTTCCAGCCCATCATCGCCGATATTGGCGGTAAGGTGAATTACATCACTCGCTACAACAAGAGGACCGGAGAAGAGCTGGTTCAAACCATCGTGATTTATTCGGGTAAAGATTACTTTCTCTCTACCGGGTTAACCCTGTGTGTGAAGAACGGTCAAAGAGTCGAAAAAGGAGAACCTGTAACAGAGTGGCTGGAATTCAGCCATTTCGAGCAGATGGAAGAGGGAATCCGCTTTACTCGAGAGGAAGTTAGTGAGAAAAAATATGGTGTCACGGACCAGATGGAAATTCTGGTAGCTGAAGGTAAGGTTCGCAAAGGCGACAAACTTGCCCGCCTGGTTACTGATGCTGACGGTACGGTGAAGCTGGTTCACGCCCTGACAAAAACCGAGAAAGTTCGATCTGTGATTGATAAGTTTCTCGTACAAGTTGGGGAAATGCACAATGTTCCGGATGGCGCTGAAGTATTTATTAAGGAAAATTCTGAAGTGAACCCGGGCGATATTATTGCCAAGTGGACCGGGGGAAGTAAAAAGACGACTGATATTGTCCAGGGTCTTCCAAGGGTCAACAACCTCTTTGAGGTTCGAAAACCGAAATTGGAATCACTTGTGGCCAATCGTACCGGTATAGTTCGTGTTCGTGGAAACCATATGGTAATCGAGAATGAACGAGGTTCTGAGAAGCAGATCGTGTCAGGTTCTCTGGAAGATTTGATTATCGTAGATGGTGAATATGTTTGTCAGGGTGATCGATTGACCCAGGGAGACGTTGATGTAAGGGTTCTGAGCGAGAAGATCGGTATTTTTGACGCTCAGAGATATCTCCTCAATGAAGTTCAGTATGTATACCGAACCCAGGGTGTGACCATCAATGACAAGCACGTCGAGACTATCTTGAGAAGAATGGTCTCCAAGGTGAAGATTACTACATCGGGAGATTCTCCGTATTTGGCCGGTGAGATCATAAACGCATTTGAATTTAAGAAAACCAATGAATCCCTTGTTGCCCAGAGCTTTAAACCAGCAACTGCAATGAGTGTGATCCAGGGAATCTCAAAGGCTAGTTTAACCACTGACAGCTTCCTGTCGGCGGCTTCCTTCCAAGAGACTACCAAGGTTCTAACCAATGCGGCGATTCGATCTAAGATTGATAATCTTTCCGGTCTGAAGGAAAACATTATCATGGGGAATCTCATTCCCGCAGGTACTGGATTTGATAGGGACCTGAAGTACGAATTCGACGATAAGGAAACTCTCATAACCTCTGATTCTGAGGATGAGCAGCTTGAAGGAAACTTTGAAATTTCCATTGATGAAAGTACGAAAGCGGATTCATTGCTCTCCGTTTTACAGGCCAACAGCGATTCGTAAGTTAGAAAGCTAAAGCAAAAAACCGGGGGTCTTGAGGTAATCAGGTCTCCCGGTTTTTTTTTTGGATCTTCTGAAGCTTATCGCTGGGTTGTCTAGCACACCAAAAAATTAAGACTTTAATTATTATTTCTAGAATTAGAATCTCCAGTGGTATTTTTTCAGCAATTGGAAAAGTCCTTCGCACGTCCGCCTCTTAGTTTCCATCTTCTCTTCTCATTTGCTATAATCAGCGCACAAAAGTCCTTTATTCTGAGCTTTTTTTGTATGAAAGGAATTCCGGTATCTTCAGGCAAGTCTAAGGCTTCTTAGCTTGGGGACCCAGGGCTATTCTGTGTCGAGAATCTTTCTCAGACTGTTTTGGTTTAGTTATTTATCTGTTTTACTCGTCGGTGCCCAGATCGATGAGTTCTCCTTCCTTGGAACTCGGCCGGAGATCCCTCCCACGAATTCCTTCCAGAAGATCGGTTCGGTGGTCGAGCTATTGCTGCGATTGAATGCCAATGAAGGAATCTATACGCTCAGAGGATTCCAAAATTCGGATTTGACACAAGTGATTGCTGAGAAGAAGGATATTGTCCATGAAGGAGGTAGCCAGGACATTATATTGAGGGTTCCTCTTGCTGAGGGTACCAACGATTTTTTCCTTAGAATCGTAGAAACTTCCAGCACAGGAGGTGAGGCCACGACGAGTACTGTTTCACTGCCTATAGTCAGAGACTTGGAATTCGATGCTACAGGGATTCGATTCAATCACATTGAAACCCAGGATTCCGAGGTGAAGCTGTACACCCGTTTGCCGACCGTAAAGCTGTTCTATACCCTGCACGGTAACGCTTCCCAGATGCAGGTTTCCATCTTTCGAAATGGCCAGATCCTGACCAGTGTCACCAAAGACGGAGCCGGCAGTTATTCGGAGGAAGCGATTAGCGTTGAAACCAATAGCTTAAATCTATTTCAGCTCAAGGCGGCATCCTTGGATCCTCTGGCCCCTTCTACGGGCTTTCAAGCTGAGTCTAATCTCTTGAGAATCATCCATGATGACACACCACCCAATATATCTTCCGGTGGAATCACAACCACTTTTCAGGGAACTCCTCCTCCTGTGGGAACAGCCTTTGGTCCGACGAATCTGGCGAGTTTCGGACTGATAGTGGAATCCGATACCCCTTTCGCGCGTGTGCGGGTTCTCAATACTCGTACTGGTAACGAGGTAACCCGATTAGCTCAAAATGACGGCAGGTTGATCATTGCAGGAGTTGAACTTCCCAGGGATCCCAGCCTGGGAGCCCTGGCATTCACAACGACTACTTATGCGATTAATGTAGAAGATAAGGCTGGAAACCTCACAGCCCAGAGCATTGATGTAGAACGGCTAGCGTTGCAGCCCTGCTTTAACCTGCTGATCATGGAGCCTCGGGACTTTGGCTTTTTACGTCGAAGTCAGGCATTAAGCGTATTAGGAGCCGTATGTGACGATCAAAAACCTCATAGAATCGAGTTTTCGGTAGCATCCAAATACTCACAGAATTCTTTCTTTTTGGAAGAGCAGTTAACAGGTCTCAGGGAAGGGGAGAGTTTTGACAAGGATATCTCCATACCCAGCGATACTTTTCAGCCCTTCGAAAACGTGGTTTTATCCATACAAGCGGTCGTCTTTACTACTAATCCCGTTGATCCACGAATTGAAGAAGCCTCACCTGCCCACGATCTGGGGGTGGTCATTCTAGACCTAAAGCCACCGGCAGCTCCCACAATCCTGACCGAACAAGTGCTTTTTGCCACGAATGCTCCCAGCCTCACCATCGATGGAACTCTTGAGAGGGATGGCTCTGTTGACATCAATACCTCCGATTCCTTTCTGGTCAGGCCGGGTAAACGTATTGGCGCGGTAGGAACAGAGTTTCGCACGGTATTGGACCTTGGGTTTGTATCCGACGGAGAATACACCGTTGATCTAATTGCCAGAGACCCGGCTGGAAATGTGGGTATTGGCTCCCAAAGCAAGGTAATTTTGAAGTATGACCGCCTTGCACCCGCGGTAAAAGAGCTTAAAATTAATCGAAGTCCGGTGGAATTGGATCGTCCTGTTTTTTCCCGCTCCGGCGATACCGTCAGCATTCAAATCCTTGTGGATGAATTCCTTGCCAAACCTCCCCGATGCTTTGTGACTCAGCAGGGTGCCTATGGAGTTGAAGTTGGACTCACCGCGGTATTGGCCGAAGGTTTTGAATTTGAGTATCAATATGTGGTTCAACCGGCCCTCGACGGATTATTAGATGGGCCAGTGGAAATTGTCGTCAGCGGTGGAAGTGATCCCGCTGGTAATTCCATTGTCCCAGCTTTTAGGGAACCTCGCGCTTTCTTTGTGGATACCCTGCCGCCCGTACTCTTGCGCCAGTTCGTGACTCCTGCTGACGGCAGTGTAGTCAATACCGCACCCACACCTCTAAGAATGGTGATGCAGGAAGACCCCCGCACCAAAGAGAAGGGCTCTGGTCCTGATCCATTCTCTTCAACGATCACGGCCTTTGGGCCCCTGGAAGAGACCCCATCAAGGCAGATCAGCGGTCGTACTGAAGTTTTTGATCCCAGAACAGTGGATTTTTATGCTGACCCCGGGGAGATGAACCAGGACGGTACCTATTTGATTGAGATAAGAATGAAAGATCGGGCTGGTAATAGTTTTGTAGAGACTATTGTCCTGCAGCTGGATACCGAGATTCCGAGTTCGAGACTAATTGTGGATCGCTTCCCGCTACCAGGATCATTTTTCAATTTTCAGACTCTTCCACGAAAGAATGATCTTCCGTTTTTTTCTGTTGCAGTAGAAGAAAGTCTGACCCCCGAGCTGGTTCTGAGTTCCACGAAAGCAGAACTTCTCAATTTTTTGCGAAAGCCTCAAAAGTACAAGCTGTCGGGTCCAAAAGTTATCTCTACATCTTCAGTGGAATTTGTCTTGAATGATGATCTTAGTCCAGCAGGCGAAGATGACGGAATTCTGGTGGCACAGATTCAGATTCAGGATCTTGCTACCAATCTCTCCGATACAGATACCTTTCGATTCATCTACGATACCATCAAGCCCAAGGTTATGGATGGGCTCAATTTTCCTGTACCCGCAGGATTTTCGCTACAGGATCTTCGAACTCCGAGGCATGGAAGTGTGGTACGCGGCCCTCTACGGGCAATCTCTGCCCCTGTGTACGAGCTAAAGGCGGCCAATGGATTTTTTGGTTCTGGAATTCAAACTGAGATACTTTCAAATTCAGCATTGCCCTCCACCTCGATAAGTCTTGAGCTAATAGAGCCGTTGGGTTCCCAGCCGGCAGGGCCTATTAATTCCGGAAGGATCAAATTTCGTGGTGACTTGACCCAGGAGACCCCCCTCTATGGCGGACCCGCCGCGACCAGGGTTCTCTATGAGTTAGGCGTTGACAATACTTCGTTAGAACCCATGGGTTTGCCTACTGACGGGAGCTTTGACGGCCTTTATAGAATGGAAATCAGTCCGGTAGACATGAGTTCGAATAGCGGAGAAATTTCAACCGCACTTTTTCTCTATGACACCATCGCACCGGTTGTCTCTGTTGATGTTCTCAGTGAGTCCTGGATTAGCTCCTCCGTGATAAAGCTCTCAGGAACTGCCCAGGATATCGCTACCCGCTCTGACTTTCTGGAAGGGTTTGGCAGTACGAAGGGTTTGGGTATCAGGACTGTGGAAATCCAGATAGAGAGTGTGAATGAGCTTGGGTCAGCCACCTTCCCCCCACTTTTAGAGTTTACCCAGGTAACTCTAGATCGTAATCCAGATCAGTTTCCATCCAACCGACGTTTTACCTACTCGTTTGAGAGAAGGTTTCACGATTTCAAAGGTCCGGTCAGGATCATGGTTCAGGCCTTTGATAAAGCAGGAAACAGGGGCAGGGTGATTAAGGATGTAGGACTACAGACAGATGCCCTCAAAGTCCCAGTTCCCCTGGAACCCGCAGAAGGTTTCCACTCGCAGGGCGGGATCATGAAGTTTCGCTGGAGACCGGTAGAACAGGCTAGCGACTATATACTGGAAATCACGGACTCAGGAGGCAACCGCCACCTCCAAAAATTTCCGTTCGGTACCATAGAGGCAAGTTTGAATGTGGATTTTTTACCGGATGGGAAAACGGTATGGAAAGTGGATGCAGTAGATGGGATACAGAACTTGAGTGGCTCGGAACAGAGACGTTCCTTCATTCTAGATCGCAAGAAACCCTCTGTTTCTGACGTGGTGGTTACCAGACCGGTGATTTCTCCAGATTTGCAGGGACGAATTCTTGAATCACAAGTTCGTGTCCATATCAGTTTTTCCGAAGAGATCGACAAAAATCAGCCAGCCCGGGTTTTCTTCCAACCAGGTGCAAAGCAATTTGTGAATTCTCTTGGTCAAAGCATTGTAGAAACTTTCTCACCCATTGAATTGGTCCTGGTAGAGCTGGATAGAAATCAGTACACAGGAATGTTTCGGGTTTTACCCCTGGAAGAAGATAGTGACTTTAATGGGCTGGGGAGGATTCTCGTAGAGAAGATTCGAGATCTGGCAGGTAACATTGGAGATGACTTTTCTTATGAGTTTGAATTGGACCTGGGGCCATTTTTCGAGTTTAAGATTTTCTCCAATCCCATCCGTGATACGGAATTGATTTTTGTAGCCAAGGGTTTGCAAGCTAAAGGTGGAACTATCGAGGAGATAGCCGAGATTCCCTTCATGCAGGTACGGCAACTCAAGGATCCACCCAATCTAAGCTCTGATGATCAGATCGTGAATGTCCAGCTCAATCGCCTCGGGCCCTCCTTTTTTCATGGTACCTTTCCTCTTGATCTTGATCTTTCAGGAACCCTCAGAATAGAAATCACCGCAGGTGATCTGCAGGGAAACCGCATGACCCGTATTCTTCCCTTTCAGGTTCAGCGGCTATCCACTTCCAAGTCTAAAATTCTTAGAAATACATCCCTGGCTATTTTCCCCTTTTATACAATGGACTCTCAGCCCGTTGGTTTAATGCCAGTCTTCAATGCTTTCCCCCGTACAGAGTTATCTTCAAAAGTACCTCTTGAGGTAAAGCTTGGCAGTTATCCCCTGGATCGATCCAGGCGGTATGGAATCATGCGGTTGGACCCTGATGGGACACGGAAGGTTGTAGATCAGAGGAGGGATGGGGAATCGGTTCAGTTTTACTCTCGAAATCCCTCTCGTCTTGTATGGGTCGAAGATCTTGAAGCACCTGAAATTGAGATTGATCAGAGTGAGGATGAACTTCTTGAGCTCAGGTCAGACCTGTCGGGTCATTTCCTGGATGGGGGAGTAGGTTTGAACTGCTCTCGGGCAAGGGCGAAATCTCAGGATCGAGAATTCCAGCTAAAATGTGACTCTACTCGATGGAGTATTCCTATCCGGGAATTTCCCCCGAGACGGGCTCAACAAGTGGAGCTGGAAGTTGAGGATTATGCCGGAAACAAGAGTTTAAAAAGTCTGTCTGTGATTGCGGCGGGGCCTGTTCGAATCCAAGAAGCGGTGGTGATACCAAATCCCGTGCGAAATCTTGGTAAATTTAGATTGCGCGCTTCTGTATCATTACAGGCCCTGAATTTGTCGCTTTATGACTCGGCATCCCAGCTCTTGTCTTCTCGAAGCCTTGAACCCGATTCGCAGTTTTTTGAGCAGGAAATCTTCTCGCTCTTTGAAGTGGAACCAGCCAATGGGGTCTACTTTTTGCGGGTTCGGGTTCAGGATTCCCGCAAATTCTCAGACTCCCGCACCCTGAAATTTGTGATTCTACGCTAGAAGCCTCCTAGAGGATCTTTGGAAATTCTTCCAACAAACCTGGATTCCATCTGTAAAGTAGGGGTATGCTCGTGACGACACATAGAAAAACCCGGTGCGGAAGTGTCATGTAGATTCTTCACGTTATTGGAAAGAAGAGCGATGAAAGTCACAATTTGGGGAACGAGAGGTTCCGTACCGATTTCGGGTTCCTATTACTCGTATTTTGGCGGAAACACCACTTGCGTAGAGATTGTCTCCAGCGACGGTATACGCTGCGTGATCGACGCAGGCACCGGGATCCGCGACCTGGGAACCAGTCTTCTCAATGAGCTTCCGACAACCATGCACCTTTTCTTGACTCATTATCACTGGGACCATTGCATTGGATTTCCCTTTTTTGTTCCAGCGTTTATCCCTGGCAATACCATTGAGATCTATGGACAGGATAAAGGATCTGAGAGTGCTAAGGATATCTTGGATGGTCGTCTGATGTGTGCCCCTAATTTCCCCGTTCCTCTTGCTGTGATGGGAGCCACCCTGAACTTTCATAGGCTCGGTGAAAGAGGGAAAATAGAACTATCCAAAGACTTTACAGTGGAATACGCCCCACTATTTCATCCAAATGGGGTGATAGGTCTCAGGTTTACTGATAAGGGCAGGGTATTTACTTATCTCACTGATATTGAGCATACCTCAGATAGCGACGAGGACGTGGATGCGGAACCCCTGGAGCTGGCCCGGGACGCGTCTGTTCTGGCATATGATTGTCAATATACTCCTGATGAATACCAGACCCGAGTCAATTGGGGGCATTCAACCTGGAGGGCAGGTTTAAATCTCTCCATTAAAGCTGCAGCTAAACAGATGCTCATGATTCACCATGATCCTGCACATACTGATGATAAGGTGAGGGATATGCTGAAGGATGCCCAGGATGCGGCCAATGGAACCGGAGTCATCATCAATGCAGCCTACGAAGGCTTGAGTTTCGAGGTATGATCTTTCGTTTTGGTCTCGCTCTTTTGAGCCTGACCTTTTTCCTGACAACGAATTATTTCACCCTTCCTATCACTTCCGAAAGCCGGATTGGGAGAGTGCTATCCGCCCAGGGTACCCTTAGAATCCAGGGAGCCAAAACAGATTCAGGTATGGATCGAACGATACTACAGGGTTCTCTGGTTGAAACCTCTTATGATGGATCCATGCACTTGCATCTTGAGCCGGGAATGCAGGTCAAAGCCAGAGACAGCACTTCCTTGGAGCTAAGGACAATAAGAGAGCTAAGGGTATTTCAGGTAAAGCTTCTGCGGGGGAGCGCATTTCTTAGAGTAGATGGGCAGGGACGAAGTAAAGCCTGGGTCACCGAGGTAATCACTCCTTTCGGAAGTATTGAGATTCGGAAAGGTCATGGTCTTGTAATCTACGATAGCGCAGCGGCCAGACTGCAGGTATTTTGTACCGACGGTAGCCTGCATTTCCTTTACAACTCCCTTGAATATGTTCTCAATCCAGGTGAATCCATTTCAGTTCGGGATGAGAAAGTTGCCAGTAAAGAATTCATAGGAGGAACTCAGAATCGTTTTTTATACTCCTGGTATTCGCAGGGGCAGCCATGGAACCCCTCCCCTTATTTTAAAAGCTTAAAAGATCTCCACAAATCATCTCCCCCAACCTTGAAGAACCTTTCTCTCAATGGTCTGAAATCTTCGGAATGGGAAAGCTATCAATCCTTTTCTCCCGCAGATCTGATCCTGGGTCAAATCAGGATGGAGGGGTACATTGAGAACTTCCTGCCTCACCAGGTTTTACAGGTGTCCCTGAATGGTGGAAAGGAGTTTTTTGATCTTGCTTATAAAGGGGGATTCGTTCTAAAGCTGGATCCAGAAGATCAAATTTATGAAGTCATCTTTCGACTTCGGGATTTGGAGAAGTTTTATGATGTGGTACATGATGAGATCATCTTTTTCTTCCAGTCTCGCGGAAATCGCGAATTAGTACTTCAATGGACCGATCATCTCATTTCTTCATTCAATTCCAAAAATGCTGTGGAGTTGGCATCCTCGCTTCGGGAAACCAGTACCTTTTCTGTCTCCGTTCTTGAGGATCTGATGCAGGAGTTTTCCAATCGAAATTTTCAGAAGCTGGACATGATTTTGTATCGATACCGGGAGAATCGGAACTTTCTAGTAGCCGACTTTAGCTGGGGTTCCATCATCGCCGATTCCCTCAGTCCGGAACCGGTGAGGCGTAAAGGAAGATTTCAGGTCGTCTTTGAGCGTAAAGAAGGTCCTGGTGTTTATCCGTACTCGATGCGCGGGGATCTACCTTTTCTGCATACTTTGCAAAAGCGTCGTCTTGATAGGGATGGGCCTCGAATAACCGGTCCCCTATTTGTCAGCTTACCTAATAAGACGCCAGCGACCATAGATCTCAGAGTTTCCGATCAGCTCTCAAATGTGAGCGCTATGGAGTATTTCATTGATCGAACAGGCCGCGATGGTTCGGGATTGAGTCTGAGTGCCCTGGATGGCCGATTTGATGAGCGCGGTGAAGAGGGTCAAATCATACTTCCTCCCTTATTCCGAGCTCAGCGGATTTACGTCCATGCAAGGGATGTTCAGGGAAACTGGGGATCCTTCTATTCTGTGACCCTGGGCCTATAAAGAGCTAATCTCCCTTTTTCAGAGCATTAATCCATACACTGGAAAACCCGATATACTGAGTAGCAAACAGGATGTCCGGAAATCATTTGTACAGGATGCACCGAAAAACTAATGAATCTTTGATTCATACTGAATCCGCAGGATTTTAGTTTGTTCGGCTGGCCGGGCAGACTAGTGGCTTTTCGGTCTAAAATGGTTGTGTCCGCCTTTCATTTTCCTCAGTGTCGATCACCGGGTATGAGTCCCCCCTTCCTATTTGAATCGTTCGTTAGACGAATATTTTGGTTCCTGGCAGTCTGCTGCCTGGCTCTGACAAACCAGCTCGCTGCTCAATCTCAGAAAAAATCGTTCTTTGGTCAGGAAGCGCGGACTTATCTCTATGCTAGAGCAAAGTCATCTGAACACGAGAATATTGTTGGCCGCATCCTGGAACTGGATTTGTCGGAAAAAGAAGCAAAAGATGTAGTGTCCAGGATTCCCTTTCTATCCCAGACAGAAAAAATGGAGGTGTTTCGCATGCTTGATGATGAGCGTAAGCTCAGACTCAGGCTTGAGGCTCCCTCACAGCCCGATTCCCCTCGTGGTTTGCTTCCGCTTGGTGATGATGGAGAGAGAAGACTGATACTCAAGCGATTTGTTCTTGGTAAGGTTAGAAGCGAAGCCCAATATCAGAGTCTGATGAAAATCTTCTCATCAGAGGAACCTGTATTACATTCCTACGAAAGAATCGTTGATCTTGGATTTCTCAAGCAAGTAGATATCGAACTCGCCAGGAGAATTTCTGAGGGTAAACTGGAAGCGTACTATGATCGTCGCATGGGGCGGAGTTTCCGATATTCACAAGAAGTCGAAGCATCGTCCGTGCGAACCACTGGTTTTGATGTTGACGCACTCAAGGAAGAGGGGGAATTTGGAAGGATCAGGCATAGATTTCGGGGTTTTCATCTTCCGGGTGCCACGGATTTTTACGGTGAGTTAGTCATAGATGGAGGAGATCAATCCCTGAGAGTTGATGATCGGGCACAACTGGAATATATGGCTTTGGAGTGGCGCGGTCAAAATTCGCGGTTTTTTCTTGGAGATTCTTTTGTGGATGGCTCAGAAATTCTTTTGGATCGAGAACTTCGAGGATTAGTTCATCAAAATCGAACCTGGCTCGGTTCCCATTTTTCTACAGACCTCTATGTAGGGGCTGTACTCCTTCCCATAGAGACTCTTTTTGGGATGGAAACCGACACTCTGGCAGTATCGGGTGTAAAAGTAGAGAAAAAGCTAGGAAATGAGCGCTCTGTTTCCATAGGTTACCAGGTGGCCAGGGAATTAGATGCGTCCAGGGGAAGGGAGTCGAGGCTGCTTAGCTTCGGGCATGATGCCCTTCTCGCGGAAAATTTGAGACTGAGCACTGAAGTACTCTCTAGTTATGGAGACCGGACCCGTGACCTGTACCAATCTTCCTTCGCTGCGGATCTTCGACTGGACTATAAGTACCGTGGAGATTTGGCTTTTCTCCACTACTCAAGATTTGGAAAGGATTTCTTTTCTCCATCCGGTCTTGACCTGGAAGACACCACCCAATGGCAGGGGCGGTTTTCCTTTGCCGAAAATTGGGGTGAATGGGATGTGGAAGGGCATTGGATGAGCAATTCATCGGATCCTACCCAGAGTGCCCTGGATGTATTGAGACCCTCCTTTGGACTGCACTTGAATTCCATTCTAGGCAGGCAAGGTTTACATGGCTTTTACCGCTATTATGAAAGTCAGGAGGATGCGACCGATTTATCGAGACTATTCGTTTCCCGTACTCATTGGACCAGGGTACTTAAGAGTGGGTCCAGTGGGCAATTGGAAGCCTGGTACAGGCATCGATATCAAAGAGACCGAGCTCTATCTCCAGGATCTGATCTAGAGACGCAGTGGAATATTAGTGCCCGAGGGTACTACCTCTGGTTTGGCCAGGATCTTTCGCCAGAAATTTTTTACTCAGAGGAGCGCAAGACCGATTTACTTGGTTTAAGAGATTTGCGAAGACAGGGAGGAGCCCAACTTTCTTTCTCAATCCTGGGTTCAAATCGTGCCTTTGCCCGATACACAGCCTGGCGCTCCCAGGCCACAGCGGCTCAAAAAAGTAGCAGGGGGAAAATTCTGGATCTGAAATTGGCTCTTCCAATTAGCTCCAATGGCGGAAAGAAGATCAATCTATCTTACAAGTGGGAAGAACAGGATCTTGCAGATTCTTTATCCTTTAGCGCGTATCGAGAAGCCAGAATTGCCTATGAGAATCTCTTCTAATATGCTGAAGAGATGGAAGTCAATACACGGTTAAAATCACTGGGGCAATCCTCCACCCTGAGAATTCAAGAAGTTTACCGAGAATTAAGTCAAGCTGGGGGTGATCTCATTAACTTGGGATTAGGTCAATCTCCTTTTCCTGTTCCCAGTTCCATACAGAGAGCTCTGGCATCTGAAGTACATCGAAAAGATTACCTTTCCACCAGCGGGCTGAAGGAACTCAGGCATCTCATCGCCCGCTTTCATCAAAGTCGTGAAGGTGTTAGTCTTTGTGAGGACAGGGTAATCATAGGTCCTGGATCCAAAGAGATCATTTTTCTCACGCAGCTTTGTCATTCTGGTCCCCTGGTTCTCAATACTCCCTGCTGGGTCACCTATGAACCCCAGGCAAAGATTCTTGATAAAAAGATTCTCAAGATCCATACACATCAGGAAAACAACTGGAAAATTGATCCTAAAGACCTGGATAATTCTCTTAGCTTAGCATCTGAAGGATCTGTTCCTGCTCTGCTCATCTTAAACTATCCCAATAATCCTCATGGAGGCGGATATTCGGCCTCAGAGCTGGAAGAATTGGCGAGGGTCTGTGCCAGGCACAAGGCTATCGTCCTATCCGATGAAATCTATGCAGAAACGAACTTTGAGGGCTCACACACCTCTATTTCCAGGTTTTATCCAGAAGGAACAATTATGACTTCCGGACTTTCAAAGTGGTGTGGTGCGGGCGGATGGAGACTCGGATATGGGATTTTCCCTTCCAGGTTGAAAGATTTGTATCGTGCTGTCTGTGCTGTGGCGAGTGAAACTTTTAGCTCTGTTTGTGCCCCAGTCCAGTACGCGGCTTTGAGGGCGTTTGAGGATAGCGGGGAACTTGAAAGGTATCGCCAGGATACCCGCCGTATTTTAGCCGCATTGAGTGATCAATGCTTTCAAATTTTAAAGGGCGCTGGACTACGAGTTTCGCCTGCCGTCGGCTCCTTTTACCTCTTTCCTGGCTTCTGCGAACATCAAAGTCAATTGGAGTCTTTAGGGCTCTCGTCGGGTAGAGAGATTTGTGAGTATCTCCTGAATAAAAAATTGGTTGCGTCCCTCCCTGGAGAAGAGTTCGGAAGGGATGGAGCAGAGCTAAATCTGAGGATTTCTCTTGTGGATTTTGATGGAGAAACCGTTTTAGACACCATTGCAAAAGAGGATCATCAATGGATTCCTGATCTGAACTGGCTGGAATCCCATTGTCCCCGGGTTCTTGAGGGTTGTAGACGGATCGCGTCTCTGCTCAGTTGAGGATTTCAGGCCCGAAAGCGGAGGGGAGAAGCTTATAAAATCGTGGCTGAGCCAGGGAGGATTCCCGCGAGTAGAAGGTCACCAGTTGGTCATCACGAATGACTCCTGTCCAGTTTCCAAGAAAGACCTGGGAAAAGGTACGAGGATTTTGTTCATGAAATTCTTTAGAGACCCAAAGAATTCTCTTCCCATCTGGAGATACCTGCGCATGATGCTCCACTTCTCCATTTCTTAGGAGTAGACGAGTGAGAAACCCTCCCGGTGTGGGATTGGAGCTATAAAGAAAAAACCTCTTATCTCCAGTGCTGAGAACCTTTGCTTTTTCATAGAGTAGAACACCTGATTGTGGGTCCCAGGAAGGGTTAAGGTCCTCAAAAACATCATTTGTGACCTGAATTACAGTAAGTTTATCCAGGCGCTCGAAATCGGCCTGGCTCAGTACCAGGTTGCGTCCCAGAAGGTTGTCTCTGTTTACATCTACCGGAGCCACAAATAGCTCATTGGAGCTCTCATCACAACTCCGTTTGCAGACTGTCGGACGAGCTGTTGTGCATCCGCTGGGACGAGCCAGGAAGGCTACCTGCTGTCCAGAGCCTGACCAGCGAGGAGCAGAAAATATCATTTCACACTCCGCCGGTGAATTCAAAGCGTCAAAAAAACCAGTATTAGAATAATTTGGAGAGGAATACCCAAAAGAGACACCTGCATTGGAATTGAAGGCCACATTATCATCAAAGACACCCTGGTCAAAAAAATGCAGAAACTGGTTGATACAGGGAAAGGCAGGAGTCGAGTTTACACAGACAAAGTTGAAATATTCATTGAGTTGATTGCGATAAAAAGCAGCTTCTGCGAAGACCACGGGAATCTTTGCCGGTAAACCTGTAAGTGGGTCGTTAATCGGTAGACCGGTCAGGGGATCGGTGAAGGGAAGGGGGGCTCCAGTTGCAGGGTCTCGAAGACCCAGGGCACCTCCTGATTCAGAGAATCCAGGTACAATCGGTAAGGTTGTTGGGGCAGAATTTTGTTCATTTCTCTGATCGATTTTCAAGACCGTTCGACCAGTGGAGTCTTTCAGGATCAACGCCTTGTCTCGGATGAGTTTTGACCTTGTAGTATCCGCGCTATCTACAAATGCGATAGAAATTTCACCATCCTGCAAAAAGGCAAATCGCTTTCCGTCGGGAGAATAGGTTGGATCCGTTGTATCAAGGATCGCATCCTCAACGAGAACCTCCAGTATTTGGGTTGAGAGTTGGTACTTATAGATCTTAAAAGGTAGTAAGGGTTCCTTTGCGCTAAAGAGAATCTCCTCTGGTACTCGTGGATTCCAATCCATGGATTCGATCTCAAGGAAGCTGCGAGGAGCATTTTGGAGGATACCCTCATAAAACTCTGGAGCCTGGTTATTGAGCAGCTTCTTGGACAGGAAATTACTGCCCTCCCGAAAACTGAAATCTTCAGCTCCTCTTGATGTGGTACCAAAAGTGAGATCCACACTGACAACATCCGTACTTATCGTATCCACCTCAATGGAGGCCGAATATTGTCCCTCCCGGGCGATGAGTTGAAACTGTCCGCGTCCCAGGGAATCGAAGAAAAAATTACCTTCCGTATCCGATTCAACCTGGATGAATCCAGGATTGGCTTGAATCACTGCTCCGCTTACAAATTCACCCTGGTCCAGGTTGAAAAGGGACCCAAAGACTATAGATCTCGAACTGTCCTGGCGAGAAGCCACCAGGGATGGAAGTTTTTCCTTGGAGCAACCTGCCAGAATCGCCAGTATCAGGCATGCGAAGAGTGGATTGAAGAGAGAGCGGGCAGAGCAATTCACCTCTTAATTCTCGGAACTGAAGATCAAACTCTAGATTCCCTTGAGAAGGCTAATAAACTCATGCAGTCAAGAGTAAACATTTTTCTCTGATTATTCATAAAAAATGCCTTTTGCCTGGATATTATGTCCATGAGCCGTGCCCGATTTCATCGATCACCGAGAATTAGTGGATCAACCCACCTCATGTTGGCTTCAAAGTAGCCCTGATATTTGACTTTAGGGAGTAACTTTCCTATCATGTCGGCCTAAAATTTCATAGTAGAATCTTCAGATATTGGCTTCGAGCTCGGTGATTCCCAGGAATTCGCTTGAAACGTCTGAAGAGGATTCAAACCAAATAGGAGTTCCTTTCATGTTAAGTACAGTTTCAATTAAAAATCTTCTGGAAGCAGGAGTACATTTTGGTCATCAAACTCGCAAATGGGATCCGAGAATGGCTCCCTATATTTATACCAAGAGAAATGAAATTCACATTCTTGACCTTCAAAAGACCGTTAAGCTGATTTTGAAGGCCTGTGATCGAATCAAGAAAGTAGCTGAACAAGGCGGCAATATTCTCTTCGTTTCGACAAAACGTCAAGCGCAGGAAATCGTTCGTGAGGCTGCAGAAAGAGCTGGAGTTCATTATGTGAATCACCGTTGGCTTGGCGGTACGTTGACAAATTTTAATACCATTCGGCAAAGAATCAATCATCTCAAGAAATTGGAGAGAATGATTGAAGTCGGGGATATGGAGCTGCTGGGGAAAAAAGAGCGCGCTAGAAGAATGCGTGAGCTGAAGAATTTGTCGAGGAACTTGAATGGAATCCGTGAAATGGACGGCACTCCGGACATTGTGTTTCTTGTGGACCCTAGCAGGGAACATCTGGCGGTGGATGAGTGCGTCAAGCTCAAAATTCCAATCGTCGCTATTACAGATTCCAATTGTGACCCGAGCCCGATCCAGTTTGTAATTCCGGGAAACGATGATGCGATTCGTTCCATTAAACTAATTGTTAACTATCTTACCGATGCTATCGTGGAAGGTAAGGAGCTTAGTCGAGCAACCCAGGAAAAAGAAGAAGTCGCGGTCAGCTAGTCCGGGTTTTCTTGAAAAAAGGATAGACCATGAGTGTGAATCTCGCAGATGTAAGGGTATTAAGAGAGAAATCAGGGGCTGGGATGCTTGCTTGCAAAAATGCATTAGCAAGTGCTGAGGGTGATATCGAAGCGGCGATGGTTTTTCTTCGCAAGAAGGGACTGGCTGCTGCAGGTAAAAAGGCAGGCAGGGTTGCGGCCGAGGGGCTGGTTCATGCCGTCGTGAACAACTCTCAGACCGCTGGTGTTCTGCTCGAAATAAATTGTGAAACTGATTTTGTTGCTAAGACAGATCAATTTCGTGATCTCACTGAAAAACTGGGTACTATCATTCTTGAAAAGCTCCCAGAAGACCCGGCAGCTTTATTGGCAATTGATCTACCTGATGGCTCCGTTGAATCCTTTATCAATGAGAAAATCTCAGTGACAGGTGAAAAGATTGAGGTCAGAAGATTTCAGACTTTCACCAGGGAACAGGGAGTGGTGAATTCCTATATCCATTCCGGTGGTGGGATCGGGGTCTTACTGGATCTAAAAGTTGGTAGACAAGATGTCTGCTCCCACGAAAAAATGGTGGAACTCTATTCGGATCTTGCCATGCATGTGGCCGCATCAGCCCCGCAATATTTGAGCCGGAATGACATTCCTGAAGCGATAGTTGCCAAAGAAATTGAAATATACAAAGAGCAGCTTCGGCAAGAAGGTAAAAAGGAAGAAATTTTGGAAAAAATTTCCCTTGGAAAGCTGAATAAATTCTTCCAGGAGAACTGTTTACTTGAACAGCCTTTCGTAAAAGACGGAAAGGTGAAAATCAAGGAATTGGTGCAGTCTGTTGGCAAGAGCCTGGAGACAGAAATTGAGATTGCGGCTTTCAGCAGATTTGTACGTGGAGAAGGAATTGAAAAACGGCAGGACGACTTCGCCGGCGAAGTACTCGCTACAGCGCGTTGAGTCCTCTCCGAACTCGGAGAATGAAGCGAATCTTACTAAAATTGAGCGGTGAGGCCCTTGGTGGTAACCAGGGGCATGGCTTCAAGAGTGAAATTCTAAAAAGTATTGGTCAGCAGATTAGGGACGCTGTTCATCAGGAGATCGAAATAGGGCTTGTAGTGGGCGGAGGAAATCTCTTCCGAGGAGTCCAGGGAATGTCCGAAGGATTGGATCGGAATTCTGGAGATCTGATGGGGATGCTGGCGACGGTGATGAATGCCCTGGCTCTGAGGGGAGTTTTTACTTCCCTGGGACTGTCCGTGCAAGTTCAGTCAGCTTTCGAGGTGGGGTCCTTTGTAGAGGGATTTAGCGTATTTAAAGCCCGAGAATATTTGTCCTCCGGAAATGTGGTTATATTCTGCGGTGGAACTGGAAATCCTTTTTTTACAACAGATTCAGCTGCCGCATTGCGTGCCGCTGAAATTGGAGCGGATCTCCTGATCAAGGGTACCAAAGTAGATGGAGTCTACGATAAGGACCCGGTGACTAATCCAGGAGCTAAAAAATATCGTCATCTAAATTACCAAACCGTATTAGAAAAACGTTTAGCGGTTATGGATTTAACCGCGATCACTCTATGTCAGGAGAATAAAATTCCTATTCGGGTCGTTGACATTATGGATGGGAATCCCATTTTGAGATTGGCAGAGGGAGAGGAAATTGGTACTTTGATATCGTAAACTCCCAGGGAGTGAACACAAAAGAGGGGCAATTATGCCAATTGATGAAATTCTTTTTGAAATGGAAGAAAAGACGGAAAAGACGATTGAGTCCTTTATTTCAGCCTTACAAAGTTTGAGAACAGGACGAGCTACTCCCATATTAGTAGATAAGATCAAGGTGGAAAGTTATGGTGTCATGACTCCTCTCAAAGCAGTTGCGTCTTTGTCGGTTCCTGAACCTAGAATCCTGGCAATTCAGCCATGGGACAAGCAGATGCTGGCACCTATTGAGAAGGCGATTTTGGCTTCTGATCTTGGAATTACCCCTGCTAATGATGGCGACTATATCCGTCTCATCATGCCGGAAATGACGGAAGACCGCCGCAAAGATATGGTTAAGTTAGCCCGTACCAGGTCAGAGGATGCGAAGGTATCCATTCGTAATGCCAGGCGCGACGCAAATACTCAGCTAAAGAAACTAGAGAGAGATAAGGTAATCACTGAAGATGAATCCAAGGGACATCAGAAATCAGTGCAGGACTTGACGGACCAGTACATTCTCAAGGTTGAGAATATCCTGCAATCCAAAGAAAAAGATATTCTCGAAATCTAGAATTCAACTTTCCTTAGTTCAGATAACCCTGGAATTCTCAATTCCATGGTTTGAAGTACTTGCGTGATCCACCGTATTGAATAATACTGAAAGAACGACATTCTAAATTTTTTGTTTTATTGTCTACTTAAATTTTCCTGACAAAGCAGATTGGGTAGCTTTGTTTCCGTGGAGCTGGAGACAGAATGGGAGCGGTTTCTGTCGAAGAAATCCGATCAAATTTTAGTTTATCTGCTCAAGAAGAGCAGATATTTTCGCGTATAGACTGGAATTCATGTCCTGGCCATATCGCAATCATTATGGATGGAAATGGCAGATGGGCGAAAGATCGGGGGGGGCTACGAACTTTTGGACACAAAAAGGGTGTTGATTCTGTCTATGAGGTTGTAGAGGTATGTGGAAAGATTCCCGTGAAATTTGTTACCTTTTACGCGTTTTCCACAGAGAATTGGAGTCGCTCCCAGAGCGAAGTCCGCTCACTGATGAAACTGTTTTCAAGTTCTTTGAATAAGTACATTGATCGGTTAGTTAAGCAGGGCGTGAGGATTCGAATCATCGGGGATCTGGCTGCCATGGGAGAGGAGCTGAAGCATGAATTTGACACCGCCGCCGTCAGAACTGCCAAAAACGAGACCATCTGTATGACGCTAGCTATGAATTATTCAGGTCGATGGGATCTTTTAAGAGCGATTCGCGAATTAAGTGTTCAGGTAAAACACGGGGAAATTAGCCCGGATGAGATCGATGAAGAAGTTCTTTCTAGCTATCTTCATACCAGCTATATGACTGATCCAGAGCTCTTGATTCGTACAAGTGGTGAGCAAAGGCTTTCCAATTTTCTACTATGGGAATGCGCTTATTCTGAATTTCATTTTACACCGGTTCATTGGCCAGATTTTCGAAGGATTCATCTCTTTGAAGCCATCCTTGATTACCAGGGAAGACAGCGGAGATTTGGTGGAGCATGATCCTTAGAGCGTTTACAGGTGCGGTTATTGTTGGGCTAATTGTAGCCTCAATCTGGTATGGGCACCTGACTTTTCAGTGTCTTTGGCTGCTCTTAATGGGAATAGGCTTTTCCGAGGCTCGTGGAATGAATCCGGCACCCTACATGGGAATGACATTCCCAATTTGTTCTCTCATCTGGATAGGAAGTTGCGCGGTCTACATCTACAGCGGTTCTCTGACAATTTTGCTATCGGGTCTGTTGTTTTCTCTGTTTCTTTTTTTTGCATTTGGTATCTCTGATTTTCGTGAAGACTGCAAAGAAGAATATTTCAGGGAATTCTCCAGTTCTTTTCTGCTATTTGGTTATGTAGGAGTCTTTTATACCCCTATGTTGTATATAGCCGAGGCCTTTACGCCAGCAAAGAGTTGGTTATTTTTCTTGTTCTTGATCATGTGGTTACAGGATACTTTTGCATACCTTGGTGGTAGACTCTTTGGTAGGCGGCCGCTAAGTACCCAGTTGAGTCCTAAGAAAACATGGGAGGGGGCATTGGTTGGTTTGATTACCGCCTGCATTATTGTGGGACTTCTCCATTCCTGGTTTCCAGACCCTGACCCAGCCTCTCTAGTTTTCTTAGCTCTGATAATTGGCCTTGCCGGGCAGGCTGGTGATTTAATGGAGTCCTTTTTAAAGCGTTCATTTCAAGTCAAAGACTCAGGCATGATTTTTCCTGGTCACGGTGGTGTTCTTGACAGGTTCGACTCGGTGGTTGCCGGCTCCATAGTATTTTTAACTCTCGTGATACCAGAAACCTGATGGACGATATTTTTTCTCTTATAGAACGGATACTTTGGTTTTTCATCGTTTTTGATGCGGTTGTTTTATCCCATCTCCTTGGCCGCCTGATTTTTGCCAAAACACTCCAGCTATCTCTCAAGAAGTTTGTATTGGGCATAGGTTCCAGCGTCCTTTGGCAAGCCAAAGTGGGCAGCGGCCAGTTTCTTATTACACGTTTTCCCCTCGGAGGTTCCATCCGATTTTTTGGAGAAAACTTAGGGGGAGAGGAAGATAAGGAACCCGTTGCTGGATTTCTACCCAGGATCTTAGCCCTGGCAGGCGGACCAGTTTTTCAGGTCTTTACCGCAATGATTCTACTGGCGTGTTCCTTTGTTTGGTATGGAGATACTTCTTTTACTATGCAGGTAGTAAATACGCATGAAGACTCGCCCGCCCGTAAGGCCGGGTTTGAACGAGGGGATGTAATCTTAAGGGTGGCGGGTGAAGAAGTTACCCGGTTTGAAATGGGGCAAGGACTAATCGCTAATCATCCTAAAGAGGAGATCCCAATACTCGTAGAGAGGAGAATTGGCTATAGAACCTTTCATGAATTGCAGGATTTGATGAAGTATCTCGATGAGAGTTACGAAGGACGCAATTACATCAGGATCTTTACAAAAGGCGAGGAAAAGCCATCAACATTTTACGCAAGGGAACCAGCACTTGAACTTCTTCAAAAGGTTGATCTCAGAGATTTGAAGGTGGAGATTTCCACCGCGCGAAAACAATTTGAAATTCTTGTGACCCCTAATGAACTTGGCCGTATTGGAGTCGGGATTAAACCTTATTCTCTGGAAGAAAAAACGGTTTATCCCGCAACAGGTAAGGCGTTAATACTGGCGTTTGGTTATACGAAGGTTCTCTGTCAGGAGTTTTTGTTAGAAGTCTGGAATATGATTGTAAACTTTTTCCAGCTTGGGAATATGCCCCTGGAGTTAAATGTAGTTTTAGAGATAGCCAGGTTTGGACTTGATTTTTCAGAATTGAGTGGAAATGAGTTGCTCAAACTAATTTCTATGCTGAGTATTGCTGTGGGACTACTAAATCTATTCCCTCTTCCACGCTCCGCGGGTTTTCATATCCTTTCGCTTTCCTTGAGGCAAGGGGTGAATCTTTTCTCCCGAACTTTCTTTGGAAAGCAGGGGGATGTCATCGATGATGAATTCGAGAATTATCTGAAGTGGCTCTACGGCGCTGGCTTTGCCCTGATACTAATTCTATTCCTTTTTCATAGCTTTCCCGCAATCACAGGATCTTGATCAGGCCGCATCTATCTGGATTCCTTCCTTGAACCTCATTGGTTCTTCATGAAAATGGTTTTATGATGATAGAAACTAAGGCATAGAGATGGAAGTTCTTCTAGATTTCATATACAAGACGGTTCTGTTCCTCGTGGTTATCGGATTCGTCGCCTTTATCCATGAACTGGGACATTTTGTGGTTGCTAGACTGTGTGATGTGCGGGTGGACGCCTTCGCTATTGGAATGGGCTCTCAAAAGCTCTGGGCACGGATTGTGGGGGAAACAGAGTACTCGATTAGAATTTTTCCCATCGGAGGATTTGTTCTTCTCGCCCAAGAAGATGGGTGGAGTGAGGAAGATGGCCGACCAGACCCTGGAGAACGCGGCTTTCAAAGAAAAAACCTGTTGCAGAAAATTGCTATTCTTTTAGCCGGCCCCTTCATGAATATTCTGGGCACTATCGGGATACTTGGTGTTCTCTGGTTTTACTTCGGGGTTCCCGCGACAACATTGCAAGTGGTTGAGGTTGTCAAAGATTCCCCTGCGGCGATTGCAGGGTTACAGAGCCAAGATGTAATTCTAAGTATGAATGGAAGGGAAGTAAAAAAGTTTGAAGATGGGCAGAGAATTATTTCTGTCAATGCGGGTAAGAGGCTTCAGCTTAAGGTGGAGAGAAGGACCGAGTATAAAAAATTTAGTACAATCGCTCAGCTTCTGGAATTCTTAGAGCAGGGATATCTCCCTGGAAATTTCATACGAATCTACAATTTAGAAGGGGATCTTGAGAGGATATATGATAGTGCCGATGCGGCTAAAAAATACCTTGGTTCCTCTTCTCTCAAAGAGCTTAAGGTGGATTGCTCCACCAGCTTCAGTACTGTAGAAATCTCTGTTATTCCAGATAACACAGGTAGAATTGGGATACATATACGCCCTTACCGCATCGGAGACGAGCTCATCACCCTGCCCTTTGTTAAATCTTTTACCAAGGCGGTGGATTCTACCCTGTACATGACTCAGGCATTTTTTGTTCAGATATCAAAAATCTTTATCCATCTCATCCAGAAATTTCAGCCGCCCAAGGAAATTGGTGGTCCGGTGGCAATTGCCTATGCTATCTCCCAGGGAGCGGAGCAGGGTGCTTATAGCTTTCTTTGGTTATCAGCCCAAATTTGTCTTTCCATCGGAGTGTTTAACCTGATTCCCATACCCGGTCTTGATGGGGGCAGAATTTTTGTAATTTTACTAAAAGAATTGATAAACAAAGTTTCTCGAGGAATTTTTGGAAGGACAAAGGATACCTTTGATGAAGTGGTTGAAGGTTATATCAATATCTTTGGAGTCTTGTGTGTGCTCTCCCTCATTATACTGGTCACTTACAAGGATATTCATGATTTGATGGGTGGTTAATCTGATGGTCTGGTTACAAATTTCTGGAGTTCCACCTACTCCTTCATTTACACTTTTAGTAAATGGGTCGAATTAAACTATTAATTCTAATACCAGGAGGCGGAGACTAATTTCTTTCGAAGCATGACAAAAGTGCCTACTTATCGAAGTATTTTGTTTTCATTTCTTATCACCGCCTACGGCACCCTGGGTATTGCTGAAGACCTTGCCCCGCCGATCCTTTCCGTAGGCATTCAGGTAGGAATTAAATCTGCTTCGGTAAGCGCCCAGCACGGATTTCAAGTATTCGATCTGACCACTTCCAGAAAGCTTCTTTTCACTCGCTGGAATAGTACCTCACTAAAGTTTCAGATTACCTCCCGTGGATTCGGATTTTTAAAGAACACGAACCTACGAACCGTGGAGATTAAACCGTTTCGGGAAGGACTGGTTTATCTCAATGGGAAGGGGTACCGCGGTAAGTTCACACTTTTTGAAGATCGTTTTGGCAAAATCACCGTGGTTAATCTGGTGGATTTGGAATCCTATCTTTACGGCGTTATCAAATCGGAGATGTTGATTAATTCTCCCCTGGAGGCTCTGAAGGCGCAGGCAGTCGTGGCTCGAACCTATGCCATCAAGAATCAAAAAAAGTTTCAGACAGAATTGGGATTTGGATTAACAGACGATGTTCGTTCCCAGGTATACAATGGCATCGAAGATGAACATCCCATTGCTAGAAAGGTAGTGAAATTGACCCGTGGGAGGATCGCCATTCATGACGACACCCCAATCTCGGCTTTTTACCATTCTTCGTGTGGAGGAAGCACGCTCAATTCCAAGGACTGGCACGGTAAATCAATTCCCTACCTTCTCTCGAAGCCTTGTCCCTATTGTGAAGTCTATAAAGATTATGGTTGGAAAGTGGAATTTCCCTATTCCAAGATCAAGAATCAATTAAGGGTGCGAGGGCATAAGATTGCTGTAATTGAAGGGATTAAAGCCAGAACCAGACCTGATGGGCGTTTGTCAGGGGTGGAAATTCATCATTCCTCCGGAACGATAAAATTGACGGGTACAAAGTTTAGACAATTAATGGGTGCGAATGTAGTTCGAAGCACTATGGTGGCCACGGAAGACGTAAACCTTGCTTCCAATTCAAAGGCATCTGATCAAGCGGAAATGGCCATTCTTTCTATCATTTATGGACAAATGCAGAAGTACCGTTCCGTAGTTTTTAAGGGAACTGGATTCGGACATGGAGTAGGTTTGTGTCAATGGGGAGCTAAAGGATTGGCACTAAAGGGTTTCAACTTTGAGAAAATCCTGAAATACTATTATTCAGGAGTGGCCATAAAAAAACTATATGACTAATGGATTGATCCCTGTTCTTGTCCATACAAATTCTCATCCCTATAGTTAAATTTGTTAATGCCCACCCCATATGTGACGATACAAGGGTGAAGAAAACCCGATAACCCGGTTACCCGAAAAGGCGGGCTATGTTTCGACTTGGACCCCCAAAGTATTCGCTAGGCATTGATATTGGTTCTAGCTCCCTGAAATTCATACAGTTGCGTAAGACCAAACAGGGTATCACTATCGTTGGTCATGGCATCGAGCGTTATCCACCTGGTGTGTTTCAGGATGGCACTCTTCAGGATCCTAGCGCTGTAGTTCAGACTATCAAGAATTTGAAAAAGGAACATAACCTGAAAACGGATCAAGTCTTTGGCTGCATTACTTCTCAAAATACGATTCTGCGTTTTTTATCCCTGCCTGATATGGGAGATGAAGAGCTCAAACATGCCATCGATGGAGAGGCGGAACAATATGTTCCTTATCCTTTGGAGACCGTAAATATTCATTTCTCCAAATTGGCCAGAGTTGAACAGGAGGGAATGGGACGGATCTTGAGTCTTCTAGCTGTGGCTCAAAAAGAACATGTTGAGAGCTTGATGAGTATCTTTCGCTCCGTGGGGATGAAGAATATTGATGCACTCGATGTGGATGCTCTTTGTCTGATCAATGCTTTAGACGAGTATCTTAGTAGGGGGGCTTCTTTTGAAGAAGCCGCTGAATCTGAGGGAGGGGACGATGAAGCCGCGGCAGAGCCCAAAGTTGAAACCATGAATGAAGATGAGGTCACTGCGATCCTGTGCATTGGGGCTCGATCCACCATCATTAATGTACTTAAGGGCAACATTCTGCGATTTTCCCGTAACATCAAAGAATCGGGAAACAGTATCACGGATGTGATTCGGAGTATCTACAAGGTTTCCATGGAAGAAGCGGAAGAAATCAAACTTGAAAAGTCTCACCAGGCCATGGAAGGGGATGAGGATCAGGAGTTTGCCGACGTGGTTCAGACCACAGTGGAAGAAATAGCCGGGGAAATACGAAGATCTTTTGACTACTACAAGGCTCAGCATCGTGAGCAGCAAATTCATAGAGTGGTACTCACAGGCGGAACTGCAAAACTTAAAGATATTAATGTACTACTTCATAATGAACTTGGAGTAGATGTGGAAATTGCGGACCCTTCCTATGGCTTGTTAAGAGATATGGACGCTGAAGAGTTATTCGAGGAAAACCTGCAGGAGTACACGGTCGCCATTGGACTTGCCCTTAGAGGCTGGGACGAGGAAGAGCAAAAATGAGTAAAATTCGGATTAATCTTCTATCCGAAAAGAAGAAAAAGTCTATTCCTATACCCGTCGGAGGTATTGTTATGGCTCTGTGGGTAATCCTCAATGGAGCTGGTCTTTATTATGGAACCGTCTGGGTTGAAGAGGAGAAGGAGACATATAGAGAGCAAAAGGGAATCGACCGCCTGGAAATGCAGGTACGTAAGCTCTCAGGCGATTTTAAACGCAAGAAGCAAATGGAGCAGGAACTCAATAGTGTGGAAGCGGCTCTCTCAGACTACCAGGGAATCCTTTCCAAGAGAATGGGATCCTGGACAAAGATTCTCCATAGATTCGAAGAGTTCCTTGCCAGGTCTAAGTCTGTTTGGGTTACACAGTTAAGAATTGATGAAGATGGACAGGTGCAGCTCAACGGAGTTTCGATGGAGGCTCTGACCAAACAAAAAGATCCAACTGGGAAGAGTATTTCACTAACGACTAAAGGAATAACCGATCTGGTCAATATCTTAAGGCGGGAAACAGATTTTGTTAGAGGGGTTTCCCTTTCACAGATTACAAATGATGTGCAGGATAAAAAACCTGTAGCCAAGTTTGATTTGACCTTTGTGATCGACAAAAATATTTAAATTTAGACGGGAACAAAAAATGCTTGTACGATTTTTAGGTTATGTTGTCGGAATGATTGTGGTGAGTGCCGTCACCATTGCCTTTTGGATCTTCCAATATCACCAACCTCTACAAGCTGAGAAACGTCAGATTGATAGTAAGCATGCCGAACTATTAGCAAAGCAGCGCAAGGGTAGAAGACTCAAAGAAGATATTTCCAGACTTCAGCAAGATATTCGCAAAAAGAAGGCTGAAATCGTTACTCTACTAAAGGAAAAAACAAAGAATCGCGACGTAGGTAAGTTCATTAATGATGTGGAAAGAGAAGCCAAAAATTCAGGAATTTCCCTTCGCAGTATCCGCATTCAGCCAAAGTCTCAGCGTCAGAGGTTCATAGAGATTCCGATGGAGTTTGGACTGGAAGGGACTTATTTCGAACTTTACGATTTCTTTAGACGTTTAGAGAACCTGCAGATGCTCAACTTGACGCAGTCAGCATTGAATATGTCTGGGGGAGGAACCGGCAGAGGCGCTAAAATTAAAAATTTGGAAAATAAGATCGATAAGACAAAAAAATTAACGGATCTTCAGGGCAAGGATGTCAAGATCAAGAATATTGATAAGAACACCGAGTTTCCAAAACTTAGAATTAATCTCAACGGTGGTCGAATCATTATTATCGACAAGTCCCATATAGCCCGTTTTGAAGACGCTTAGGTTCGCGTTCTCTTGACAAATGAAGCAAATATCAAAGACTAAAGTAAGAAGGAGAAAATTATGGGCAAGATCACGATGATAAGTATTCTGGCGGCTTGTCTGCAGTTTGGATGCCTTGAAGCTGAGGTCCTACACGTAAAACCCTTCCATGACTTTTTTCGCAAGCTAATTGAAAAACCTGCTCCTCCCCCCCGACAGAGACCGAGGACGAGGGTAGCGGCCAAAGCACCCAAGAAGGTAATTCCTCCACTACAAGTGGATATTTTGGGAATTTCCGGCGAAGAGGGAGCGCGCGTGGCTATCGTTAATTATAAAGGTCAGCAGATGCTCATTGAGGAGGGCGACGAGAAAAAGGATGAATTCAAAGTCCTTAGAATCGATGAAGGAAAGATCACCTTCCTCCATATCCGTGCAGGAAAGCGACAAGAAGTTAATTTTTAGTGTGCCGAACACTAAAAATTTAGTATGCCCTTGAAGCTCCATCAATGGCACCTGAAAGCGGATCACTCCTAGAACGATGCGACGCATCGCCCGTCGTCGCGATTCACTCCCATGCACCACTGCTGAAACTTCAAGCCCACACTAAATCTTCAGTGCTCGACACACGGGTGAATTTTTGTTTTAGATCCTCGATACACGGGTTCTTTTGGTTTTTTTTTGCGGCGGTGTTGATTTGGGTGGAGAACTAACTCTTGGATTTCCTTGACACTTTTTGTTTCTGTTCTAAGACTTAGTTGTGGGGGTATTCTTATGATTCGTGCTTCTTTTTTCCTTTTTGTACTTTCTTTTTCATTGTCCTCTCATGCTTTTGCGGAAGCGGATGTAAAACCGTTTCAGGACTTTTTCCGTAAGAAACTGGAAAAGCCCAAGCCTGTAGTTTCAGTTCAGGCGGTTAAGAGGCCTCCTATTAGTGAACCTACTCGTGCTATTCCTCCCTTGCAGGTTGGTCTTCTTGGTATTGCTGGAGAGGAAGGCGCTCATGTTGCGATCATTTCCTACAAGGGGAAGCAATTGCTCCTTGAGGAGGGAGATGAAGTGAGGGGTGAGTTTAAAGTCATTCGTATCCATGAGGATAAAATCACTTTTTTCCATATCAAAGCCAATACGCGCCAAGAAGTGCTTTTCTAGGAACTTACGTACTTCACTCTCAGTCTGGACATTCTAGAAACCTGTCCCCGATGTTAGAAAAAACTCGTCATCCCATGGCTTGACCACGGGATCGAGTTTTTCCGACCTTTTGGCGGGACCTACCTTCCACCCATTCCCCAATTTTGGCAGCTACATTCCTGACCTTCAGGAATCACCTTTCATTCACAAAAGCGTTAGAACCTACCCTTGTTTTGTCGAAGATAGTTTGAAGTGTATAAAGGAGCATTCCCTATGTTCACGCAAGATCGTTTGAGGCTTATATTCGCAGCATTATTTCTGACATTACTTTCTCCTACCCTGGTGTTTTCCGCTGAAGGTGAAGAGGGAGAAGGACCACTCATTCAACTCAAGCTGGAGCGAGCTCCGCTGGACCTGGTGATTCCCGCCATCATCAGTCCTACAAAGCTTAATGTGATTGTGGATTCAAAAGTTGGTGGTACGACTACCTTGAAGTTAAAAAACGTGCCATGGGAGACTGCCCTTGATCTTGTATTGAAGACCAATGATCTTGCCAAGAGGCGTGTGGGGAACACCCTGGTAATCGCACCTAAGAAAACCATCGCACAGAATTTTGACCAGGGTTTGACGAAAACCTTTCCACTTCGCTATGCCAAGGCCTCGGATGTACAGACTCTACTTACAGCCTTGCTGGGAAAGAGCACCGCTGGTGAGTTTAGTGTCCAGGTGGAGCAAAGACTTAACGCCCTGGTGATTTCTACTACGGAAGACATGTTTAAAAGAGTGGAAGATCTCATCAAAAAGCTGGATCGGCCCGTTCCACAGGTGATGATTGATATTAAGGTTGTGGAAGTCTCCACAAACTTTGAAAGAACATTAGGCTTTGATTGGAGTTGGGGAGCAGGATCACAGGCTTCTCGCGGTACGAACGGTAGTGGGGATGTAATTCAAGTCACAGAATTTATGAGAAACCTCGATAACGCGGATCAGTATGCCTCTCCCAGTTCCGGTTCCGGGGCCGCTCCTTTCTCTTTTGGTGATTTCTATCGGAGTAATCTCTTCTTCAATGCCGTATTTACAGCCCTGGTGGATACCTCTGATTCCAGGATTCTCTCGTCACCGAGGCTCATTGCGATGAATGGGCAAAAGGCAAGTCTGACGATTGGGCAGGAGTTGACGTTCTCAGGAGGAACCGACCAACAGCCCCAGAGCAAGGAAGCAGGTACCATCATCAATCTCACTCCACAAATCAATAATGATGGATACATTGTTTTAGATATTACTCTTGAGAAATCAAGTGCTCAATTGGGACGAACAGGATTTCCGACTGTAGATAAAACTGAAATAAAAACTATTCTCCAGGTTCAGGATGGAGAGGAAATTCTGGTGGGTGGAATTGTTGAAGAGCGCGAAACTCACGCGGTAACCAAAATTCCATTTCTCTCAAATCTGCCCTTTTTGAAGCATTTCTTCACCAAGGAGCAGACTCGACCAAATTCAAAAGAGATTGTTGTTCTCATCACTCCTAAGATTGTGAAGCAAAGTATTGCCACTTCAGATTTTGGTGAACTCGTAGCTGATCAGGGCGGCGGTATTCCAAGTACGCCTGCTTTTGATTCCAAGTTTGAGAAGCCCAAGGAAGAAGACCCGTTCAAGGGTATGGATGATCCTTTTGCCGGCAACGATTTTGGAGATGGTTTCGACGACGAATTCTCCGGTCTCTGAGATAAAGGTACGGGAGTCGAGTTTGAGAGACTAATTCCGCCCTGATGGCGGGTTCAGCCTTGATTCTCTCTTCTCTCTTCCCTCTTCCCTCTTCTTTCGCGTTATAATAAGCCCCATGCGCTTTTCTTCCCACCTACTGGTGCATCGTTCTCGTGGTTCCAGCCTTTTTGTTCTCTTTGGAATCATGACTGTTCTCTTTATTTTTGGTGTTTCCTTCTTTTACATGACCGGGCAGCAGGTCTCTTTTATCCGAAAAATGGATGCCAGGCTCAAGGCCCGATACCTGGCTGAAGGGGCAATGGAAAAGGCTTTATTTAAGATCCAAAAGGAGTTTCAGAGAGAACTTATCTATCATGAAAAAACCAGCGATGGTGAAGAGCAGTATGAGATCAATGACAGGCTGCTGAATCTCATTGATATCCGCCGTATTGAGGATTTTAGCAGGGTATTGAGGCTCAATGAGGATGAAATCATAGAGGGTGGGGATGGGGCTGTCCTCACTGAGGTCCTCGATGTAAAGGCGAATGAATTTTATACCTTTATCGATTATCAGGAAAAAATCCCTGAGAATCTTAGGGTTTTTCAGAAGCCGCGTAATGCTAAGAGCACCGTGGACCTTGAACCTTTGGGTGGATTTAGAGCCCGGATCAAGTTTACATCCTGTGGCAAATTTCAGAAAACAATTGACTGTATGGACACGGTGAAATACCTCAATGTTAGTGATATCACTCCACCTGCTCCCGATCACACGCTATTTATTCATTCCAAGAATGATGAGATGCTCAAAAGAGGTGCTTTTCGCCTGTCTAACCTCACACTTCCACCTGTTATCGTTAAGCTGCTCTATCGTCTGTCTCAACAAGTGAAGGATATTCTGGGCTTTGAGATTGGTGAGGATAGAAAACGTACCCTTGATCTTATAGAAGAGCTCAACAAGAACTTTACCGAGACCTTTCGTTCCGAATCGCTAGATACTTCTCTGAGCTTGATACAGGAACTTTCCAGAATCGTAACTGATGATGATATTTCTGAAACGGTGGATAACATTATTCTGTCCCTTAGTCCCAGGAATTGGGGAAGGGTGCGCACCAATGGCAAACTCGAGGTTTACATGCCTTTTTTTGCCGCTGACGACATCATTAATTATTTTGCGGAAAAGGGAAGCTGGCGAGAACTGCCGGAAGTGGGCTATTTATTCCATGATAATCGGCTGCACGACCCATATATGTCTGTGTATACCCACTATGAGGGTTTGATTTATAAGCGCTATAGAAAAATATATCCTTCCCGTTATGGTGCTATCGAACCCGAAGAAGTGCCGCCAGAGCAATACACTATCAATACCAGACTGGAGTATCCGCGAAGATATAAGCATCGCTTGCATATAGAGAATTTGGAGCGACTTAGAAATCACGGTGTCGAGGTGGCGAATGCGACCTTCGAAGTGAAGCTGAAACTGGAGGGCACTAATGAAGTTCCCCTGGCTTTGGAGGGGATTTGGTATTTTCGTGACGGACTTGAAATCAAGGGTACTTATACCGGGCGGGGAATCATCATTTCGGAGCAGCCTATTGTGATTAATGGGGATCTGGTTAAAAAGCATGAGAGGGACTCCCTTTCGCTTGTATCCTTATGGAATGAAATCATCTTAAAATCCCCGCAAATGAAGATTCATTCAGCTCTATATGCCCACATGGGTTTACGCAGCCGTGGATGTGATGACCTTTTTGTTTTGGGAAACCTTGCAGTGGAGAGATTAAAGAGGGATTCCATGCCTGAAAAATTCCACTGCCGCTTCGACTACCATCTGAAGAACCATATGGTGGACAATCTATTCGGGCATTTTGCAGCCGAACCCCTCTACTTTCGGGAGCTAACTGGACGTTCCAATCAGGAAATTCTGGACAGTCTTAGCGCAATCCCTCCTTTATAGAATCCAAACCATTAGAAAACGGGCAGAAAACTGAGGAGTGCCATGGCCCTTGAGGATAATGAGAAAGAAATGTCGCTTTTTGAGCACCTCGAAGAGTTGCGCAATACTCTATTTTATATTCTCCTCGGATTAGGTCTGGGCTCGATCGGTTGCTTTTTCTTTTCTGAAGAACTGCTTAGTTTATTTATGACTCGAGCTCCTAAAGGGGTTGAGTTTATCGTCATCTCTCCAACAGAAGGTTTTTTTACCAGGCTTAAGCTTGGAATTCTTGGGGGATTTATAGTGACGATGCCCTTTAGTCTATACCAGGTTTGGAGGTTTGTGAGCCCGGGACTCAATCGTAAGGAGGTCAGGCTCCTCTATCAAGTTACGCCTGTGCTTTGTGCCTTATTTCTGGTGGGCACCGCTCTAGCTTTTTTTGTGGTGATTCCACTTGGTTTGGAGTTTTTACTATCCTTTCAAATCGCAGATGTCCAATCTTCCCTCTCCATCGAAAAGTATATTTCCTTCTGTATAACCTTGATTCTTTTACTAGGCGGAACCTTTGAATTGCCGGTTCTTCTTTTACTCTTGTTTTTTGTGGGTCTCCTGGAATCTCATACTTTGCGGAGAATTCGAAAACATGTCATCGTGGGCTCCTTTTTCATTTCGGCTCTGCTCACTCCACCAGATGTGGTAACTCAGATCATGGTGGGTATCCCCATCATTGGGCTGTATGAAATCTCTATATTTTTTATGTCCTTTTTTGAGAGAAGGAAGCGGGAACCGGAAGAAGATACAGAACCTCTATGATTGCGAAACCTATCCAGATTTTAAGACTGGTGAAGATGCGCCATGCGCTTTTTGGCTTACCCTTTACCCTGTCTTCAATGCTCATCGCCGCGAATGGCATCCCGGAGGTTGAGACCCTTCTCTTAATTCTCCTGGCCTTTTTGTGTGGGCGATCCCTTGGAATGTCCCTGAATCGATTATGGGATCGAGGACTAGATGCCCGAAATCCGAGAACAGAACACAGGCTAATGGCCAAAGGAGAAGTAAGCCCTATGGGATTGCTTCCGTACCTTTTGCTTTTTAGTCTAGGTTTGATTTATTGCGGTTTTGCATTAAACGAGACAACTTTTCTCCTTTTACCCCTATGCTTTCTCTTTTTAATCCTGTATCCCCTGGCCAAAAGAGTTACGATCTTTGCCCATTTGATTCTGGGCCTGGTTCTCTCTCTAGCTCCTATTGGTGCCTGGGCCGCGATCAGAAACTCTATTGATCTTGTGCCCATACTGCTGGGTGTGGGAGTCCTCCTGTGGGTTAGTGGATTCGATATTATTTATGCTCTTCAGGATGAAGTGTTTGATCGAAAAGAAGGGTTGTATTCTATTCCAGCACGCTTTGGGAGTCGAACCAGTCTCGTACTTGCCGGGTGTTTTCATCTGCTAAGCCCTATTCTCTGGGCTTGTGCCGGATTTTTCGCATCCCTGGGTCCTATTTACTTTACTGGAGTTTCCATCATAGGCCTGGTCTTGATTTTTGAGCATATTTTAGCCTGGAAACGAACTACACAGAGCCTGGGGTTCGCTTTCTTTCAGCTAAACACGCTGATCAGTATGGGATTTCTGGCCACTGTAACAGCTGAGATTTTGATATGAAAAAAATAATCCTGGGAATCACAGGGGCTTCGGGTGCCCTTTACGCAAAGCGCTTCTTGGAGCTTTTACAGGACCGCTGCGAACTACACGTGATATATTCAAGTACAGCCCCGGTGGTCTTTTTGGAAGAACTTGACCTCAATCTTGAGGAGTTACTTTCCCAGTATCCTCACGTGAATGTTCATGACCAAAATGATTTTCTTTCTCCTATTGCTAGCGGATCTAATCCCTTTGATGCTTATGTGATATTACCTTGCTCCATGAAGACTCTTGGACAGATCAGGCATGGAGTCGGGGGAAGTCTTTTAACACGTGTAGGTGATATCTGTCTGAAGGAGCGTAGAACCTTGATCCTGGTTCCAAGAGAGGCTCCGTTCAGCTCTATCCATTTAGAAAACATGTTGAGGATTTCAGACCTTGGCGGTATGATTGTTCCTGCTGCTCCGGGCTTTTATCATCGTCCCCAGACTATTTTAGACTTGGTTGATTTTGTAGTAGAACGGGTAGCTCGGTTGGCGGGTTTGGAATTGGGACGTATAAAACCCTGGAAAGCGGAGGGCTGAGACTATGGCCGAAGGTATACAAGACTTAAATGAAGCAGATTTTGATAGCACCATTGAAGGAGCTGAAGTTCCTGTATTGGTAGATTTTTGGGCCGAATGGTGTGGTCCCTGTAAGATGTTGACACCTGTTCTCGAAGAATTAGCCTCTGAATATGATGGGGCTGTACAGATAGCGAAAGTGAATGTTGACCAAAATCCCTCTCTGGCCCAGCGGTTCAAAGTTCGTTCCATTCCCAATCTCATACTATTGCGTAAAGGTGAGCAAATTGGACAGGTAGTTGGCGCACTCTCCAAAGGGGAGCTGAAAAGTCGAATCGATAACTTCCTTGGCTGATATTCGCATACAATAGACCGGTGATTAACCCGGCTTTTTATATCCTGATATTACTTCTCCTCCCATGGGACTCCTATGGGGATACTTCCAAGCTAAGAGAAAGAACCCGCGAGGGACTGAAGAAGATTCGTTCCTACGTCCCTCAGTCTATCCTTGAAGCCGCTCACCAGGACATTGAACGGGGGCAATTGACCTCGGCCATTAGAAAGCTCAGGTATCATCAGCGTCTGAACCCCAGAGATCCAGAGGGTTACTTTCTTGAAGGCGAAGCATTTGCGCTAGGTGAAAAATACAAAGAGGCATATGTCGCCTATCATAAAGCCTATTTTCTCACTGGATCACCGGAGCTCCGCGAGAAGATGGAAGATATGAAGCGATTGGGGGGAGCGGGGGTTGCGGAAGATGAAGGTGAGGAGCCTCAGCAAGACGCTGCGCCTGTGAAGGAAGACTCACAGCCGGAAACGAAGCCAGTGACTCCGGTATCCGCACCAAAAAGAGGATCCTTTTTGATTCTTTCAAAACTCAGGACTCTCGATTCCCTGATTCGTCGTTACAAGGCGCGAAAGGGGACTTATCCAAGCGAATTTGATCTAGACTCTCTCATGGAAGGCAAGGTGACCACAACTAGTGTTGATGTGTCTGAATTGGGGAAGTTAGAGATCAAGGATGAAGGGGTGATCAGTTCTGTATACGGAACGGTCAAGGACCAGGAATCCTCCCTTGAAACCTTCAAAAAAGCGATTGCACTAGAGGCCTCAGGAGATCTCACCTCCGCCATCAATCTGTTGGAATCTGATGTGGGTGATCTTTCGCGCAATGAATTGGATTTTCTTGTGCGCATGACACAAAGGGCAGGCGATACCGATAAATCATTGGAAATGCGCAAAAAAATGGCTGTGAGATTTCCAAATCATTATTCCAACATATTTGTTTTGGCCAATTATTATTTTCGAAGAGGAGACCACAAGAGGTCTTTAGAGTATTTTGAGATCCTTTCCGAGGGAACTTCCAGCTACCGTTTAGCCGCTGAAGAAAAGGTTCGTTTCCTCAAGCAGGGCGGGAGTTACAGACTCCAGGAAGTATTTCAAAAGCAAAGAGAGGCATTAGGAACCACACGAACTCCATGAAGTTTGGAATCGTCTTTTATTCCAAGAACCTCGAATCGAAAAAGTTATGCGTACAGTTGGTACGCTGGCTTAAGAATAACGATATCGAGTTTGCCCTGGATTCCGAATCTTTGATTGATGAAGAGGGAATTGACTACCTCAAGATCGATCGCCTGGCCAGAGCCTGTGAATTTTTAATTGTGATCGGGGGAGATGGTTCAATTCTCAGAGCTTCCAGGCACTGTGCTCGATTCGATACCGTTTTGGTGGGGCTACACCGTGGAACTACCGGATTTCTAACCCAGCTTGAAGAGCATAATATGGAAGAGGGAATTAAAAAGATTCTTGATGGAGATTTCCGCATACAGAAGCGATTAATGCTTCAGGCAAGTGTCATGCGTGGAGATCGAAGGATTACCTCCTACTACGGATTAAATGATGCCGTTTTAAAGGTTGTATCCCTTTCCAGGATTGTAAATTTTCGGCTCTATGCGAATGACGAATTAGTAGAAGAATATCCTGGGGACGGAATTCTTATCAGCACACCCACGGGTTCTACCGGATACTCCCTCTCCAACGGTGGACCCATTGTTATGCCGGAGTTTGAGCTGTTACTGATGTCGCCCATATGCACTCACAAGTTCAATGCTCGTCCCATGATTTTCAAAGCTGATGATCTGCTGAAAGTCCAATGTATTCAGGAAAATACCTATGTAAAATCAAGGGTCGTTTTAACTGTGGATGGACAGGTCGGTTTTCAATTGAAGGAAGAGGATGAAGTCGTTATTAAAGCGGCCCCTAATCCCATAAAATTGCTGGAAGTCTTCCCACAGGATTTCTATTCTTTGATTCGCACAAAAATAGACTAGGAGCCGGTCTCAGTAAAAGGTAATTTTCCGAGAGATTCTTAGGCATCACCGGTCATTTTCGCCGGATCTACCCATTGATCAAATTCTTCTCCTGTGAGGAAGCCTAGTTCTACGGCCGCTTCTTTTAGAGTCTTATTTTCTTTGTGAGCCTTCTTGGCAACTTTGGCGGCCTTATCATAGCCTATGTGTGGATTGAGAGCTGTGACGAGCATGAGAGATGCCTGGAGATTCTGGGTTATCTTTTCATGGTTAGGCTGAAGCCCCTCAACACAATTGATTCGAAAACTATCACAACCGTCGGACAAGAGTCGGGAACTCTCCAGCAGATTGTGGATCATGACCGGCTTGAAGGCATTGAGCTGAAAATTTCCCTGGCTTGCCGCGAAGGACACGGTAGTGTCATTTCCATAAACCTGGGTGACAACCATGGTGAGAGCCTCAACCTGCGTAGGATTGACCTTGCCCGGCATAATAGAGCTGCCCGGTTCATTTTCCGGAAGAATTAGTTCGCCGATACCACAACGAGGACCAGAACCTAACCAGCGGATATCGTTTCCGATTTTCATCAGCGATCCTGCCAGGGTGCGAAGGGATGAAGAGGAGAAAGCAATGGCATCATGGGCGGAGATGGATTCAAACTTTACGGGAGAACCCACAAACTCGTGCCCTGTCAGTTGGGAAACCTTGGCAATTACCTTGGGAGCAAACTGAGGATGGGCGTTCAATCCGGTGCCGACCGCGGTACCTCCAATGGGAAGTTCCCGCAAATGCTCCAGGGACATTCTTACCCTGCTCAGTCCATGGTCCAATTGCGAGACCCAACCTGATATTTCCTGACCCAGGGTCAGGGGTACGGCGTCTTGAAGGTGGGTTCGACCTGTCTTAACCAGGGTAGAAAATTGCTTTGCCTTTTTATCCAGTGTATCTCGCAGGGCACTAACTGCTGGAATCAGTTTTTCGCTAAGCTCACAGACCGCGGCAATTCGCATAGCCGTGGGAAAGGTATCATTGGAAGACTGCCCTTTATTGACGTGATCGTTAGGATGGACGGGTTTTTTTGAACCCTTCTGTCCGCCGGAAAGTTCAATCGCCCGATTAGAAATAACCTCATTACAGTTCATATTGAACTGTGTACCACTGCCCGTTTGAAAGACTACGAGCGGGAAATGCTCATCAAGTTTCCCGTCTATAATTTCCCTTGAGGCTTGCATCATGAGCTCTGCGTTTTCCCTTTCGAGAACCTCAAGCTCGACGTTGGCTTCAGCCGCTGCGTATTTAAGTACCCCAAAGGCCCGGATCATCGGACGGGTGAAATGGATTTCCCCAATTCGAAAATTCTGCAGAGATCTCTGAGTCTGTGCTCCCCAATAGCGATCAGAGGAAACCTCCACCTCACCCATGCTGTCCGTTTCAATCCTGGTGCTCATAATCAAGCTTACTTGGCCATTTCGATCACGTAGGCTACGCCAAGTTTAGAGAACTTTGCGGCATGCTGAGCATGCCCCTGGGATTGCTCAATTGTATCTCTTGTAGAGTGGATCTTCTTGTTGCTTTCACGCATCGTAGCTTCATGGGGAAAGGAGGCTGGATACCCTCTTCGTGACCAGGAGGCATGATCGGAACATCCGTAACCACATTTGGACACCCCACGGGTCAAATCTGGGAGATATTGATCGACCAGGGTACCTACAAACTGATTCTGAGCGGCGTTGGTAAAGTCTTCATAGAGATAAATATCCTTTTCAGACCCCATATAATTGGTCATATCCAACTGTAAAACTCCAACTACCTGCTTTTCAGCGGCTTTGTATTCTGTTGCTATCTCAGAAGAACCCCGGAGTCCAACTTCTTCAGCGGCATAAGCCATAGCCTGAATTGTTCGTTTAGGCTTATAGTTCGAGGAGAGCAAAACCCTGATGACCTCGGTGATTGAAGCAATCCCTGATGCGTTATCGTCCGCTCCGGGGGCTCGACGGCCACCGGCAAAAAACATACCATTGATAGAATCCCCATGACCCCCGATTACGACGATTTCATCGGGGTGTTCAGTACCCGTAATGGTAAGAATCACAGATGGCTGCTTCCAACGGTCATGTTCCTTAAGTTCGACCGAAACATCTTCCCTACCTTCAGCTAAACTCTGCCACTTGTCTTTGATCCATTGCATGGATTCCACACCTGTATCGGCATTGTAATATCGGTTATGGAAGGTAGAAAGAGAGAGAATAGTGTCAAGAATGTTAGCATCGTCCACTTCACCCAGGAGTGATTGAACCGTTTCATTCTGGTCGATGGCATAGTCTTGAAACTTGTGCCTACGTACCCATTTTCGTTTGCGAAATCCAACCATAGTCAAGTTAGCGTCTTCATAATCGTCATGAACCATGAATCCACCGCATCGATGGAAATTTTCATGCATGATATGGGAAAGTTTTACGACTTCACCTGGGGAGACCTTGATCAGGCTCACTCCTTCTTGAGAATCTAAAACACTCACGCTCTTGGAAAGTTCCCTGGTTATGATGGGAAGGGAATCTGTTCCCACAGACACCCACAAGTCCTCAGTAGGCTCGGAATAAGTCGCTGTAGCTGCGGCAATAAGTAGAATGCCTGCTGCACTGGTGATCAGTCGTTTCATTTTTTCTCCTTCTCTCTTCTTATTGGAAGTGAATCAAGAAGACTATTTTAACGAGCAATGCGCAATTGACAAGGACTTCTTCAAAAAATCAGGATTTTGTATGGGGAATAAAAAGAAAGAAGATACTCCCAAGGGGATTCGAACCCCTGTGTCCGCCGTGAAAGGGCGGCATCCTAGGCCACTAGACGATGGGAGCATCTGCTAAGTTTATGGGCGTACAAGGACTTGAACCTTGGACCTATCGATTATGAGTCGAGTGCTCTAACCAACTGAGCTACACGCCCCACGATAGGGCCAAAGAATATCACGCGAAATTGACGCTGTCAATTTGCCCCATTTAATAGAATTCTACTCCTGAAGAAGAGTGGGATCTCATTTTTTCGCGGATCATCCGCTCGAGGACTTCCTTAAGCCGGCTTAGTCTCTTATTTACATTCAGTGATTCTAGAAAACTCTGCTTTTCAAAAGGATCTTCTATAAAGTAGTGGCAACAGAAGTTTGTAAGGATGTTTGGATCCGTAATAAAGGAGACTGCTTGTAGCATGGCATCCGGTTTTGTCTGATCTAGAAAGATATAACGTTTGAGTTGTTTGCCTAAGGATAAAGCATCCTTTTCAGCATTTTCCCGTTGTCGGTAATAGTCTCTGAGTTCCTTGCCCTCACCAAAAATTACAGGTTCAGTCGAAGGACATTGGTCAACAAAGAATTTGCTCATACCGCGAATGGTAACCTGGGTCATTCCGGGTTGGGAAAAATCTACTTCCTCAAGTTTGGAGAGGCAGCATGTTTGGTGAAAATACTCTTCATCTTTGATCATTAAACTCACCAGAAAATGACCGTCAAAACTATCAGTTTCAGAAAGTAATGAGATCAAATACGGATCAGTTGTCTGAAGGGTTGTCATGAGTCCCGGAAACATCACAAAGTTTCGAAGGGGTAGGACTGGAAATGTGGCATCCATGATTCTCGAATTAGAAATGGGCTCAGTAGGGGCAGAAGAAAAGTATCCTCTCTAGTATACATGGATCCATTCTGGAATTCAGGCATGGATTGCGCAGGACTAAAAACACAACAGGATTGCCACCGGTCCGTAATCTTCAGTTCGCTGGAATCCTTTCGTTCCGACTTCAGTTGTATTCTTGAGTTCCAGGCTTAATGATCTTATGATGCTCACATAGGCTGGAAAGGGGGTTAGCTCATGGCTCGAAAGGTCATTCCTTCTCATCTGAGGGAATTCTTGGAATCACAAATTGTACGGGGGAGCCGAGGTTATGAACCGATCATCAGAATTTTAAATTCAACCAGGGAAGACGATCTCAAAACCTTTTTAGAATTCTATGAAGAAAGTGTGCGGGATTCTTTACTCGATAGAGAAGAAAAAATAGAAAATCCAGAGGATCTACTCGCTTCACAGGCTAGAAAAATTCAAGAATCAGACCGGGAAAAGGAAAAACCGGATGATAAACTCACGAACCTGTTCAGGGACCTATCCCGAAAAGATTAGTTCTGACTGCGATCCACAACCTTATCAATAGCAAAGGAGCCAGGAATGCTGCGTACTCATAATCTAGGTTCTCTCCAAGAATCACTCGTTGGTGAGAGGCTCACCCTGTGTGGCTGGGTAGCAAGGGTGAGAGCCGTAGGGGAGATTAACTTCGTAGTACTTCGGGATCGCTATGGTACGGTACAGCTAAAAATAGGCGCCGATCTCCTATCAAAACACCGACTCTCCCGCGAGGACTGTTTGAGGGTAATGGGAACACTTGAATTTAGACCTATGGCGGACCGGACCAAAGACCGCAATGGTTCCTTTGAAGTGCTTGTAAATGAGTTGGAAATCTTAAATGAGAGTGATGTGCCTCCCTTCGTAGTTGATGGAAAGGAAGGGGCATCTGAGGATTTGCGTCTCAAGCACAGGCACCTCGATCTGCGTAGTCGTTTTATGACGGAAAATCTGGTCATCCGTCACAGGGTTGTGGACTCTATCCGCAACAGTCTGAATAGTCTGGATTTTCTTGAAGTTGAAACACCCATGTTGATGAAGTCAATGCCTGAAGGGGCCAGAGACTTCCTCGTACCCTCGCGGGCTTTTCCCGGCGAATTCTACGCCCTTCCGCAGTCACCTCAAATTTATAAACAAATCATTCAGGTGGCGGGATTAGATCGCTACTACCAGTTCGCTCGTTGTTTTCGTGATGAAGATACCCGTAATGACCGTCAACTGGTTCACACCCAGATGGACCTTGAGATGAGTTTTGTTGAAGAAGGAGATGTCTTTAACGTCATTGAGTCCACCTTAGAAACCCTATTCCAAGAAATATTGGGCCAGAAGATCCAGGTACCCTTTGAGAGAATGTGTTATGACGACGCGATCCGTCGTTTTGGAACCGATAAACCAGACTTAAGATTTTCACTGGAACTGATTGACCTGGACCCATTTTTTAAAGGAACCACGCACCCGGCTATTGCGGGGGCTCTCGAAGGGAAAGGTCGCGTAGCCGGAATTGCCGTACCTGGAGGTAGTTGCTTTTCCAGGAAGGAAATTGATGGTTTTTCAGAATTCGTAAAGACCTATAGAGCAGATGGAGCATTCTATCTGAAGTGTACCGATGATGGGTTTAGCTCTGGGGCTACTAAGCTGGTTCCTGAGTCCCTCCGGAAAGGTTTGTGGGACCACTGCAAGGTTCAATCGGGAGATCTTCTCTTCTTTATCGCTGGAGATCAGACCACAGTCTCTGATGCTTTGGGACATCTTCGAAATGAAGTGGCTCGAGCATTGGAAGTCCATGAGGGAAATTTCATTGATAAGGACTCGCGTCGTTTTCTATGGGTCACTGATTTTCCGCTTTTTGAATACGACCAGGACCTGGGCACATGGCAGGCCATGCATCACATGTTCACCATGCCCAAAGAAGAACATCTTAAGTATCTTGAGACCGGAGAGCTTGATAAGGTTTACGGACGATTATATGATCTGGTTCTTAATGGCGTGGAACTGGGTTCAGGGTCCATTCGAATTCATCGTGCCCAGGTTCAGAAAAAGGTTTTTGAAGCGATTGGAATGAGTCCTGAGGATACTCGGCAGCGGTTTGGTTTTTTTCTTGATTCGCTGCGCCATGGTGCCCCGCCCCATGGTGGAATAGCACTGGGAGTTGCCCGGCTGGTCATGACTCTGTTGGGGCTTGAGAACATGCGCGATGTGATTGCGTTTCCCCATGCTTCATCCAGCAGGTATTTACTCGATGATTCACCAACCTCTGTAGATTCTTCCCAACTTGAGGAATTATCTATACGGACTGTTATAAAAAATCCTTGAAGGGAGAAAAAATGCATCGAAAATTATTAAATGACCAGGAAATTGAACAGAGACTGGGTGAGTTTAAGGGTTGGGTTTATGATCCAGAGGCCAAATGTCTTAAGAAGGGATTTGTCTTCAAAAACTTTGTATGCGCATTCGCGGTTATGGCCCAGGTAGCAATTTGGGCAGAAAAGCTTGATCATCACCCCGATTGGAAAAATGTATATAACCGACTGGAGATCCGGCTGAATACCCATGACCTGGGTGGCGTAAGCACATTGGATTTTGAGCTGCTCAAGAGAGTGGAAGAATCTGTGAGCTTCCAATGTAATTTGGAAGCATACGCTATTTGAAAGGTCTGGAAGGCACTTAAATAGGGTGGTCTCTAAACTGACGCCGCTTTCTTAACTGTCTGAAGAAAATCCACCACATTCCCTTCGTTAATGGGCTTTACTACATAATTCTTGGCGCCCTTTAAGATAGCCTTTTGTACGATGCATTGGTAGCCCATGGCAGAAAGCATCACGATGCGGGCCGAAGGATCGCCTTCACGGATTTTTTCCACCGCGTCAATCCCATTCATCACGGGCATCGTGACGTCGAGAGTAACCACATCGGGCTGAAGCTTTGCGTATAGTTGCACTGCCTCCTGCCCATTCTTGGCCTCTCCAACGACATCATATCCTACACTCATAAGAATCTTATTAAGTGTATTTCGTACAAACATGGCGTCATCGACGATTAGGACCTTATATTGTTTACCGTCAGAATCCAAGCCATTAAGCGCATTGTCAGCGGCGCATTCCCGGAGTATTTCTTCCATTTTCGTCTCCCATTGTTCCTGGCTACTCTAAGGTGTTTTTAAGTCCATTCCCAGTGCGAGGTTCACTCGAATTTCGCCCAGTCCTGTTGAGATCGGTGAAATCATGACAGGAAGCCAATTTGGGGTCGAGACACGCATCTTATCACCTTCGAACATTGTCGGAGGACTGATAGTCATATCTAGTCCATCATTTTGCATTAAGGTGGTAGCTGTACCGGTGATCATGTTGGCCAATTCTCCGAAAGTGCTTCTGACAAGATCGTTAAACTCTGGAACTTTATCCATATTCATGATTTCGGCAATTCGCAGAGCAGTTTGTGGGGCTGTGTCTAGAATAAATCGACCCTGGCAGACTCCAGTCAGGCCGATGACAATGGCGAATCCGAGGCTGGAAAACTCTGATTCCTCATGAAGAACGGTTTCTCCCAGGATGATCTCTCCTCCCACGATATCGACAAGGATATCGTAAGAACAAGAGAAAAACGGGCTGCTGTAGCGGCTATCCACTGCCATTCTGAATTATTATTTCCCTGCCACGGTTTTGATGATCTTGAGAAAAGTCTTCACATTATCTGGTTTGATGGGTTTGACTACGAAATTCTTGGCGCCCTTTAAAATTGCTTCCTTCACCATGTTTTGGTATCCGATTGCGGAGACCATCACAATCTTGGCGGAGCGGTCTTTTTTGACTATTTCCTGCAATGCTTCAATTCCACCCATTATAGGCATCGTAATGTCCATGGTTACGATATTTGGCTTGAGTTCAAAATACTTATCGATTGCTTCCTGTCCATTGACAGCCTCTCCGGCGATTTCATAGCCCACTGAGGTCAAGATGCGCGAAATGCTTCTTCGAATGAAGCTGGCATCGTCTGCAATCAGGACTTTATTGGGGACAGAATCATCTCTCACCCCATTATACTGAGGATCATTAGCAAGTTCTGCGAGTAGTTCTTCCATTTAGTGGACCGACTTTCTTTCGTGAAAGAAAAGGGGCTCCCTCCTTAGTATTAAGCGAGACTATATTAGCCTGAAATTCCAGCGAAATTCAACAATGAGAAGCGAAGGGAACTGAATACAGTGTTCTTTATGTCCTAATTAATCCATTCTACGAGAATTTAGTTTCATCCTACATCGTCATTAGAGTGATGAAAAATGAACCCAAAAGTAGGATCTGAGCGTGGGTTGTGTTTGAATCTCTCCAAGCAATGAAGTATTGAAGCATGAACCTAAAATTAGGACACCTACTTTTTATACTGTATAATAGATATTCTTCTTCTTTAGGTGGGAATCTTTTAAAAATTAATGGGGAATGAGCGACTCCTCTAATTTCAATTCTGAGCCGAGCGATCGATTGTATCCGGTGGAAAAACCCGATTCTCAACCCTACCTGAGATTTGATATTTCAGGTGATCAAATGGGTTGTAAAATGGGGTGTTATCCCCGTAAGGAAGACTTCACTCTTCAAGAATTTGAGGAGGCGATGTTTAAGGCAAATATCCTGTTCGGAGCAGACTATAAGCTCCTTGAAGAACTCCTCCTAAAGGTCAATGTTGAAAGGGAGCCAATTTTAGGGGAATCCATTGCTTCTGGAGTTGCGCCTGTCCCCGGCACTGATGATTGCATTGAGCCAAAAAAGTTGAAACTTGTCTCTACCCTTGAGCTGGGGGGGGCTGGAACCCAGGTTGAAGAAAAGGATGTCCTGTTTCAGTTAATACCAGGTAAGCCCGCTCAAAACGGGATGAACGTGATGGGAATTGAACTCATCGCGGAGCAAGGCCGAAGATCACCCTACCATCCTGGACCCCATACGGTGTTCAATGAAAAGACTAAGACCCTTGTCGCTCTTGCTACCGGAGCGGTCCACATTAGTAAAGACAATTTAGTCTCAATCGTACCCTCCGCTGATGCGGAACCCCAACTTCACTTCACGGTAAGTCCCGATCGCCGACTAGCCTATTTGAGCTGCTCTCCTCGAGCTGCGAAGCCGTTTGAAATGGATGAGGCAGAAGAGCGAATGTATGCTGCCCGAATCATCTATGGGATAGATTATGATCGGATTGAGGAACTTCTAAATAGAGTCAACGAAAATGGGGAAACCTTTAAATCGGAGATCATAGCTCGTGGAGATGATGAGCTTGACGGGACTGATGCGGAGGTGGAATTTCGCATATCCATTGACCCAAATGCGGGAACTGAAGTCGAGGAAGATGCTGAAATCGCGGTCTTGGTCCCAGGAATTCCTCCGCGGGAGGGTCTGAATGTAGCGGGAAAGAAAGTCGTAGGAACAGAAGGGAGCAAATTGCCTCTGAAGGTTGGTGACGGCTGTGTCTTAGATCGGCGCAAGCATGCCTATTGTGCGACCAGATCGGGTCTTTTGGTGCTTGGAAAAGACCAAATGCTCTCGGTTATTTCTCAGGAGGAGAGCGAAAGTAAATCTACCCAAAATGAGTTGAATGAAAAATCCCTGGATCCAGGGAGTCTAAAGTTTGAAGTAGCTGATGATCTTATGGCCGCGATCATGCTGTGCGCTCCCAAAGAGAACGGTAATTTTACGATGGATGAAATTGAGGAGGCACTCTACGATTCCGGGATTATTCACGGTATCTACTATGAGAGACTCGAATCTATGGTTCAGCGCATTAACGAAGAAGACTATTGGGTCTGGGGAGAGGTGATCGCAAGGGGAGATTTTCCAAGGGATGGTCTCGATGAAATGCTGAGTGTCTATTTTTGGGAAAATGATCTTGATGAAAAATTCATTCGTTTTGATCCTGGCCATGAACTAGAGAATAACTATGCTCAGGAAGGGGAGCCGGTTGCTTCTCTGCTTGCCAAAACAAGACCTACCTATGGTCTCACTGTCACGGGGCGAAATATCATCGGGAAAGATGGGCAGGAATCAGCCCTGATTTTCTCAGATGACTTTAAATTTGATCCTCAATCCAATCTTTACCTGGCCGCGGCTGAAGGTGAGGTCGTGGTTAAGGAGGGATGTGTAGAGCTCATCCGTCCTGAGAAGGAAGAAATAGTCATCGAAGTAGGAGCTGAGGAAGGAGCGCAGGAAGCCGCGGAATTGGAAGAGGTCGGCGAGAAGGGAGCGCCCTTACAACTCACGGTTTCTCGAGACTTAATGACGATGAGTATGACTCTCAGACCGCGTAAGTCTAAACCCTGGACCTTCTATGAATTGGAGGACTGTGTTTATAAACATGACGTGGTTTACGGAATCGAATTTGAACGCATGGAAGAATTGATGATCCAGGTCAATGAGACCGGGGTGGCAGTTGAGGATGAAGTCGTGGCACGAGGTGAACTTCCTACGGAAGGTAGCGATGAGCGTGCCGTTCTATATTTCTCTGCGGAGCGGGCCATTGATTTGGAACAGGCCGCATTGCAAAAGATTTTGGATACGGGAGAAATGGCACATGAATTTCTGAGAGAAGATGAAAAAGTGTTGGAAATTATCCCTCGTGTACCCGGGGTAGATGGATTTACTGTGACCGGTGAAAAGTTGAAGGCTAAGAAGCTTTCAAAGTCCAGGTATGTTGCGGGAGAGAATCTTTACGCTGGTGATCAGGCGGGGATCTTCCTGGCGAGAGAGCCAGGGCAGGTTTTAGTCAAGGGCAATAAAGTAGGAATTAAGCCGGTTCTCTTTATCGATACCGATGTTTCCCTCAAGACCGGTGATATTCAATTTCATGGGAATATCGTGATCGAAGGGAATGTAAGGAGCGGGATGAAAGTCACCTCCAAGGAAAGTGTGTACATCGATGGCCGAATTGAGATTGCCACGATTCAGACGGGAGGAGATCTGACCATTGTCGGAGGGGTTCAGGGTGGACTTCATGGAAGAAAGGCAATGATTAACACCGGCGGGGATTTACGGACCCGGTTTTGTAATAATGCCATCGTTCGCTGCCGGGGAGACTTTCTTATTGAGAACTCCCTTGTCCATTCCGACGTGGAATGTGATGGAACGATCCGCATTCAAGAGGAGGGTAAAGGAATCATGGGTGGAAGGGTGAGGGCGATGCTGGGTATCGAAACCAGCTTCCTGGGGTCTTCACTCGGAATCGCTACCGAGGTTTTTGCCGGCGGGTATAACTATGATGTGAAACTGGGTATGGCAAGGGTTGAGTCTTCCCGTAAACGACTACAAAAGGGAATCGTGGACCTGATGACAAGATTGAGGCCCTATAAAGGTAAGGATCTAGACGATCTTCCCAAGAAGATTTTGGAAAAAATTCTTTTGATGCGTAAGGAGCTTGAAGAGGCACTGACACGGGATAAAGCGTTAGTACAGGAATATGAAAAACTTCAGGCTAGCCTGGTGGACAAGAGCCAAATTCGAGTCACCGTGCGAAATACAGTTTATCCCGATGTGAGAATTCAGGTGGAATGTTCGGTTATGAGCCAGTTTTACGAACCGCTCCATGAGTGTGTTTTCCTCGAACATCGCTCACGTCCAATTGTCGAGGTTCTACCAATTATGTCAGAGGTTGAGGAAGAATTGGCCGCCGAGCTTCCGCCCGACGATAGTCTTATCCACTAAACTTAAAATTAGCCGCTGATGGCCCGTGACCATCTGGAAGTTTTCTCACGAATGTTTTCTACCGCGCCTACGATTTCATCACGGTGAAAGGGTTTCACCAGGTATTCCTCAACACCAAGATCCATAATCCTGTGGAGATGTTCTTCATTGGGATATCCTGTGATGATGATGATTTTGCAGGCATCCTGCACGTCATAGATTTTAGGGATGAGATCCAGTCCAGACATCTCCGGCATATTGATATCCGTAACAACGATATCAAAGGCCGTTTCTTCTAACAGCTCCAGGGCTTCCAAAGCTGAGCTTGTTCCAGTGGGTTTATAACGGGCTGGATCATCTAAGAAAGCGGTGATGAGTTTGACCATAACCTGGTTGTCATCGACGATGAGAATCTTTGTTAGAGGTCCTTCTGAAGTTTCCTCCGCCTTATCTTTGGCCTTTTCAACGGGCAGTTCAAGAAAGAAAGTAGTACCGGCTCCAGGTTCGGAAGTGACCCTGATTTGGCCTCCCAATTCTTCCACATGAAACTTGACGGCATCCATTCCAACGCCTCTTCCGGACTGAGTGGTGACTTCCTCCTTGGTGGAAAAACCGGGCTGAAAAATGACCTGGTATATTTCATCAGTTGTATATTCCTGACCTTCTTCAAGCAATCCCTTGGTGATAGCCTTCTTCTTAAGCACTTCAGGATCCATCCCCCTGCCATCATCTCCAAAGGCCAAAATGTGATGGCTATCGGTCAGGTCATAGCTAAGAGATAGGGTGCCGGTGGGTTCCTTACCGGCCTCGGTACGCACTTCCTCAGATTCCAATCCATGTTCGATACTGTTTTTAACAAGGTGGGAAAAAATTGGAAGCAAGGTATTAATCTGGTTTCGGGGGAGGGAATCAACCAGCTTAGGGCTTTTCCATTTGAAAGCTCTTGAGGCTTTGCGTGCCGCTACCTCAGCATCTCTCTGAAGGGCTTTGGATAACCATGGAAAAGAATATTCCTGGTATTGGGAGAGCCAGTATTCGATGTCCTCTCGTTCAAGGTCTTTGAATTCCTCGAGAAAGGAACCATATTCCTGCATGGGGATCGTAATTTGTTCCTGCTGATTTGGGTCTCCATAGATTTTGATGAAAATCTCCATCATCCTTTTTGTGTCGGCTTGTAATCTCTCCAGGGCCTTCTGGCGTTCTTCCAGTGCTTTGCCAGTGGGAAAGGTCATGTTCTCAAGAAAATCAACCCACTGATCCTCTTCTTCATGCAGAGTCTTGCCCATGAAATCAATGGAGTAAGTTTGGGTCAGGCCCTTGAGCGTATGGTAGGCTCGAAATACTTCAGGAGCCCTGTGGTCTTGATCAGGAGTTTTCCTAAATAAACTCTCATGTACCCTGGCATATTGTTTTTCCAGGACTCCGAGAAAAAGGTGGAAGTCTCTTTTTCCATGCTGGCTCATGGACATGATTGAAGTCAGGGTCTCCGCTGATTCTCTGCGCTTTTCTTCTACCTCTTTTTCCAGTTGGAACTTCTCAGTGGCATCGGAAACGATCACCATGAATCCCTTGACTGCTTCGGAGCCATAGATTCTCTGAAAAGATATATCCAGGTATTTATGGTTGATTGTCAGGAGTTGAGACGAGAGTTCCTCCCAATTTTCCATATCAGGATTGTCCCATCCATATTCGAGCCAGGAGGGAAGTTGCTGCACCACACCCCGGTCACCTTTACGTACGGCTTCAAAGGGAAATTCCAGCAGGCACTTGTTTTCCAATTCCTGGTTGTTTAGTAGAATTTTACAGCTATCGGAGAAACCGGGCTGAATGATCCCGATCTTATCCACCACAAGCATCCCATCTCGAGTATTTTCAAGAATATCCCGGTTCGATTGAAGGGCTTCCTGTAGATCCTGGGTTCGCTTCGCCACCAACTGTTCCATCTGAGTGTAGAGAATCGTGGACTCTAGACTCACCGCAGCATGGGTACAAAACCCGGTTAGCAGGGTTATATCGTCTGGGCTGAAATCACCATGATTCTTATTTAAAACCTGGATTACTCCAATCACTTTATTCTCAATATTACACATGGCCATACAGAGAATATTGCGAGTGCGATACCCGGTCTTCTTATCTACATCCGGATTAAATCGTTCATCGTCGTACGCATCCGGAATCAAGATTGTTTCACGAGTTCGTGCCACAGCACCCGCGATACCTCTGCCGACAGGGATGCGTATCTCTTTTCCTTCCATACCTTCGGCAATGGTTGAAAAGAGCTCCTCGTTGTCATGATCCATCAAGAAGAGGGTACTTCGATCGGCGTCAAGAATTTTGGTAACAGATTGAATAATGTAAAAGAGAAGTTCTTCGAGTATGTTGAAGTTTCCCAGCTCCTGAAAGACTTTGATGAGGCGATGAAGACTATTCTGATAGCCCATGTTTCGCTCATAAGCTTCAGAGACCGCCAGGTATTCTTTTTGCAGCTTTTCGTATTTGGCACGTAGACGTTCATTCTCCTTATGCAAGAAGAGGTACTCCTGATCCTTGCTCATAGGAGTCTGAACCGACTTAATACGCGTTGAAGTCACACTTATCCTTATCTATGAAAACGGCAGGCTTAAATTGAATACGCAGTAATAGTGAGGTAGAAACACCTCAGTAAAGAAATTATCCCACTTTTCTCATCGTCAAAAAACTGGGTTGGACTAACCAAACAGAGTCCAAATTCTGACATTCGCTCTCCAGGTATTATAAACCAACTGAATAAAAAGCCACAGTAGATTCATACCCATCGCAAGACAAGTTACAGAATGGGAAGATCGGAACTCGAAAATGTCTTACAAGAAAACTAGTTTCTATGTTCTTAAGTCGGACTGGAAACAGGTTTAGGTTCTGGAGAGCTTCCACCGGAAATCTTGTGCATAAAGGCGGTGGCAGTACTATCTCCGATCACATTGACAGCGGTTCTCATCATATCGAGAAATCTATCCACTCCCATAACGATGGCAACTCCGCCTACAAGTGCTGGACTTACCGAATCCAGTACCATTACCAGCGTAATCATTCCCGCACCTGGGACTCCAGCCGCACCTACTGAAGCCAGTGTAGCCATCAAGACGATGTTTATTAAATCCCCAAAGCCCAGGTCATATCCAAAAACCTGGGAAATGAACACAACGGCGACCCCCTGGTAGAGGGCGGTTCCATCCATGTTTATAGTGGCTCCCAGGGGAAGCACAAATGAGGTTGTTTTGTTAGGTATGCCTACGTTTTGCTCTACACATTTCATAGTCACAGGCAAGGTCGCTGAAGATGATGAGGTGGAAAAGGCCAGGATAACAGCCTCGCGAATATTGCCCAGGAACTCAATCGGACCCTTTCCCGTTGAATACCATGCAACGGGTAAATAGACTAAACCCAGGTGCATTAACAATCCCAAAATGACGGTGAAACAGTACACCCCAAGGGCTAGAATTACATCGATGCCAAGTTGTGAAACAGCCTTGGCCATTAAAGTGGCAACACCATAGGGTGCTATAGCCATGACCATTTGCACCAGAAAGACCATAACGTCATTGATCGAGTGACAAAAACCAAGTAATCGCTCTTTATTAGCTCCTGAGAGACTGGTAATTCCGATGCCAAAAAAGAGGGCAAAAACAATCACTTGCAAGATTTTTGTTTCAGCCATGGCTTCTATGGGATTGCTTGGGATCATATCAAGAATATTGTCTTTGAGCCTTTTGACCATTTTCTTTAATCCATAGATAAGCCCCCCTTCGGACCTTTTTTCACCCTCTTTAGCAGCACTGACGCCCGCCTTTTTTTGATATTTTTCAGATTTACCCGCATTCGATTCAATGAGCTGTTTTTGTAATTTTGGATCGATTCCACTACCAGGGCTGATCGCAAGAGAAAGAAGAACTCCGATGGAAATAGCCACAGCAGTGGTGAACATAAAATAGATCATGATCTTGATCCCGGCTGAACCCACCTCTTTGATGTCCTCCATGGAAGCAATTCCAATGCACAGCGAAAAAAAGATGAGCGGTACCACAATCATTTTCAGCAGTTTGAGAAATACATCCCCAATGATGTTCAGAAAGGTTATGAACGTCTCTCCGTTGGCTCCGTTAAAGAAAGCTATAGGGGAATTTGCTCCGAAGAGGTAGCCCAGTATGATTCCGACTACCATTCCAATGATGATCTTCATCCAGATTTGCATGGAATTCCTTTCTACCGTGTTCTTTTTGAATTTTCCCAGGGAAAGATTGCTAGAGCCTTCATATTACCCCTTGCCACTTCTCAGTTCAACCAGACCTTAGGACTACACAATTTATCCTTGAAGGGTGTATCCTTTTGAAATGATCAAAAGCTTACTGGTTGGACTTGATTCTGGAGAAAATCGCGAGATAGTTCAAAAGTATGCCCTTGAGTTGGGATCCTACTTTGGAGCCCGGGTCACGGGTCTGCATGTTTTGGACTTACGAAAACTCTATAGCCCCTTTGTAGAGGACCTTCTCTACTCAGCGGGACTGGCTTCAGTTCCAGATTTACAGTCCCTGGTCCGCGAGAGACTTGAGCGGGTTGCTGAAACGATTCGTGAAGATTTCGATCATAGTCTCGAAGAGTATGATCTGACTGGTGAGTGTTTTCTACAGGAAGGGATCGTGAGCCAGGAGCTTGCTAAAGAAGCCCGTAAACACGATATTCTGGTTCTGGGCACTAAGGGGGAGAATAGTGCCATTAGTGAGATCATTTTAGGCTCTACCTTCGCGGAGATGCTACGAGCTATTCATCAGCCCATGCTCATTGTTCCCGAAGCATGTTCCAGGTTTTACATTCGTAGAATTCTTGTAGCTTATGACGGAAGCGGAAAGGCCTCCAGTGCCCTTCGGTTCGCAGCCCAATCGGTCAAGGAATATAACCTGGAGATTGAGGTTGTGGTTTGCGATGACGGTCATATTGAAGACGCTGAGGAATGCTATGGAGAGGCAGAGGCTTTCTTGAAAAGTCACGAAGTGAAGTGGGCGGGAAGAATCATAAAAGGGGAGGCCTCAGAGTGCCTTCTGGAACACGCGCATACCACTTCTTGCGACGTCATGGCACTGGGGACCTCAAGTTCCGGTGTGATGAAAACACTCTTTATCGGAAGCGTAGCCCGACAAATCCTAGAGAGTACGGAAATCCCCGTACTCCTGGTGCCGTGAACATCGGTTCTTGCATCAACCCCTAGTCACGATCACCCATTAGATTGAGTAGATGCGTGTAGAGTACGATGAAGTCCAGGTATAGATGGAATGCGGCCAGTATCGCGTATTTTGCGCCTTCTCCTGTGGATTCCATTCCGGATACGTATGTGGCTTTGATCATCTGGTTATCATAGGCGATCAAGCCTACAAAAATGAACACAGCGACACAGGAGATGATCAGGCTCATGGGGCCGCTTTGAATGAAAATAATGTTCATGAACATGGCTAGCAGAATTCCAACGACTCCCATGAACAACAATGAGGACCATTTGGTCAGATCCTTTTTGGTAGTGAGACCATAGAAAGCCATAATCCCGAAGGTTCCCGCAGCGACCATAAAAACCGTGGCGGCTGATGTGGCCGTATACATAGCCAGTAGAAAACTCAGAGTGATCCCGTTTACGGCGGCGTATAGGAAGAACAAGGAGGTGGCAGCCATGGTAGACATCGCATGTACCCTCGCGACGAGGGCCAGTACTACGACGAATTCGCCGATTACGAGCGGCCAGAAGAATGGCCTGAGGGCTTCAAACAGCGTAGGACTTTGCAAAATTGTGAAAGCAACTCCTGCCGTGAGTAAGAGACCGGAAAACATCCAGAGATAAACCTGGGAGATGAAAGTAGCCAGACCTCGTTCATCTACTTCCTGGCGATTCGCTCCAAATGAGAATGCAGCAGCATCTCCTGATGGGCGTTCAAACTCTTGTTCCTGTTCAAATTGATTATTTCGTGGATCCATCTTAGACCCTCCTCTCGCTTCCTATACCGAAAAGCAAACGGTTTACCCGGTTGCAGATTCATGACCAAATATAGCTCATCACAGATGAGCAAAGGCATCGACCGATTCCTGGTTTGGCCGGAAATCCGGACAAATCAAATGCTATTGGGCATACATGGCAAGAATCATGCCTGCGAAATTGTTTCAAATAGCTGTGTTGAAAGCCCTTTGTTCACTGAAAACATTATACTCGATGCTCTTGGAGGGTGTCGATGCTTTCCGATCTGAAGCAGGGGCCTTGCTCTCTCCTAACTATGTTACACTTTCGAGTATGAATCCTGATTTTTTGTCCTGTGAAGCCCCTTATCAACCTCGAGACCATCGGTGAAGAGCGCTGAAAATTTTATAACTCTGGGGATTGAATCTTCCTGTGATGATACCTCGATCGCGGTACTTCGTGGAGAGCGGGAAGTTCTCTCCATGGCGAAAAAATCACAAGTTGATCTGCATAGAGATTTTGGAGGTGTGGTTCCAGAAATCGCGGCACGAGGTCACACCGATTCTATTTTTGGAGTACTGGAAACAGCTCTGAGGGATGCGGACATAGAACTCCAGGATCTAGATTTGATAGCAGCGACTTGCGGGCCCGGGCTGGTTGGTTCGCTGCTTGTGGGAATTACCCTGGGAAAAGCTCTTGCCCTTCGTACTCACAAGCCCTTTGTCGCGGTGCATCATCTGGAAGCTCATCTGTCCGCTAATTTCCTGGAATACGAGGATCTTCAGTTTCCCATGATTGGTTTACTGATATCGGGCGGTCATAGCTGTCTCTACCACCTGGTTCAACCGGGACAATATGAAATCCTGGGTGAATCGCGCGATGACGCGGTGGGAGAGCTTTACGATAAAGTAGCCAGGGAATTGGGATTGAGCCAGCCTGGTGGACCCGCTGTTGATAGGCTTGTCCAAAGCAGTGATGCTGACCCTGTGAAGTTTACCCCGCCTCTGTTACACAGTGAGGACTTTGATTTTTCCTTTAGCGGCCTGAAAACGGCGTGTTTGAGAGCCATTGCTGCAAAAAATCCTCGTGACGGAATCGCTAAGGGTATGCAGAACGCGGTCATTGAGGTTCTGGTCGCCAAAACACTGAGAGCCTTGGAAACTAAGGGTTGTAAGACCCTGGTTGTGGCGGGAGGTGTCTCGGCTAACCGCGGATTGAGGGATGCTTTTGCAAAGGAGTGTGAGATTCGCCAGGTTCGTTTTGCGCGTCCCTCCATTCCCTTATGCACCGACAATGGGGCAATGGTAGCCAGATCCGGATATGACCGATACAAGTGGGGATATAGATCCAGCCTGGAAGTGGACGCGTTTTCAAGGATGCCTCTGCAGACTCTTTTAGAAGGAGGATTATGGGAATCATAAAGCTAATGGAACCGGAACTGGCCTCAAGAGTCTGTGCAGGAGAAGTAATCACAAGACCCGTAAACGCAGTCAAAGAATTAATCGAAAACTCTCTCGATTCAGGAGCGACAAAGATTCGTGTGGACCTTCTCAACGGGGGGAAAAGATCGATCCTGGTTGCGGATAACGGTTCAGGTATGAGCCCTGGGGATCTTTCTCTTTGCTTGAAACGTCACGCAACCTCCAAGCTTAGCGCGATGGAGGACTTCGCGAAATTAACCAGCTATGGTTTTCGCGGGGAAGCCCTGGCGAGTATGAGTGCGGTTGCCCGGGTGAGAATAGAGTCTCGTATTGCGGGACAGGAATGTGGGTACAAGGTGCTTGCCCAGGGGGATAGGGAGGAAAAGCCGGTACCCTCTCCCCGGGAACAAGGTACTTCCATCGAGCTGCGGGATCTTTTTCACACTATTCCCGCGAGACTGCGCTTTCTCAAGTCCGATCAATACGAAAAATCACTGGTTGTAGATTTAATGCAGTCCTTTATGGCCATTTTTCCTGGCGTAGCCTTCGAACTTTTCCATCATTCAGAGAGAATTCTGTTCTCGAGTGGAGAGGGACAGTCTTTATCGCTTTTTCAAGACATTCTGGGAATTGGCCCAGGTGAGACTCTCCTTGAAATTGAACGAGCCTCCCATCCGATCCTGGGAATGAAAATTCACGGGTTTCTTACAGGGCCAACCCTTACTCGTTCAACATCCAGACATCTTCGAGTCTTCGTTAACAAGAGAATTGTAAAGCACTCTCCCCTGGTTCGAGCCATCCACACCGCGTATGATTCCCTCTTAGGCCATAAACGCTGGCCGCTGGGATTCTTTTTCGTCGAGGTTCCGCCCAGAATGATCGACTCCAACGTCCATCCTATGAAAACGGAAGTTCGGATTGAAAATGAATCTATTCTGGAAGAATTCATGACGAAAAAAATTCGAACGGCTCTTTTACGTTCGGACCTGTCTACTCCACTTTCCCTGTTCCCTCCTAAGGGTATTCCTTCATCAGTTCCGAAGGGTGGACTGGAGACGATTGGGAGAAAAGTTTCGACTTCAAACTCCGCCCTCCTGCAGCCATCGCTGGTGCAGCATGCGGACATTCAACCCGTTTCTTCCCCAGAAGTACCAGCTCCCTTGCCCCGCTCGAATCTCAAAGAGATTGCTCCTGGTCTTGAACTTGAGGTAGGGGGAAGAACCCGGGAGTTTCTTCAAACACAAGCGCATCCAGCCTGCCCATCTCAATCCCAAAATGCTGAGGTTCCTTCTCCCAACATATCTACAAAGCCCCTAAACGAGGTATTTCCCATCGATCAAATTGAGATCATAGGTCAACTGGACTCGACTTTTATCCTCGGTGAGATATATGAGAGCATGATCATCATTGATCAGCATGTCGCACAGGAGAGGATTCTATTTGAAGAGTATTTCTCCAGAATGCGTAAAAAGTGTTCTAGCTCAATTCAGTATCTTCTTGCCCCGCCGAAAATTGCCCTCAGTCCGAAGGCAAAAGGAATCCTATCAGAGGCTGGCGAGGCTTTAGAAAACCTCGGATTTTCCCTGGATTTCAAGGGAGAAGACGTTCTTGTGAGCGGAGTCCCAGATATCTTTCAAGGCAAAGTAGATGCGGAGTTCCTCGAGGAAATCGTGAATGGTTTTGAGCGGGGATTTGCTTCAGATAAGCTTGAGGATTACTTTCGAAATATAGCGGCGATGATGGCTTGTAAGGGTTCAGTGAAAGCGGGGGATCTTCTTTCTAAAGAGGAGATGAGTTCCTTATTGCGGGCTCTTTCCAGGTGTGAGAATCCCTATTCCTGCCCGCATGGAAGGCCTATTGTAGTTAAGATTTCACTGCGGGAAATCTGCTCCAGGTTTCAGCGCCCCTACGTGTCGAAGAAAACCGCACCATGCAGGCACTGAAAGCCACCATTTATGTGGTGTGTGGACCAACCGCTGTAGGAAAGTCCCCTTATGCGGTAGATTTGGCCGAAGAGTTGGGAGGAGAGATCCTGTGTATGGATGCTTTCCAGGTTTATCGAGACATGCCCCTTCTCTCAGCAGCGCCGGAACGCTCTTATCTAGAAGCGATCCCGCACCATCTCTTCGGAATCCTTGATCCCCTGGAGTCCTTTTCTCTGGCACAATATTACAAAGCTGCCTGTGAGAAGGCCCTGGACCTGCTCAGTAATTCAATCGTACCGATCTTTGTTGGCGGCGCAGGGTTGTATCTAAAGACGCTGGTAGATGGATTTGAGGGATCTCATGCTCCCGTTCATGAAGAATTTCGTAAAGAGCTGCGAGTGCGCTCGTCTGAAGAAGGAAGCCTCAAGCTGCACGAAGAACTAAAGGCTGTTGATCCCGAAGCGGCCAGGAGGATTCATCCGAATGACGAGAAGAGACTGATCAGGGCTCTTGAGATTTCAAAGTTTTCCACCGGTCAGAAACAAAGGGTGGATTTGCTGGCAAAGATTTGTCCGAGCTGGGAAAAACTCTTCCTCAACCTTGAGCGCCAAGAGCTCTATAATAGAATCGGTACCCGCGTGGATCGAATGATTCATGATGGGGTTGAGCAAGAGATACAGGCTTTGCTGGATAAAGGATTAAGCCCGGTTCATACGGCTTATCATGCCATAGGAATCAAGGAAACGGTCTCCTATATACAGGGGCAGGTTGATCGCAAAGAATGGATTGAGACATTTAAGAGGAATTCATGCCGATTCTCCAAAAGACAACTCACCTGGTTTCGCTCCATGAAAGACCTGCAAAGCATACCGGCTCAGCCAGTCCTTCCCGAATAGGCCTCGAAATTTTGTTTTACCTGAGAGTTACTGCACTTTTCTTGCTAGTCTTTTTTTCTCCCCGGGAATTGGCAGCTCAAAGTCTCACCCCGCAAGATCTTCAAAATCAGCTTCGTTTTATGCAGCTTCATGGACTTAGTGGAAGCTATGAGCTGAAAACCCCGGCAGGGACTGCGTTTTCCGCTCCCCTGGCGCTCAATCATACTTTTGAGGCGGCCAGCGAGGGTTTGAGTATTGTTCACGGGTCCTTTCGATCTATTCCGGGCCAGGGCACAAGAGTGATCCTCAAAACACTTCCTTTTCATGGTGATGGGGTAAATTCCCTTTATTCAGCCCAATATTTCAGTGGATGGAGATGGTTTTGGTTAGAAGTAGATGGGTTGCTCAGTTCTAAGCTGCAAGGTGGATTTTATGACCTTACCGCTAAAACCTTACCCTCCAATGAATCCTATACCTTTGACAACAACGTACTCACGGTAAATTGGATCAAGCCTCCCACTACGGGATATTCCACACGAGTCGTAGTTATTCAGGAAAACAAGAAATTACTGGTGGAAAATTCTGAAATGGGGAACGTGATTTTTACCGGTGATGGCCAAAGTGCTACCTGGGTCCTTAGACCGGTTCCTGGTCACTGGATTCATATTGGGCTCTTTGGAGTCTACAATCTGGAAGGAATACAGATTGATTCCGGTTCAGGTACCCAATTCTGGCCTAATGACGCTGGCGGTGTTGAGCCAATCGGAGGTGTACACTCGTCCTCAGACCTAGATCATATTCGCAGGCTCATTACCATCCCGGTACCTCGAATTGATGTTCTCAATAAGAGGATCTATAAGATCATTCCTCCAAATGCACCTCAAATCATTTCGGAGACCTGTTCTGAGCTGACCACTCCCACTGCCGACTGTTTTTTACCATGGCCCCAGGATGATGATTTTTTAACGATCCACGGGTTCAACTGGGATTCAGGTTCCCAACAAGTGCTTGAAAATGGGGTTGCCCTGGGATCTGATCGCATCCTGGATTGGAGAGATGACCGCATTCATGTCAGCCTGCCAAGCACTATGTTAACCACCACCCAGCCATGCCTGAACCTCGAATATCACATTTCGAGCACCAGGGATCAGGGACTGGAGTCTAATTTTAAAAAGGCACGGGTGGTAAACGCGAACTTCAACTACGCGGAACTTTGCGAGAAGTGAACCGAGATCGAGAGATTTTGGAGCCTCTGGGTGGCTGCAAAGCTCGATACTCTGATCTTCCTCCTCGATCGTGACGATGCCACGTCCTTCGTCGTCTTCACAGGTCTCGAACTTTTCGCTCACACAGGAACTCCAAAATCTCTCGACCTCGATTCACCATTTTCTTAAGGGAAACTGACTCTCACTTCTCGTGTGACTTTGAATCCCACCTCACCTTAATTTGTGGAGGAATATTGTCATCCCGTGGCTCCAAAGGTGTCGTGTCATCCCGTGGCTTGACCACGGGATCCAGGAGTAGGTGCCCCGGTAGGACCCTCTGCACTCACTGAGTCCTCAAACGCCACTGGACCTGGTTTTCGGAATCATCGAGTTGGGTCGAGGTCTTGACAGGCTGGTTCTGGTTCTTATCATGGACCTCTTTGCCTGGAGCTGGCTTCGAAGCGATTTTTGTGTTGTTTTTGGGGTTGATTCCGGTCTTCAGGTTTGGGGAAGAAATTGATGAAAGTTCTAGTCTTATTGCCTTTCATATTCCTGGTCTCCAGTTTGTCTGCTCAGCAGCCAGTACTCGAACCTGATCTTGAGAAAATCCTGCTCTCGAATCAACCCGGCGAGATGGTGAGAATCATCGTTGGTTTTCGGAACCCCTCGCAGCGAGAAAACTCATCTGAATCACCCGCCTGGACTCAAAGAAACAAGATGCGCCAGTCCTTAGAAGCTCAGTCAGGAGTTTTGGCATTGGTGAAAAGCCAGCCCACCGGAATTCTTCAAAAAGAGCAGATGAAAAGCCTCTGGATCAATAATTCCATAATTCTTACAGCAAGTAAGGATTTCATTTACCAACTTGCCAGACGAGAGGAAATTCAAAGGATCCGACTCGATCGTGAAATTACCCTCTTCGATCCAACAGACCTCAAACCCCAGGATGCGGATTCGAAGTCTTTGACCTATGGCTTAGAGAAAATCAGGGCCCGTCAGGTTTGGAATGGGCTGGGTTTGGATGGTACCGGCGTTGTGGTAGGAGTCCTGGATTCAGGCGTGGATCTACATCACCCGGTCTTCGGAGATCGAGTTCTCAAGACCAGGGATTTTATTTCAGATTATCCCGATAATCAGGCCAATGATGGCCTCGGTCATGGTACCCACTGTTCAGGAACGATCCTTGGTCAGGGACATGCTGATAAGGCGATCGGTGTGGCTCCCGGAGCGGGGCTGTATATGGCCAAAATTTTCAATGACCAGGGAAGGACTCGCATATCAGCGATTCTTTCCGCGATGCAGTGGATGGCTGATCCGGACGAGGATCCGGATACCGCGGATTTTCCAAGAGTGATCTCCAATTCCTGGGGCGGGGGAACGGATGATACTTACCAGGAGGCTGTAAACACCTGGACAGAGCTCGGGATCATACCAGTGTTCGCCGCTGGAAACTCCGGCCCCCTTGAGGGAAGTGTGGCGGCTCCGGCACGTTATAAGAATGTCATTGCCGTTGGTGCAACCGATGCTGAAGACCGGGTCGCTCGATTTTCAGCAAGAGGACCTGTGAACTACCAGGGAGAGACCTATATCAAGCCTGATATTTCAGCTCCAGGGGTAGACATTGATTCGGCAAAACCGGGGGGTACCTACAAATCCATGAGCGGCACATCCATGGCAGCTCCTCACGTGGTGGGTGTCATCGCCCTGATGCTCCAGGCGGATCCTTCGATTTCCCTGGATAAAGTTCGTGAAATTCTTGCTGATTCTGCCGTAGATCTCGGTGATCCCGGAAAGGATAACCTTTATGGATTTGGTCGGCTGGATGCTTTCCAGGCCCTGGGTCTTCAACTCGGTGGTGGAAAGATAAAGCTAAATATCGACTCCGCTAATCATCTGGCTGCCATAAGAGTGAACCCCGGTAACCGGACTTACTATGCTAACTCCCTGGGTGAAGTAGAAATGTCCCTTCCAAGGGGAGACTATGAACTTAGGGTCAGTGCTTTTGGCTTTTTCGCGAAGTTCCTCTCAATAAGAGTTGAGGCTGGAAAGACTCTGAATATCCATACGGCTCTTCAAACGGCTCCCTTTTTTAGAACCATCTTTGATATCAAAAACTTTGAGGGTTTGAGCCTGGATGCATCCATCACCTTTCAAGATGTCCCTGTACAGGGTGGCAATACGACCGATGGCCTCTTTGAGGTAGATCTTCCCGGCGGAGATTACAAAGTGAGAATTGAGAGTAAGGGGCACAGGGTGATGGTCCGGGAACTCTATATTAGTTCCGCATCAACGATTTCCATCCGTGTACCCCCGCTTCCTCCATTTCTAATTGTTGATCGTGATATGGGTAGAGATTATGAGCGCTACTACCAGGCGAGTCTCAATGCCCTGGGCGTCGAATTTGATTCCACGGAAACTCCCACACTTGAGGAGACCCTGGGATACACATATGTCATATGGTTTACGGGAAAAAATAACAATAGCTCCCTGTTGGATGGCGATGCTCAGGAGCTGCTGGAAGCCTATGTTAAAAGTGGCGGGCGATTGATTATTTCAGGTCAGGAAATAGGCTATAGAATCCGGGTGAGCCGCCTTTATCAAAAGGTGCTAGGCGCAACTTTCCTTGAAGATATTTCCAGAGTCAAAAGTATCGAAGGATCCGGTTTAAGATTCAACCTCGATGGTGGGGACGGAGCTGATAACCAGAGATGGCCCGATGTGATCAAGATTAACCCGGGGGCGGCTCAGACAGCTCGTGCTTTTCTTCATTACAAGAACAGAGGCCCTGCTGGAATATTTAATACATTCGGGCTGGGAAAAGTGATCTATTTACCATTTGGCTTCGAAGGCGTGGACTTGAAAAGAAATCGTAACGCCTTGATGAGCATGATGTTTAACCTCGTTAAGGTCAGCCTCAAGGACCAATTAGATCGAATAGCCCTGGTTTTTCGTTCACGTCCATCCCTGTATAGACGATTGATCGATCAGCTAAGCCTTAGAAAATCTGATTCCACAGAGATTCTTCAATACTTGAACCAGGTGGAAAGCAAAGCGCCATTTCGTTTTTTGCTAAAGGATCTTCAAGAGAATTCTTTTTGAGGGTGTCTTGTTTTGATTTGGTGTTGTGAGCAATACCTGTTAAGGGGATTTAAGAGTTTAAGGTATTGATATCCTTAAATATTTAATAGGTATATTCAGGTGAATGAAACCTGCGATCCCCTTAAATAATATCGGGTCATTTCGTGAAAACTCTGAGACTTTACGAAACCTATCTGTACTTCTTCCGTATTCCTTTTTAGCTATGGTCAGTTCTAATTCCTGACCTGTTTATCCTTGGGGAAACTTTTGAAGCGATTTCTTTGCGTACTTTTCAGTTGGTTCTGTTGGCAGGCTTCCCTATTTGCTGATAATTCCCCTGGTTTTAGCGGTTTAGATCAGGGGGGGGCGCAGCCCTTTGCGGGCCAGGCTCAGTCTACCCTTCCCGATAAAGTAATCTGGGATCAGCCCTATCCAGGAAAGGGGCTGTTTTCTAGAGCCGCTAAAAGTAAATTGGAGGCCTGGTCTCAGACCGTCACTCCTGGCAAGGGGCTTTCCCTCCAGGATTTCATCAACCATTCGGACCAGGGGGAAGTTAAGATTCTGCTGAAATCCCTGAAATCTATGGTTTTGACAAAGAAGCCACCTGAGGAGGATAAGTTTTTTCGAACCCGGATGCGCTATTTTGAGTTTGATAAAAACCTGCTTCATACCCGTGGAAATCTTAAGGAAGATAGCTTGGATTTTTCCCGGGTGACTCTTGATCAACTGCGCGATGCCCGAACGAGCGGCTGGGGAGACCGCCAGAGTGACGAGGATGATGTTTATCTCACCCGTGACTTCTTCTTTCGAATTCAAAAAGCCATTGAGGATAGGGGGGGTCGTAATGTGGAAATGCTCTTGCGGGTTAAATCCAAGATTCATTCCCTGGTGGCACGAGCCCTACATGCTTATTCTAGACAATCTTCCGGTTCCGACGCTCGGGAAATTCTACGCAAATGGAATACCCTGAAGACCGTAAAATCTTCCCAAATTTTGACATCTTTTCCCTGGAAATCAGTGGCCGATAATGATCCGGGGGTGGGTCGGTTTCGATCTGCTCTAGAGTGGGGAAACAGTATTCTTACCTACCTGGTTTTATCCTATACCCGTCTCTATAGCGTGGAGTTGGTATTTTGGTTTTCACAGAATCGAGCCCTTCAAAATGAATTGGATACCCTGGCTTCTCTAGAAGACAGAGTAGATCTCGTCAACGTAGAGAGAGGGCTTCCGGGTAGCAGTGGAAAATTGTGGGTTCATGAAATGGTGCAGGAGTCCAGAGGGGTGCCCGCTTTTAGGGGGCTTGCGAAGAGTGTCTTTAGCCGCTATCAGGAATTTGTACTGAAGCCAAGATCTTTCAGGCCCAATCTAGATTTTTTACTCAAACGGGTACGAGCGGTGCTTGCCAGTCAGAAGGTACAGGCCGCCATTAAAGCGCAGGGGCTTGAAAAGGTGGATCAGAGTATAGAGTCTTACCTTGAGGACGGAAGTTTGACCGAGACTTTTCAGAGCCTGGCCAAGATTCAAGCAGTCACTGGTGCTTCCTTGGCGAAAAGTGATAAAGAGGCCTTTGAAAGGGACTCAGGGATCTCATTTGACGAGTTCGCGGCTACTGGAGGAGAGAAGGGGCAGTTGGAAGCCCTGGTTAGAAAGTCTATATCGCCTATTGATGATCCCCGCCTGGCCAGGGAGAAAGTTCAGACGATTCAAAAGGCATCGCAAAAATTGTTGAGTTCAGGTGCTCTTGATAACGCCGTGGAAAGCGCGCGGGGGCAGAAGGTTTCTAATTCCCTTACTGATTCTGAGAAGGGACGTAAATATTTTGAGTCGAAAAATGGCAACCTGGTTCTCAGGGCCGAGGTTCTCGAGAAAGTCCTCAAAGGTGGGGATACCTCTTCGGTGGATATAGCCTATAAAGGATTTAAGGTTGAGGTTCAAGAGACCGAGACCAGGCTTGGCTCTTTGAAAAACCATTCCCAGGAATTGCAGGGCTCCCTCGATGATATCAAGTTTTTAGTTGAGGACTTAAAGAAGATGGGGGTGGACCTCGATGGGGATGAGGGTAAAAGCTATCTTGATGATGCCCGGTCCTTTGGGAAAAGGTTGAGCTCCGCGAATCGAAATGTTCGCGAGGCGGTTAAGGACCTTGATTCGCTTAAAGAGAAGTTTGAACACTCCAGGGATCGTCTTGTCTCTATATTGGATATCACTCCCGAGGAATTGAGTGCCTCTCCTGAGGACCTCGTCAAACGAATAAAAGAGCATCTGGCAGCTTTCGCTTTTGAGGATAAAAAGCTTGAGCTGCGTTTGCAGGAGGTTTTGGAGCTTCTTTCTGAAATTACCGCCGCTGCCGGTGAAATAGAGCGCCTTGCCGAATTGGTTCAGAAGAACCAGGATACTGTCTCAAAGATCCGTGCCCAACTTCTCAAGCGGATTCGAATTTCACTCAAAAAGAAAGGTGTCGCTAAAGAGCGCCAGCTAGAGCTCAGGGAAAAGCACCGACAACTTTATCCAAAGGTTCATTACCTCACCTCGGCACAACGACAGGGGATCCAGAAAAATGCTCCCATGGCCGCTAAGCTTGACTCGGCGATGGCTAATGCTTTTGCTGCAAAGTATATCAGCGGATTTGTGCGTAAAAAAAATAAGGCCAAGAATAGAGTTGAAAAAATCAATTTTACCCACCTGGGTAAGGAAGTTATTCGAATCGAGATATCCCTTGTTCACATGGAAATGGGTGAGGATTTCAAGGAGAAAGAAAATCGGAAAGTAATTTCTCTTGATGTGACTCCCAGGGTCGTAAAAACTGAAAAGGATAATTTTGATTTCGTCATCAAGAGTCTAAGCCTTGCTAAAGAAGGGCGAAAGCCGGTTGAGCTAAAGACTGAGTTTGGGCTGATTCTGGACTCAACCCTATCTCTTTTGAATCAATTGGTAGAGAGATTGAACGACACACCATATGCGCAGCTCAGGTTTCAGTATTATCCCCATCTCTCCATCCTCAGGATCAAGAATGGAATTCCAGTTTTTCAGTCCTTTCCGAATTTTAAGATCTCTGACGTGGCCCTTGAAGAAGGGGTGATGCGTTTTTATGGTGGAATTCCCGGAAAGAAGCTTGGAGAGTTCCTTGGGAAAAGAGTGGATTCACAAGAGCATCCAAAGCCTTCTGCAGGCGTCTCTTCATCCGCCGAACCCGAAAACTGGAATGACTATGAGCGCGTGGAGCCAGCCCAGGAAGTGCCATCGGGAAATGTCTCGATTCGAATTGCACAAAAGTTAATCAATAATTTTTATACCGGGTTTCGCAAGGGGTTTCTCTCTACCCATCACACCGGAGTTCAGGACACGACACTCTCAGGAAGGGTGGCTTCTTTCTTTCGCGGTCTACATGAATTTGGTATAGGTTTCTTCAGCAAGGGGAGAACCACCGCCTATTTCCGAGGGGACCTCACACAGATCTCCAAGGAGACAGCGGATTTTTATAACAAGGCAATCAAGATCATTGCTCCGTTCCAGGGTTTTCGAAAGGGATTGAAGGAAGGGGCTAGTAATGTCATCAGTTTTGTCACCTTTGGACAGGTGGAAATTGAAGTCGATCCCGATGATTACAAGGTTCCAAGTGGACAGTTCGCAATCTCCCTGAGCGGAGAGTCCCAGTTTAAGAATCCATCCCTTGAAATGAACTTTAATCACTTGAGCCTCTATGATCCGGTGAACCATGGGGCACTCCAGCCTTATATCAAGTTGGTCAAAGTAGCTGCTTCCGTGGCTAGATTGACCGGTAGAGTTCGGGACGGATTAAAGCACGTGGCTAACCTGATTCCTGGTGTGGAGATGGAGATTAGCGGGGAGAATCTTGATGAGGTGATCTTTTCTTATATTGCTAAGATGCTTGTAAGTCAGATTAACCAGAATATTGACGGTATCGTCATAACTCCGCGTACTTATAAAAGCTATGGGCTGGTGTTTGATGATTTCACCCTGATACCAGACGTGTCGACCACCATAGAAGACATCGTGGTAAAGAAAAATTTTCTCGAGCTAAAGACCAGGCTTCATTAGCAGTCCCCTAGAATAATGTGTAGATGAATGGGGCTACGGCTGAACCACTGCTGAATACGATCAGGCTTCCCACCAGGAGCAGTACTACGAAAATAGGAAGAAGCCACCATTTTTTTCGGTGTTTTAGAAAGTCCCAGAGTTCTTTGAGAAATTGCATGGTCTGGGGTTAAGTCTACCAGAGTCTTTCGAAATAGTTTTGATCAAATTCCACCGTATGCTTATGGAAGTAGGACTCCTTACCTTTACGAAGGTCTAAATCATCAGGATGGAAGATTCGATAGAGCCAGGCTAGCGGAGTAAGTAGGCAATAGAAGCAAATTCCCAGGAGCAGGGAGGATGAGAAGTGCCCTAGACGCCTTGAAAGTTCAAGCCATAATCGGTTTATCTTCTCCGCCAGACCATGCCAGAAGAGGCTGACGAAAAGTAATCCAACAGCCAGGCCAAGAAGCAATTCTTGCTGCAGCAGGTGGCCAAGGATCAGGCAGGCCAGGGCGAGGACTGTATGGGTCTCCAGAATTTCTTGTCTTTGATACGTTGAATTCTTATCGTGCATGTCTCAATCCAGGGGTGCGGCTTCCTTCCAGTCACCTGTTTCCTTCCAGCGGGGCTGTTTGTCTTTGATAAATAAATAGTTTTCAATAACCAGGTAATCCATTTGAGTGCGCATAAAGCATCGATAGGAATCTTCAGGAACGCATACTGGAGGCTCTCCGCGGACATTGAAACTGGTATTTACAAGAATTCCATAGCCGGTGAGATCTTTGAACTCTTGAAGTAGGTGATGGTAGCGAGGATTCGTTTCTTTGTGTACGGTTTGAATTCTGGCGGAGTAATCCAGATGGGTGATGGCGGGGAGATCCGAGCGAAGGGTATAGAGTTTTTCCTTCAAAGGCAGATTCTGGTAGTCCGCGGGGAGGGGCTTTTTTCTTGACTCCTTAATTTCAGAGACCAGGAGCATGTAAGGGGAGTCCTGGGATAGTTCAAAAAACTCATTGGTATCTTCTTGCAGGACCGATGGGGCGAAAGGTCTAAAGCTCTCTCGATGCTTCACTTTGAGATTTAACTTTTTTTGCATCTCAGAATTTCGAGCATCCCCCAGGATGCTTCGGTTTCCCAGTGCCCGTGGCCCCCACTCCATCCTTCCCTGGTGCCAGCCCACCACAGACCCTGCATCCAGCAGAGTAGCCACTTTTTGAACGAGTTTGTCAAAGTTGGAAAACTTCTCAAAAACCGCTTTGAAGGATTGAGCCATGAGCTCAACATCAAGGTGACTGGCCCGTGGTCCAAGGAGTGACCCCTGCATTTTATCGACACCATCTTCCTGGTTTCTTTCTCCCTGAAAGTAAAGATGATGTACGGCGTATGCTGCCCCCAGGGCTCCGCCGGCATCACCTGCGGCCGGCTGAATCCAGACCCGGTCGAAAATCTTCTCACGAAGGATTCTTCCATTTGCCACGCAGTTGAGTGCTACTCCGCCTGCCATCACGAGGTTCTTAGAGCCTGTTATCCGTTGAACCTCCCTGGCCATTTTTAAAACAATTTCTTCGGTCACCTGCTGGATCGCCATAGCCAGGTTGCAATGGACTTGCTCAAGTTGGGATTCCTTCTCTCTTCGCGCTATTTTAAAGAGGTTCTCCCACTTTTTATCCCTGGTCATGCGAAGGCCGGAGGCGTAATCGAAGAAATCCTGGTTTAGCCAGATGGATCCGTCATCCTTGAGATCCACCATTTCTTCTAAAATCTTTTGTCGAAAGAACTTCGTTTGTTCCGCTTCTTTATTACCGTATGGGGCGAGTCCCATGAGCTTATACTCGCCGGAATTTACCTTAAAACCCAGGTAGTAAGTAAAGGCTGAGTATAGAAGGCCAACCGAGTGGGGGAATCTCAATTCCTTGAGTAATTGAATATTCCTACCCTTTCCGTGACCCATGGAGGCGGTAGCCCATTCTCCGACCCCGTCGATAGTCAGGATGGCGGCTTCTTGAAAAGGGGAAGGGTAAAAAGCGCTGGCCGCGTGGGAAAGATGATGTTCTGGAAAAAGGGTGGGTGTCTTACCAGGATCATAAGACCCAATGGATTCCAGTTGATCTCGAATCATTTTCCTCAAAAATAGTTTTTCTTTGATCCATACCGGTATTGCTAAGAGAAAGGAGCGTAGCCCCCGGGGGGCGAAGGCGTAGTAAGTCTCCAGCAGCCTTTCCATTTTTAACAGGGGTTTGTCATAGAAAACCACCGCGTCTAAATCTTCGAGTTGAAGCCCACTCCACTCCAGGCAGAACTCAATGGCGTTCTTAGGAAAAGAAGGGTCGTGCTTAGTGCGGGTAAATCTTTCTTCCTGGGCGGCAGCAAGAATTTTACCATCTTTAATCAGAGCGGCGCCGCTATCATGGTAGAAGGCGGAAATTCCCAGAATCACAGGCATAGGAAGGATTTCCAGTTTGTGGAATCAGGGAACTTTATAGTAGATTTCAGGTGCAGTCAAGATTGCTGCTAGCAGAGGGCTTGAAAAAAATAATTCAATAAAAGTATTGACGGATTTTTCAAATGTCGTAAACTCGAATTCAATGGAGTTCGTGTGATTGGATCAATGATTTGATCTTCTTTTGAAAATGTTAATTAAAAGACTCGAACTCCGTAGATCGGGGAGGTTTTTGTGGAAAAGCGGCGAAAGACGAGCAGGATCCTACTCTTAGGGCTTCTGTTTCTAACTTATTTTCTATTAGCAGGATGTTGTAACAAAAAGAAACCTAAGAAGGCCCAGCCGAGAACACAGGCCGGGCAAACTCTAACTACTCCTGGACCTGCCGGACCCGCTGGACCTGCCGGACCTGCTGGACCTGCCGGACCTGCTGGACCCGCGGGACCCACTGGAACGACGGCTGGTGGTTCCACCGCTGGAGGAGCGACCGCTGGGGGTTCAACTGCAGGGGCTACAACTCCGACCGGTAACACTCAGGGAACTGTTTCGGGTTCCACTACCGGCGGGACAGGTTCAGACCCTAATTCCGGACAAGATCCACCTTTGGGATCCACTGGAGGCGATGATTCCGGGGCTATTGTACCTGAAGATTTACCAGACCTGCCTGATCAGAGCGGGGGCTAAGGTTTTTACAGAATTTGAATTTTAGAAGGGAGTCGCTGGTAAATCCAGCGACTCTTTTTTCTGCCAAGATGAAGAATGATTTGAAGAACTCAAAGAAGGGGTCGGGGCTCTTTATAACCCTGATCCTGATATTTCTGGTGGTTTTGGCTACCATGGGATATCACAACTACCAACTCATCGGTCGAATCAGTCGCGATGTCTCCATCACCACCCTCGGTGACCATGCTGTTTATTTAGCCGAATCCGCCCTGGAGGAGGCCATGTGGACTTTAAACCGGGATATCAATAAAACCGGTACGGCTCTCTTTGCGGAATTTCGTCGCCCCAGCATCACCGGACAGCCCTATGGAATTTCCATACCCGTTCCTCACTTTCAGGAGATTGTCGAGGCATTTCCCTTTATGAAATATAAGCTCAAGGGTAATGCCGTACAGGTGGATGTTATTTTTGAGAGAGCTTTCTCAACCATGCCCTATGAAAAATATGGAACCGTTCGGTTCAACGCGGAAGTTACAGGAAAAGCCGGCTTTGGAAGATCCTTTCGAAGGACCGTGCAGGACTATAAGGAATTTAGATCAATCCTGATTAGCACCCCAAGACCTTACGGGCAGATTCCTTTCTATGTCCAGGATGTCGCCGGTTGGGTAAATCCTTCCTACGAAAACAAGAATATTGAAGATTCGAAGTTGGATATCACCACCGGAATCCCACGTATTCGTCAGGGTTGGCATGATTATATTGAGGCCGAGTTTCGAGAATATGATAGTTATGTGAATGTAGATCAGTATCACGCCATGCTTGATAATCCTCCTCTCAACCAGGCAATTCCACCCCTGGTAGCTTTTCCGCAAAATCCAGTGGCCTTTTCCAAGCTTACTCAGATTCAGCCGCTGGAGCGTTTAAATCTGCCCGGCAAAATTGCCGCTGCAAACCAGGAAATCCTTCAGCAGGTCGCCGCTGTAAAGGCTGCGGACCTTGCCCTGACCAATGCGGTAAACGCGGCTTTGGATGCCCTTGATCAGGCCCAGGCAGAGGCTACTATCCCTCCAGCCATTCAAGCCCTTGCCCAGGCGACCGCTAAACTCTCTGATGTGCATGTGAAGAGATTGAATATCTACAAGGACTTCCAATCATTCGTAATCGTCCTGGGGGGGGCGCAAGGAGCCAGGATTGGTAGTTTCTTCAGTAAGTACAGTTCACCCGCAGAATGGAGGTCCAAGGCATTGCACATCATTGATGAGGGTGCCGATGTGAACCTGGCTTTCCAGGAATTGAAGAGTCGGTTTGCACCTCTTAATGGAGTTGTTTTCGTGAATAATCCATCCCAGACTCTCGTGTTAAAAGATCTCCAAATCAAAGGTAAGCTCTTTGTGGTAACCAGTGGTAATCTCGAACTGGGGAACATTCAACCCCTCGATCCCTCTACTGATCTACTCAGCTTTCTTTCCTATGGACGGACCAGGATTAGCGGTATGGTTATGGGTTCCGTTTCCCCCATGGGAGAATTGGATATGATGGGGTCCCAATCACAGATTGTCGGAAATCTTGTATTCAATCGAATCTATAGACCCGATCAGCTCAGGGGTGGAATCGAGTTTGATCCCAGGGTTGATTCAGGCAAGACAACCAGTACGGGAGGTGGAAACGCAAAATCCCATTATTATTATGTGGGTATAGGTCCTCGTTCCATTGCCCATCACCTGGATCGAACTCCCCTGGGGTTAACACAATGAAACGGGTTCATAATCCTGGATTTACGCTCGTTGAGATCATCATCGCCCTGGCCATTTTGATCGTGTGCTTTATCCCGGTTTCTACCCTCCTTAGCTCGGGGACCATTCAATCCTCCTTCAATGATTACTATGTTTTCGCGCATCTGCGGGCAACCCGTATTCTTGACGTATTTTCAAGTTATTCCTATGCGGAGCTGATCCAGCTTGAACAACAGCCACGCACGGGAAACCTCGTGCCAGTAGGTACCAAGGAGCCGGCCCTTCCTCCTGAATATCTCATGAGATTAGCTCCCGAAGGATACAGAGAGACCTGGTATTTCCCAGTCGTGGAGCCAGGATTGGGTCGTCTTGAAGTGATCATACAGTGGAGATTTCCAGGTCCCAACAAGGAATGGAAGGAATATAAGCTGGAAAAGTTAGTGCACCAAAGGGATCTATCCTTCTACGCGGAGGAATCCCTGTGAACCGCAATTCAAACGTCATGGATCTACTTGATCGCGGTGTCCAGAATCGAACTTCAGAATTCCCACCAAACCAATTTCAATCAACTCCCCCACACCGTCCTCCCGGACTACCCGTCATACCGCTACTTGATCGCGGTATCCAGAATCGAACTTCAAGGTCCCCACTGCCCGTCATTCCGGACTCCAGTCTTGTATCACTCAAAAGGCATCGTGCCTTTACCCTCGTAGAAATGCTCATCGTAATCTCACTCATTTCTGTATTTTCAATCAGTGTCTATGCCCTCTACACCGCCGGTATTAGAAGTTTCAATATGAGTGCCAACAAATCTGAAGCCCTCCAGGCATCTTATTTTTTATACCAGAAGCTTATGTACGAATTTAAAATGGCTATCAGCAATGAAACTCATCCTGTGCTTATTGAAAGTACAGAGGGTGGAACGAATAATAGACTCAGCTTCTATATCTATTCCAGGGATCCAAATCAACCCGCCCAAATCCTCACGGACCCGGTTATTTATGAATTCTTTCCCGATGAATTTCTGGTTCGTAGGAATGGAAAGAACCTGCCAGATAAATTTTCCCTGGTGGAGTTTATCTATGAACAACCCGATCTGGCTTCAGCACCCGCGGGGGTACATAAACTCTTCTTAAGAATCACGGGAATAGGCAGGCAGTCCTATCTCGCGCTCAAGGGGGGTTCACAAGATGCTCGAATTGAGCGAGATCAGGTGACCCTATCAGGGGGCTTTGCCATTGCATATAAAACAGTAGGTGAAGCGTTTCCAACCTGGTTTCTAAATGCCTCCTCTCTCCCACAGTGAGCCGAGAACCGAGGCTTTGGCGGGTGCTTGGGTGCTCATGAGCGGCACCTGGGAGCAGATCACTCCTTGAACGATGCGATGCATCGCCCTTCGTCGCGATTTACTCCCATGCACCACTCCTGAGCACCCAAGCACCCACCACGCCCCGGCTCTCGACTCACAATTTTTTTCAATTGTTGCGT
>CAZIKF010000012.1:116930-119267 GCA_964539825.1 uncultured bacterium
TTCTCTCTTCTCTCTTCTCTATTCTCTCTTCTGCCTGCAAGGCTATAATGTCCCCATGACTTCGGATTCGGATCATCTTCGTGGCGGCTCTGCGGAACCACTCAAGGCGCTTTATTCTGAGCTTTATAAGGATCTTCCCTATCGCCTGGAACGCTGCCTTGGATCTGATGCGAACAGCACCCTGTTCCAGGGTGTGCATAAGCAAACCCAGATCCCGCTGCGGATCCAAATCATAGAACTGCCCAAAAAGAGTGCAGGTTTTAAATCCGCGGAGTTGGAGAGGATTCTCGACTCTCTCAAGAAGATTCGAAATCCTAATATTCTTTGCCTGCTTGATTATTCTATATCCGGCGGACATCTGGCACTTGCTTTTGAGCCCTTTGTGGCCATACCTCTGCAAAGGTATGTACAGGATCCAAGCAATGATGTGGCTCTTGCTTTTCATGCTTGTTTTCAGGTTCTTTCGGGCCTTGAGGAGTTGCATGAATTAGGACTCATCCATCATGATCTTTCACCAGAAAATATTCTGCTCAACTCCTCTGGAGTGGTTAAGCTCTCTGTTGTACCGCCTATCATTACTTCCTTGAAAAGTACCAAAGAAGCCGCACTGGGAACTCCCGGCTATACAGCCCCGGAGTGTTGGGATGAGAGTACGCCCATTGATAGAAGAAGTGACGTATTTTCATTCGGCTCACTACTCTATTTTTGTGTGACAGGAGGTCTGCACCCTCCCAGGGTTCTACCGGCCAGCAAGATTCCTGAAAAGTACCGCGAAATTGTACTCTGTGCTCGTGCTTCAACTCCCGACGCCCGCTACCAGAATCTCAGGGAACTGGAATTCGCGCTTTTAGCGCTCACGGGTCACGAGGAGAGTCTGGCGATTCCAAATGAGAGAGTCTTTACCCTTAGTGAGCTCAATGATGCTCAAAAGGAGGCTCTTATTGAGGGGGCTGAAGACAGCCTGGTCACAGATGGAAATGTAGCCTCTATGGTCAAAAGCGGGCTTAAACCTTATTGGGAGCTTCCCATAAAGTTTCTTTCAGAAATTTGGGATAGCTTTATGGAGCAGTTCACTGAAATTGTCTCCGATACAAAATCAGATATTTTTTATGAAGCTAAGGAGATCGTAGATCGTAAAAAGCAGGCAGTGAAAAAGAAAAGTGAAGATCGAAGGGAACGCAAGAAGCGCAAGAAAGAGGCAAGGCTTCAACGGAAACTGGACAGGAAGAGAGAAAAGGATGAGGCAAGGCGATCGAAAGATCACGCCCTGTGGGCTAAACAGCGAGAAGAAGCTCAAAAACAGCTCCAGCAAGAAATGATCAAAGCGGCCCAGGCGGGAAAACCAGGGTCTGAACGCGTGCAAATTCTCAAAGTGCCCACAGGTAATTCTCTCCTGGGCCCAGTGGTCATAGGTGTATGTGTACTGGGAATTGGAATCTACGCATTCACCGAGTGGTCGACTGCACCCGCTGAACCAGAATTTTCCTCCGCATTACCAGGGGCAGGGCAGAACTTTCAATTAGTACAGTCCTCCGGAAAGATCTTCTTTCGTGAGGGGCCGCTGGATTCCTGGAAGGAGTCTGATGGGTCCGGATTTTCCATTCCTTCACAGGTTCGTACGGGAAGTGATTCGAAAACCACCCTTAAGGACCCGAGTGGGAAACTCAAACTCAATATTCTATGGGATTCGGAATTGACCTTATCTAGCTTTGAGTCCAATCCCCAGGGCTTTGAAAAGGTTTTAGAACTGACCCTGGATACCGGGACCTTTGAATTCGATTCGTCACGCTCAAGGATTCTTCTTCGCCTTGGTCAGACCTTTGGGGAAATCACTACCCGTTCGAGTGCATTTCAGGTTTTTGTCACCGATGAAGAATTTAAGATCCTGGTACAGAAGGGTGCCCTGAGAGCAAAATTGGACAAAGGAAGGACCCTGACCCTCTCCCCGGGGGAAACCCTGATCATGAAAAACGGGAAACTCCATTTCCACGGAAGGAAGTGAGAAATCCCGCTAAAGGTTCAGGCCATCATTTCCAATTGACAGTTTTTGGATCTAATCCCTATAATGCGCAGACTCAATAAACCGTTCACGATTCGTGAGTCTATAAAGGGCTCGAATCGTACCCGGATTTTGATATCCGCTAAAGGGTTCGAATCGTACCCGGATTTTGATTTCAGCACGTTTCGAAGTGTACCAGGCGTACACGAGGACCGGGATGAAACCAAAATCCTGTACGAGTCGAAGCCTTAATTTTGGGCCGTTAGCTCAGTTGGTAGAGCACTTGACTTTTAATCAAGGTGTCATAGGTTCGAGACCTATACGGCCTACTCTAGAAA
>CAZIKF010000013.1:0-36852 GCA_964539825.1 uncultured bacterium
ACGGAGCCACCAACGACCGAGCCTCCGGTAACAACGGAGCCACCAACGACCGAGCCTCCAGTAACAACAGAGCCACCCGTTGTTCCCCTGCCCTCTCCGGAACCACCAGTACCGCCGATTGCGCCAGCACCACCAGAGGAACCGGCAAAGCCAGATAAACCGGATAAGCCAGAGAAAGCATCCCGGGCAGACAGTCCGGAGGATCCAGCCAAGCCCAAGAAAGGGGATAAGCCAGAGAAAGCGTCCCGGGCAGACAGTCCGGAGGATCCAGCCAAACCCAAGAAAGGGGATAAGCCAGAGAAAGCGTCCCGGGCAGATAGTCCGGAGGAGCCAGCCAAGCCCAAGAAAGGGGATAAGCCAGAGAAAGCGTCCCGGGCGGACAGCCCAGAGGAGCCAGCCAAGCAAGAGAAAACGGCCAGGCCAGATAAGCCGGAAAAGGCGGATCGCCCGGATAAGGGGCTCAAATTAGGTCAGGCTAGAAATGAGACTGAAGATGTAGGTGGAAGTACCGAGACAACCGCATTCCAGCTTTCTGTGAACAGAAATGGGAATGGTCCCACTCCCAAGGTTCGTGATGAAGGCAGTGTTGATGAGCCCAAACCGGATAAGAGAGTCAAGACCGCCATCGGAGCATATCAAAAGAACAAGGAAGATAGCGAGACCCGTAGAACCGGTCGAGGTTTTGAAATTCCTGGACTCGAGAAAGATAAAGACAATCGAAAGTCAGGCGGGTTTAAGGGTTAATTGAGGAGAGGGATTCGGGAGGGCTCGTTATGCAGCGCTTCCGAGAAGACATACCTGAGGTCCGCTCACTCGTCGAAGGTGACGATGCCACCTCCTCCTCGCGAGCCGCCCCCAGCTACGCCTTCTCGAAACCCCTTCATATACACGATCCCTCCCGAAGTACTCTCCTACATTAAGAGAGGAGGAATTAGCTAGATAATCACATTGAAATATTCCCTTGATTGAGGAGGGGGTTTCGAGGATGTGGTTTGGGGGAGAGTGCTCAGGGTAGTCGTTTCTAATTCATTCGTGAGGAGGAGGTGGCATAGTCACCTTCGACGAGGGAAGGGCTTAGAAAGGGCTGCCATGAGCGCACTCACACAAGCCCAAATCCCCGAAACCCCCTCCTCAATCAATCAACTCTAGAGAGTGGCTTCCAGTACCTGGGCGTAATCGCATACTCCCTTGAGGACTTTTCGGATTCCCGATTCCTTGAGAGTCTTTAAATTGCATTTCTTCCTGGCGTGGCGAAAGAGTTCGAACTCTATGGCTTCGCGGCCAATCAATTCCCGCATTTCATCGTCTGGAATGAGTAGTTCATGAATTCCAACTCGGCCTTTGTATCCTGTGAAGCCGCATTTATCACATCCGGCCTTTCGATAGAGTTTCATCGCTTTGGAGGATTTCACACCCATGGCCTTTAGTTCTTCGATGCTAGCAGTATATTCCTCTCTACAGGATGGGCACATGCGGCGAACGAGTCGTTGAGCCAGAACGGAAGCTAAAGTAGCAGCCACCAGGTAGGTGTCACAGCCCATGTTTGCTAATCGGGTAACGGTTCCTACAGAGGAGTTCGTATGGATAGTAGATAACACCAGGTGACCTGTGAGGGATGCCTGAATAGATAGTTCGGCGGTCTCACGGTCTCGAATCTCTCCCACCATGATCACATCCGGGTCTTGACGGAGGATGGAGCGGAGTCCTGTGGCAAATCCAAAACCAGCTTTATTTTCGATCTGACATTGAGTCATTTGGTCAAGACGATATTCCACCGGATCTTCCAGGGTGGTGACATTGCGATCATCGGTGGCAACTTCTTTGAGAATAGTATAGAGAGTCGTGGTCTTACCGGACCCGGTTGGTCCCGCAGCCAGGATGATTCCATGAGGTTTTATGATCACCTGACGAATTCTCTCTTCGTCCTCCCTGGAGAAACCCAGGGTGGGAAATTCCAGAACGATACTAGAAGTATCTAGAACCCTGATCACAATTTTTTCTCCGTAAATACTGGGCAGGGAAGAAACGCGAAAATCAATTTGGCGCCCTTCAAAAGTGAGCCGGATTCTTCCGTCCTGGGGAATTCTTTTTTCCGAGATATCCAGGTCTGCCATGACCTTTAAAATAGTGATGATATTATCTTGTAGATGTTTAGGGGGCGATGGAACTTCCTGAAGCAATCCATCGATACGAAAGCGTATCAGGAATCTCTTTTCCCTGGGCTCTACGTGAATATCAGAGGCTTTGCGGCGAATTGCCTGGCGAAAAAGAGCCTGTACGTATTTAACCGTGGGGGCGTCTTTTTCATCAGAAATTGCCGCAGAAATTTGGTCGATGACATCTAGGGCGGCGGGTCCTTCCTGTTCTTCGCTTTGCTGTTGGTCAAAACCGGTGAGTACATCCCGAATCTCAGCACTGTCGCCAAAGGCGGAATTGAGAAGAGACTCAATTCGGAATTTTTCCGCATACTTGGGTTTGATCTTGTAGCCGGTCTGGTCATAGATTTCTTCCAGAGCGTAAAGATCAAGGGGATCAGTTGTGGCGACCTCAAGAATCTTGTTGGTAGATTTTTTCAGAGGAATGATATTGCTTGATCTGAGGTATCTCTCTGGTAGGACATTTCGCAAATCCACTGAGAAATCCACTTGTTCCCGCGCTAGAAAAGGGATGCCAGATAACTCTGAAAGAACGGGATAGATATAATCGTCTTGTATCCGCTCGGAAAAGATCAGCGCTTGATCATAAAACAGGGATCTTTCCTGGATGAGTGCATGAACAACTTTAAAGTCTTCCGGACTGAGAGCGACATCCTGTTTTAAACGGTCTTTGAGGCGATTGTCCTGCATAGAGTGGCTTTGATTATCTAGGACTGTTGATCGGGACTCTTATCCTTTGAATTCGCTGAATTTTATGCACACTAGGACGGGAGCGTTGAATGGGATTGGTCTGAGTGGCGAAATTTTCTGAGCGGGCATGCCCCTGGATGAGGTCTCCTACAGTGATGACCATCGTCCATCTTCCATCTGGATTCACACCGTCGCGGGTTGATTCCAGGAAGGACTTCACTAAGTTTCCATCAACAACAGTTGAGGTTGCCGAGGGAAACCCTGTTTTTTGTAAAAAAAAACCAGTCTCCTTGCCATTGATAAACACACTTCGCGTCTGCGGAAGGGTCGCTCCCTTTTCGTCTAGTTTGAGGTCCTCACCTTCTAAGGCCTGAACCTCAATACCATTCGACAAGAACATGAGAAGAGTGAAGAATAGGAGCTTTCTTGGAATCATACTGTATACATTATACCGCCCAAAGCCTCCTAAGGGCTATTGAACCCATTGAAAATCATTCTTTTAAGGTCTCTTTTTCCAGTTTCCATCCAAGTTGGTGGGAGAGTTTCCAAGGATGGTGGATTTTCATCATCTGTAAGATTCGATGGACCAGTCTCTGGTTGAAGATATTGGGAAGCATCGGAAAATCCTGGGCAAAAAGTTGTTCAAGAAAGGTATGAGGCTCCTCCATAATTTTAGATATTTTTTGGCGGATTCCAGCAATAACAGGCTTTCTTTTCTCTCTAAATTGATCAATAGATAGAAGCGATCCGAGATTCATACTCAGGATCTCAAAGTCATCAATGGTATTTAGAAAGATTTGTTCTGCGAAGTTCCGATCCACCTGGTCCCAGTGCTCGGTTTTTTCGGGATAGATTCTTGAATAGAGTTCAACAAACAGGTTTGCGCAAAAATAAGGAACGGGTATTAAGGTGAGTTGCTTAACTTTTTCCAAAGCGTCCTTGAAAGCCCTCTGGAATTGAGGATTTCTAGCAATGGCATAGCCAAAGGTATTTTGATGGGCAGAGCCAAGGGGTCGAATGCTCAATTTTTCGTAAATATCATTGGTCAAAACCATTGGAATCTCTTTCTGGTAGCCATAAAATATCTCCACATGGGTAAGCCAGGATCTGGCCCGTCCGCTATAGGGATAAAGATTAGCACTAAAAATTACATCCCCAGTTTGGAGTCCTGACTGGGGAATACTCAGAAACTTAAGATTCTTTGATTGGCAGGAAATCTCATCACAAATCGTCACGGTCTGCCCCTCTTCTAAATATTTGTATTTCTTGCCCATTAAGATTTCACCTGGTTCGCCATTGGATTGAAGAGAAAGATAGACCTCTCTTTTCCAGTCAATATAGGTACGCAGAGTCCCGTCAGGACGAAGATAAATCCCTGTATCCGGACAGGAGCCGCCGTCCGTGTATATCTCAACCAACCGGGTCCGGCCAGCCGCATTTCTCATCGTACAGAGTCTTGGAGAATTCTCCCTTTGAAAACATTTGAAAGAAGGATCATCATCGAAGAGTTGAGTTGTTTGGGGTAAGGGAGAAAACGCTCCAGGGGATTTCTTCCCATTTGTCATGGTGAATTTCCGGGAGGCTTGAAACAAGCCGGATGCTGTCAATCTGAGGAGATTTTCAACTTTGTTCTCGCTGAATTCCAGAGGCAGAAAGGGAAACCTGCGCAGAAACATTTGGTAGAGCGTTTCTCTGGGCTCAGAAATCATTCGAGTCCAGGTCAAACTTTGACTTTCAAGCTGAGTTTCTCTCTTCTGTATCATTTCCTCCACAGATTCAAAATGGGGGGTGTGAGCGGCAACCAGCTCAAAGTATTCAAAGGTGTTTTTTAAAAGATATTCGGGCAGGATTCTTTCAAAATACGGCCATTTAGCACCGGTGTTTTCAAAAGTTTCCTGGAATAATGAGAAAAACAACAGGCTGCAAAATGCCTGAGTTTTTTCCAGGTGTCTTTTTTTACCGTCCATATAGTCCTGGAAATTTCTTTGGAACTTTGGGTTTCTCAAGATCACATAAGAAAAGGTGTTGTAGAGAACAGAGTCCATCGGGCTTAGTGCTGGGGGTTCATACATGTCACTGCTGACCACATAGGGTATCCCTGAACGGAAGCCGGCGAATATACTGACATGGGTGAGTTCAGCCTTTCTCAGTCCTGTGTAGGGACTAAGATCACCCGAGAAAATTACATCCCCGGTTTGTAGTCCCTGTTTTGGAATGGATAGAAAGGTGAGCCTGGTACTCAGGCAGCGAGATTGTAGGCAGTCAATGACTTCCTCACCATTCTCAAAGGCCTGGTAGGAATCTCGATGCAGCATCTCCTGCAGTTTCCCCTGGGGGTCCAGGTGCACGTAGTAGGAGTTTTTCCAGTTTACATGGCTCATTAGCTGGCCGCCGGGGTAGAAATAGGTCGCAGTAGAAGGACTGATTCTGCCATCCGGGATTTCCTCCACGGAAATGATCTTGCCCTCCTCTCCTTTGCCAATACATATTTTCGTTTTCTCCGCAGTTGGGTAGCAGTGAAACTGGAGACTATAGAGATTGGGCGTAAATAGGAGACCGAGCAGTAGAATCGAGGTTCTTATCATAGGGGTTCATTCTATCTTGTCTTTAGAATAGGGGTGAAGTAGGAAAACTCCTGTATTGAGAGTATACTTTTGAGAGTATTCTCCCATGTGTGTTCTTCGATCCATTCTTGAATCTATCGCGCTCTTAAGCAGATCTGCCCTTTTCCTTGGAGTTCTTCTTCATTTCCTACAGATTACTCCGGTTATCGCTGGAAAAAAGAAAGTGACTATCCATACCTTCGTTACGGAGCAATGGCAGGAAAGTGATTATCTCGGGGCGGGATACCATGTGCAGTGGGATAGAATTCGACCCAATATATGGGTGAGAGTACATCGAGTAGAGGGGGAGGTCACAGATACGGTCGGACTTCCCAACAATGCCATGGCAGGTCAGGGAGCCGAGTGGGATTTACCCTATGATCGTAACAATCTTTTTTCACGGATTCCCAATTCAGAAATTTCAGCTGTTGAGCCCGATAGCGGTGAATGTACGGGGGGGGGACGCTGTTTTGGAGACTGGGTCAATAATGAAGAAACCTGGGAAGAGTCCCGTAATCCGGGGAAATATAAGGACTCTGAAGGCGACTCTTTTCTTACGCTGACATTTCCAGATCAAGGTGGCTCTGAGCCGCACGGTCAAAGAAGGACAAGATTCCGCTTTGATGTTTTTGTGGAAGACAATACCCCCTATTGGCTAAGGGATAACTCAGGTGGATATTCGGACTGGGATAATCCGGCAGCTCCGGCCGAGCCATACTATCCATTTCGCTGGATAACATTTCGTATCACCAGCGCAACGGACCCCGCAACCGACCTGGTTCGCAGGTCTGAAGATCTCTATTTTACAGAGCGTAATATGGAAAAGGCGGGGGATGAAGATATTTTTAAGATCAATGACGAGAGAGTGAATCCGATTGAGAAGCGTGTCCGCTGGGGTAAACATATTTATAGTTTCACAGAGTCCTTTTCCTTTCCAGTGGAGGGCTTGTTTCATATGGAAGTGAATGCTGAGGACATGGAAGGGAATGGTCGAAATCTTCGCGTCCCAATTAGTATAGGAAAACTCGGGGGCATAAAGCTGCAGGATCGCAGCACTGATGCGCAGAAATCCAGATGAAATCGAATCTTAGGCAAGTGAAATTAAGCGAAACAGCGGGTTATAGCCGTGGAGCTACCTGGTTATTCCTGCTAGTTTTTTGCACTTGTAATCTATCTGCCAAGCCCGTCTGGAATCATGAGCGATGGAGGGATGCCCCGGACAAGGAAGCCCGTCTGCAGTCTTACACGACTTTTAAACCGATGGACTATTTTATGGTGCCCACGGAAGGTATCCTCAGGCACAGGCTTTATGAAGATAAATTTTCCCTGGAAGATCAAAGTGATTATGAAGACCCTAATTCGATGGGTCCCTATAGCGGTACCCGTTTAGACATACCAGTTGAAGAGTATTACCAGAAGCTTATAGATAACGCCCCACCTGATTCCGGCGGCGCACCTTCAGGTTACCAGACCTACCAAACCAGGGGACCCGCAAACGATCAGGCGGCCCCGATTCCAAGAGAAAATCTTCAGCTGCTGAATTTTGATCCAACAGCATCAAGCGTAGATGACCTGCACCCCTATGCTTCTGTGAGAAACGTGGCGGGCTTGATCTATCGCAGCGATGAATTTACCTGTGATACTTCCGTAAAACATCCAGAATACGAGATTGATCCGGAAACCTCTATGAGCGTTGAGGTTCGTGGTTCGGATGGAAATCTTGTTTTGTCTGGGAGTGCACAGGCTGATATCTGTTATTTTCTTTATCTGCCGCGAGTGAAATCATCCGATGGCGTTGAGATCGGCCCCTATGTTGGCCGAGCACAGGTTCAGGATACCGTGGACCCCGTGACTGGTGGTACCGAGCCAAAACACAACCATACAATAGAGTTAATTGAAAACGGGCTTGCCCCCTTTCTGCCCCTCAAAAACGAGCTACAAAGCAAACTGACCTCCGGAGACTATAAGATCCGCTACAGGCATGGCCGCTATCTTGTTCCTCAAGTTCAGGGTAGTCTCCTACTCCCTCATAACGGCGCAAACATACTCTACAACCGACGCCAGGCAGATAGGGTTTATCATCACGAAAGGCATGAAGTAAAAGTTACCTCAAAGAAAAGTTCTCCCATCTGGATTGCCATCGTAGTAGGGGTTCTTACCCTTGGGGTTGGTGGGTTGATTGTTGGGGCTATCACCGCCGCAGTTGTACTTGGCGCGGTGGGTGCGGGAGTTGTTACGGCTCTCTTACTTCCCAATGATGAAAGTTCAAGAACTCTTTCTGGAACCTCGGCAGGAATCAAGGGTGATTTCGCCGATGCTCATCCCAATAAAATTTATGCCTATCTTGCGCTACAGGCATCAAATGACCCGGTTGAAGCTCCTTTTCAGGATGGGTCCCAGCCGAAATTTTTTGCGGTGGCCCCGCTCTATCTTCCCGATGATGGTGAGAGAAGTATGCTCAAACAGGCCAGGGAGGAATCTATTGAAGCACTGGACGCCGATGGAAACCCACTCGGTAGCAGGCCGGTGAACTCTGGATATTTTGACCAGCCAGATGCAGCTTTACCTGCTGTAAACCAGGAGATTAGTGATGGTGAATGGAAGACTAAGGTCTTTCCAGACCCTCGCTGGTACCAGATTATGAAAAATCCAGGGTACAACCATGCCCCCCCTCCCCCGACACTTGGGGGAACGCTGGGGGGTTTGGGTGCCCCTCCACTGACCAAGTGCGCAGATTCAGCTGATTCTGAGGTTGTGGATTTATGCGCGGATTTCCAGCCATTGATGGAGGCGCTTGATGATTATTTTGATCTTCATTTTGGCTCAAAAGATTACACATTTGGTACCAATGATGGTCAAAAAACACAGGTAAAAGATGTCTGGACGGGCGGTTCAGGAGGAAGTTTCACCGTCGGTTCAAGAACTTTTGACGCATCAGCAGAATTTAGCGCCTTTGCGGATTTATATATGAATCAACGCACGCTCATAGATAAGCTCCAGGCGGAGTCGACTGTTCAGCAGGGAGGGCAGACTGTCATTGCACCCAAGTATAAGAAACTAGCCCAAACTACCTCGGAGGGTTATCTGCTCCTGGATCGAATTCAAGCTCTGGATGAGGTTTTATACCAGGCAAGCCAGGAGACTTTGGCTGAGAAGTGGTTTGTAAATGACCAGGATGAAAAATCAACCCTCGGTGGGCGTGCGGGGAATTCTGTTTCAACATGTCAGGCTGAGCCGCCCGCGAATCGAGATGCGTGTATCGATACTGAGTTTGGAGCCACAGCTCCAGGGCTGCTGGGAGACTATTATGCCCTGGAAGATTTTCCACCAGTCCAGAAAGCCTTTGGCTGCTATACAGCGGGTTGTTACCAGGGGGCCGGTCCAGACGGTCCTCAAGTGCTAGGAATCCTGGCCCACACGGAAGATCTGATTGGTCCAGGGCCTTCTATTCCCAAGCAATATAACTTATATCTTGATCCGACTGAGAAATGCGCTGGTGCTCCGGTCAATCCAACCCAATACGATCGTGCTGTTTGTATGGGTGGAAAGGCGCAGCAGATTATAACGGGAAATCCGACACAGCCCAATACTCCAGTGAATCCGGAAAGACGGTTCTCTGGTGAGTAACTTATTCCAGGGCGTTTAAAAACCCCGATCCTGGAAGAAGCTCTCATCCATTTCCAGGTGTGGGGGTTTGAGTTTTAATTCAATTCCCAATTGGTAGACTTCACGGGCTAGTTTGTTGCCCTCATCAGTCTTGGAATAAGCCTTGATAGCCCCCTGGGTGAGTAGGTTAACGTCATCGCCCTGGGAAAGCCGCCACCAACGATCAAGAAACTGTTGAAATTTCTTTTTCTTCTCTTTCTGAGTGCCGGCACTATCCATTGCTTCTTGAAACTTATTATATTCTCCATTGAATTGAGCCGCGTTTTTCTGGTCGACTTTTTCAAACTTGGTTTCCTGTTCCTGTACCAGTTCTTGGATCTCCTGACCTCTTTGTGACTTCAGGTAGGCTTCAAGGGCTTGTGAAGAGGACTCGCTTTTAAGCAGCTCATTTTCCGCTCGGTCCAACTCCCTGACGATGTGTCGCATTTCGTAATCTGAGCCTGCCTGGGAAATCCTCTTTTTCACTTTTTCTTCTACTCGATGAATGGGGCTGAGATCATCGGCCGTGGCAAGGGGAAGTTCACTGATGTCCAAGGGCTTAAGGTTCATAGATTTGACGGCAGAATATTGGGCAGGAGCTCCTGGTGTTTCAAGAGGTCTCTTAAATTGTTCGGGTTTTCTCTCTTGAGTGGGACTCTTATGGTGAGCGGCTGTCTTTTGCGGCGGCCTTTCCAACTTAATAAGTCCTTGCTTCTCCATACGACTCTTTAGACTCTCGAGACTGAGAACCTGTGCCGGGGGGAGTGGTTGGGTTTCTAGCATAGCCAGAGTTTGTAAGGTCTCACCGGTCTTTTTTGCGGCGAAGAGAAGGTTTGCCTGACGCACGGCATATTTGTAAGACGTGGGCTCTTGGCCCTCTCTTTTCTTATAGAGATCGCTCAGGAACTCAATCAGGCTCGGGCTGGGTCCTTCAGCGGCAATGACATAAAGATAAAGCCCTGCCTCCCAATCTTCTTTATATTCTCGTTTGCCCTTGCCAAAACGGTGTTTTAGCTGCTGGATCTGTTTCTCAATCTGACGAGAATACCGGCGAAGATCCTCGGGCAGGTTATCTAAATACTGAAGTTGCTCCCAACCATAATCGTGCTGCTGGAGATACTGAAATATGCGAATCAGGTAGATTCTGGATTCAGAGTCAGTGGGGACTTCACTCAACAAGCCATAATAAGCACGAAACGACTTTTGCATGTCTCCAAGCTCATAGTGTACCCGTCCGAGACCAAATCTATAGTCTAGTGGGAACTTTTTTCTAAGTTCTTTAAGAAGCTTATAGCATGGCCTGAATTGGTTCTCCATTGCGGCTTTGGCGCAAGCGCTTACCGCCTCCCTCGGTTTTGAGAAACTGAGAAAACTCTGAGCTAGAAAATAACGAGTTTCGCCGCTCAGAAACAGGGAGGGATACTTTTCATAAATTCCGAGAATTCGGGCAGGTTTCTTTTCAGACCAAGCCTTCTTTATGTCCAGGCGGTCTATGGATTGAACACTGGAAATAATAAGGAGACACAGACAAAGTAGGAGACTTGTAGAGCGTAAATCCATAACTCCTATTCTATGGCCCTTTACCCTTTTCAATCAATTGCCTCCATAAAAGGGTGTTTCCTCCGAGATTGGATTTATATTTACGGGTAAGGTACCAGCGAATATCAGGTTGTACCTCCCCTTGTCGATTCTTTAGAAATCCCAGGATTAATATATCTTCAACTGCGGAAGTCTCGAGCCCCCTGAAAAATTCCTGTATTCTCCATTCTTTCAATCCCATGGAACTTCTGGAAAGACTGGGCCAGGAAATGAGATGAGCAAGGAGTTCACGCTTTTCTTCAAAACTACTCAAGGTCCAATAATCGTGCAAGAGTTTTTCCAGATTCTGACTATATTTCCCTTTCGTAAAGAGGTGGAAGATCTGGGATTTCATTTCAAAATGTTGTTGTGGTGAGGCTGGCTCCTTAAGTTTGACTAAGTTCAACTTTGCTAACTTTTTCTTTAAGGAAGGTGAGGTCTGGGGCGGCACCATGGGCAACCTTCTTCCAGAAGTAGTATCCAGAAGGTCCGGAGATGGAGGTTCTTGATTTTCTTCTGGCTGGAGAGGTTTATCTTCAGAGTCATTACAGCATGCATGGAGGAAAAAGAAACTTACAAGCAAAAGGCTAATCCTGATGTGCTTATTGCGTAATCGAAATGGCATAGGAATCCAATACCAATGAGAAGAGCTTAGAATTTGAATTTATGAATCGCAGTTTTAGTTTCGAATGGAATGACAACAGACTGTTCAGGATAAAGGGTATCGTTTTGGTCAAGTTCTTCATTCTCATTACGATCGAAGGTGATTCGAAGCCTTAAATCAACCTCTAAGGGTAGTTGATAGAGATATGTAGGTGCCTTTCCGAGAAAAATAGAAGCCACTGCCTCATCCTTGCCGGGAGCGAAAACCTCCAGAAAATGTGCCTCGGGCTTTTCAGCCTCGATTAATACTTCCAGGCTTCCCAGGTCAACCAGGGGGAAATAGAGAGAGTGCTTGATTTCAAAAAATTCGGGATCCGATGCGTCGAACTCTCTTAAATACGCGGTTTCTTCTCCCGAAATGAGAAAGTCCTCATTGAAGTCGATGTAACTCAGGAAAGGGACGGTTGGGTCCAAACGGAAGTAAAATTTGAGATATTGTCTTCTTCCGGCCTTGCGAATCGGCAATACCTGAAGTGTATTGAAAATTTTCTCTCTTGGGGTTTTTTGAAAAAATATAATTTGACCCGTTCTGCGAGCTTTGGAATAAAGATGGTATTGTCCTCGTAGGATCCTTCGATTTCCTCCGAATTCGGGTCGAATTGTATCCCTTGGATAAAGATCAGTCAGCTCGGCGGTGTAGAAAATCACTCCGTCATTAGAGAGTTTAAACTCATCGAGCTCACCGTTTTCATCATTTTCATCAAAAGCAACCACTTCGTATTCTCCCACCTGGTATACAGTCACAACATCTGTGGAGGGTATCGTGAAGGTAACTCCCTCCTTGAGACTGATCTGTAAGAATGAACGCTCTGAAGGATGCTCAAAGTAGATGGAATACTCCGGTGAAAATAAGAACTCCATTCTGGTCTCTTCTTCATGTTTGAAAACAGGGCTGGAAATCACATAGGGCGGGTCTGGGACTTCATAGTCAATCCGGTACTTTCCCTCAGGGAAGTCGAAAAAAGAGATCCTGGTGTCAGAGCTGAGTTCCGTGGATTCCTTGGACTGTAAGGAATATAGCTTTCTAGGATATGGGCTCGACTCCCTGGGGAAATCAAGAGTCAGGGAATTCCATCCCTTTTCCCATTGAATGGTAAGCGTCTGATCAGTGGGTCTCTCTACAAGGTAGGTAGTCTCAGGAATCTCACTGATATCGAGGCGCAAATCCTGATTTTCATCTTCTGCAAGTCCCAGGCGAACCGGTAAGGGCAGGTTAAAAAGAGCAACTTCGGGAGGCTTGAGCGGAAGAACGTATAGTTGTTCTTTTTTTGTGGAAAAGACCTGTAGATAGATGGGGAATTCCTGCGGATAGTCCTCGAGGTGCAGCTTCAGGGGACTCTCTCTTCGCAGAGATACTTGAAAGCTTATGGGCTCATTTGAGTAGGTAAAAGGTGAGCCCGGTGCAATGGAAAAACGCTCCTTACCGATATCTAACAATCCGTTGGCCTGGGTATCCTCATAGACCCCAAGAACATATCGCCCTTCTTCGGCGAAGGGAAAGTAGAACTTTGAGTTCTGTACTTCTGTCTGGTAGGAGGGGGCAATCAAAAAGCGAACCGAATAGGACAGTGCTTTTCCCAGGGGAAGCAGGAAAGCGTAAGTCTTGGCTCTTACTTTGTCGGGTAGGAGCACTTCTCCACTGATTCCCGCTTTGATCTTTTGAGCCTGGCTAAAAATGATGTTTTTCTCGGCTGACACAGGCTCGAGGAAGAAAGCCAGCATGAAAAAACCGAGTACGGTTTTGATGGGTATTTCTCTGATTCCGGCTCTTTTTGAATTGATTTTTGGCATGATCAACGGGGGATTGGGTCTGGAGCCAACTACATTATACAGTCGACCGGGTATAAAATTTCAACGATTCAAAAGTCTCAGGGTAGACAAGAAAGCGTATCTGCCACCTTTCCTCGTACTTTGTTCCAAAAGACAGGAATTTTAGAAAGATAACCCCGGTCCACGAGTGTTTGAAACGGTGCCTTCGAACCGTCAAAAACTATGTTAAGACCCCCATCATTTTGAAACTCCCGCATAGCGTCTCTAAGGAGTTCCAGGCTGCGATTACAGCCTGAAGGTTTAGAGGAACTCCTTCCTTGATTATTTAAGAGAGCTTCCAAGGTGGAGACTCGCCTCTTAACCTGCTTGATTTCTTCTCGTAGCTCTTCAATTAGCTTTAAGAGCTGGCTATACCTCGGCGTAAATGGCAGCGGAAGGGGTCTAGGCTCTGGTAGTGGTCTAGGGCCCGGATATGGCTCGGTAGGGTCTACAGGGTCATCGGGAGCCGGTACCGGATCTATCCAGGGTTTGGGTACTGGAGGCAGAGGTCTTCCGCGGAAATCCTGATCACTGCACCATGTAAGGGAGATGATGAAGAATATGAGCGCTAAAGCTAGAGCAAGAATTTTCATGTTTAACCCCCCTATGAATACGGCAGGGAGAATTGAACAACTCCGACAGGCCCCTAAGTGTCCTGCTTATCGGAAGACACCTGCTTAATGGAGTCGCAATTTTCTTTAGCAATGGCATCTTCATCCACATCTACGCAGGCAGCCCCTCTCTCTGGTAGCGAGTCTTCTTCCGCTTTGGGCTCCTGTTCATTTTCTTCATCCATGGTCTCTTCCTCATCGGGTGGGGGAGAGTCTACTCTGGATTGCAGAAGGTTTGGCCTGGGAGGGCCAATTTCCTCGCCTTCCATGAGCTTCTTCAAGTCATCAAGTGTTAGAGTTTCATGGGAAATCAGAGAGTTAGCGATACTATCGAGTTCATCGCGATGACCCTCCAGTAACTTCTTCGCCCTGCCTAGTTGGGCCTCAATCAAAGTGTGAATCTCGCTATCTATTTCCCTCGCGGTTTGCTCTGAATAAGACTTAATTCCAAAAAAGTTCTCGGTATTTTCTGAATAGTTGATAGGACCTAGTTTTTGACTCATTCCGAATTTGGTGACCATGTTTCGAGCCATGTTGGTAGCTTGCTGGATATCATTAAAGGCACCTGGAGTACAGGTTTGAAAAACGAGCTCCTCGGCACATCTTCCTCCTAGTGCTACGCATATACCATCGATGAACTCCTCCTTAGTGGAACTATCCTCTTTGGGTAAAAAAGAAACCATCCCGAGAGTTCTACCCCGGGGAATAATAGTGGCCTTATGGATTTCCATGCTGTTAGGGACCAATAAACTAATCAGGGCATGACCAGCTTCATGGTAGGCGGTATTTTTCAGCTCCTTATCGGACATCACTTTGGAGCGCCTTTCAGGGCCCATCATGACTTTGTCACGAGCTTCTTCAAAATGCTCGGTACTTACAAGGGCGTGTCCATACCTGGCAGCCAGAAGGGCTGCTTCATTAACCATGTTGGCAAGATCCGCACCGGAAAAGCCTGGAGTTGCTTTTGCCAGTGTTTGGACATCGACAGCTTCGTTAACGGGAATATTGGCCATGTGGACTTTGATGATTCCCTCTCGGCCTTTAATATCTGGGAGTTCAATGGTTACCTGGCGGTCAAATCTACCTGGTCTGAGCAATGCCTTATCCAAAATGTCAGGTCTATTGGTAGCGGCAATGACCATGATGCCGGTATCCCCTTCAAATCCATCCATCTCTACGAGGAGTTGGTTAAGGGTTTGCTCCCTTTCATCATTCCCGCCACTGATTCCCTGGCCTCTCTGTCTCCCCACTGCATCAATTTCATCGATGAATATTAAACAGGGAGAAGATTTCTTTCCCTGTTCAAATAAGTCTCGAACGCGGGAAGCGCCAACCCCTACAAACATCTCCACAAAATCTGAACCTGAAATATGGAAAAATGGGACATTCGCTTCGCCTGCCACTGCCCTCGCGAGTAAGGTCTTACCAGTTCCCGGGGGCCCCATCATTAAAACACCCCTGGGGACACGCGCTCCGGTCTTCTTATATTTATTAGGGTACTTTAAAAAATCAATTACCTCGGCAAGTTCATCTTTAGCCTCATCGCATCCCGCCACATCATTGAACGTGGTCTTTTCTTTGGTTTCACTGAAGGTTTTTGCCCTTGAGCGGCCAAAACTCATTCCACGGGGAGCACCACTTTGCATCTTGGAGATGAAATAGAACCATAAACCAATAATGATGACCCAGGGGGCCAGGTTGAAGAGGATTTGAACCCAGCCGGGCCAATCTTCGAGCGGGACAAACTCCACATGTTTTACTTTTTCCATCACCAGATCTAAATAGGGCGGATTGATTGCCTGTGGAGCGATAGTCGTAAAGCTCTGGTTCTTCTTGTCTATAAACTCAATTTCAAGGTGCTTGACCTTTACATTGATGACTTCTCCACGCTTCACCATAGTGATGAAGTTGGAGTAATGTAGATTTTTTACCTTTTTCTCTGAATAGAAATGAGAAAAGATCGCGAGAATCACGATCAGCATCAAAATATACAAGGTGAAGTTTTTAAACTTTGGCTGCAACGCTTAAACCCCTTTTTGAGTAGGTGAGCCAATTCCAGGCATACAGTACCTGTTCACACTGGAGAATGCAATATTTGGACCCCTATTAGAACACGCCCCGGGCGCGAACAATTAGTCTTCTTCTTCGTCTTCACGGGGAGTATTGCGCATGGTGACTCCGAAGCGGTAACCACTATACTCCTTTGGTTTCTCTACCACGACAAAATGGCCAGAAAACCAGAATTCATCATCTTTCGGGGCGGTTCGAAGGTTATTTTCCTCTTTTGACTCGCTGGTTTCTTCAATCTCTACCAAATGTCGGATCCGTCTTGATCCGAGGTCAGATACTTTTAGGATTTTTCGATCGTAGATTTCCAAGGCCTTCTCTCTTGTAGTATAGGCACGACCGGTGATGTAGACAACCTCACGCTTAAAGTCCACATTAGCTAAGGTTCGAACCCTGCTTTTGGCCAGATCCAGGTATTTTTTTATTCCTTCGAGATCATCTGAATCTTGAGTCGCTGTATTGAGCGCACCTCCAGTAGAGGCTGGCCGGAACTTTGTTAAATCAGTGATTTTACAGTTGATGCGCCCAGCACCCAGGAATTCACTTGGATCACGCTCCTCTTTCTCAGGATCTTCTTCCTCCGTCTCTTCTTTCTTGGTTATATCAATGAACTTCACAGGAACTTTCAGATCCTTAAAGATGGCGACAGAAAGAAATCCCTTTGATGTGGTGTCTTCAGAGGAGCGATAAAAACTAGGTTTTTCTTCGGATTTAGATTGTGATTGAAAACGAATTTCAAGTTTCACAATCTTTCCATCCTTTTCAATAGCCTCTACTTTTTGAATCAGGCGAGGAGCCTTTTTTCGTTCAGTATTTAAAAAGGCCGCCATCTGTCCCTTCCCAACCATGGGAGGTGTTCGCTTCAGACCGACCGCCTGAAGCCAATATGTCAGAAACTTGGGTCCTTCAATTTGCCCTTCCACTGTTTGTTCTACTTTGGAGGGCGCATGTAGAATCTGGGCTCCTTCAAACCGTTGGGACCTGGGTTCCGTTTTTCGGGGTTTTCCGTTCCAGGGAAAATAGCCGGGATTTCTGCGGCCGTTGCCCTGGTAGGCCATATAGGGGTAATTTTGCATGCGGTAATTGTAGGGCCGGAAATAGAGATACTGATAATGCGAAAATTGACCTGGTGTGGAAATGCCGGGAGTTCCATAAATGGGACGTATTGGAGGCAAATCCATGATCTGGGCGGTTGGTCTGTTGAGATCCTTGAATTGTGGTGAAGGGACGTAAATTTGCGCGTCCGGGACCAGGAGTTCATCTGCCCAGGTACTTATCAGTAACGGGGAAATCAAAAAAAACGCAAAATAATGCACCAGTCTCATCTTGTAAATACTACGGTGAAAGGCTCATGCTTGTTTCAAATTATGCCCAAAAGCATGTACTTACTCAGGATTGTTTGAATAATCGGGTATTAAGGCGGTATCACTGAGTCTATCGAGAATGGATTGAGTTACCCCCATAATACTGCGGACGGAACGACCCGCGTTTTGACCAAGCTCTTGTCGAAGGGGTGGGTTTTGAAGCAGTAACTCTATTTTTCGACCGAGATCTTCGTAGTCCTGTGCCTTCCATGAAGCGCCGTTTTTTTCGAAGAGTCTGGAAATATCCTTACCATTTTCCATGTGGGGGCCATAGAGAATGGGCCGCTCAAACAAGGCTGGTTCGAGGATGGAATGGCCCCCTATGTCCTCAAAGCTTCCTCCGATCACAGCGATGGTGCAAATTTCATAAAGATTGGCTAGTTCTCCAAAAGTGTCGACGAACATACAGTCAAATTCCTGTGAAGTTCGAAAAGTAGTTTTTCGAACCGTCTGCAGACCTAGCTCTCGGGCGAGTTTCAGGTACTCTTCAAGAAAGTGAAGGTGCCTGGGAGCGATTAGAAACGCGGCATTGAGATTCTGGATTTTCCACTTTGAGATGAGCCGCAGTATTTCGGCGGTCTCTTCGCGGTGGGTGGAGCCAAAGAGAACCAGGGGGCGTTCAAAATTTTCAAAAGTCTTGTAGATTTCCTTGCGGACAGAATTGTGTAAATTTTGATCTAACTGGTCGACTTTAAGGTTCCCAGATACTTCCACCATAGTGGCACCCAGGGACTTGATTCGATCCAAATCTTCTTCGCTTTGCATGAAAAAGCGCGGAGTCTTGAGAAGATCCTTCCAGAGTGTTCGTGTCAGGGAATATCGTTCGAAGGATCTTTTGGAAATACGGCCATTCACAAACGCGATAGGGATAGCCCGATTCTGGCATTCCTTGAGAAAGTTGGGCCATAACTCTGTTTCCAGGATAAAGACCTGTGTGGGTTTGATCTGATTCAGGAATCTTTGCACCGATGAACGGTAGTCGAGTGGAAAAAATACAAAATGATCCGCATTAATTAGTTGTTTGGCGCGGTCATGTCCGGTCTCGGTAACATTGGAAAAAACCAATTCCGCCTCGGGGAATCGTTTCCGGATTTCTTCAACCAGGGGTTGGGCGGCAACGGTTTCCCCGGCAGAAACAGCATGAACAAGTATGCGCTGTTTGGTACTCGGGCTGAGTTGGATTCGAAAATATCCAAGTCTCTCACTCACCGGTCTGGTATATTTTTTATACGCTAACCGACCTCTAAGGTAATGCAGGAACAATACCGGGAACAGCAGCCACAGAAGGCAGTTATAAAGAAACAGAGCCATGGTTTTAAGGAACGGACTTCATAGACTATCATACCTCCCGCCAGAGACTATAAAGAGGGCTCTTGGTGAGACAGAGGGACTCAAGTATAATCCTCCTTCCAATGAGGCAAAAGATCAAATTGCGGATTTTCCTGCTTTCCCTGGGAGTGCTGCTGCTTGGCTGTGGGGCATCTACAGGAACCGGTCAGGACTCCATAACTTCCAGCTCGCAGCAGAGAAATCTATCGGTGGATGAAATTCTGGCGGTGGATGATATTATTGTAGGTGGGAGTGTCACGATCGGCACCTCCCTGGATCCTGTCAGCGGAGCACTGGCGAATCCCATTCCTTTTCAAGCACTTGAGACGGGTAATGACGGGAAAACAATTCCCTTTTCCATAAGCTTGAGCCAGGCATTAAGTACGATTTTTGTGCAGGTGAGCGGGGGAAGGGAAGGTGCTGGCGGACCTCAGCTGGATGCACAGACCAGGTTTACGGGTCTCCTTGACCTGGTCCCTGGATCCTCAACTGTCCAGGCTAAAAGGATCAATATCACTCCTTTTACTTCTTTGATCGCCTCAGCGAAGTCGCGCTCCCCGCAGATCTCTACTACCAACCTTGTTTCCGAGGCCCTCAATCAATTCTTACAGAGTTCTGGAGGAGGAACGCTGAATTTCAACTCGCAGTCCTACCAGGGCTTAACCACCGCGCAGGGAGAGCCTGAGGGGAATGCCGCCGTTTTACAGATGATGAATGAGATGATTCGTATCGCGGCGAATTCCTCAGCGGGAGCCTTACCGGCGGATCGAGTGTCCAGTTTTTTGAGGCATACTACGGGTCCGGCTGATGCGGGAGTTTTCTTTGAAGGAAGTCCCGTGTTTAGAGAAATAAGCCTGGTCGCCGCGAATTTGTCTGCGAATACAACTACTTACGGTGAATTTTTTAGCTCTGCCCTTTCGAAATTTTCAACGGATTCAGAGCTATCTTTTAAACCCTCAGGATTTCTTTCTCGACCCCTGGGCTCTAATTTCGTCCAGATCAGTTCCTCCTTGCAGATTGACTCCACCACTGTCGAGATCAAGAGAGTGATCGGGGCTGTGGCATATGTTGAAGCCTCGCAGGGGGGAGTGGCTGTATTAACGGCGGTTCCAGATCGGATTCGAATGGACCTGCGAAGCAATCTCTACGAATCCAATCTACAAACCAATTTATTTTTACGTGTTGAAAAGAGTACGGACAATCTTCTGGAAGTGCTCATTGATCCCGTAGAGCTTCTCACTACCCTTCCCGCTGAAATTCGATTTCCCAGTGGAGCGGAGATTACCGGCAGGAGAGTTCAGCCCAATGGAAACATCATCCAGGTCACCATTCAAAACGAATCAGAGGATCGTTTCAGCAGTGAAACCGATTATCTGGATCTGGATCTGAAAACCCTTAGAATGAAAGCGGAAGATGCTGCGGGCTCCGCATTGCCCTCCCTTGAGGGAGATACTTTTGAGGTAGAAATCCGATTCGGAAAGGGGATCTTGTTTCTGGCGGATGGTTTTGGATCTACTTTTTCTTCCATAGTAGTTAGCTCGGCCACGGTAATTTCTCCTTGAAGCCCCATTGGATCCTGTTTTCTGGCCGATAGGGATTTTGTATGAGTCTCTACCTTCGATTTTTATCAGGGTTTATTTTCTGTGCCCGGCTTTGCGGCAGTACTCTTGATCTGGTGGGGGCTATGCCCAATGCCTACCTTCTCCCCCGGGGGCAGTATGAGGCAACCCTGAAATATCACAGGGTGAATTCAGCCCTGGATATCCTCAACTTCAGAGACTTATCCAATTCGAATTCGGAAACTATTGGGGATATGGAGGGGATGGGGCTGGGATTAAATTTCGGCATTTCACCCAATCTAACCCTGCTCTATGATCGTGATTTTAATGAGTATGATTTTGGTCGCGGAATTCTCAAAGTAGAGACCGAAGACCTTTCGCTGAGAAGAAATCTTCGAGTTTTTCCCGGTTTGCACCAGGTTCTATCCATGCAAATTGGATATCGTAAGAATAAGGGAAGCGGTCTTAACAAGCTCTTTTCAAACGTTACCTTCAATAATGCGAGTTTCACGCTGAGCCCCACTCGCAAGATAGAGTTTGGCGGAGTGGGTGATGGGGAAAAGAGCATATCCTTAATGCTGAGTAGAGATTTTAGGAATAAATGGACAGGTACCCTCTACGGAGAGTGGGGACACGCACAAATTACGAACCAGTTGCGCACGGATCTTCCCGTAAATGAACTACAGGAAGTTCTGGATGTTTTGGAGTATAGGCAGACACGCAAAGAAGCCGGCTATGTTCTCCAGTATCAGATGGATAAAAAGAATCTTCTATCCTTCCATTACAGGTATCTACTTCTGAACAGAGACAAAGATGTAAGTGATCCAGTTCGTGTGAATGAAATTCTAAAGGGGCGTTACCAATTACAGACCGATCCCCGTCGATATTGGTTTGTAGAGGGAAAATATTCCAAGAATCAGTTTGTAGGGGATCATTCCTTTCTTTATAACAAGAGGGTGGCATCGCGCTCTTCCAGAAATTATGGGCATCTTAGTTTCGGATATACTTTTCGATATGGTTTTGGAGGGTAGGGGGCAGAGAATTATCAAATCTGATGCGGTTTGACAGTAGCTGAGGGCCTCTATACAATGGCGCCTGGATTTTGCTTTCGTAGCTCAGCTGGATAGAGCACTTGTTTCCTAAACAAGGGGTCGCAGGTTCGAGTCCTGCCGAGAGTATTACAAAGGGATTCTGCGCCTGCGGAGTCCCTTCTTCAACTCTATGGGATCAGGATTGGAAGAGAGAATGGAGAGCCGGTTCCATTCTCCGGAAAATGGTTAGCACATGACTCAAAGATTTAGAATCACAAGTACTTTATTTTCCTTCTATCTTGTCCTTTGTACCTCTTTTACAGAGCCCATTGGTCAAGTCGCTGACCCATCCCGGGCAAATATCCGGTCCATGCAGGTTTCAGAGTCTTCCCAGGGACTGCAGGGCGAGGCCGCTAAAAGAGGAGAATCAGCTCGAGGAGTAGAGAGTGATTCGCGCAATTCCAGGATTCCAGGTGAGGATGCTTCTGTAGAGGTCACCATAAGCGCTCCGGTCATGGAGGTAAAAAGCAGTCCTTTGATGCCTACTATCGCCTATCTTGCCTCCCGGGAGCCAGTGCTATTTGAGAATATCGACCTTTCCTCCCTGCGAAGATTCGGTGATGAAATCTTTGATATTCTCCCGGGCGACAGGTCCCGTTTGAGCCTTCAACAGGCGGTTGTTCCTGACTCATATCGTCTTGGGCCCGGGGATGAGCTAGAGGTTCATTTTTGGAATCAGACACAAAATGAAATGCTGCGCTCCACCGTAAGCCAGGACGGGCGCATCGCTTTTCCCCTGGCAGGGGAAGTTTCAGTAGCCGGGGTAGTGCATGGTGAGTTGAGAAATGTTCTACTAAACCAGTTGCGAAGGTACTATACGGAAATTGATCTCTCCTTTCGGATCTTGCGCTTGAGGACCTTTCCAGTCTTTCTCACGGGAGAGGTCGAGCGGCCTGGAATGGTCATAGCTAATGCCCTGATGTCTCCGATTCGATTGTTGATGTTCCAGGGAGGGCCTGGTCCCAGGGGAAGCTTTCGCTCCTTTCACCAGATCCGATCTGGAAAAATTGTGCAGACCTTTGATTTGTATTCCCTACTCATGGAAGGTCTTGTAAACACCAATGTTTATTTTCAGCCCGATGATGTTCTACACATACCCCTGGCCAAGCGCAGAGTAGCTCTATTAGGAGCAATTCGACGACCAGGAATATTTGAACTGGAGGAAGGGGAGAGTCTTCAGAAACTACTTAAATTTGGCGGAGGTTTTGAAGGGGGGGCGGACCGAAGTCTATTGCAGGTTATTCGCTTCAACTTGAAGGGTCAGGCCATGATTGAAGACCTGGATTCAAAAGTATATGGAAGTACCCTGCTCGGTGATGGGGATGTGGCCATAGCCCATATCATTCAGCAGCCCATTCAAAACAAAGTTCAGGTTGATGGCCATGTGTTTCGCCCCGGTATTTTTGAATGGACAGACGGCCTGAATGTGGCGAAGTTAGTAGAAAAAGCCCAGGGATTGCCTTCAGACGCGTATTTACAAAGAGCTGAACTATTCAGGTCCCTTTTGGAAAAAGCGACTTTTAGACTCAATGAAGCCTTGAGTAGTAGATCCTCAGAAGAAATCATCCCCCTGAATCTATCCCATGAGTTGTCGGGCAAAGAGAGTACGCCGGTACGGCCCGGGGATCGACTGGTGGTGTATTCACTGGAACAAGTACAAACGATGCCATCGGTAGAAGTGGTAGGATCCGTGAACCTGCCCGGAGATTATCCTCTTTATGGAAAGACTCGGGTTGCGGATATTCTCTTTTTGGCTCAACTCAATGAATCTTCGTATATGCTTCGGGGGGAAATCCATCGAAGAGGCTCGGGGGGTATAGAGGTATTGCCCTTTCATCTGGAAAATGCGATTAAAGAAGATTTCAAGGAAAATTTACTACTGGAGAATGGCGATATTATCTCCATCTTTAGTGATCCGGAACGCATGAATGAGGGGAAAGTTTATTTGCAAGGAATGGTTCAGTTTCCGGGCACTTACCCGTTTCAAATGGGAGAGCGTCTGGCGGATGTTCTGAAGAGAGCCGGCGGAATACGTCAAGAGGGGTATCTGCGCGCGGCCAGGTTCCTCAGGCAGAGTGTTCGAGAGCGTCAAATCCTGGCACGTGACGAGTATATAGCCCAGGAGCGATCCCGGCTTGAGAGTTTAAAAGTAGAGATCACCCAGCAAGAGATCGATGATAAAGAGAGAAAACGGTCTCTTTCAGGCGTAGACCAGGTCACAACCCTGGTAGACAGGCTTGCTGGCTCCGACATTTTGGGGAGAATTCAGCTGGACTTCAGGGGTGTTTCTACCCTTGAGGAGATCAAGATTTCAGAAATGAATATTTCATTAGAGGATGGGGATGTCTTTGAGGTTCCGGGAATCCCTTCGGAGGTGACTATTCTGGGGCAGGTCTATTCACCGAGTACAGTTCTTCATCGAAAGAATCTGAAGCTCAATGACTTTCTTTCTCTTGCGGGCGGATTCACCGAATTTGCGCATAAGGAGAGTATTTATATTCTCAAGGCAGACGGTTCTGCCACCCCTGCCAGAAAAGCCCGGACCAAAACCCGCCACCTGGCTTACGTAAAAGGGGCGCTGGGCGAGGATTCCTCCTCTTATCGGTACGTGGTTGAACCTGGGGATACAATTGTGGTTCCAGCTAAGTTGAGAATGCGTCATGACCGATTTCAACGCACCCTGGATGCTGTGTATAAGTCCGCTATTTCCGTAGGCGCTCTGGCGGGGTTATTCAAGTGACAGGCCAGACAGGAAAGAATATACTGTTGAGTCTATGCGCATAACCGAAGAGTTAATACGCCAAATCGTTCTTGAGGTAGTTGATAAGATCGAACGGCTCAGGAAAGAAGCGGCAGTGAAGGAGTCTCCCCTGGTGGAAACCTTTTCCGGTAAGTTGTTAACCGCTTCCGATGTGGAGTTTTTCCGCCGAAACCAGGTCGAGATTCTACGGATTTCCAAGACCGTCGTAATAACTCCACTGGCAAAGGAACGGTGCTCTGACCTGGATCTGATTCTAGAAGGATTCTCAGGGTGAGCCTGGGCCGGGATACCGGCTCCAAATTGGTGGATCCGCTTCAAAGCTTGCGACTTCGCGAAGAATTCCAAGGTCTTTATATTCATGTACCGTTTTGCTCTTCGCGTTGTTCTTATTGCGACTTCGCTACCGATCTTGAAGCGGGATCCGACCGGCAAGATTATCTGGATGGATTATGCGATGAAATGGAGAATTATGCCCATCTTTCCCTGCGCATTGACACCATTTATTTCGGAGGCGGGACCCCTTCCCTTTTGAAGCCTTCGACGATCCATAGAATTATTGAGAAGGTAAGAAATACCTGGAGGGATTCCCCAATTGATGAAGTTACCCTCGAGTCCAATCCGGAAACTCTCGATCCTGATTCCGTTAAATCTTTTATAGCTGCCGGGATTAATCGGTTTTCAGTGGGGATACAGACCTTTTGTGAGAATGAGCTAAGAGTGCTTGGAAGAAAGCATTTGAGTTCCCAAAATCATCTAGCTTTGCAGACTTTACAGGAGCAGGGGGTGAGATTTAACACGGATCTGATGGTCGGGATTCCCCTTCAGACGCGCGCGAGTGTTGATAAAAATCTGCAATATCTTCAGGGTTACGAGGCCTCACATATCAGTGTTTACATGCTTAGCGTTGAAGAAGGCGCTCCCTGGTTCGAGGCCATCAAAAAGGAAAAGCTCAGGCCCCTGGAAGAGAAACTTGCCGTAGAGCTCTATCGTCACTGTATTGATAGGCTGCATTCAAAGAACTTATGCCACTACGAAGTATCAGCATTTGCCAGACAGGGTGAGGAGTGCAGGCATAATTTAAAGTATTGGAAAAATTGGGAATTTCTAGGCCTGGGTCCTTCTGCTGCGAGCTATCTCGATTGTAGAAGATTTCAAAACCAGAGGACCTTAAAAAAATGGATTTCTCAGCTTAAAGGGCAAGAACCGTATGAAAATTTTGCGCACATTAGTTCAAAAAATGCTATTTTAGACACGATTATGTTAAGATTTCGCCTGATGGAAGGTCTACAAGCCTCCCAGCTAGAGGAGTGGGAAGAGCACTTCCCCACACTGCGGATTTTTCATCGCTTGAGTAAGCTCCAGGAACGGGGGCTCATCAAAAAGCAGGCTATGCGCTACCGCCTCACTGATCAAGGACTTCTATTCGCGAACGAGGTTTTTCTGGAGTTTCTGGACTGATGGATCCCTTTGCAATTCAAACTGGGGAAAAGGACTTTCAACGTAAGATTGGACCCGCTGCAATCGCGCCGTCCATGTCCTTTTTCGTCTGGGGCAGCGGGCAGCTTTATAATGGAGAAAGCCGCAAAGCCGCGATTTTTTTCACGGGCCAGTTTGTCGCATTTCTATACCTCTGGGACTATTACAATCAATACCTGGTCTACCAGGTAATGGTTTCCCACCTGGGAGACTTTCTCTACAGTTTCCTTATTTTCCTCTTTAGCTTTGGTGTTCTCTTTGTATGGATTTATAATCTATTTGACGCCCATCGCATGGCTAGTTTCTTGGATTTTATTTCTCATAAGAGTCCCACTGCTGAAGATCTTGAGGAAATTCAAGGCTGGGATTTCGAGGTGGATCATCGAAACAGGGATAAAGTAATTCCCTGGGGCTCAGCTTTCGTCTATGTGGTTTCAGTATTAGTTCTGATCAAGTACGTTTTTAGTCCATCTCAGTCTGAAATTGAGCTCCTGGTGCGCCGGGTACAGGAGCGGCCAGGAGGTGTTACTCAGAGACTGGAACTCGCTGGTTATTATGCGCGCAACGGCAAGGTTCGACACGCGATCGTAGAGGTAGAAGAGTTTCTGGTTACCTATGGCACAACCCTCAAATTTGAAGAACGTCAGCAGCTTGGTAACTTTCTACAGAATCACCGCTCTCAACTAAAAGAAACAGCATTCGTCACTGAGAAGGTCCTTGAGCCTGAAGATGCCACAGACTGGGTAGGGTTAAATGAAAAATTGCCCTTTAAGGCCTTTGAAAATAGGGCTATTGGATTCCTGGCACGACAAAAGGATCATCCAGTCTTAGTGTCTCTACTGGTCAATGAGTACATGCAAAGATCTTCATGGCAGAAGGCCCGCAACCTTTTATCCTCCGCAATGCGCTCTCGTCCCCACGATCCCCTTCTGATTCAGAGTTTGAACCGTGTGGAGGAAGAGCTGAGAAAGGGAAGGGAAAAGACTCAAAAACTGGGGTTACAAAAGCGAGCCTTCACCGAGGCGGTAACTTATTATCAACAGGAGAAATTCAGTGAATCAAAGAATGCCCTCGATCGATATTTTCACCTGGAAGGGGATTCTAAAGAAGCGTATCTTCTAGCTAATGCCAACCTGATAAAAACGGGTGATTTTAAAGGTGCGACCGAACTGCTTCGCAAGGCTTTGGGCAAGTACTCCGAAGATGCGATGCTGCGCTATTTTCTTGGCAAAGCCTACTATGGAAAGAAAGAATACAAGAATGCGGTTGAACATTTTCACCAGGCGGCCAAACTAAAATCAGACGATCCAGAAATCTTTAAAAACCTTGCCATTGCCTATAAGAAACTAGGAAATTATGCACAGGCTATCGTGTGGTATCGACGAGCTCTTCAGTTAAAAAAGGACAATCCGGCTTTATTGTTCCTTCTGGGTTACGCGCAATTTAAAAATCGAGATCAAGCTCATGCCCTGGAAACCTACCGAAAACTCACTCGTCTTTATCCTCAGTATCCGGAACTTGATTATTACAGAGCGCTTGTTGAGGAGCAAAACGGCTTGCTGATTGGGGCCCGTGATTCACTTCGTAACGTGAAAAAAACATCGCCTTTCTTTGAGCAGTCGAGACAAAAGATTGACTACCTGACTTCAAAAATCTCAAAGATTAAATCCAAAAAGGATGGGAAGAAGGCAGGGGAGACGATTGAGCAGGTTCCCCATTGGCTGGAGAGTTCAGCGAACCAGAATGTAAATTCTCGTCAGAATGTAGCCCAGACAATTGGAGGGGTTAGCGAAGCCGTGACCCGCATAGATAAAATCGCAGCTCTCCTGAAAAATGCGGAAATATTGGTTGTACAGGAAAAGTGGTCGGAGGCGCGTCAGGGATTTTCAGAAATTCTGGCTCTGGATGGGAATCATTTCTACTCCCTCAAGCAAATTGGAAAAATCCTATTGGAAAGGGAGGGGAATTACGAAAAGGCCTCTGAATATTTCAGTAGAGCTCTCACCCTAAAGCCAAATGATGTCTGGCTCAATGTAGCCATGGGAGTGAGTTCCAAAGCCATGGATAATGTCGATGATGCCATCAAATATTTTGAACATGCTATTGAAATGGACTCTGCCAATCTAAATGCGAATTTCAATCTGGCTCTCCTTTATGAAGACCAGAACCGTTTGGAGGAGGCTAAGGAATACTATGCCAGGGTATTATCGAATCACCCGGGTCATCAGCTGAGTTATAACTACCTGGGGGACCTTCATTATAATGAAGGAGATTTTGGCAGAGCGGCTCGAATGTACCGGGAGTTTTTGCGCCTAGCCCCTGAAAATATCGGAATTACCTTTAAGCTTGCACTTTGTCAGGAGCGTGCCGCAGATTATTCCGGTTCTCTGCAGACACTAAATCAATTACGGGATAGAGTTCGTGGCGAAGCAGTCATGGAAGAGGAAATCCTGGCTGTAATTCGTAGAGTTGAGGCAAACCTTTAAGACCTCAATTTAACTCCTAATTTCCCCTCTCCCTAATCCTATTTGCTATAGCAAACTGTATGCCTGTTGTAGGTTCATGACCAAAAAGACCCCAGGGCAAATGAGCAAATGTGTTTGGGTATAATCCCTTTCTATCCAGGTCACCGACCGTATTGGAGCGTTCCTTATAATGCGTAATGACCATTCTTGTGGTAGTATCCACAGCCAATGAAACAGGCCGGTCCTTTTAAGCTCATTTTCGCTTCTGATCATGCTGGAGCGGAGCTCCAAAGCAAACTGCTCGATTACGCCAACTCGCAAGGTCATTCTTGTATAGAAATTGGAAAGACTGCAGGGGAGTCCGTAGATTATCCAGATGTGGTTCAAGAAGCCCTGACGGCTTTCCAGGAGCATGCCGCTCAATATCTAATTCTTACCTGCGGATCGGGCATAGGAGTATCCATCTCGGCCAACCGAGATCCAAACATCAGAGCGGTTCTGGCCCTGAATCCCAGCCAGGCACAAATGGCCCGGGCTCATAACCATGCTAACTGCCTCTGTTTAGCAGGTAGGTCTACTTCTTTTGACGCGGGGAAGAAAATTTTCGACGCATTTTTAGAAGGGTCTGAAGATAGGGCCGATCGACATTGCCGTAGAGTTCGGAAGTTAGGAGACCTGTGAAAGAGAATCCAGTAATATTTGACCACCCACTCATCAAACATAAGATTAGTCGACTCCGTTCCATCCACACGGATTCAAAACTATTTCGCGAGTTGATTAACGAAGTTTCCTCCCTGATGACTTATGAAGTGACCCGCTCAATACCAGTAGTGGAAATAGAAGTTGAAACTCCCTTGCAGAGAACTATGGGATATATGGTTGAAGGGGAGTCTATTGCTGTAGTGCCTATTTTGCGCGCCGGACTTGGTATGATGGATGGGATTTTATCGGTAATTCCTATGGCCAGAGTGGGCCACATCGGACTCTATAGAGATTCCCAGACCCTCGAAGCGGTACAGTACTACACAAAGCTCCCCAGTAATTTAGGAAATAAATTTACGGTTCTGGTAGACCCAATGCTCGCTACCGGCCATTCGACTTCCAAGGCATTGACCATTTTGAAAGAGCATGGAGCCAAAAAAATTGTTTTAAGCTGCATTTTGGCAGCGCCAGAAGGTGTGGAGTATCTTCAGATGCATCATCCGGACGTGAAAATATACGCAGCCGCTTTAGATGAGCGAATTAATGAAAACGGATATATTTTGCCTGGTCTGGGGGACGCTGGAGACCGGTTATTTGGAACTAAGTGAGGGAGGTTTTAGAATGTCAAAGCCAAGGTTTTTTTCATCGGAGTCAGTAACTGAAGGACATCCGGATAAATTGGCTGATCAAATTTCAGATGGAGTTCTGGACGCAATTTATAGTCAGGACCCTAATGCGAGGGTTGCTTGTGAGACCGCTGTCACTACCGGCATGGTTCTGGTAATGGGTGAGATTTCCACAGATTGTTACGTGGACGTTCCCAGGATTGTGCGCAGAACAATTCAGGAGGTGGGCTATGATGACGCCTCCCAGGGACTGGATTATAAAAGTTGCGCGGTTCTAACCTCCATTGATGAGCAGTCCCCAGACATCAGCCAGGGTGTTACTGAGGCCAAGGAATGTAGAGATGAAAGCTCGGATCCCTATGATCAGCTAGGTGCTGGTGATCAGGGTATGATGTTTGGATTTGCTTGTGATGAAACCCCAGAATTGATGCCGATGCCTGTGACTTTGGCCCATAAGCTGACCCGCAGGCTGACCCATGTTCGTAAGCGCGGTTCCATTCAATACCTTCGCCCAGATGGAAAGTCCCAGGTCACGGTTCAATACGATGGTTTTACTCCCGTAAGAGTAGATTCTGTTCTGATTTCAGCTCAGCATGACCCAGAAATCGATCTGGAGACCATCCGGGAAGATTTAACACGCCAGGTTGTAGAGCCTGTAATTCCAGCGGAACTCATGGATGCACAGACAAAAATCCATATCAATCCCACAGGTAGATTTGTGATCGGAGGCCCCCATGGAGATGCAGGGCTCACGGGGCGTAAGATCATCGTGGATACCTATGGAGGGATGGGGCGTCACGGCGGAGGAGCTTTTTCTGGTAAAGATCCAACCAAAGTAGATCGTTCAGCGGCTTACGCCTGTCGTCATATGGCCAAGAATATCGTGGCCTCCGGATTGGCAGCCAGGGTGGAAGTTCAGGTGGCTTATGCCATTGGTATGGCAAGTCCGATGTCAATTTTTATCGATACCTTTGGTACTGGAGTTCACTCGGACGAGAAACTGGAAGCAATTGTAGAGGAGATCTTTGATATGCGTCCCGCTGCAATCCTGGATAGGCTGCGTCTGCGCCGACCCATCTACCAACAGGTGTCGAGCTACGGCCATTTTGGACGTGATGATCTCGATCTTCCCTGGGAAAAACTAGATATGATTGATAAGCTGAAGAGCTTTCTTTAATCCATATTTAAACCCGGACAAAATGCGCCCCGAAAGGGGCGTTTCTGTTTTCTTTTCATAAAAGTTGCAGAGTATGGTCGGTAGTGCACTCAATCCTCCGCTCAACCAGGACGATGGTTTGGCTGGGAGACCGGTCTGTTCCGGTTTTGATTGCGCTATGATCAAAAGAATTAAAAAATTTTTCGGGGGCTTTCTGGTGTTCCTGATGATCGGTTCAGGAATGGCCTGGTCCCATAACACATGGTATGGGCCCACCGGGTTAATCCAGATACCAACTCCCACAATCCTGAGATCTCAGGAAGCCGCGGCAAGTGTATATAGTACCTTTGGCGGTGGTGATAACCATTTTGGATGGAGTGGGGCCTTTTCTTTTTCAGATCAGGTTGAACTAAGTCTGTCAGATACGGCAGGACTGAGATCCAGAACCGGTTCTTCGACTATATTTGGACTTAAATATGTCCCTACACCCAATTTAGCTGTAGGGGTTCTCATGGATTCCAATTCAAGATTCCAACACACGGCATATGCGGTTCTGGGTTCCCCGGAGAACTCCGTATACCTGGGAACGGGAATGAATTTTGGAAATGGTTCAGCCAGGGTGGCCCTGCTAGGGAATTACTCCAGAGTAAAGAGGGATATGGAGACCATCTTCTTTCTTGCTGGAGCAAGAATGGATCTTTCCCGCTACTATCCATCTCTGGAAGCGGTTGCCGAATTTAATGGAGACACGATGTCTCTAGGGCTGGGATTGATTCCAGAGACAAACTGGGACGTACAGTTAGATTACATGACTTCTGGCGATCTCTTTTTGGAAGAAAGATTTGTACTTTCACTGGGTACGCGATTTTAGGAGGCAATGATGTGTGTAACAAATTGGTTAAGACCCATAGTATTAATTACCCTGGGACTGTTGTGGGCTCGAGAAGACCTGGAATCCTATAATTTTCGACGTAAGCACATTGAGCGAAATCAACCCGTAGCAGGAGCCCAAAATACATTAGCGGGGCATGGTCAAGAGCAAAGGAGTGCTCATAGTCAAGGCTCTAATCCCTACGATCTTGGGCGGGGTAATCAAAGGAGAGTCAAATCAAATGATATGACCTCGGATCTTGCAATGAATACACAACCGGCCAAATCTTATACCCGGGTTTCAGGTGATCACTCTAACGCCATTCAGGCTACAGATCATCAGCAGGAAGGCTGGAATGCGCGTCCAAGGCGGCCGCAGCCTTCTAAAACTCCTTTTGCAGTCTCAGAGAGAGAAGTTAGCCGGAATATGGTAAGAAACACTCTTGAAAGGTTGCGGGATAAACCCCTTGAAAATGGGTCGGGTTTTGCTTCTTTCATGACCGAGTCCAATCTTAATACAAGCACTCCCGTTAGTCGGCCTAAGAATGTTTCGAGCCACTATAGGAGAGAAAGGAATCAAGGAAGGATTTTAAAAAATCCGGAGAATTCCAATTCAAGCTTACAGCTCAGACCCTACCGTGGACGATTCTATTCAAAGGGTTCAAAGCCTTTTGTTCTCGATCCGGGCCTGGCTCAAAGATGGAAGAGTAGGGCTCCTAAGCCAAAGCCTGAGCATTGATTGGAGCCGATGACGGATGCTTTGGCAGGTGCTTGAGCGTCCATCAGCACCGCTTGATGTCGGTTCCCTCGTCGGAGGTAGAGCAACTACCTCCTCCTTACGAATCGCCTTCAAGCAGTACTGCTGAACACTCAAGCACCCACCACACATCCGCCATCGACTCCATTGTCTCTCTTAAATTTATCTGTTGTTTCACCTGTTCAGTGGAATAATTGGGGCTCTTGCCTTCTGAGCCGACTTTTTTTCAATCTTGGGAACAGATTTCCAAATACTTCAGTCTTGAACAAATATGGTGGGAAAGAATATCTTGCTATGTTACACTTAGCTCGACCTGTGGTACGCGTAATGGAGATCCGTTTCGGGGCCTACAGCGTGTTTTGAAGGTACATCATTCCGGGGGAAACTCCGAGTGCATGAGCCGCCTGTTCCTAGTAACAGGCCCTGCAAAACCCTCACATACGGTATCAACAGGTCTTAATTATTTTCCGCAGGTTCTGGTGGAACGGAGGAATCTACATGCAAGGTCAAGGCGAAGCACTAGGAATGATTGAAACCAAGGGATTGGTTGGGTTAGTTGAGGCTTCTGACGCAATGTGCAAGGCTGCAAATGTAACTCTTGTTGCCTGGGAAAAAGTAGGCGGCGGACTTGTTACAGCAATCATTCGCGGTGATGTCGCGGCTGTGAAGGCAAGTACAGATGCCGGAGCTGCTGCCGCTAATAAGGTTGGTGAATTGGTCTCGGTACATGTGATACCCCGGCCTCATTCCAATCTCGAAACAGTCTTTAATATGTCAGGTAAGAGCACTAAGGCTCCAAGCAAGTAGTACATGAAACTGGGACGGGTTGCCGGCACGGTTGTCTGTTCTGTTAAGGACGAGCGGCTTAGTGGGCTTAAACTACTCGTTGTACACGAGTATGACGCAAAGCTCAATCCAACAAAGTCCTTTCATGTTGCTGCTGACACGGTTCAAGCAGGCTTGGACGATATCGTTCTCTTTGCTTCAGGAAGCTCTGCCAGACAGACGGAACAGACAAGTGGTAAAGCTATTGACTGTGCCATTATTGCGATAGTGGACCAGGTGAACCTTGACGAAACCCATTAGGAATCCGGGAGTCTAATATGGGATTTTCCACGGAAGAAATTGCGCGCATTGTTACGAGGGTTGTGGATCAATTAGAAGATACCCCCCCTTCTTTCGCTGCCGGTACTCAATCTACAAGTTCGGAATGGGTGGCTCCCAATGCACTTTCTGGAACTTACCCGAGAATATCTACCTGTGTGGAACGAGCCGGTATAGCCTATGAGAAGTTTCGTTCTTCAAAGGTTTCCGAACGCGAAAAAATTATTCAGGCGATTCGAAAGACCTGTATGGATCATGTTGAGCAGTTGGCTCGCATGGCCTGGGAAGAAACCGGCATGGGCCGCTGGAAGGATAAGCTGCAGAAAAATCGAGTAGTGATCGAAAAAACACCTGGAACCGAGGATTTACAGCCAACAGCGTATTCGGGAGATTTCGGTCTCACACTGCAGGAAAATGCCGCTTATGGGGTAATAGGCTCCATCACCCCTACAACGAATCCAACCGAAACAATCATCAATAATTCCATCTCCATGATTGCTGGGGGTAACGCGGTTGTTTTCAATCCCCATCCGAGGGCAAAAAAGTGTTGCGGGTTTACCACTCATCTGATCAATTCCGCCATTCAGTCCTGCGGTGGACCAGAGGATTTAATCACCATCATGGAAAACCCAACCATGGAAAGTGGGCAGGAATTGATGACGCACCCCGGGATTCGAATTCTGGTGGTGACCGGGGGGCCAGGTATAGTAAAGGCCGCCTTTGCCGCTGGAAAGAAGGTGATTGCCGCCGGTCCGGGCAATCCTCCCGCGGTAGTGGATGAGACCGCAGATCTTGATGAGGCCGCCAAGAATATCATCGCAGGGGCAACGCTGGACAACAATATTCTTTGCACTGCTGAGAAAGAGATTCTAGTTGTTGATTCGGTGGGTGATTCCTTTGTTCAAGCCCTGAAAAGACATGGAGGTTACCAGGTGATTGGTTCCAATGTGCATCGTTTGGAGCAGCTGATTTACAGGGACGGACATGTAAACGCTGACTGTATTGGACAGGATGCGGGAGTCATACTTGCCCAGATAGGTATTGATGTACCGGAGTCTATTCGAATGGGATTCATTGAGTGTGATTTCGATCATTTTCTGGTAAAGACGGAACAAATGATGCCCATACTGCCAGTGGTACGCTGTAAGGATGTGGCCGAAGCGATTGACCGTGCCATTGAGGCGGAAAAAGGTAATTTTCATACCGCTACCATGCACTCGAAAAACCTCGACGCACTTCATGAAATGGCAGTTAGAAGCAATGTCTCCATCTTTGTTAAAAATGGCCCCCAATTCTCAGGGCTGGGAATGGGCGGCGAGGGTTTTTGTACCATGACCATAGCCGGAAATACCGGAGAAGGTTTAACTTCCGCGAGATCCTTCACCCGAAAGCGTCGTTGTGTATTAAAGGGCCATTTTCGCATTGTATGAGAATCGCAATTGCATCTGACCACGGGGGATTTCGTCTCAAGTCTGTAGTTAAGGAATTCCTCGATTCCCAATCCTGGTGTACACTCGCGGATGACTTTGGCCCCTTTGATACTGGGAGTGTGGACTATCCTGATTATGCCCTCACGATTGCGAGGTGTGTCGCGTCCGGAGGTTACGACCTGGGCATTATGATTGATGGAGTCGGAATTGGTTCCAGTATGGTCGCAAACAAAGTTAGAGGAATCCGTTGTGCTCTGTGTTGGGATCTTTTTACAGCACGAAATGCCAGGGAACATAACCACGCAAATATGTTGAGTATTGGTGGGCAGGTTCTTGGAGACGCTCTGGCTAAAGCAATTGTAGAGGTATTTGTGAGAGCCGAGCCAGACCCCGGAAGACATGCGCGTAGAGTTCAGAAAATCATGGATATTGAGGCGATGACATGATCCTTGCCAGGGTGCGCGGTACTGTTGTAGCAACCCACCATGAACCAGGCTTCCATTCTCAATCCCTTAAGTTTGTAGAGAAGGTATTTGATTTGGAGGACAGGGCTTCGAACATCAAATCTCTGTCCATTGCGATTGATCGAATTGGAGCCAATGTGGGAGAGTTTGTATTGCTTGAAACGGCAATGGAATCAGGGTTGGGTATGGATAGCCTCTGCGCTACAGATACTGCTATCGTGGCTATCGTGGATAAGTTGGTCGAGTGAGTCAAATTCGAATCAGAGTTTGCGGGCTTCTTGTAAGAGAAGAAAAACTCCTATTAGTGAGGCACGAAAAAGCGGGCCGCGCTTATTTTTTATTGCCGGGTGGTGGTGTCGGTGCACAGGAGACCATACCCTATTCCCTCAAGCGTGAGTTCGAAGAAGAACTAGGGATGAGTATTCAGATTGGCCCCATCATTTTCATGGCACAAAGTGTGTCCTCAAAAGAAAATCGGAATATACTTCACCTGGTTTTTAAAATCGAGTCTGAGGATGAACCCACACAGACAGGAAAGGATCCAAGGGTCACTGGCTTTCAATGGCATCCTCTGAATTCAGCGGAAGCAGTCCCATTCTATCCGAACATCCTCCCTCGCATCCTTGAATTGGCCAGGAATCCCTCATATAATGGGATGAGACTAGAGCTTCCCGATTGGTTGGATTGAAGATCCGAGTGGATCGAGGAGAAGAGTTTCCGAATTGGTGTCTATGGAGACTAGGTAGGTATTTTCTTTGAAGATAAAATTCTGGGGGGTTAATGGTTCCATTGCATCCCCCTGCGACTCTGAACAAATTGAATCAAAGGTGCGGGAAGTTCTATGGGCTCTCAAACCGGACGATCTTAAGAACGAGTCTAGTCGAGAGAAATTTTTCAATTCTCTACCCCACCGGTTAAAGGGAACCTATAAAGGGAATACCAGCTGTGTTCAGGTGGTGTCCTCCGATCAAACCCAGCTGATCCTTGACTCAGGGACAGGTGTGAGGAAACTTGCCCTGGAACTGATGAAGACCCCGCTAGGCAGGGGGCAGGGAGAGGTGCACATACTTTATTCCCATCTGCACTGGGATCACATCCAGGGCTTTCCTTTTTTTGTGCCCGCCTATATACCCGGCAATCAAATCCATATCTATGGAAGAATTGATTCACTCGAGGAGAAATTTCGGGCTCAGCTGTCTCATCCCTATTTCCCTCTTCTTTTTGATCAATTGGGCGCAACTATCCATTTCCATGAATTGGAAAAGGAGCAGGAAATTCTAATCAAAAACGAGATTAAGGTTCAGACAGAAATGCTCTACCACCCCCAGGTATCCCACGCTTATAGCGTAGAGGAACAGGGCAAAAAAGTTGTATACATGACCGATTCGGAGTTCCACCTTGAAGATATGCAACTGATTCAAAATGCGATTGAATTGTGCAAAGGTGCAGACGTCTTTATCTTTGACTGTCAATTCACCTTCCACGACGCTATCTCCAAGGTAGACTGGGGGCATTCCTCGATATTCACGGGAATCGACATAGCCTCCTCAGCGGGAGCCAAGCGGCTATATCTCTTCCACCACGAACCAGCCTACGATGACACCAAGATCGAGTCCCTTCTGGAAGAAGGCTTTAAATACCGAGAAAAGGCCGGCAACAAAGACCTGGAACTAATAGCCGCCTATGATGGACTCGAAGTAAAGCTCTGAGCCGATTTCTTGGGTTTTGGCGGCGTGTGTGCGCCAGGGAGTAACGCCTGAGTGCGGTTCCCTCGTTGAAGGTAGCCAGGCTACCTCCGCCTCACGAACCACCCCCAGCCATCACTCCCTGGCACCCACACATCCACCACACCCAAGAAATCGACTCAGAGCTTTAC
>CAZIKF010000013.1:36952-119206 GCA_964539825.1 uncultured bacterium
CACTCCCTGGCACCCACACATCCACCACACCCAAGAAATCGACTCAGAGCTTTACAGTTGGGAGTTCATTTGTGAATGATTTTTTCGTAGTATTTGCTCGCCTGTGATTCAACAAGGGGAAGTTCTATGCTTTGAAGCGCATAGTCTCTAAACTCGACAACCATTGGCCCTGGTATGGTGATGTCAAAATTTCCGACATGCGGGGACTCCGTTAGATCCATGTTGAATCTTAGATACCAGTCATAGCTGAGTGGGGTTATTCCAATTTTTACGTCAAAATGGTCAAGCATTAGACATTGAATACGGTTGTCGTCTAACAAGATGGACCGAAGTTCAAAAAAGCTGGTTTCTCTTTGGTAGAAATGATTGTCATCGTGCTCAAGCCAATCTTCAAATTGATACAGTTTGGCTTGTGAAGCAGACTTCTTTTCAAAAAAAAGAAGAACTAAGTTAAGGGCAGTTCTAAGTTCCGTAAACTCAACCTCACTTGAAGTGCTGAAGTTAGTACCTTCGGGCAGGGCGAATTCAGGACGGGGGCCAAATATGCTTTTTATAAAATTAAACACCAATTTCCAAAAAGGCTCTTTTTAGCTATTTTTCACTAAGATTTTACCCCTGAGAAGAGCAAGTCAAGAAACAAAAACGCAAAGCGACAAAGTCGCTTAAGTAAATTCTGAGATTTCGAGTGGGTCGAGTTCTGGGGTGTGGTGGATGTGTGGGTGTCAGGGAGTATCGTCTGGGGGTGGTTCGTGAGGAAGACGTGGCATAGTCACGTTTGACGAGGGAACCGCGCTCAGGCGTTGCTCCCTGGCAGCCAACACGCCGCCAAAACCCCAGAACTCGGCCTACTCGAAATCCGCGAGGGCCTCGTCGTCGGTTTTGAATATGTTCAGGATACTTGTGAGTTGGAGTAGGTCGAAGATTCCGAAAACCTCTTCCGTCAGTGCGGAGAATTTTACGTCTCCTTCTTGAGCCTGGGCATTCTTGTAATTGGACATGATTACTCCGAGGTGGGTGGACACGATGAAATTGACTTCCGCCATATTCAAAACCAGCTTGTAATTGCCAGTTTGGAATTCGGAACTGAACAGGTTTTTGAAATCTTCCAGGGTGCTCATATCGAGTCTTCCCTTCACATGTAAAACCACGACCCCTTTGTCGGAGTGTTCAAACCTTCGAGTCACTAATGAATTCGTCATATCCTTCGTTTCCTTTTCTCTTCCAGCCTGATACTATGAGGATCTTCGGGTCCTCAACCTCACTGTGGCAACGACAATGGGCTCATCCTATCACATCCCCGATCCAATCTTCTATGGGACCGAATTCCCGGTACCCTGCCCGGTTCGCAAGAATGTTAAACTGATCTTTGAGATGGCAGGAATGGTGCGCAAATGAAGGGTATTCAGGTTTCATTGCTAGTCCTTCATTTGCTTTCTTTGGTTCTTTCTCTTTCCCTGACTTTCATTGAGCAGGATTCAGTAGCAGGGCGCAAAACCCAATTACTGACGGATCTTGAATCCTTTCAGAGTGGTTTCGATTCCTACCTGGTACAGGCGCGTCAGAAAGTAGAACGGTGGTTTCAGGAGCCCACGGTTCAGTCTTTCAAGAGGTCCAAGCTCCGCAAAAAATTTGCCTTTGAACGCAAGAGTGATTTCCAGGATCATGCCATTCGCGTGTCGATCTATGAAATCCGTCAGAAGTCCATGAAATGGGAAGCCCGTCCCGTATTTGAAACCTTTAAGCCGGGAATGGTATTTGATCGAATCACAGAGGCCTTGATGAATCACGCCTTAGAATTCACGGGTGAAGGAAGTGGTAAGAGTGATGGCGCACTTTCAAAATTCTCTGAAATGGCCTCTATTCTGATGCCTGGGAAAGGGATACAGAGTTTCACCACTCCTGGAGAATTTGTACCGTTGCAGTTCATGGGTGAGGACACCCTATTTTATTGGAATGTTATTACCAAGAGGTGTCCACAGAGAGTGCGAAAATCTAAAGGAATTACAAAGTGTGTACGAGGCTTGTTTGTGGCAGAAATTGAAAGACGTCTTTTGCTGCGTGATTATTGGGAATCCCTTCCCAAAAGCCAAGAAGAGAAGCCCTTTGTCGTTTTTTTGGAGCAGAAGTCAGATCTTAAATTTGTGCATAGTATTTTACCCACAGATCATTTTGATAATCAGGCTGTTGCTGAGACAGTTGAGAGTACAATGAAGGATGGTTTCCCCTCGCTGTTGGTTGAGCCGGAGGCCCAGGTTGGTGTCTTCCCGTCACCCCAGGTCAGACAGGTACTCATGGGAGTCTATCGAGAAGGTTTTTCTACTCTTTCGATCAAAGCAGTTCTTCAGGGAGCCTTGATTTCAGCAGTACTTTTCTTAGCTTTATTCCTGTTCACAGGGGGTTTTTGCAGCCGGTCGCAGTAAAAGGCAATTCTCCGACAGCCTCCTAGGAAGACTTTGGAAGAATGAGGTTTTGGGAATTCTCCGCTCCCATCCCTGGTTTCTTCTCAAGTGTGTGATTGAAGAACAGGTGCTGGGACAATGGGATCATTTGGAGGGTAGGATCTTTAATTCGAATCCCTTGTTTGAGATTGGCCTCAAGGATTACGATTTCCACCTTTTCCTGCTCCATCCGGGATCTAAGTTTCCACTCCAGGGCTTCAAAGGTCTTGATGAAAGATCGTTCAGCGGCTCTTCCATTGGAACTTGATGCTGGAAACTGAATCGGTTCTATCTGAGCGAAGCGCTTGAGCATGCGAGCCTCTGTATAAACGAAGTGGTTACGGATGAGCTTTAAATCTCCACCGGTTTCTTGGAGGTCTTTTTTAATTCTTCTGACAAGTTCTGGCTGTTCTTGAAGAACCGGACTCTTCAAGGTTCGTTTCCAGGTAAAGGCATGATGCTTTTCAACAGAATCCACGATTCCCTGTAGACGGTCATGAAATCGATTCCAATGAAAGAGCTTTAGAGTAGCGAGTTTTTCGATGAGAGTTTCGATCGCTTCCTTCTCCAGATCTAATCTGGCCTGAAAATTGAGTAGTTGTGAGTAATGGGGGCCGTCGATATGCTCAATGGCGGCACTGTTTCCCTCTCGAATCAGCTCGGTTAGAAAGGCGGATATATTGCGAAGTCGGCGTCGAATCTGAACCATATTTTCAGACCCTTCACTTAGGAAGCCCTGTAATTGTTGAATCCTCACCTTGAGTTCTTTGAGAGACATGGATTTGGTTTCCTTGAGGAAATCCAGAAAGAATCGAAAAGTATCCAGCGTATTTTCATAAATGGAAAATAGGTCCTGGTAGTAACTTTGCTGGACTTCGTGCAATGTTTCCAAAGACGGCTTAGATTGGGTAAGAACTTTGATTTCTCGACGGGGGCGCCGAGCGGGTGCCTTTTTAGAGCCGGGAACGTTAACCTGGCGCGATCGAAGATATTTTTCAAGTGGCTTTATCATTCTTTGCAGCTTGGTAGGCACCTGCGAACCAGACTCTTCGGCTCCAAGAGAATAAGATGGGGAGCAAAGCAGCAGAATCATCGTGCAAAAAACAAAAAATTGAGGTCTCATATCACTTCTCTTCGTTCAAATTTGTATCGATATTAACGATTTTGAACGTTTGAACCCATAGGGTTGAAATCTATCTTGCCCCTTCGTAAAGCATATGGTTTAATGTTCCCTCATTCTTTGCGGGTTCTGTGCCCGAGGCTTAAATGTACGATCTATTCATAGTCATTCATGTACTTGTAGCAGTCCTACTCATCGGCGTGGTCCTATTTCAAGCGGACGAGGGTTCTGGCCTGGGGGGAGCTTTCGGGACTTCTCTTGGAGCCGGTGGTTCGTCAATGTTCGGAAAAAAGGGGGCCGCAGGAGTTGTGACCCGCTTTACCGCAATTCTTGTGACTATTTTCTTAATCACGTCCTTTGCTCTAACCTTAATTATTTCCAAGGACTATGTTGATCGCGAAGAATTTTACCAGGGAGGCCGACAGGCTCCGGTTACCGCTCCCACCGCTCCACCCCCATCTCCAACTGGTTTCTAGATTCAGACCTGAACAAAGCTTTGCTCATCTGTAAAGTTTTGAAGACCTTTGGTCCATTTCAAAATTCTATGCTGAGAATCTTCTGAATTCCAGTACTCCTTTGGACGAATGAATTTTGATGAAGTCCCCTTATAGCATTGTCATTACGGCCATTTCAATCCTGCTTATCCTTGCTGCCATCCCAAGAGTCACTCTCTATGGATCTCATCTTAGAGATGAGCCCGGGCTGAGTCTTATGTTTCTGCTCGCGCAGGATGATGGGGGATTTCAAGAGGCACTTAAAATGGCATTAAAACCATTTCCAGTTCATTTGAAATTTCTGAAGTCCCGACCGAAATCTTTGCCCAGGGGAACTCTTCTCCTGGAAGGTCTTGTATCTCACCAACCTCTACAGCAAGGGCTGTATACGACGTTTGGACGAATGGGCATACCTGAGGACTTTCAAACCAGCTACATGGAAGCCAATTTACAGATTGTGGGTTCACTAAGTGATGGAAGACCAATACGAGAGCATTGGATTTTGGAAAGTCATGGTTCGGGTGAGTATTCATCTAAAAGGGCACTTGCTGCTGATCTATGTCGAGGATTTAGCCTGGAAATCAAGAATTGGCTCTTAGAAATCCCCATTTCAGAGCCTTTGAATCCCTGAATCCACCTGGATTCCCTGGGGATTAGGTGCGGAATGTTTTTGGGTCGATCACATGGGGCCAGGCTTCTTCAAGGCTGACTTCCTGGGTGTGAACCAGTGTTTTTAGAACCTGATCAAGAGATACCATTCCCTCTTTTTTAGAGGTTTCAATCATGGTTGGTAACTGTTCGGTTTTTCCATCACGGATGATATTGCGTACGGCGGGGGTACTTATCAATACCTCACAGGCGGGAATTCTGTAACGACCTGACTTATGACGGAGCAGCCTTTGGCTTATGATAGATCTCAGGTTGAACGCGATTTGTTTACGAATATGGTTTTGCTGACCATGAGGAAAGAAATCCATGAGCTGTTCAACCGCTGTACTACAGGTGGGAGCATGGAGTGTAGTCAACACCAGGTGACCTGTACCAGAAAGGGTCAGCGCGGTTTCCACGCTTTCTTGATCCCGCAATTCCCCAATGAGAATTACATCGGGGTCTTCGCGCAGGGTAGCGCGGATTCCTATGGGAAAAGAACTAACATCATTGTGTACTTCTCTTTGAGAGATATAACAGAGTCTGGACTGGTGAACAAATTCGATAGGATCTTCAATGCAGATGACTCTTTTGTGTACCAGGGCGTTGAGGTAATGAACCATCGCGGCCAGAGTAGATGTTTTACCCGAGCCGGTTGGGCCGGTAAGAACCACTAATCCATTTTCAACGGAAACAATTTTTTGCATGGTGGGAACCGGAAGGTTCAGAGATTCGAAACTTGGAACCTGATCGGTGATGAATCTACCTGCAAGTTCAAAGCCTGACATGGTTTTAAAAATATTGATTCTAAGTCGCAGCGACTTGGAGGTTTCATAGGATGCGTCAACTTGCAGATTTTGCGAGAGACGCTTTAGCTGGGATTCGGATAGAATTTCGTGAAAAAAGGCGCTGATATGCCCCTCGCTTAAAGGATCTGTTTTCATGGGAGAAAGTCTTCCCTTTACCCTTAGAATAGGAGGGTGGAAACATTTCAAATGAATATCGGATGCCAGTAGATTGGAGCCTTGTTCGAATAGTTCACCCAGTGAGATTGAGTAGGCAATCGGCTCAGGAAGGACTACACCGGCATCGAGCAATGTTTTGGTAGAGGATAGTTTTTCACCACGGGCATCAGGAGCCTTCCTTGGGGAAGATACTTCAAGGGCACAAGCCGCTGATGACTCCATTTTTAGAAGGTCAGGGTTTTTACGGCGGAGTTGCTGTTCAAGCAGTTCCTGGTTCGCGAGTCGCAAGTTTCTGAGAACGAGTATGGGTGAATCTAAATTGCGAATTTGGTCCAATAGATCGGGTCCCCCTTCCATCTCCAAGGTCTCCAGGGTTCTTAATGACCAAAACCCTATATTCTTGTTGGTGGAAAGGCACCCTTCCAAGAGAGTTGGAATGGGATGATTGGAGAGTCTGGGGAAGAGCTCGCTGGCCTTCTGGCGTACTTCCCAATCCGGATTGTCGAAGGCATCTAAGAAAATTTCGTTGGATTCTTCTGAGTTAATGGCCAGTACGGCTTCCAATGCCAGAAGCCGGATCTCCCTGTTCCCCGATTGTATCAGGGAGGCGATATCTGCCAGGGTAGTTTCCTCACCGATAGCGACCAGGCTCTTCAAGGCCCAGAATACGCGGTCTTCAGTCTCGTTACGCAAGGCCTCCAATAATGGGGTCACCGAATAGGTACCCAGGCTAACAACCTTGTCCATAGCAAGTTTGCGAATGGCCCACCTTGAATCTGAGAAACAACTTATCAAGATTCGAGCCGTCTCCTGAGATGGAATGTGCCCGAGATTAGAAATGGCCAGATACCTTGTGCGGTGGTCTTCATGACTAAAGAGAAACCTGGTTTCCGTTAAAATGGAAGGTTCCGCTGGCTCTGAAAGAACTTTCAGGAGGACCTCGAGGATTCTGGGTTCCGGATTCTGCTGGAGATTTTTTAATATCTCCGCCCTTTGAGAATGAACTAGTTTCTTGAGGGAACGGCCAACTTCCTCACTGATTAGGAAGGAATCCGTCTTGAGGAAATTCAAGAGCGATTTGACGACTCTGCCATCGTTGATTTCACCCAGGTTTGAAACCGCAAACACCTGCAGTTGCTCATTTTGAGGTTCCTGCTTAAGAAACTGTGAGAAGTAGGGGATCGCAGAGCTTCCCAGGATGAGTGCCAGGATCTTGAATGTCCAGAATCGTTGATGAGCATTTGATGAAGGGAACTTTTGTTCCAAGAAATCAATGGAGTTCTGTCCCTTTTGAGCCAATACCTTGGAAGCCTTTTCTCGGACGTCCCACGAATCCGTCCCCAGGGCATCAAATAGAAAATCCAGATCCCCATCCGCGCTGTCTGGACTCATGCTCTCCATGATTTTCTTTTTGATGTGGTTTTCACCGTTTTCAAAAAGGAAACGCAGAGTGGGGATATCATCTAAATTGTGGTCAAAAACCGCTATAGAGGCCCAGTAGCAAAGGTTTTGCTTCTGAAAATTATCGGACTCATTTCGGATGGCTTCCTGTAGGTGTTTCAAACCGGTGCTCCCCTGTGAACCGATTAGATCTGCTCCTCCACGGCGCAGGTTCCAGTCCTCATGCCTGAGCAATTTCACTGCTTTTGTGAGGGCTTCACCTGGAGAGGAGGCCAGAAGAGTTCGTAAGGAATCTAATTCTGAATTTGAGGGGAACTCACTCATGGAAGGCTCCGAAGAGAAAATCATTCTATCACATTGTTGAGGGCAGTTTACTCTAATGCAGAGTGGCCTTTTAGATGTTATGAGGCTACACCTTGGAACAATGGAATTAATGGAAGCAATAGAATAAAGATTAACAGCTTCAACTAACACTAGAATCCCACTTTATCTTCCTTCCATGGATTCGATTGTTTCTATTGTTTCCAATGATTCTTCTCCCTTATGTTAAGGGGCATGTCTTTGATTCGTGTAGGAATGATCAATTTCACCAACGGCCTCATTCCCGACTTTGATTTTCCTGAAAAGGGATTTAAAAAGATTTATGGAATTCCCTATCAGTTGAATGAGCTTCTGCGTACCGGAAATTTAGACCTTTCCCCTGTTTCTTCAATGGAATACCTTCTAAACCCAAAGCTCTACAAAATTCTACCGGGTATTTGCATCGCCAGCAGGAGCTATGCTCATACAGTGGGAGTATTTAGTGACTTTGCTCCCGAAGAATGGGGCGGGAAGAGATTTTTACTTACCGGTTCTTCGCTTACTTCTGTATATCTTTTTCAGGTCTTGTGTAAAAAATATCTTAGATGTTCCATAGAGTGTGTTTTTCAGGCACCTGGTGAGGGGGATATGGAGGAACTCTTCAGGTCCGCAGGGCAATATGACGGGCTGCTCCTCATCGGAGATCAAGTACGGGAATTTAATCGAAAAAACCTTTTACCCTATCATGATCTATGCTCGCTATGGCACCGTTTTACAGGCAAATCCTTTGTATTCGCGCTTTGGCTGGCGCGCGCTGATCGTTGCTTGTCTCACTTAGACTTTTATTCCAAGATTCACAGTGAATTAGTTCATTCCATTGAATCGGGATTAGAGAATTTAGATGCCGTGTTTGAGAAATCTCAGACTTCCTGGGATAGAGAGGAGTTTCTTAGCTATTTTCAAGAATCGATGTTGTATAAGTTAGAAAAGGAAGAATTGGAAGGATTGAAGCAGTTCAGTCTGGATTTACTGGAATGTGAATTTTTGAAATCTTCCCTGGAGTTTGATTTTTTACAGCCGGTCGCAGTAGAAGGCAATTCTCCGACAGGCTCCTAGTTTTGAGCCGGTTGGGCGGCTTGATGTTCCTGAAGCGCTTTAAATAAAGTCGCAACAATTTCTTCGCGGGTACATGGCTTCTTAAGGAAGTGGGAAACTCCAAGCTCTTGAAAAGAAACCTGCACTTCTTCACTTAGTTTTCCACTTGTTACAACAAAGATAGGGGGTGGTTGGACGGAGAGCTTCTTAGCCTCTTTGCACAATCCGAGTCCATCCAGGGGGGGCATCACAACATCCGTAATGATGATCTGGGGAGGTGGATCTTCGATTTCAAGTTCTTCCAGGGCCTCTGATCCATTAGAGAAAGTCTTTACGTCTGAATAGCCGGCACTTCTGAGAACTAATAACATTAAATCAAGGATAGCAGGTTCGTCATCTACGACGTAGATCAGGGCATTTTGAGGGATGGGGGGAAGCGATTTTCTAGATTCTGCAACGGGTTCGACCGCACTGGACTCCCGCATTGGAAGATGAATCGTAAAGGTGGTTCCCACTTCTTTATTCTTTGCGCTTCGCTTTCTGCGCAGCTGAGTTTGGGTGAGAGAGTCGATCTGAATTCGCCCCCCATGGTTTTGTACAATGGAAAAGACCATAGAGAGTCCCAGGCCGGTTCCTTTTCGCGAGTCTCGAATCTTGGTTGAGAAGAAAGGATCAAAGATTCTTGGCAGGATTTTTGGTTCAATTCCCATACCGTTGTCTTTGATCTCCAGGATTATTTCTCCACTGCTTTGCCTTGCACTGATTTGGATTAGTCGTGGATTTTCGCCGGAATCACCCCTGCGCTCCCTCTCGTCAATAGAATGCATGGAGTTTGTGATTAAGTTAATGAGGACATCCCTCAACTGCCCGCGATCAAAAAGGCAGGGAGGGATACCGGGCGCGATGGTTTTTTGTAGCGTGATCCCCTTGTTCTCCAGTTGATTGAGAATGACGCCGGTTGCGTCTTGGATAATATCCGAGATATTTGAAGATTCCACCTTTGAAATGTTAGAGCGGCCCAGTGCCAGGAGGCGTGAGGTCAGATCAGCAGCCTTTTTGACATACTCCGCAATGGTCTTTATTGTGTCATCAAGTTGATCTCCGACCTGGCCTTCTTTTAGCAATGCCCGACTCACATCAGCACTTAAGCCGATAGCAGCCAGAATATTGTTGAAATCATGAGCGATTCCGGCTGAAAGAGTTCCCAATCCGGCAAACCTCTCAGCCTGAATCAGTTCCTGCTGGGTAGCTTTCAATCTCTGTTCGGCAAAGTGCCTCTCCGTGACATCTGTGATGATTCCCATGGTTCCGGCAAAGTAGGCTTGTCCAGAGGGGTCTTTTTCCCAGAAACCCGATGCATTGACTTCCACAAAGAAGGCTTTGTCTTCTTCCTCTCTCACTCCAGGAAACAGTTCTTCATAGTTAATATGAGGACCGGGCAGGATTCTTATGCGCAATCTCTTAGAGCCCCTTTTTCCGGAACGCCTTTCATCGAAGAGTCCCGGTGCACCCTGTTGACCGGTGATCTTACCTGCGTAAAGGGGTAACACAGACTCCCTGGAAACCCGGGGAGCATCCTCAGGATGGAGGATGATGGAAAAATGTTGTCCCATAAGCTCTTCACGAAAGTAGCCCCATTTGAGAACTTCCTGACTCAGAAATCCGAAATTGCCATCCTGGTCAAGGCGGTAGAGCACCTCTGGAATCGTTTGCAGCAATGATTCCAACTCCGAGCGGGCTGCGGCACCTCCCCGAATGAATTGATAAAAGTTAAGGTGGCTGGTGAGTGTCTTGGCTACAGATTCGACTTCTTTTAGGTTGTCCCCATTGAAGCCGTCTTCCCGGTTGAGGACCTGCAATACACCAAAGGGTCTCTCGCCCATATAAAGGGGGGTAACCAGGGAAGAATGGGTCTTGAACCCCGTTCTGCGGTCATACTTTTTTTGGAAATCCTGTTTCGAATAAGGGGTGTTTGTGTATGAGGATTTGAGGGAACTAAAACAAGCCCCGACCAATCCCTCTCCGAGGGAAAGGATAATTTTTAAAGGGGTAGGCCCTTCGGCATAGATAGACTGTAGTCTTCCCTCCTTCTCATCATAAACAAAAAATGTGGTTCGTTCGGCATTGAAAAAGCGAGAAATGATGGGGCAGCTTCGAGCGATAAGATCAACAGGTTCCAGTGCTTCCTGGTCCTGCTGAAGAAGTAAGTTTAGCTCGTTTTGAATCTCAAGAAGACGACTTTCAGAGGTAGATTTACTCATATTTGGAAAAGGGGGGCACCACTGCCAGGGGCGAAGAGCTAAGTTTTGGCAACTGTGTAGGCATCTAAACTAATAATGTACCACAGGTTGAGTAGAGCGGATATTAACCAGACACATGAGCCTCTGAGGAGAAGCGCATTTCAAAAGCGACTTTGGCGGAACGAATCAGTTCCTCAAAGGACTTTACCCTCCCTAATGCTCGCAAAACATAGGAAGGACGGTAGTAAAACTCAAGATAAGCCTGGCGGCAAAGTCTCTGGATTTCTTGATCTGACATTTTACATCCCGGGCGGGGCAGCGAAATCTGCTCTGTTGGATTTGTGATGTAATCCTTCCAGTAATCCTCTTGAAATTCTTTCAAATATAGTGCGTATAGCTGGGTACCAGGCATGGGAGTTACTTTGGAAAACTGAGCATAATCAAGATCGAGGGTTTTGGAAAAATCAATGGTCTCTCTGGCTGTTTCAGCGGTCTCCCCAGGGGAGCCGACCATAAAGTACCCAAAGGTATCAATACCTATCTTCTTAGTGAGATTGATGGTTTGCCGCATACGTTCGAGATTCGTATCTTTCTTCAATGTTTTCAAGATGCATGCGTTACCGGACTCGATTCCGTAATACACTCGAAAGCATCCGGCCTTATGCAGCATATAGAGCATTTCCTCATTCATACAGTCGACTCGGGATCTAACCGACCAATGAACATCGAGGTCTGATTCAATGATGGCTTCACAAACCTCAATCACTCGCTTTTTGTTAATCGTGAAGGAAGAATCGAAGACATCAAACTCTCGAATCCCGTATTTTTCATAGCAAAGCCTTAGCTCCTCGACGACGTTTTGAGCACTTCTTCCACGAAATTTGAGTTCGCCCTGTTCACAAAAGATGCATTTGAAAGGACATCCACGGGAACTGATGAAACAGGTAAAGTTTTTATATTTGGTTATGAAGGAGTGATAAAGGGTGTTATCCACAAGATGGCGAGCCGGAAAGTGGGCATGATCAACGTTTTGAAGCTGAGGTGCGGGCCTGGTCCTGTGAATTTTTCCATCGCGCCGAAAGATGATTCCTGGTACGGACTCGAAGGCATCAAGGTCCATCACATCGCACTCAAGAAACATCGGTAGAGAAATTTCTACTTCCCCAATGAACCCCACATCCAAGCCATCATGAATCATCGTTTCTTCGGCGTAGATTCCCATATGGACGCCCCCAATCAGAGTAGGGCACGGGTAGGCTTCTTTGAGTTGGCGAGCCCATTCCAGGTTCTCCTTGAATTGATAGGTAGTCACTGTATACAGGACGTAATCGGGACGAAATTTACGAAGAGTCTCCAAAACCGATTCCATGGGTTGCGGGTCTGCGTTCAAATCAAGAAAGAGACAATCATGGCCGGCTCCCTCCGCGGCACCCGCCACGTATAGGAGACTTAGAGAAGGAAAGATACCGTAGTTATCCTTCACAACTTTGAGCCCTGGTTCATTATCGATAGCGCCATAGGGCGGGTAGATAAAGGCCAGTCGCTTACGGTTTTTTGTTCGAAAGTCCCTGATGTTGGCTTCCGAGAAGATGTCCGCTCTCAATTCTTTCATAAGGTTTTTCCCAAAATTCCCAAATAGCAATAAGACGGATGCTCAAAGCGTAAGCTGAATAGGCAACACAAGAAGCTGAAAATCCTGGAGACCAGAACATCTTTAAGGAAGATATTCCAGTGACCGGAATCCACTTCAACGCTTGCCACATTATGTTAATTATACTGAATCCATGGCATAGATGGGCAAAAACCTGGAAACGAGAGTGATTCCGGATCATTTTTCGAAGAGATTCAGGATCATCATTTCGATCATGAAAAACACTAAGACTGCTAAGGTATTGGACTTTATATCCACGATTTCTAGCTCGAAAGGAAAACTCAAGGTCTTCCCCATGGGTCCGGAAACCTTCATGAAATCCGCCCAGTTCCATAAAGAACCTGCGAGGACCGCCAAAACAAAGCCCCATGAAATATGGAACCTCATCTAGACTGTCTTTACCAAGGGTCTGAACGAGGTAGAGGGAACGGTAACGATTCGCGTTTCCTTCGCCTGGGCTGGCAATTTCCCTACCAGCAAAAAAGGAGACTCCATTCCATTCCTTTTCAATGATTTCAAAAAAAGGTGTTTGCGGAATCGCGTCCGCATCCAGGAAAAGGACATTTTCACCTTTACAGGCATTCAACAATTCATTCCGAGCCCATGACAGCCCCTGGTTTTCCTGAAACTCCAAAAATCTACAATTCTCCACTTCTATTTCAATGTTGGGTGGAGGGCATCCGTCACAGAGAACCAGGATCTCTTCAATCCAGTCCCCATGTTCTCTCAGGGCATGCAGGACCCTGGACAGAGACACCTCCATTTCAAAATAGGGAATTAAGACTGAAAATTTCTCTTTCATGAAAAACCGAATCTAAGGCTAACTCGAATCAGCCAGGAATATTACCAACTATGAGTATAAAGTCCGAAAGAATCCTAGATGAACCCCACTCATTTGCTCAACCAGGGATTAGGAAAACTGAGGTCATTCCTAAAACTCCTTCAGCGGGAAAAGATTCCCTTTATTCTAAAACTCATCCTTGGCTTTGCCATTGTTAGTTCCTCTCTGATTCTGGTTCTGGAAGGTCTGAATCCAGAATCAAATATTGTTTCTTTGCTTGATGCAGTCTGGTGGTCTTTTGTGACCATGACCACAGTGGGATACGGGGATCATTATCCTACAACGGCGGGAGGGAGGATACTCGGCGTCTTGATGATGTTTTCGGGAATCGCGATTTCATCCTTTTTTACCGCTACCATCGCGTCTCGTTTTGTAGATCGCAGACTCAAGGAGGGCCGAGGTTTGGAAACCGTAACTAGTACCAATCATCTTGTCATATGCGGATGGAACCAGGAATGTACTCAACTACTGACGATTCTTGAGGGAAATCAAGAATGGTCTGAGGAGGGGGAAATTGTCTTGATTCTAGATGCGGCGGAAGAGAAATTTTATGAAATTCAAGATGAGTTCCCCTCAATGTCTCTCAAGTTTGTTAGCGGAAAATACACCTCAGATGTGGCCTTGAAGAGAGCACAGGTGGCCAAGGCCAGGATGGTAATCATCCTGGGGCTGGAAGAACTCGAACCCAGCGCATCAGATGATGCGGTAGTCATGGCAACGTACGCGATAAAATCGATGAATAATAGGGTCAAAGTACTTGCGGAACTGAACCATCGAAAGAATGTAGCCCACCTACAAAGAGCAAACGTGGATGAAATTGTAGTCAAGGGTGAATTCCTTGGATTTCTAATGGGGAATGCCACCTGTTCTCCGGGAGTGTCCAACGTGATTCGAGAGCTTCTAGACGTAAGAACGGGTGAGAACCTGGTCCAGGAGGTTATACCGGGTCACCTTGTTGGGGGGACTTTTAAAGATTTATTCAATACCTTTAGGTCCAAGAATCAGAGTATTGTTCTTGGGGTTATCACCAGGGTTGAGCCCCTTGGGCTGGAGGACATCCTCGGGTCCGACCTGACTTCCATCAATGCCTTTATATCCATGGCCTTTGAGCGGGCGGGAAAAGATGTTGATAGAATGGTTGGGAAGGGACTTGAGACCCGAATTAATCCCCCCGATGATTACATCATCAGTCCCTTTGATGTCGCCGTAGTGATTCGTTCTAGCTCCGAGGGTTTGGCGTGAACACTCAGCCTGAAAATCTCGTGGCTCAGTTGTCCAATTTCTCCGTGTTTAAAAGCCTAAACCAGGGACACCTCGAAAGAATCGCTCCTCTTTTGAAAGTTTACAAGATAAAGGCCGGGGAGATCCTCTTTTCTGAGGGTGCTGTTGGAGAGGATTTATATTTTCTCCTGCAGGGCAAAATGCAGATTTCCCAGAGATTGACCATGCTGTCAGATGAGACTGAAACCCAAATTCGTGAGAAATGTCTCGTGGTTCTATCAGGGGACTCTTATCCTTCATTTGGAGAGATGTCAATTTTGAACCGGCATCCGCGCTCCGCTACCCTCACAGCACTGGAGGATAGTGAATTACGGGAATTATCCCATAGTGATTTCTTGAATCTTGTTCGCGATGATCCGGCTCTTGGTGTTCAACTTCTTTTGAATCTGTCTGAGATTGTCTGCACCAATCTTGAGACGGCCAATCACAATATCTTGAAGCTGACTACAGCTCTTTCCCTTGCATTACGTTGATACAGCTCTGACAGTTTGCCTTAAGAACCGTAAAAAAATGTAAGAGTTTCTCCGAAAATCAAGTGAATATGTACAGGTACATTCTCATCTTCTTTGTATTCCTTTTCTTGAAGGGGAACAGTCACGCCCTGTTGATGAAAGGGAAAATTGAGGTCGTGAAGGGAAAATGCCTGCTTTATCGGGGCGGACGAATTCTGCAGATCGTAGATGATATGACCCTTTATGCGGGAGACAGAGTTGAGACTTCGCGACATGGGGCGGTGATGCTCAACCTCACCGATATGGGTTATCTAAAATTAAAGCCCCAAACTCAGCTTCTATTTCCTGGATCCGATGACGCGCAAATTCAGGTTTCAGAAATTCGTGTGTTGTTTGGAGAAGTATGGGCGAAGGTGAAGAAGTTGGAGCAAGGTGAAGTCTTTCAGGTGAGGACTGCTGGTTCCAGAGTCAGAATCTCAAATGCTATAGCCACGATTGGCTTTGATAATCGAAACAAGAAGGCCAGCCATTCGATTATCGAAGGAGAGGTTGAAGTCCATCGTGACCAAAACCACTATTTTCTCAGTGCGGGGGAACAACTCATCCTGGACCAGCGGAAAAATTCACAAGAACGCCGTCGAAAGATCGATATTTATGCCTTGAATAAGGAGTGGAAACGGGTAATCACCATACGCGAGAAACTCGGTCGTAAAATTCGCGACTCTATGCGCATCAGGGATCCTTCCGAAGGAGTACAGGACTCAGAATCTCCCCTGGTGCATATCGTGTCTCCTCTCGCGGGGGCAACCTTAAGATCCCCTATGGTGAGCATAGAAGGGACTGTCTATGAGGACCACCTGGACCGAGTCATTCTTACAGTTAATGGAGAAGTTCTTGTAGATCAAAGCACCAGTCTAAAAAATCTTCGACACGAAGCTCTTTTGAAAGCCGGTAAAAATCAAATTGAGCTCAAGGCGATTGATAAATTTGGGAATGTTGGAGTGGATGAAATTGAGGTGAGTCTCTCTGATTTACCCCCAACGATCAGGATTTTTTTTCCCTTTGATAATTTGGAGTTGGCTAGCAGATTTGTTGATCTGCAGGGCATTGTGGACGATCCGGAAATTCGGGAAATTTCGGTCTATCTCAATCATAGGTTCATTGCCAAAGATCGGGTAATTCCCACGTTTCAAGTACCGCTGATTTTGGACATTGGAGAAAACATCATACGGGTAGAGGCCGTGAATCAGGTAGGGCTCACGGGAGTTGAGGAAATCACCGTCTATACGGGAACCAAATCGAATGTATCGATCCAGTTCAATAATTTATTTTGACATAGATTTCTCTAAGAAACGGTTTTCCCTGAAAAAAATGGGGTTAGCTCTGGCTGTCATCCTATCTCTGGTGCTACCCATTAAGAGAAGCCAGGCAGCTGAGCTTGAGGACTTTCTTTCGATCGTGGAGGGTTCTGAATATTTCAGCCCACTGGAGAAAACTCTTACTCGTGACATTGTGCAGGGTGCTAGTGAGGACGACTCCTTTCTAGATGCGGTGATGTCCTCTCCGTTGATCTCGGCAAAAGAGAAGGAAATGGCACGGGCATATTTCCAGACCCGCAAGAAGCCCACGAAACTTCGCTATGAGGATCCACAAGATATGAATAGGATCGAGGTTTTAGCGCCGGCAATGAGATTTCATGCTGATCTGGACATGAGGATTCGCAGTATTGACACGGCCAAGGATGTTTCCGCTTACTTCCCCATCGATAACGCTGATTTTGACCCGGGAGTGGCACATATTCTCCAGGGTTCCATCCATTATCGACCTGAAGAAGAGAAGGATCCGCAAATCTGGGGTCGGATCGATCTTGATATACAGTCATTGGACCAGGAAGAAGAAGTGATTAATGTCCTCATGGTAAGAAAGGGCGATTCTCTTAAGGTCGGCTCTTTCCTAAGTCCGGAATTTAGTGAATTTGGTCTTCGAAATTCCGAAATAGCGGGTGCTCAAATCCAACTGCGAAGAAGAAAGTGGGTCCTTGATTTTGCCAGGGGAGACACGGTGGAGGACTTCGTACCCAGTCTCGACTCACTCTCCGTAGGCGGAGGAATCCTGAGGAGGGAAATTGGGCATAAGGGCAAGGACTTCATCGGTTTGAGCCTATATGATCATAATCGCTTCCACTATGGCGGATTTCTGGCCCAGGGATACTTATTCGATGAATCCTTGCGGTTCTATGGTGAATACATGCATCGTGACTCGGGCATTGTTGGTAAGTCAGGTTCCGCCGGAGAATTGGAAGTAGATTTTCAAAATAAGAAGATCATTTTTCTCAATGAGTTACAGCGTATTTCTTCAAATTTTTCCTCTGAACTTAATCCTGAATTCAGTCAGTTCGGTTCGATTCTATCCCGTCGAAACAGACAAGAACACGGTTTTACCTATCGGTTTGATCCCTTCATTACCAGCTCCGTAATTTTCACTCGAAGGTCTAATTTGTTTGTTGATGGAACTCCGGAAGTGAAGACGTCCGACCTTACCATGGCTTTGATCACCCAGCGGCCTGAGCGACCCAAATACATGGTTGTCTTCAAGCACCAGGAAAGGAATGATGAATTTCAGTCTATCCTAGATGAACGCCGAAGAATCTTTCTTGCTCAAACCACTTTTCGAGGAAGAGACATTCTTACCTCAGTGGATGTGGCCCAGACTGATTTCGAGAACTTTAGAAGCCCGAGGGATTCTTATCTACTAAATTCTTTTTCATTAGATATTTCACGCCCCTTTCTTAAGAAAATTCGAATTCGAGAAAAGTTGGGGATTTTAGATCAGAATTTTGAGGACGGCACCCAGGACAGTGAGGCCCAAACGCACCAATTCGAAGTGCGCTACACGATGGATTCCAGGAATTCACTGCGGGGAATTCAAAAGTACAGGCGGGTTGCCAGAAGGGCAGGACCCAACAAATACAAGACTATTTATGCCTTGGAAGCAAGGCACCGCAGGGGAGAAAATCTGGAGTACACCCTCAGATTAGATTCCTTTAACAACAATGAGTTTAGCCGTGGATACGACGCGAATAGAATCTCAATGGGGGCAAACCTCAGTTTTTGAATTACCAGATCTGCCTCAATAATGAAGTATAGAGTCCACTCTGAAGGATTCAAGCTGGTCTCTGCCATTCAAAAAATCCAACTCAACCAAAAAGAGGATAGCGGTTACCGTAGCTCCTTCAGAGCGCATCAATTCAGCTGCCGCACGGGCTGTTCCTCCAGTCGCTAATACATCATCGACTATCACTACGTGGCGATCCTGCAGCTTGCCCTTTTGTACTTCAAGTTCTGCGGTTCCATACTCGAGCTCATAGCTCATCGAAGAAGTTTCTCCTGGAAGTTTGCCTTTTTTCCGCAAAGGAATAAAACCGATTTTCAGAGCCTGTGCGAGTGTTGCGCCAAAAATAAATCCGCGCGCTTCAATCCCGGCGATGAAATCCACATTTCGATCTTTAATGGAATTTTCCATTAGTTTAACGACATCGCACAAGCCATGAGGAGAAGCAAGCAAGGGCGCGATATCCTTGAACACAATACCCGGTTTGGGAAAGTCCGGAACGTCCTCCACCAGGTTTCTTAGTCTCTGCACAACAGAGCGAGTCTTGCGGGACTTGAGATCAGAAAAGACACTGCGGGTATAATTTTCCACCCATTCGTCATCGATGCTCTGTCGTGTTTGGCGAACTTCACCCAGTTTATTGAGTGAAATGAGCACACTCTTGCGTACATATTCTGAGGAATCGCGCAGAGCATCCACCAGATCAAGGGTTACTTTTTCATCCCCAAACTCACCCAGTGCCTGGGCCGCAGCGGCTCTCACACTCCAGGTTTCGTCGTTCTTCATCATATGTAGAAGATTCTGTGAATACTGGTTAGCCTGTAGATCTCCTAAAATTCTAGCTGCCCAGTAGCGCATGTGGTGATTTCGGCTCGATAAGGCTTGTCCGAGCTCGGACTCTGCGATATCCCCTATTTCCCACAGGGATTCAGCGGCTTGTTTTCGGATAATCCAATCTTCATCACCTAGAAGTTGAACCAGGGCGCCCGCTACCTCTGGGGATTCGAATTCTTTAAGAGCCATTACGATGCTCTGTTTTTGATCTAGAGAAATTCGATCTTCCAGGACTTTCTGAATCAGGGCTCTTCTGGATTTTTCTCCCCCGATTTCACTCAAGACCTGGATAGCCCAAAACTCCAAGTCCGGCTGTCCTAAATTAAGCAGTTTGATCAGTTCCGCGACTCCTAGTTGTCCCAGTTGAATCAAGGAGCTTGCAGCGGTCTTGCGGATAGTCCACTGTTCATCAGAGAGGCATTCTATGAGCGGTTTAACGGCCTTTTGGGAGCCGGTCCGTCCAAGAGCCGAGAGTGCGCACAGGCGGCGGGGCATATCATCCCCGTTCAAGATTTCCTCAAGGGTTCGTACGGCACGATCTCCAAATTGGGAAATTACTTCGCAAATCCAAAACTGAATATCATCGTCATTGGTTTGAGCAAAATCTAAAAGCATATCAAGGAAGGAACTTCCAAGCCCAACCAGTGCGCCAGCCGCATTTTTTCGAATTCCCCAGGAGGCGTGTTTGAGGGCCGCGATAAGAGCTGGAATGGCCGAATCCCCTATTTGACGCAGGGCCTTTACTGCTGCCTGGGATACATTCTCATTAGAATCTCCAAGAGCTTCAATGAGCAGGGAGATATTTTCGTCGCTGGATTCATTTACGAGGGAATTCACCACTTCTCGTCTGACCTTGTAGTCGGTGTCTCGAAGCCTCTCCAGATGGTCTTTCATAGCTTTCTCCCTGGGGTTCGCATCAATGCAAGGAAAGCGACATAATAACACAAATGTGAGAGCACTCTTGGCTGTTATCTTCGCCCCAGAAATAGGCCGGCATACCCTCACCTTCACAGAGCATGAATACTTTGGAATCTGAAATGGAATTTAGATAGTCCATAATGTATTTAGAGTTGAATGCTACTGTCATGTCACTCAGTTTATTTTCAATTTCCAATTCCCGGTAAGCTTCGCCCATGACTTCTGAAAAGGCCCTGACACCCATGGCATTTTCCTTCAGTTCAAAGACCACGCGGTTACCGTTTTCGCGTGCCACTGGATTCACGCCCTTCAGGTATTCAAGAAAGAGGGTTCGATCCAGTGAGATACCCTCAGAAACCTCTTCTGGAATATACTCCTCATAGTCGAGAAATTCCGCCTGTGCCAGTAATGACTGAAAGATCGTTGTATCAAACTCCACCAGAAACTTGTTGCCTTGCTGACGAACACTAACTTCATCAGTGGGTAGGATTTTTGAGAGTTCAGAACAAACTTCCTGGGATATCATCCAGCGAAGGGATTCAGAACTATTGATGGAAAGGGAGCGAGTAGCTTTCATGAGTCGATTTCCATCGGTAGATGCCACATGTAACTGTCCATCTTTGAAATCCAGACAGGTCCCGCGGAATCCTTGCAGGGAATTTTCCGTAAGGGAGGAACAAATTCCTCCAATTCTTAGGAGTTCGCGAAATTCCTTTCCGGTGATTTGGAATTCGCAGTCCGCATCGATCAGTTCCACTTCAGGGTAATCATCCTTTTGACGCCCGGGAATATCGTTTTTACAACTATGATCCCCAACAACGGTAAGTTGAACCCGGTTATTCATCGGGTCTACCTCAATTTGGGCGATGGAATCTGAGGAGTTGCTCAGAGAATGAACAAGCTCATGGAAAAACTTTCCCTGAACAAGTACCTCTCCTGGTGTTTGAGTTTCACACTCAATTTGAGTTGAAATGAAAGTACGCATGTTCGTGGCACTGATAGTGAGTCCACGGTCTGTTGCATTGAGACAAACATGGGTTAGCTCGGGAATCGTAGTTGTGGTGGGCAATGCTGGGGACACAATCTCAAGAGCTTTTAACAAATTTAGTTTTGGACATCGAATTTTCATTACGAACCTCGTAGTATAGAGCCTGTTTTAAGCGGAGAGAGAGTATAACAAGGACCCTTCCTGCTTTCCAATTTGTCCTTCTTCGGTTGGTCCGTTGCGCATCGAGGCTTGCAGTCCCGTTGAATTTCTCTTATTCTTCCGTTGGAAGGTGTTGATCCCGGTCCCCAGGATCAGTAGAAGGCTCCGAACTCCGCCAGGTCTGTGATGGAAGCAACGGTTGGATGTTCTTTTACGTGATCCCGGACAAGGTCGGAGGAGCCTTCCTTTTTTATTTGAGGCGAGAACCGGTGCTTTGGTGCAGTTCTGGGGTTCCATCAGCGGCACCTGGTTGCGGTTCCCTCGTCAAAGGTAGAATAACTACCTTTTCCTCACGAACCACCACCATGTACCACTGCTGAAACCCCAGAACTGCACCACGCACCGGCTCTCGCCTCAGTGTCTTTGGCGAGGGGATTCTTTCGTCTTAGGTCGTGTTTCTCCCTTTTTCTGGTGAATCGCCACCTTGCAGCCTTGTTGAAACTCCAGTCCTGCACCACGCACTGGCTCTCGCCTCAATGTATCTTTTTAATTCAGGTGGGGCTTCATTCGTCTAAGGTCGTTTTTCTCCCTTTTCCTTATGACACTTTGGTGACATGGAACTGTTTCAATCGAAAGTAGGATCTTTTATTGGAGGTGGGATATGGGAGAGTCAAAACAGTTTCGAATTGGGGGATTTACGCTCATTGAACTTTTGATTGTGATCTCAATTTTGGTAGTTCTTTCAGTAATGATTGCTCTTCCATTTTTTGGAAAAGACTATGATGCCCGATACCAAACTACTAAATCTAATCTTGGTGTCATTAGAACTGCTATCTCTATGTTTCGCTCCAGGCACCATACTTTTCCAAAACCTGGAGCAACAGGTGGAGAGCTTGCTACTCAGAATGGTGAAAATACTCTTGGAGCGATCCTTGCCAACTTTCCGGGTTATGGTGACGGCACTTCCTATATCAGGGGAGGGTTGCCCAGGGAACTGCTCTCAACTCACCTTGGGAACTCTTATATCTGTGTTGTTCCATCCGTTTTAGACTTTCATTCTGACCAGTCTAGTTATGGTGGATGTGCAAATATAGATTCAGATACGGTTCCTAGCTCACGTGGTGGATATGTTTATTGTCCAGCTAACGGTGCAATCCGCCTAAATTTCCTGGTTTTGGGAGATGATTTCCGAACGGAAGATCAATTAAAGATCGGTTCACTAAATGATGATTGGGATGTATGGAGCAACACAAATATTCAAACCAATGATTGGCCCGTGAGATGGTAGCTCAAAAAATTTCAAAAAAAGTGAAAAAGAGGGAGTCGATAGCCTGAGTTTTTGGATTTCATGGGTGAGCGAAAAGTTCTCTATGTGTGCAGACGACACAGGATGTGGCATCGTCACATTCAAGGAGGATAAGCAAAGCAGAGGGCTTTGCAGCCAGCCATGAAGTCCAAAAACTCAGGTTATCGGCTCCCAGAAGATCCCGTGGTCAGAGTATTGGGTTTTCAGGCTGATTTTATCTCCTGGATTTACCGGGATTGATTCTGTAAAAAATTGTATTGCCTGGTAACGGGAAGGCTGATTTTGTTGGGGTTCGAAGCTGATTTGAATCCCATCAGTGAGTTGTTGATCAAGCCAGAAAACCACTGCGTGCAGAGTACCTGTTCGGATAATGTCAAAACAGGTCGTGATTTCATTTGTGGAAGTGAGCATGGCTTTGGGAAGATTTTTGGTATCCAGGTGCAGGCATGGCTGACTTTCGCTGAGGAGTTGGTGGTCTTCTTGATAGAGTCTGACTTTCTTTTTTCCCACAGAATTTTGGAAACGATTGAAATCCTGAAGTTGAAATCCAGATATTTCATCCACTGGGTGGACGCGGTGGAGACTTGGAACTTCGATTAAGGCTGCTTTTAATATGAGGCTCCCGGGGAATATCTTTAGTCCTTCTCCGAGACTTTCGACAGCATCTCGCATCTCCCAAATTCCAGCTCCAAAAAAGTGTTCAATCTGGGCGAGTTGGTTAACTAGAATTTGTGGCTGCTCTGAGCGGATTCTCTCTTTCACTTCCTGCCAGGAGTTCAAGATCTCCACCCGTTCTTCCATTGCATTAGCACAGAGGGTGTCCCTTAGTGCGCCAAAGAGATAAGGGTCTGGTTCATAGGAGAGGACTTTGGCAGCTCCCGACCTGGACGCCAGAAAAGTAAAGATACCCGTGTTGGATCTCAAATCTAATACGACTGTCTTTGCATCGCACTCTCTGTGGAAAAGCCTTTCCCAGGAATTGATCCGATCTGTATCGGTTAGTTCCTCGAAGTGCTCAGAAGGGACGAGAAGGCTAAGTACCTGAGCTCGATTTGTCTGAGCTAAGGACTGATTAGGATCAATATCTAAACAAAGCTGGAAATACTCAAAGGCTTTGTGCAAATTTCCCAGCGAGCGATGTACTCCGGCGAGATTGTTGAGTGCCATCAGGTTCTTGGGGTCCAGTGATAACACTCTTTGAAAGGAATCGATGGCTTCAGCATATCGGTTCTGCTGAACAGCGGCCAATCCTAATCCGATAAGTGCATCTTGATTGGCGGGTTGTTTTCGGCTCAGCTCCTGATACTTCTGGCGAGCTTCTTCAATTTCTCCACTCTTTAGCAGGTTTTCCGCAAAATTTCTCAAGGAATTCATATTCTCGGGGTTGATTTCAAAAATACAGCGGTACAGTTTATTGGCTTCTTCATGCTCCCCAAGCTCCTGGAGAGCATTTGCCATGTTGTTGAGTGCACTGGGATTTGAAGGAGAGAGTGAGACTGCACGTTGAGCGGCTTCTAGTGCCTCAGTGGGACGTTGGTCCTGGCACAAGAGGCCGGCAAGATTATTCCATGCCTCCGCATAGTTGCTCCTCCTGGCGATGGCTTCTCGATAACAATGCTCCGCTTCCTCAAGTTTGCCGGCCTCCTGAAATACATTTCCCAGGTTATAAAAAAAATGAGCTTGCTGGGGATCGAGCTGGAGAGCTTTTTTGAGGTGCTGTATTCCTTCATCCGTCTTACTTACCTGGTGCAGTAGAAGCCCGAGAAGGTGATGTGCATCGGCTGAGTTTGGATCGGCTTTTAAAGCCTGTCTATAAAAGGTTTCAGCCTCCGCGACTTTTCCTTGCTGATGCAGTGCCAGAGCACTTTCCAGAGGTGAGCTCATGATTCCCCGGCCCTCTTGGGAAATTGCCAGGATAGCTCGGTATCATGGTGAAGGACCTTAAGAGTGACAACCTGGTTTTTCTTCACGGGGTAGGGGTGTTCCAGGAACTGAACGGCCTGGCCCCAACAGGGCATGGTACCTTCCGGTCCTGAAGATCTTTTTGTTTGTTCATCGAGATGAAGTTCAAACCAGAACACTACCGCATGTAAGATGCCATCGTCAGTGGTACAGATGCTCAGCTCTTTTTTGTGCGGTGATTCGGCGGAAGCGAAGGGTGGAGGATTGTAAAAATCTATCTCAAGAGCATGAAACTCCGTACTCAAAATGGTATGCGGCTCGCGTTTGAGGGAGATTCCCTTGTAGGAGCTGGGATTACGAAATCGATTCAAGGGATGGAATTTAAAACCTGATATTTCACCAAATGGATTTATTGCACTAAGCCTCGGAAACTCAATGAGCTGTGCTACAACGGTGGCTGAGGCGGGAATTAACTGTGCGTGAGGTTTTGCCAGATGTTTAAGGGCATGCCGCATGGTGGGTAAGATGTGCTCACCAAGTAATCCTAAATCCACAATCTCAGAGACAATGAGGTCTACCGGTTCCCCAATGTCCTGCGGAATTTTCAGGTCTGTTGAGCGTTTTGAGAGCACTTGAATTGAATTGGAATAGCCGTTCTCTGTAATGATTGTTTGAGCGGACTTAGAAATTTCAGGGTCCATCTCACATGCGGTAATCTGCCGCGCACCGGCCCTTGCTGCCATCATAGCCAGTAAGCCAGTTCCTGTACCAATATCAAGAACGGTGAGGCCAGGTTTTATAGCCCTCTCAATGGCCTCCTGGTAGGCGTCGTTGCGCACCTGATCCGCAAGCATCGGAAAGTGCCATGTGGGGACTTTTTTCTGAAGAACTGTGCGAAAACACGAGTAGATAAATGCGTCTGCAGGCCGGAGTTCATGGGCCATTCGATAGGACTCCAGTGCTTTTTCCCAATTCTCAAGTTTGGAATAAAGATGGCCGCAAGCTAGAAGATAAAGGTGATTGTCCGGATCAGAATTCAATTCTTCTCTACAGATTTCGAGACTTTTCTCAACGTCACCCCTCCCAAAGGCTAAGCAGGCTCTGTCCAGTTTTTGTGCAGGACTTTCTTCTTTTTTGGTAGAGACAAGGCCGGGGGGAGGCTGCATAACCGAGTATCATACCAAGTTTTTTTCGAATCGGGATGGTTCCTTGAGCATGTTTTCATTATGCTAGTCTATAGGAAGGTACCCAATTTAATTTGGGACCCACACTCCAAACCAGAGATGGAGCGATACAATGGACCCAGATCCTACCCCCTTTGATGTGGAAGCTGAATTAGACCAGGTGGTTGGTTTGGAAGATCTTCAGGAGGCAGAGCCTGATGAAGAGGTTCCGTGGGAGAGACGATATACTTTACTGAAGCGTCTAAACACCAGCGACACAGCCGACGAAGATAAACTTCAAATTGCCAGGCTTTATGTGAATGACGCTCATCCTTCAGTACGGCTTGTGGCCGTTCTTACCCTGAGAGAATTGGCTTTTAGAGAAGTTGTAGATCTTTTGATTTATTCCCTTGCCGATTCCTATGAATGGGTACGAATTCGAGCCATAGAGGGACTGGGGATCCGCATGGATCCTGAGGCGATTGAGCCGATGATAAGATACCTTGATGAGGAAGATTCCCCCAAGGTTCGCGCGACACTGGTCAAACATCTTGGAAGGTTTCAGGAGGATAGACTGGTTCCGATTATTGCGAATTTTCTAAACGATGAAGATTCAAGAGTTCGAGCTAATGCCGTTGAAGGGCTAGGTTTCTATCCTAGTGAAAAGGTTCAGCATATTCTCCGGCCTCTTTTAGATGACCCAAACGCCAGAATTCGAGCCAATGTGGCTGTTGTACTATCTAAAGTAAGAGATACCCAGGTGATGGGAGCCATTGATGATTTATTGTCATCGAAGAATATCTATGAGCGAATGGGGGCGGTCTACTCCATTGGAGAGAACAAGGATGAGGCTTATATATCGGTCCTTTTGAATTTTCTCAATGATGCCTCCTACCTTGTACAACGAAATGTCCGCGATGCTCTCGTCAAATTTGGAATTTCCATCCAGGGAATATTGCTCAAAGAGATCCGCTCCTCCAAAAATGATCACTTCATTCTTGGGGCTATTCAAGTTTTAGCGCGCATTGGAGATAAAAAGGCGGTTAAGACTTTATTTCGTTTGATGGAAGAGGGTGAGGGGGACATTCGAAGCTCATCAGAGGCTGCGATCGACTCCATTTGTACCCGCGTAGATTCACGCAAGGTTGAGACTTCTCCTGAAGTGATCCGGGCTCAAACTAACTAATCTCTGGCCCAAGGATAAAGGGCCTCCCCCAGAATAGTTATACAAAAACTATTCAAATGGCTCTACTTTTGTTTTAGACTAAAGTCCAGGATCCCTATGGGTACTTCATTTCCATAAAATAGGTCCCTGCGGTTGAAGACTTTGCAAAGGTCTGGGAGAGCCGGTTCTTGCTAAATATCATGCCCTATAAAGTTCGGGGCTCTTTGGAGTCTCCATGCTCGTATGTCTGGATTGTGCGCGTACTTTTTTTGCTGTTTTGTTCCGTGATCACGGTTCAGGGGGGAGAGATTCAGTTTAGCGCGGGTTACCAGGAATACAATCAGAGATTGGGAATTGTAATTCTCAAAGAAGATGCGTCCATTGTGGGTACTGATTTCGACATCCAGGGGGACAATCTTCAATACGATCTAAATACTGGTGAAATTTTCGCACGCGGTAATGTGGAGTTACTCAAAGACTCAGACCTGGTTCGAGCCCAGGAGATTGTCTATAATGTCCGCACCAGAAGCGGTCGGCTTGAGAAGTTTGACTCAATTCTTCAAAACGCCTTTGTAAAAGGCCAAAGCGCGGTATTGATACCCCAGAGTATGACCCTGAGAGATGGGTGTGTAACCACCTGTGACCATGCTCATCATCATTACAAAATCACAGCTAGAAAAATGGTTTTGGTGCCTGGTCGTGCTCTCTATCTAAAGAGAGCGTCTTTCTTTGTGGGAAATCGTAAAATCCTCACGGTGCCAGCGTATAAATTTAGCCTGGATAAGGACAAAAACAGTCAGCCATTTTTCATAGTTCCGGGATACGATCTGTCACGGGGTCTGCATGCCAAGATCAATCTGGATTGGTATTCTCATGAAAGCCTCTATGGCAATCTGAGCCTTACCCCTAGCGCCAGACAGGGGACCGAATGGTCCTCTGATCTTCATTACGGACATTCAAAAAAAGCTCTCTCAAAGCTGAAAATGTCTGAACACCTCGATAAATTTCGTGGAGCCAGGACCCTGAGGGGAACCTTGGAACAAGAATGGACACACTCCTTTTCCAAGGCAAGTACCCGTGTGAATTATGTAGCCGAGTCTTTTCGATCCAGCGAGACAAATCAAGAGCTAAACCTGGGAATAAATTTTCAGACGCAGGTTGGGAATGGATTCAGGGCAGGGATTGCCTACGAAGCGAGGGAAGATCCTGATAAGGATCGGTACCTGCTCGACAATGGGATCCAGAGTGTGGATCGACTCCCGGAAATATCTCTCAATTCTCCTACCGTTGCACTGGGCAGCCTCCCCCTGAGAATACGTTATGGTGGACGATTTACTCGATTTCGAGAGAGAACAATCCAAGGTAATGTGAGTCGCGATGTTCTGGAAGGGACCCTGGGTCTTTTCTCTGAGAGGTTTAAGTGGGGGAAAACAGGGCTGCAATTTCAATCTCAGGCCCGATTCTCTGATTATTCTGCCGGGGAATCAAGAGAGTACCTCAGTCTCAACGCGCGTTTAAACCAGGAATTGTTTCATGGCTGGGCTTTGGAGACCTTCTACAATCTTCATGAGGTTGAAGGCCTGAGCCCCTTTCGAAGTTTTGATTTTATACTTCCCAGGGAGGGAATGACTCATCGCTTGAATTACCGCGGAGCAAACCTGGCAGGAACCTTATTTCAAGCGACCTACGATATCGAAAAGAGGACCTATTCAGCCCTTTCCTCCTATTTGAATTACAGATTCTCGGTGGAGGATACTCCCACCACTCTATCCCTTCGAACCATTTATGATCCTGGCGCAAACCCAAGCTCACTCTCTGCCTTAAAGCTTGATAGAGTTTTCGCGGGACTGCGTTTTGATCATGGAGACAGCTGGGATCTGAATTTGCAGGCTCAGTATTCAAAGAAATTTGCTCGTTGGGAATCTTTTACCCAGACCGCACATTTTTTGGTGGGAAGAAGGTCTAGATTTCAGATTCAAAATCACTTTAATGCATTACAGGATGAATGGACTCGCCTGAGTCTTGGCTGGATTCAGGACTTCCATTGTCTTGAGGGGAGTGTGGACTGGGATTTCAAGCAGAAGGAGCTTGCCTTTCAGTTCTATTTAAAACAGGGCAGAGGAAACGGGTTTGGTTTTCAGGCAGACTACAAGGAAGGTCTCAGGGTGAGCCCGGACCTACCAGATATAGTTGAGCCTTAATTCAGGGAATAGCAGGGATTTTCACTGAATAGGTAGGAGGAATCATGGCAACAAAAAAGACAAAAGAACTAACCGCGCGACAGAAAATCGCTATTTTCTTGATGTTTCTCGGTCCAGATCTTTCCAGGGATATTGTAAAGCTGCTCACTGAGGAGGAAATGGAATCGATCGCTGTAGAAATCGCCAGAATTCGAAAGGTAGAGCAAGAGGACCGGGACATGGTCGTGGAAGATTTCTATACCGTGCTGAAAGCTCAGGGATTTATTACCCAGGGCGGTGTGGCGGCTGCAAGGGACTTCCTTAGATCGGCGGTTGGGGACGAAATTGCTGAAAGCATCATCTCCAAGCTTACCTCTTCTCTTGAAGTTCAGCCATTTGACCTGATTCGAGCCGCAGACCCGGAACATCTGAAAAACTTCATCTCTGGTGAGCATCCCCAGACCATCGCATTGATTCTTGCCTATCTACAACCGGATAAAGCAGCTATCATCCTATCTTCATTTTCTCCCGAAGTTCAGGTAGAGGCGGCCCGGCGTATGGCCCAAATGGATAGAACTTCTCCTGAAATTGTTCGAGATGTTGAAGCAATTCTGGAGAAGAAGCTCTCAACAGTAGCCTCTTCGGATTACACATCGGTTGGGGGCATCGACGCACTGGTTGAGATCATCAACAATGTAGACCGAGGAACTGAAAAAGCAATCATTGAGAACCTTGAAATTCAAAACCCGGATCTTGCAGAAGAAATTAAGAAGCGGATGTTCGTGTTTGAAGATCTCAATGTACTTGATGATAGAGGGATGCAGAGGGTTCTTAAGGAGGTTGACTCCAAGGACCTGGCTCTGGCGCTCAAAGGAGCCTCCGATGATGTGCGCAACAAATTCCTCAAAAATATGTCTAAGCGTGCCGCTCAAATGCTGCAAGACGAAATGGTCTTTATGGGCCCGGTAAGAATCAAAGACGTTGAAGAAGCTCAGCAGAAGATTGTGAACGTTGTGAGGGGCCTTGAGGAGAGTGGGGATATCGTAATTTCCAGAGGTGGAGAAGACGAATTAATCACCTAGCTGTCCGAGAACTGAAACTCAGGTGATGGCCTGAGCATTCGAACCAGCACCACGCTCAAGCCCTCGGCTCTTGGTTTTCATCAAAATTGCAACAATTCTATTTTGGCTTCGTAGGGCTAAGTGGGCCCTTTCTTCATGGTTCTTTTGCGGGCATTGAGTTTGTGATTTCATTTTTACGTTTCTTTTTTCTTACCTGCTTTATTTCTCTTAGTATTTTTGGGAATTCTCCTGAGGGGGAGACTACCTGGGGGCAGGTTCGACGTAACCTTCTAAAGCCATCTGTTCTCAAGAACATTATTAAGGAAAAAGTTGCGGACCTGCATGTTGGGTTGGATCTTAAGTTCTTATCCCTGAGTGCTTTTGAAGGAATTGGACTTGCTGCTCGATATCGCTACGAATTTGAACCCTCCTACCAGGAAGGTTTTTTTCAACGTGTTGATCACTGGAAGCTGCGCACTTCTCTGCTACCCGGAAGCCTGCTTCAAAACGTGTTTAACTTTCCACTTGCCTTTCATCTGGAAGGTGAGCGGGAACTTCTTTATATCAGGCAGTTCAAAAGCCATGAAGAAGCTTTAAAAGCAAAACCTTACCACCTTAGACAATTACCATTTACAGCGAAGAAAGCTCTTGAAAATCTTAATCCAGGTGATTTTGTCCTCATACCCTGTCGCTTAAATTTGATGGTAGAAGCGCGCGCCGGGGTGGGAGCCGGGCTGCTTTCCTCTGAGGTTTCTACCCATTACCTTATTTCCGGGGAGTTTCAAATTCAGGTCTTGAGAGTAAAAGGAGATAAGGTTCGCCTGCGTCTTATTGCCCTCAAACGACGCGAACACCAATTGGCGGGGGCACGCACGGGACTTGGGCTTAATATTTTTGGTCTCAAAATTTTTGGCAAGCAGCTTGAAGCTGTCCTGGATGTTGATCTGGCAAAGGTCTCCCGAAGAAAGGAAACCGGGGGGCTCATAGTTTTGGATTACCTATTTGATCTGAAACATGAGGAGGCAAGGGTTGCCTACGATGAGCTTCTCAAGGTGGGGTATAAATTTAAATCCCTGCCAGCAATTACCTCTCATTTTAATGATGAGAAATTCAAGAATTTGATGGTTCAGGACATCTCCGCGGTTGAGGAACTTTGTCGACGTGAGCTTGAGAAGCCAAAAAAGAGCCGAATCGTAAGACGAATATTCAAGGGGATTGCTGATTACAGTATGGAAAATGATCGGTTCAAGGTAGGTTTGGGACTTTTTCATTATCGTGGTGGAAAGAGTTATACAGAGAATGAAATTACTCGCTATTCCAGCCTTGATCTGCCCAGTCGCTACCTGTTTACAAACTTTACCGAGACTAGAACAAAAAAACTCCTGTTCACTGGGAAGACACAAAAAATACTCAATTCATCCGGATTATTTCTGGTCGATCGAAGGAAGCGAATTCGAGGAATTAAAGATTTTGGTTTTGGATGGTTCATTAAAGATGACACTTTTAAGGAAAGTGAACAGGAAGAGTTGCTTGAAGCTCTGCGTAGAAATCTTCCCACTTCTTTGTTTTCCCAAATGCAGGAGCTCAAAATATTCCCCATGGAAAAGCGCTCCTATGCAAAGCTCCAGTTCCAGGTTTTCCTTCACAGGGGGGTTTTTCATCTTCTTGAAGATGTGAACAAGGAGGAGTTGCGACTGGCATTGAATGGCTACCTGAAACAATTTCCTGTGGACTACGGCATTTTGAGAATGCGTCCTTCAGATGAGGAGGAAATGTTAGATCAGATGGTTCGTGTTTTAGCGGAATCCAGGGAGGATATATCAGTAAGAGAGAGAATCAAATGGAGTATGAAATTGCATGAGAATGAAATTTTTCAAGAGATTGGCATTGGATTTGTGCTTTCTTTGATTCCTCCTGAAAAGCTCGAAGATTATGTTCACATCATCCTTAATTTCAAGGCCTTAAATACTCCATCCGTAAAATATCATTACGGGAAGGTGCACCAGAGTCACGAGTACAAAGAGTTAATGCTGATTCAATCTATGCTCAATGAGAGGACCCTGGAAATAAGAGATGCCGTGATTGATGAGAATATATCAGAGGCAATGCAGGGGGATGTGCCATCCAAGCCCATCTCAAGGCGGCAGAGGATCTTCCAGGAACTCTATCGGTGAGCCGAGTTCAGGAAATTTCGGAATCCCTGGGCGGCTGCAAAGCACGATACTCTGTTCATCCTCCTCGAAATTAGCGTTGCTAGTTCCTTCGTCTTCTTCACAGGTCTCGAGCTTTTCGCTCGCCCAGGTACTCCGAAATTTCCCGAGCTCGACTCACCATTTTAGAAGTCTCCTCTAATCTCTGCTCTTGAACTTTCGCTGGAAAAATGCTATTTAGGGTGCACTTATGGCTAAGAACGACGCGATTGAAGTCGATGGAACTGTGGTTGAGGCATTGCCGAACGCGATGTTTCGCGTAAAGCTTGAGAATGACCACGAGGTTCTTGCTCATATTTCGGGCAAGATGCGAAAGTTTTATATCCGAATTATTCCAGGGGATAAGGTCAAACTAGAAATGTCACCTTATGATTTATCCCGTGGACGTATTACTTATAGAGCGAAGTAGAGTTTTTTCCCGGATTTGGGAATATGCTCGAGAAGACAAGTTTACCATCGATCAAAAAGAATTTTTTCTTGCCCTCTCCGGTGGGCGGGATTCGCTCTGCGCTTTTTATTTTTTAGTCTATCTCAGTAAAATCCTCAATTATCGCTGGTCCTGTGTCCATTTTGATCATGGACTTAGAGGGGCAGAATCTGACCGTGATCGAAATTTTTGTAAGGATCTTTGTCAGCAGTACTCCATTCCTTTCCACCAGGAGTATATTTCTTTTCAAGGAGCTGCTAATTTCCAGGACAGGGCCCGTAAACAAAGGATGGATGTCCTTAAAACCTATGCCGCGAATTCTAATCTTGAGGGGTGGCTTGTCACAGGACATCATTTAGATGATGCCGCCGAGTCCTTCCTGATTGGTTTGCACCAGGGGAGATGGGACAGAAGAATGGAGCCTATTCCCCTGGTTGATTATGAGCATCGACTTTTTCGTCCCCTTGCGAAAACCCGACGATTTGAGATTACCAATCAGTTAAGTGAACTGAGTGTTTCCTGGAGGGAAGATCTATCCAATCAATCTCCTAAGTATTTACGAAATTATTATCGAGCCAATCGGGTTTTGAGCAAGTGTGGAGAGGACCTTGATAAACTTTCACAGGGCATCCAGCATTTCAGAAACAAAGAGAGGGAGCTCTTTTTCTCCCAGGTAGAAGAATATGCATCCTTTCAGCCTCAGACGCTCAAAGAGTGCTTTGGGGGTGAACCTGTGAAGACTAGAGTGGAATCTTTCAGCTCTGCGGAGGTGTGCTTTCCCTGGCGGAGCTTTAAGGAGTTCAGCAAGGATCGATTCAGGTTTTTCTGGCATTGGTTCTTTGAAGTTTTAGATCCCACCTGCCTGGGAGATCTTGATTTGAAGAGGCTCGATCAGGTTTTTGGTCCCCAATGCCGTCATCAAAGAAGGTTTTCACTATCAAAATCAAAACGCTTTCAAATTGACCTTGAACTCAGTGGAGATCGACTACTTCTAAGCCTTAAAAAACCAGCATAAAAAAGCTCCTGAGAGTCAGGTTCATTTTTTTCATCGAACTCAGGCTCAGTTCTGGGTACAAAGTATAGAGAAAACAGGTATAATTTTGATTTTCCCGCGCCGCTCCAAACAATGTTCATTCCCGAACTGGCGCTCAGGATCTAACCCAGGGAGTACATGCGCTTTTTTTTAAGCCTGATTCTGCTTCTGAATGCGGTTCACACCGTAGATTCAGCCACGATTCCCTCTCTCAGTGAGTCCCCCCACCGAGGAAGCCTGATCATCACCGAGGTAGTTCTAGATGATGATGGAGTTTATGCTGCTTTGCCGGCCCAGGGTAGCGAAGCCACTATCACTGGATTTGGAGGGAACTGGAAGCATAGCACGGACGTAGATCTGTTAATTGAGCTGAAGAATGTTTCTGGTTCTACCCTGGATCTTGAAGGCTTTGAGCTGATGTACATCGTTGAGCCCTACGACTTCGCTTCGGATTCTACGCTGGAATCAACTGGAACCGCCGGATACGATCTATGTGGAATTCAATCCAATTCATCTGAAGGCTATAACGTACAGACCAATACTTTGAGCTCCTCCTCTGGTTCGATTCCAGTTTCTCCCGGGGATTTTGTGATGATTTTTGAAAATCCGGGAGCCGGGGGGATTAGTTTCAGTGCCGCAAATGAAATCATCATCCCTAAGAATACGGTGGGGGCATTTGCTGGAGGTGCTCGTCACCAATATCCGGTAGCGGCTTCCGATTATCCCGCCAACGGAGGGTCTTCTGTGGGATATGACCGCATAATGCTTACGGTTCTCAACGGTTTTAGCAATGGGCAAGCACCTGAAAAGAATATTGATGGAATCTTACAAGGTGATAACAAAACTGATTCTGTGCGCAGACCTTATTCTTACCTGGGTCCAGATGATGGGGGAGTTCCCCGAACTTGTATCGGTAATGCCTGGACTTCCGATGCGGCTTATTTGAGGGACGGGTGGATTGGGAATGCGGTTTTTGACGGAACTGTCATCCCAGACACCGGGGTCGACCTGCCTGTAGTGTCCCATCGCTTCACGATTCTCCTCCTCGATGATAACGGAAACCTCGTCGATGTTTTTTCCGTTTCAAGAAGTGTATCGGATCTAAACGCCCAGTCAAATCTATCCGCTTTGGTCAACGCCAGTTCACAGCTTTTCGATTTTTCCTCGGCCGGGCCGGGTATGGTCAAAACGGCGGACAACTCAGGCTCAGACATTCCTCTGAATCAATTTGGCTATTCGAAGAAGACCCTGGTCGCGGCATCTTCGAGAGACTCGTATGTGCTCACCGGGGTGAGCCTGGGGACCTTCGAAGAAACCACAGGGTCGGGTGCTAATAATGAGATCGGTGATCCCAAGTTTACCTATGACGATACTCTTAGCCGGGTGGATGTACTTCGCTCTCCGCCCTCAAAGAGTCACATTGCCGGACAGCCAAACGGGGGGTCCGAAGGTGACCCCGGTTCCCAGTATAGATTGTCTGTTAAGGTTTTGGATGAAAATTCAACCAACCAGGTCCAGAATGTCCTTTTTAAGATTTTCAGGGTATCAGAGCCCACCCTGCTTTTTCCCACTGATTTTCTGGGAACCTCTCACAATGCAGTGACAGATCGATGGGAAGCTGACTTTTCTCCCGATTCTTCAAGTTTTGGATTCCTGAATATATCTACAAGCTACGGGGTGTTGCTGAGGATCAGTGATCAGTTAGGAACCAAAAATGAAACCATGCGCTCAGGAAGTTCCACCTTTACAAGCCTTCTAACTGGCCCAGTAATTTCTTCCTTTACCACGATTCCGAGTCTTCCGGTGAGCGCTCCTCAAGGGTCCGCGATCCAGGTTTCTGTCGAAGCGGTGGACTTTGGGACATCGGTATTAAAGTCTGTAGTCCTCAGTGTCTTCAATGCGGCCTCTGCCGGATTTGTCCCAGGCGAGGCCTATGTGATGAGTCTCCAGGGAAATGATGTATATGAATACAGTTACATCATTCCCGGGTCCACCGCAGTCACTCCCGGCACTACTTATTATTTTCAAATCACTGCTACCGATGGTTTCGGTGCTTCGAGTACTTTTGCCTTGACCTCCTCTACTTTCGAACCGAAAACCTCCCCCTTTTTAAATCCCAGCCCGTTTCCTATCAGTACCGTCCAGTCTCGCACAACAACCATTTCCAATCTTCGTGATATCACTGTATTTGACGGTGCCGGGGGCTCCGACGTTGTAACCTATACCGTCAAAGAATTTAGCCCTCTAATTAATTCCTGTACTCTTGATCCACAGGATGGAAAAGGAGATCCGCAAAAGCTTGTGATTGTATCTAGCAGTACAGCCGGTACGGGATACTGCACACTTACTCTTGATGTCCCTTCAGCCCAGGGTATATCCAACGAACAAACTATCATCATCACCATTCTCCAGACCTCGGATACCTTGCTGAATTCCTTTTTGGCAGCCCCCTCCGAGATAGCGGCAAATCCTTCCGCCATTTCGACGAGGACGAAGTCAAGCTTCTCTGAATTCGTGGAATTTCAAGCAGATCTCTTTGATCTCGATGGGCTAAACAATGGATCAGTCCAACTGCACTTCGTAATCACTGATACCGTACTTTTGAATGTAGCTGGGTTTCCAGCACAAATTACCACGGCTTATTCGGTCTTCATGTATGATGATGGGCTCGATGATAGAACTCCGTCTTCGAACGCAAATGGAGTTATTGGGTTTGGCCAGCGCTATATCAGTGGCAGCGAATACGTTCTCAATGACAACGATCGCCTCACAAATGCCTCATTAATCACTCCAATAGCCGGGGGAGAAACCTTTCCACCCGGTGGGGCAACTCCCGATTTCCACCTCTTTCGAGCGGATCTTTCGGCCCCTAATAATGATATTTACCACATTGATTTAAGACCGAATAACTTTTCCTTTTCTACCCATTACCGACTCGATCTTGAAATCGAAGACAACAACGCCAACACCACCTATCTGCAGGATGTAGGAATAGCGGCAATTTTTGCCGGACCAGGCTGGGTCCAGCCCGCCTCCAATGAAAGTGAATTCTCTGGTACCGAATCCACGAATACTCAGAATTTCAGCTTCCAGTTATTTGCCTTTGAATGTACAGGGCCCGACAGTGTATCCGGGCAGCAGTGCGGAATTCAGATTCCTTCTCAGGCGATTCACGATAGCCTGGATTGGACCGTCTCAAGTTTTGACACAAACTTTTTTGATTCTATTGGAGCTGACTCTGGACAGACCTCCCAAGATGGATTCATTGCCGTGATAAAGGAAAATCGGTGTGGAGTCGGGCTGATCAATATGACCATTACTGACTCCCAGGGATTCCAAGCTACAACCGATGCCTTTTCCTTGAATATTACCTGTGTAGATGATGTCCCCCTATACGATTCAAATTATAGCGGAGCCCCTTTCCCAACCCTGTTGGTTCCTGAGGATAGCACTGAAAAAACCTTTTCTCTCACAGCGATTGGATTTGAGTTGGTGGAAGGATTTTCAGAGACCCCGGCGGACTCGATGGTCTGGACTGTTCATACCACCTCACCCTCAGTCAACGACGGGAATCTGACAACCTGGTTTATATCAGGACCTAATCTCAAGATCACCCCGAACCCAAATTTTTCCCACGTTCCTCCCGCTACCGAAGAGATTGTTTTGTGCGTGGAAGACTTGACTGGGAATAAGCCAACCAATGGGACCGTTACCCACCCCGATGGAACCGGTTTTGCCTGTATCATTGTACCGCTTCAGGTTTCCGCCTTTGATGACAGCCCCGAGATTAGCATCACCGGAGAAACACCTGCTTCACCGATTCCCTCACCCCTTGTGGGAATTGAAGATACAACTCTGACCACCCAGATAGGTTTGAATGACTCAGATGGTCCCTTCACCTCCGTGAATTGGACAGCGTCAATTCTCAGTGATCCTGGCTCGGTAATCAACACCATTACCTTTTCACTTAGCGCGGCGGTCGGGACTACCGGTGAGACCTGGACTATGGATGTGGTACCCAATGGCAATGCCTTTGGAGAGGCACTTGTGCTGCTTTCGGTAGCTACCACAGCATCGGCTAGCGACTCCCAGCAGGTGACCATTAGTTTTACCGAAGTAAATGATCAGCCCTTTATCAATGCCAGCCCTTGTACGCCGTCAAAAATCATAACTGATGAGGGTTTCCCCGAATTTTCACTTACTCTAAGTCAGGGAGTAGTCACTGATGCTGACCCGGCTAGTGGAGTACCGGAGACCAATTTGTGGTCTTTGTCGAGGGTAGATTATCACGGCTCCTTCTTTGACGTGAGCCAGAATCTGACCATCACTACCACAGGTTCTTTCATCCCCGCGGCAAATTTAGTGAATTCAAAGGTGACCGTAGATCAAAATGCCACGCGACCTCTTTTTGAGATTCAGGTGAGCACAGGGGGAACTTTAACACTCTCTTCCTCATCTTTTGCATCCTTGAAAGACGCTACAATGGTATTTGATCTCACCGATCGCAGTGGGGGTGCAGGGGCGCTTACGACCCAGGGAGTGTGTAACCTGGTTGTGAATGACACTGGGAATACTCCTCAAATCGATCCTGGAATTGAGGATCCTGCTATTTTGACCTTTAACGAGGATGAAACCCATGTGATTGAACTCAGTCCCTTTGAGCGGGATCCCTTCAACCCCTTCGATGCCGGAACCTTTGATGAGAATTTGCGGTGGTCTGTGAGGTTGCTGGATCCCACCACGTTGTTCTCAGAGAATGTACAGTATCCATTGACTTACAGAGCTTATCTTCAAAATAAAAATCAGCAGGCAGGTTCTGATCTTAAAATCGCACTTGGACCTTTTGATCCTGAGTCTGACACTAATTTCACGGGTGAGGATTCTGTGCCCCAGAGCGTCGACAGCCCTGTCTTCCTGGATCCGGTTCTCGATCGTCTATACATTCACGCGGCCCCGGATGTCTTCGGCCCATTTGCCCTGCAGTTGCAACTTCATCGATTAAATGTTACCGGGGATCCGGCACCAGCAACCAAAATTCTGACATTGTCGATCCAGCCCGTTAATGATACTCCCGAAATCACAATTCTGGATCCATTGGATCCTTCTCTAGACGTGCAGGATTACACCTTTGAAATTCATGAAAATGATTCAGTGGGTCTTTTGGATCTAAGTACCTGGGAGAACGATGCCAGGGACTTTGTTCCCAACAAGGCAGGCGGGAATGGGCCTGGATCTAAGCTATTTTGGGACTATCCAAACCTGTCCACTTCCGATCCAGATACCTATCTACTGGGCTGTCCGCCACCCGCTTCGGCAAACTTTCTAGACCCGGTAACCAATGATTTTCTGTGTATTAAGCCTGGAAACAAGGTTGGCGGAATCAGTGTCAAGACCGCAGATCTGACTCTCAAGATCAGGGACTTTGATATTCCTGTTCCGGTACAAAGAGAAATAAAGGTTCAGGTAAATGGCTCTAATGATCCTCCCAGGATTGCTAATTTAGGGACCGGAAATCTTGGATTGAGTGTTCCCGAGGATTCGCCTGGAACGAGCTTTAGTCTCTCATTATTTGCCCAGGATGAAGAGGAAGCACTGGTTGTCTTTCAAGATGCACAGGGGGTTTTCCATACGAATATTGAGCGAATGGAATGGTATTTTCATGAAACTCTCCTGGGAGAGGCCTTTTCAATAGGGACCCTGCCTTCCTCCACTTCCCTGGTACAGATCGTGACAGGTTTCGGTTCCCTGGAAATCATCCCTCCGTCGGATTCATCTCCAGCGGTACTGGCGGTTACTCCTCTTAGCGATGTGGCTCTCACCCAGGATATATTCATGGTTCTGTGTGATCTTGGCACTCCTTTGGGTTCTTCTGACCGTCTATGCACATCGACGGAAGTATCCATCATTGTCACAAACTTCAATGACAATCCGGAGGCCTCCTTTCCTCCGTCCTTGTTCGTTACACCTGAAGGCGGCTGTATTTCCGTAGACCTGACCCAGTTCTCCACTGATAAGGACCAGGATGCCTTAACCTGGAGTATTAAAGCCGGTACTATCAAGACCGTGACCTTTGAAGACTCCGTCTTTAACTTTCCAATTCTTACCCTCAATAACAATATTTTTGAGATGAGGCCCCAGGGGCAAGATCAGTCCTGTTCTCTTCCAGAGTCCGCTATCGGAGCACTCTCCCAGAGAGCCTTTGGCTCTCTTACCATCGTGTTCAAGCTGACTGACGGACAGCAGAGCGTAGAATTTGGTCAACCGTTGAGCTTCACACCCATATGGTATGCCCCTGAAATATTGTTGGGGGGCCAGATTGATGCGGTGAGTGGGAGATGGGAGCTTGATGAAGATACATCCTTGAGTTCCCCCAACACATTGCAAAGCCTGGAGAATTCCACCTTTCTTTCAGATGCGGATTGGGGAGGAACTCTCCAGGGATATGGAGAAACCATCGATGATTTTCACTGGTCTCTTCTCTATCAAGGTATCGCAACTGATGTATTTACAACAGATAGCTTTCGTCTTTCGATTGAGACCAGTCCAGGTGCTCTTTTCCAGGATAAGATCTTATTCGAACCTTTTTCCAACCAGGTTACTGAAGGTGTGAGTCTAACCCTGCGAGTGACGGACTCCCAGGGGCTGAGTGATGAGCAGACGATCACGATTGTAATTAATGCGATTAATGATGCCCCGAGGATTACAGACTTTCCCCCTACTCTTTGTAACCTCCTGGGAGTCCCGGCCACTGTTTCCGGACGTAGAGCTGTTTGTATGTTTGAAGACACCACCACGGTTTTGGACTTTTCTGGTACGATTTCTGATCCCCTGGATGTCCCTCCCGACCCCTTGACTTTTTCCATATTCAGCGGGGTTCCGGGAGAAAACTTTTCCGAAGGTCCTACACTTTTTTGTTCTCCTCCAACCGGCCCGGATTTGAGTTTCACATCTAGTGTTTTTTCAGTTCAAATAGATAACAGCGCTGATACCTTTACAGTCTCTGGTCTGCTCAATCAAAACCATCAATCTCAATCCATGGGTGAGACTTTGACTGTCTGTGTTTCAGATAATCAGGCCTATATGTCCACCGCTGTCCAGATCTATGTTCTTCCTACCAATGATGATCCCATAATTCTCGTGCCTCTGGACGGTGTTGAGTTCATTGTGTCTGAAGATAGCGAGATCACAACGGATCTGGTTGGGAACGACGCATTGGATGGACTTGCGCTTTTTGATCCCGGGGTTCTGCAATGGCGGATTGTACGCGATGACGGATCTTCTCAGCAGGATCATATTTTCGAACCCTCCGCAGACGGCACTGAGCTGGTGATCCGCCCCGCTCCAGAATTTAATTCGATATCTCCTATAGCCTATACTCTGTTTCTGGAGGAAATTTTAGACGCAGGTCGCTCGGCGTCCGTGTCCTTTACGGTCTCTTCCTTTCCAGTGAATGATCCTCCCTCCATCAGGGAGTTGACTGGGAATCCGGAACTTTTTCTAACGGTTGGGGAAGACGTAACCAAATCCCACCTTCTGCGAGATCATCTAGCAGTTGATGATCAAGAGGGTGTGGCACCGGGGACCCACACCTGGTCCTTTAGTGACACCACGGTTTTAACGGAAGGAATTCGACTTTCTCCCAGCGGGAATTCAGTCCGATTTTTACTCCAGAATCCCACAGATGTGAATGGAGCCGCGACCCTCCTGGTTGAAACTACGGCAGCAGAAACCACCGGAGTTCTGGATGGACTCAGTCTCTTTGTACTGGATACAGCCGAATTTAATTCCCAGACCGGCCTGGGATATCTCTCCGATGTCATCGAGATTGGATACCAGTTCCTCTCAGAAAACGATCCTCCCGTGATTCAGGCCATATTGCCTGATGGAGATAGTGTTAAAGTTCGAAAAAATGATTCCCAGGGGGTTGTGATTGATCTATCCAGCTGGAAAATTGATGGAGATACGGCCCAAAATCAGCTTTGCTTTGATCTTGCTGGATTCGACCGCTCAAAAGTTCTTCCCTTCTTTCGTGAAGGCTATGGGCCACCTGTTCAAGGGCAGACTAATTGTACCCAGGATCTTCTTACAATTATTCCGGTGAGCGGGGTGCAGGGATTAGCTTCCATACAGATTATTCTTTTTGATACTGTAGACCTTAACTCCGCCAGCTATACCATTCCCGTACAGATTGTAGATCCCGTCCCTCAATTTTTGTCGGAAAAGCTCTCTGTTGCCAGTCTAACCTTCACTTCTGACACCACCTTTCTTGTACCTCTTCAGGACCTCATCCTGGATGATCAGTCGGTGAGTACCAACGGTCTTACAACCTTGGATTCAAGTTTTGCGGGCTTCTTCATTCTAAATCCCAGTCTCACCGATTTAGCGCTTGTTTCCTTTGAGTCAGGAGATCTAAAAGTAGATCCGGACTACGAGGGTTTTGCGGATGGTTCAAGAACCTTTACGCTTTTTTATAAGGATAGCGAAGATAACATAGTCAGCCTCACCCCAACGGTAACCAAGAAGCATGCATTTTTGGAGTGGGCCAGGTATGACGATGCTAATGGGACCGGAAATTATGACGCCGGTGATCGACTTGTTCTAAAGTTTTCAAATACATCTCTTGGGGCTACGGGTATGACCACCTCAGCCGCTTTGACCACCAGTGTTCCAGGGGATCTCATTACCACTACAAACCTGGTACAAGCGATTAAGCCTATGAATGGAACCGTTGAAAAACTCAACAGTCTTGGCTTGCCCATTCGAAAAATTGAATTTCTGGACTCAGCTCTACGGTTCTCAAATCGTACCGCGGCTTACATGGAGATCACCCTTAATGAAAATTCCCTTGATCCCCAGATTGACAAGATTCGAGGCTCAGGTACGGTGAGCGATCCTACCACTCAATCCCTGGTTTACTCCTCTGGTCTGAAACCATATGACAGAACGGTGAATCTGGATATCTCCAATGACGTGCATCCGCCTCGAGTGATCTCAGCCGTATTGATTGATCGAAATGGGGATGGATTTCAGGTTTTTAAACAGCAAGATGAAATTCATGTTTTTGCAAGCGAGCACTTACAGAATCTAGTTTCTTCCGATCCGCTGGACAGTTTTCTCTTCTCCAACCTTGTGCTTGGGACGGGGTCTATAGCAACTTTGGAGGGGAACCGAGTTATGATCACTTTGGGCACGGGCGCACAGGTGGTCCCTGCGTTCTTTCCCACCCTGAAACCTAAATCCACCCTGCAGGATCTCAGTGGAAATATTATTTCAAATACCCCCGGAGATATTGATTTGATTACCACCGACTCCCGGGGACCGACGATTGAAATAATTGAGTATGACAAGAGAAGTTCAGATCCTAGTCTTTATAGAGAGGGGGACAAACTCTATATCACCTTTAGTGAGCCGCTATTGAGAATTTCAGTACCCGCCACCAATCTTTCGGCGGAACTAGATCAGGCGTTTGGGTTAATTCCTGGAGAGAGTTTTGGCTCTGTGCCTGTATTGGAATGGGCTGATGAAGATAAGGTGTTGATTATCACTTTTGGTTCGGGTGCGTCGGGTCTTTCGGGAGGTAGTTCGGGAACAAAAATCAGAATCAGTGCTCCGATTTCAGATCTTAGCGGGAATCAGGCTGGCGAAGGATTGATCATAGAAGACTTTGGCCAGACCCTGCCAGAAGGGGATACGATTGCTCCTACCCTGCGCGTAGAGCTCTATAGGGGTGGTTTAGAACTAGACGAGGAAGTGTTTGATTTTATTGGTCCAGGCTTACTAGAGATTCGAGCAGTTTTCAGTGATACGCAAAATAATGTGCCGAGAATCAAAATTTCACAGGGATCACTGGTTTACGCAAGTTCCCCGATGCAGTCGGCTAGTTTTGATCCTTCAGGAAAACAGTGGATCTTTATTCAAAATGTAGGAGTGGATGATGGGACTTTGTTCATCGACGGGGTAAGAGTTCTCGATATAGAGGGTGAAAATGATCCAATTTCCGGAAAAGATCTGGTTTTTTTGCCTCCTACTTCATACCGCGTAGACTCCAAGCCCCCTATCTTTACCATCAATCCCTTTGGACAGTTACAGGCCATTGATGGTCAAGATAAGGAAACCACCGATAAGAGTGCCTTGCTGATTAGCGGAAGTGCCAATGAAATTCTGGATTCCCTGCAGGTCCAAATTGAGTTTCCAACAGAGGAAGTTGTACTTTCCAGTTCACTAGATGAAAACCGCAGGGATTTTCAAATTACCGTAGCAAACCTACAGCCCGGAGACAACCTGATTAAATTACTCGGGTCTGATCAAGCAGGTAATGTAGGGATAAAGACTGTGCTGATACATCGTCTTGGTGAAGGTAGCGGCAGCACCGCTCCGGATGATCCGAGAGACCGGGATTCAGATGGGGTATTGAACTTTGAAGATGCTTTTCCAGATAATGCTCTTGAACAATATGATACCGATGGTGATTCCATTGGAGATCAGGCGGATTCCGATGATGATGGAGATGGAATCCCTGATGTAGATGAGCGTGCGGTATTTCTACACTCGGAGCTAACGGATCTCTCCCTGGATTCGGATAATGATGGAATTCCCAATCTATTTGATCCTGATATCGATGCGGATGGAATTTTCAATGAGAATGAACCCGGGTTTACGGATCCGTTTCATCTCACGGGAAGGGCTTTGGATACTGATAATGACGGCCTGATGAACCATGAAGATCAAGATGACGATTCCGATGCCCTGACAGATCTGCAGGAAAGATCACTGGGTACTAACGTTTTGAATAGGGATACGGACGGGGACGGGATACTGGATGGACAGGATGGATTTCCCCTGAATCCTCTCAACACTGTGGATCTGGGAGTTTATGGAGCAGACACTTCCGATTTTGATCAGGATGGAATCATCAACCAGGAAGATCCCTTTCCCTTTGATAAAGATCAGGATGGGATTCCCGATCATATAGATCCAGATGATGATAATGACGGAATCTTAGACTTACAAGAAGACATATTAGTAGTAAGCATCTCTGATTTTGATGGGGATGGTATCGATAATACCCTGGACCCATTTCCCTGTGACGTGAATCAAGACGGTATCCCGGAGTCTTCCTTCATAGGAGCGTCCATACCGCTGTCTTTATTTGATGACCAAGATAACGATTGTATCCCTGATTCCCGCGATGAAGACGGGGATGGAAATAATATCCCCGATCAACTTGAAGAGGTCCTGGAAGATGAGCCGCTATCTTCTGGTAATGCGGCTGTAGCAGTGCCGAGGGATGCTGCTGGAAATCTCAGAGTATCGATCCCTATAACTGGTTTGGTATCTGAGATTCTGTACGATGCAAAGGTTTTATCAGAAGATTACCAGGATCTATCTACTGCTGATTTTCGTTTAGCTCCCGATTCGGACCTTGTGGATCTTGTTCCCGTTATCCAGGTAAAGGATTCTTCTCAAAGTATACTAAACCAGGGTCGGCCAAGCGGATTCGAGACTCTCGGGAAAGTTCTGAGTCTAAGGGGTCGGATTAAGGCTGGGAAAACGGTTAAATTTCCTTTCCCGCTTCCCGGATTCTTAAGGTTTCAAAATACACTCAATGCCAGCGACTTTCGCCTTGAATTTTTCGATTCGGATTCGGAACTTTGGATTCAAGATGGCGAGGGTTTCGAGTTTCGTTCAGGCATACCGATTTTATACGCTGAAATTTCCCACTTTTCTGAATGGCGTGTCCTCAAGAGTACCACTTTAAATACTTCAGGAACCCTTGCAGCGGTCGGATCTTCGGGTGGAGGTGGCTGTTTCGTAGCCACTGCCGCGACTGGAAATCCAGATTCATGGCTAGTGAGGTATTTTCAGGAATTTCGTGATGCTTGGCTTCTACAAAGATCCGGCGGGTCTTGGATGATGGACACCTATTACCACTATTCGCCGCCTGTTGCACAAAGAATTGAATCTAGCGCGATTCTGAGAAGTCTGGTCTTGGCTTTTCTTATTATCCTGATTCCAGTCAGCTTCATTTTGTGGAATTTCTGGGAGTTTCTGGCCTTAATTCTTCTATTAGCCGTTGCAGTGACGCTGCGCAAAGCCCTGTTTAAATTCTGAGATGTATCTCAAAGCAGTGTGATCAAACTAGATCAAAGACATGCTCTTAGGAAATAAAGGCGATAGGCGGATTCGAACCGCCGGTACAAGGATTTGCAATCCCATGCCTTACCAACTTGGCTATATCGCCTTGAGGAATCTAGACCCATGGGTAGAGAGGGAATTGAACCCCCGACACGAAGATTTTCAGTCTTCTGCTCTACCGACTGAGCTATCTACCCCTAGGCCATACACTAAACGGGGCTGACGAGACTCGAACTCGCGGCCTCCTGCGTGACAGGCAGGCACTCTAACCAACTGAGCTACAACCCCTTGGTGGTGGGCGTTAAAGGACTCGAACCTATGACCCCCTGCTTGTAAGGCAGGTGCTCTAACCAGCTGAGCTAAACGCCCTAACTCTTCAGGAAAATTTCAAACAAATATCCAATTTCCCGATTGGCCAGACGAGTCTATCATATTTCCCTAAAAAGGCAAGGCTTGGGGAGCGGCTTATTCTGACTTCTGTCTCCTAACTGCGGGCTTTTCAATTTTAATAAAGGGTACAACATACATTTCATAGTATTCTTGAGATCTGGCGACGGCCTTCTTAAGGTCCTCTGGAGACAGCTTTTTGGATACTAGTTTTCTAGCTCTTTGGGCTCTTGCGTAGTTTTCTGAGGCAGCTATATTGTACCAGGCATAGGCTTCGATAAAGTCTTTTTGGACGCCTCTTCCCTGCTCATACATAGAACCAAGGTTGTATTGGGAGAGTACATGTCCCCTGGTTGCCGCGTGAAGCCACCAGTTGATTGCCACTTTGTCATCCTGGTCTACCCCCTGTCCCAACAGGTACATCAGCCCTAGCTTATTAGCCGCGATCAGATTGCCGCCGGCGTTCGCCTTCATGTACCAGCTGCGCGCCATAATGTAGTCTTGTTCGACTCCCTCTCCTTTGGCATATAGGAGGCCCAGCTGAAATTCAGCCTGCGGATGGCCACCAGATGCGGCCATTCTGAACCACTTGTGGGCTGCCTCAAAACTCTGACGGACTCCCTGGGCCTGGGAGAACATTAAGCCTAGCCTAAACTGTGCTGTTATATTTCCTTCTTGTGCCTGTGTTTTTAAATCACGAATTTCATCTGCCCATAGAGCTTCTTGTGCATAGGGTAAGTCGCACAACAAGCAAAGGCTCAGGATGAATGTGACTCCTAAGAAAAAGACTTTTTTCATCGTACGTTAATCATACCGCACGAGGAACTTCTAGATAAGACGTATTCTATGTCACTGTTTGTTCTATCTTGGTAGAAATCGGCTTTCATCCCTGTCTTGTCTGAGATAGGGCAGGTCTCGACGGACAAAGCGGATGGCATAATTCACCGTTTGTTCTAGAGCCGATTCCCAGGACCTGGCATCAAATTCCTGATGATGAAAGGTCTCGTTGGATACCTGAAGAAAGGTATTAATCTTACTCTGTTTTTTAGTCTTGGGCTGGACCTGAAAGTGCAGAACCACACCCGGTATTCTTGATAGGTCCCTCTCCATCTTCTTCTTAAGCCTTTTGAGGACTCTTTCGGATTGCTGAGTGAGAAGGGACTCGGAGATTGCGAGATTAAGCATTGATCCTCCTGCCGAGTTCTTTTAACTATTGTATCCATGAGTTGAATTTGGAGGATAGGTGTCTGCGAAATTCTTTTTCTTAAGACGCAATAAATTTCTTCAATCCCAGCCTTTGAGCATCCGTCCTATTCTTCATAAATCTTGGGACATGGGGCGTTGTATAGTGCATAAATAAAGGGTTTTGCCAGTTGGCCTGGAGTTTGCGGTACTCCATAAGCGGGGCTTTCAAGAAACCCCTAACCCATAAAATGAAAGGAGAAAAAATCCGGTATTGAAAATGAAGTTGACTTTCGTTTTCATTTAGGTTAAAACTTGATCATGGTCCGAATTATTTTGTTTATCTTTCTTTTAGTCCAGGGAATTGAGGCAACGAAGAGATTTTCCCGGGCAACGGGGCTAAAGTGCCTCAAATGCCACCAGAGCAGGAAAGGTGGAGGTAAAAACCTCAAAAAAAAGGGTAAGGAATACCGTGATTATCGTTCCGTCAAGAGTGATTTGCGTCGTTTAAGGCTGCTGCCTAAGGAGAAAAATGCGCGCAAAGCTGTGGAGAAGGCAGGTTTTCATTACTCACTTTGGGAATTCTGGTATGGGCTGGAAAAACAGGTACGCAAAAAGAGGATCAGGAAAACCGTAGTGGATGTAAAAAAGTAGCCCAGCAAAGCAGTTAAGCTTTGAAAGGAAGCATAATGGCCAGCCTTCTAAGAATGTCGATCATAGGACTCTTGTTAATCACACCAACATGGAGCCTGTCACACGCACAACTACTAGAGAGAATCCAGCGCCTGGAGCAAAAGCTCATTGATCAGGAATCCCTCAAAGTCGAAATCGCCGAACTTAAGGACCAGGTTGAGGAACTTCAATTCATGGCTGAAGAACCTTCAGATGATGAGGATGTAAAAAGTTTCAGCGGTGGACTCACCTTTGGCGGTTATGTGGACATGGAATACATTCATCGCAATGACTCTGGGAAGAGCACACCAGGTGACTTCGATCAACATCGCTTTATCTTCGACGTGTCCGCTGAACTTGGATCCAAGATGAAGTTTGTATCGGAAATCGAGTTTGAGCACGCGGCAAGTGAAATCGCCATGGAACAGGCCTATCTCGACTATAACTTCGAAAATTCTTTTGGCTTTCGTACAGGTTCAATACTGGTCCCCATCGGGCGCTTCAACTTCCTTCATGACGCACCTCTTAGAGAGTTAACCGAAAGACCCAAAGTGAATCGTATCATCGTTCCTACAACGTGGTTTGATATAGGTGCGGGTTTCTTTGGAGAAGGAGGCTCGGAAAAATACCCGGTTTCATGGGAGCTTTACGTAATGAACGGATTTCAGGATGATGGAGATAAGCTCAAGTCAGGAACCGGGCTGCGCGGTCTAAGGAAAAAGGGCCGCAGCGACAGTGAACAGACTCATAACAAAGCACTAACCGGACGGGCTGGATTTTCACTGAATGAAGAAACTCAGATCGGCCTGTCCTTTTATCAGGCAGATGTAGGTGCCTATATACCAGGAGTAGCCGCAACCAATACTCCACCACTTCTTCAAGGAAAGCGTGACCTGAGTATGTGGGGGATTGATTGGGAACGACAGCTCAATGATCGATTGGAATGGCTTGGAGAGTATATCAGTGGAGATGTGGACGCTAACATAGCCACCGCAGCGTTAGGATATGACTTTTCAGGATGGTATTCCCAACTGAACTATATTCTTGATCAGGATGAAAAATACCGGGTAATTTATCGTTGGGGTCGTACAGACACGGCAAAAGGAATGACCAATAGCGGAGATATTACAGAGAGTGTTCTCGGGCTGAGCTATAGACCCAATTCCAACGCCGTATTCAGGTTGGAATACCACTGGGAAGATGAATTGAACACCGCGGGAGCAAGCCTGGACAACAACGGAATCGTATTGGGAGCCGCAACATTCTTCTAGATTTAGCGAGGTATGAAGGTTAGCGAGAATCCCTCAACATTAGAGGAGTCTGAGACTTCGATGTAGAGATTTGCCGTTTCTGTATCCGAGATACTTAAGTGATCCCTGTAAATTTCAGGATTTGAATAATTGAAACCATCATCTAGGAAGCCTGAATTTTGGAGGTTAGTGAAACTAATCAAATCCAAACTTTCGAGCGGGAAGCAAGTGCGGTCAGGGAAAGAGTCTCTGGCTTCTACATCACAGATTGCTTCAGGGTCTGAATAAGAGTTCTTCTTCCTGACCGTGATGCTTCTGTTAGTAAAATCAATCTTAACCTTGTAGACTCTGAGGTCTTTTTCCAGGACCACATTGAGGTAACCCGTGGTTCCCAGGTTGGAGCCGGGGTCAATCTCAATCTGAGAAAGGTAAAAGGTCTCCGATAGTCGAACCAAATCTCCCGAAGGAAAAACTTCAGAGACATGGCGGCATCGATTCGTTCCCTCAAATCCACCAGGAGAAATGCAGTTCGCTCTGGAAAATCCAAGCCTCTGGTTGATAGTCGATTTTGTGTGTAGGTGGTTTGTGAAGCGCAGACTATCCAGGGTGACGATTTGTGTGTAGTTTCTGCGTGTAATCTCTTCAGCGGAAAACTGATCTGTGGACATCCCGATCAGAGAGAGGAAATCAAATCGTACTAAGCCAATATTAATTAGCTGTTCTGGGGGAACTTGATTACGACCTAGAATCAGATCGGTTGTGAGGGGTTTCGTAGTATTGCGGGTGCCGTAATAGCTAAAAACAGTCGGCTTTAGTCTTGAATCTTCAGGGGATTTTGCCGGAAACTGAAGCCTCTGGGCTTCAAGATTTGTATTGATGAGGGAGCCTTGTAAAGGAAGAGTCCTGAGTTCATTGTCATAGTAAAGAACCAGGGAATCAGGGTGAATCCCATGACGCCCCTCTTTGTTGAAAAGGGTAGTAGCCTCTGAATCAAAGTTGAATCGCGAGCCCTGGTCTGGATAAGCGTCTCTCAGGAAGAGATGGGCTGCTAGTGATTCTTGTCCAGGGAAGGCAATGGGGTCAGTTTCAGGGTGATAGTATAAGATTATCTGATCCCCTGGTCTTTCAAAGGGATTTGGAAACAATTGCCCTTCATTGTTTCTCATTTGCTCCGAGACCACGGATATGCCAGGGCAGCGCGGAAATGAGGGAGTTCCCAGGTTCTCGAACTCCAGGGATGTGAATCCACCAAAAAAACTCACATAGGAAACCGGCTTTTGATTCACAGGGACTTGCCAGGTGTATTGAACCGGCCTGGTATGCCATTTTTCTATGAAGTCGGAATAGTTGAGTGAGGTTAGCGAGAAAGCGCTTTGAAGGTTTTGTTTTGCCGAACCTTCGAGATTTTGATCATAGCGCAAATAAACCTGTGGAGCGCCTGAACCCGCCCTGGGCTGCTTTGAGAGATAATATCTAAGTTCACAGTTGCCTGAGGACGGATTGAATTCTATGCGCAATCCCCCCGAAGGTTTCCCGTCCTCGCCAGCTGGAGGGCCAAAGGTATCAACACTATCGAATAGTTTCCCTACATAGGTGGAAACAGTCTGAGAGCTTTCTCTATACTGAGGTACAAAAGAAATTTCTTTGTCATTGGCCTCAAGGATCTCTACGGCGCTTTTGAGCCCATCGAAATAGAGCGAGTCACCATTGGCAATATCATGAACCAGGGAACTACCAACATGTTGAAGGTCAAGGTGGTCCCTTGCGCGCAAGTAAGCCTGAACAAATCCTTCTGTAATTCGTGCGATCAGAAGTCCCAATACAGCAAAAATTGCTGCGACCAGTAAAAGCTCCACTAATGTATAACCAAAATTTCGCATGAGGGGCTGAGAATAGTAAGACTCTAAGGTTAGATGTTTTTAGTCAAATTGATAATGGGAAGTAGAAGGGCCATAGCAATGAAGAGAACAGAGGCACCCATACAGACAATAAGAATAGGCTCTATGAGAGAAGTAAGATTTTTTACGGCATAATCCACCTCCTTTTCGAAAAACTCCGCTACAGATAGGAGCATCTCAGTAAGCCTTCCGGACTGTTCTCCGATAGAGACCATCTGTACGATGATAGGCGGGAAAATCTGAGTTCTTTCAAAACTCTCTCCCAGGCCTTTTCCTTCAGCAATATCCTTCTTCATGGACCTGAACTTAGAAGTGAGGTAGCTATTCCCAAAGATTTCCTCCAGTACCTCAAGTGACTGAATCAACGAGACGCCGGCATCTTGTAGGTTCACCATAATGTAGCAGAACCGAGACATGATGGAGAGCAGAATTAAGTCACCCAATATAGGGGCTTTGACCAAAAACATATCCCAATAGTAGCGAATTTTTCCGGACTTCAGTGCGGTCTGAAATCCTGCAACTACGCCCACTAGCAGGGGAAGTCCTATAAACCACCAATTGCTCACGAAGTCTGAGGCAAGAAAAAGGAATTCAGTGACCAGCGGAAGCTCCATTTTTCTGGAGCGAAACATATTCTTAATCTTGGGTACCACCGTAAAGAAAAGTCCCAGGATAACGGTGATGGCGATGAACAAGACGATAATCGGATAGGTAAGGGCGCCCCATACCTTTTTACGCATATCATTGTCCTTCTCAAGAGTGAGGGTATACCTTTCGATTACATTCTCTAAAAATCCACCAATTTCCCCAGCTTTCAATAAGGCAATCAGCAAAGGTTGAAAGACTCTTGTATGGCTTGAGAATGCCTGAGAAAGCCCCTCTCCTTTCTTGATTCGAGTTCCAATGTCGTAAAGCGAGTTTTTGAAGAGTCGATTCTTCTGAGTCTTAGCAATGTTCTCAAGAATTACAGGGATCGGGATTCCAGCCTTTAAGGTGGCGTTAAATTGCCGGAAAAACAGAATAATCTCTTTGGTGGGAACTCTAAAAAGGCGATGTTTCCAATCCAGAAATTTGACTTCCAGAAAGTTCAGTTGGTGCACCGATACAATGTCAAAGTTGAGAGCAAGTAGATTTTCACGCAGGGATTCCTTGTTTTCCGCGACCACCGTCCCGGAGCTGATGCGTCCGTTTCGATCGCGGACCTTATATCGGAAACTTGCGGCCATGAAATTTTAGAATCCGGGATGAACTCTCATCCTATCCCAGGCAACGGGTCACTTTTTCGTTGACCTCTCCTTTTCGATCTGATCATAAGCTTCAGAAAGCATTTGCGAGACTCTCGTAGCGGTTTTGGCCTTTTCAGGGTCAGTTGCGAATTTATCCGGGTGGTACTTGCGAATTTCCTTCTTATAAGCCTTTTCGACTTGCTCCATAGAGGAATTCTCAGAAACTCCTAATTTAGCGTAGGCTTCCCTGAGATCGATTCGCTTTTTCCCCTTAGGAGGTGGAGATGTCTCTTCATAGAAGTCGTCATAGCCCGCTTTGGAGAGAATTTCATCCACTTCCTCTTTACTTAGATTTTCATCTTTAGAGCCATTTCGAAGAGATTTCAGCTTTTCAAGAAGTTCAGGACCTAAATCCCCAGACCTGACCTTATCTGTGAGTTCGTCCCACTCATCGCCTAGTTTGTCCTTTGCAGACTCAAGGTACGACCTTGCGATCCGAGTGATTCGTTCACCAATTCCCATGACAATATTATACCCAAAAGCAATTGGTTTACCCTAGAAGGCAATTCTCCGACAGGCTCCTAGAATCTAAACAAACCAGAGTCCAAAGGATTCAGTATGGTTCAAAGATACATCATATGTAGCTTGAATATTGAATAAACCACGCGATTCCCTGCACTCCCGTCTAATCTGGGAGGATGAGTTTTTGAAAGCCGCTAATCTTAGTATATCCAAATGCGCATGGTTCGACTGTACCCCCGGTCAATCCAGGACTCAATACATTCCTTTGCCCATCGCAGATGAGCTTATTGGGGTCATGAATATTCAAACGGGCATACGGTTTGCTTTTCGGTATAAGATAGTCATTGGGGATCAGTCGAAGGTAGAATAAGTCCCTTTGTAGGATCGCTCCTACTTAAGTGCTTGGGACGCTAACTGGAAGCGCGAAATTAATGTTTTCAAAGTTACTGATAAGACTGATTTTTGGTGGTTTGCTTTTACTTTTGGTCCTGCTCTATGACGCCAGGGGGTATGTCCAACAGAATTTCCTCGACCCCAATTCAGGAAAGTCAGAAGGTCTGGGGAGCCAAATTCAGTCCCTGGTCACGGGTGCCAGAGAGTTTTTTGCACAGCGTACAGCTTTTACCGGCTCCCAGGTGCCCCTGAAGGGAAAACTCTATCCAGTTTACTTAACGGAGGATGAGACTGGGTTTCTCATTGAGTACAAATCAAAAGATATCCGTGCTATTCAGGATAATAACCTGGGTGCTTATTATGTAGTTCTGGATTCGTCAGGAATTCCAGCCCAGTCTAAACGGGGCACCAGGATCTACTCGGTGGATTACTCCCATCAAGAGGCATTCTGGTATCAGTCCTTCACGCGCCGACTCTACCTGCACTATGTTCTGGCCGCTTTTTTTTTACTGGGATCTTTACGAGATCTTTTCGCCGGGCGTAGAGAGTCGAAGAGCTCTTCGGTGAAGCCTCAGGTAGATCGTGAAAGAGAAGGAAAGAAACTATTTGCAGTCCTTGAGAAAGCTCTTAAAAAGGGGAATCAGAAAAAAATTCTAGATCTGATCGAGAAGAAAAAAATTAAAGACTATCTACCCAGGGATTTGGAGAAAGCCGAACTCATACTTGGAAAAGCCTATCATGCCATAGGAGATTCAGATAGTGCTTTGCCGGTATTGAGAAGATATGCCTCTAAGAATCGTAAGGACCCAGAGGTTAGAGAGGTTCTCGGGGCTTATTTTATACAAAATCCAAAGGATGCCAGAATCCAAGATCTGCCATACTTGCTGGCTGCTCTTGAGGATGAAGAGGCTTCTGAGGAAATCGAAGGGTTGGTGTCTTCCCTTTTCCTGAAACATAAGATCAAGGATCGCAAAAGCCTTCACTCCATTTCAAGAGTCTGTCTCAAAGGCGGGGGAGATGCCGAGCTTGCGGAGCATATCCTCACCACTCTCGTTGAATTTAAAGATACTGACGAGGAAGCTCAGGCATTTTATCAGTATTGTAAAAACCGTAATCCAGAAGATCCCAGGCCACTGCTCATGCTGGCTGAGTCAGATCTGGCCGCGGGTAGATTTCATGATGCTCTTACCTATTTGGAGCCCCTTTTAAACATGGATTATGAAAACCAGTCTGTTCATGAAATGCTTTTCAAGATTTATGAAGTGTTGGAAAGGCTGGAAGAACTCTTCCAAGTTTACCAGAGTATTCTTTCTCAGCATCCCGAAGAGCCCATCGCCCTTGCGCAGCACAGAGCAATTCGAAATCACCCCGACTTCAAACAAGATGAGGCCCAACAGGGATCTTCATTGAGTGTTGAAGAACTCCTGGCCAAGGGTAAAGAGGGAAAGGCGGATATTGAATCCGAATTGCTGAAGAAGTATGAGAGGACATTGACCATCCTATTCACGGATATTGAGGGCTATACCCGTATGTCTGAATCTCAAAGCATCGTAGAAACTATGTCTATTCTCCAGGAAAGCGACCAGATTATCGCACCTGTGATCAAGAGACATGAAGGAATCGTAATTAAAAAGATTGGCGATGCCTATATGGCTCGCTTCGATTCGGCCGATAGCGCGCTGATGACTGGAATTCAGGTGCAGCAGGCAATTCACGCCAATAATCTAAAACGCAAGGAAGCGGGGCAAATCACCTGGAATATACGGATCGGAATCAACACTGGACGGGTGATCGTGAAAGACGGAGACGTTTTCGGCGATGCCGTAAATATTGCCTCTCGTGTAGAGAGCAATGCAAGGTCTGGAGAGGTCTATTGCACCAGAGAAACCATGGAGAAGGTCGATCCCAATCGATTTCGTTTTGAGTCAAGAGATCGGCGTCGAGTGAAGGGGAAATCAGATCCCATAGAGTTACTGGCGGTCCTTTTCGATGCCTCCGGCGATGATGCTTAAGGGGCCTCCTTGAACTGCTATTCATCGATTTCCTACGATGGGTCTTGTTTTCATGGATTCCCAAAGCAGCCTGATGAATCTACAGTTCAAGGTGATTTGGAAGCGAAGCTGCAGGAATATTTCCAACAAGAGGTACGCGTAAGCTGTTTGTCGAGAACAGACCGCTCCGTACACGCCTTTGACCAGAGAATTCAATTTAAAGTTCAAACCCCCGTACCTGCGAAAAAGATTCCCGCGGTCATGAACCACAAGCTGAGCTCTATTCGTTTCAATTGGGTCAGGCAGGTAGAGGAAGAGTTTTTGTTAAATTCATTACAGGTTACCAAACAATACTGGTATCGAATTCTCTGGGAAGAGCCTTACCCCTTCCTCACTCCATATGCATGGTGTCCTGAATATCCAAAACCTAACCTTCAACGATTCGCGCAAGCACTTACGCTATATGAAGGTATTCATGATTTTGAGATGTTATCCAAGAGAGATCGCTGTAGACGAATTGTTGACTTTCAAAGGGAAATCTATTCGTGCAAAGTTGAAGAAAGCGGTAGTGAATGGCTGATATCCCTGGAAGGTTCCGGATTTCTATGGGAAATGGTAAGACATATGATTGCCTATGCTCTGGCCAGTTCCCGGGAAAGCCTATCCCTGGAAGAACTGAGCAGACTCCTGGAAGGGAAAGGGAAGTATGGAAAGCCTAAGCCTTCCATCAGGCCGGCTCCCGGTACAGGACTATACTTGAGAGAGGTTCAGGTTATGGCTCCTGATCAGGAGCCTCAGGAGATTGGCTAGAGTGGACTCACCAACCCTGCCAAATCTGATCGATGAATTTTTGAGAATACTGGAGTTGGAGTTAAAGTATTCAAAACATACTCTGGACGCCTATCGTCGTGATCTTGTCCAGTTTCAGAATCATTGCCAAGAAGAAGGTTTAGAGAGCATTGAGCAATTGGACAATGCCATTCTTCGAGGGTGGCAGCACAAGCTGCGTAGAAAATCCCTGAAGCCCGGTTCGATACTGAGGAAACTATCCACCTTACGTTCGTTCTTTTCAATGGCCTTTGAGCAAGATTGGGTCTGCGAAAACCTGGGTCAAATCATTACCAGTCCCAGGCGTGAAAAGAAGCTGCCAAAGTTCTTGTTTGAAAGTGAGCTTGAAGTGATCTTGAAACAGCCCTTATCGGATCAGTTTGCGGATATACGGGATTTTTTGATTTTTGAGATTCTCTATTGTACGGGGCTTCGGGCAGGAGAGCTTGCTTCCCTTTCTCTTGATCATTTTGAAGAAAGTACCACAAAGATTCGAGTCAAGGGAAAGGGCAATAAGGAGCGCATCGTTTTTTTGACCCCTTCGTGTGTGGATACCTTGAAGAAATACCTGAACCTGCGCGAACTCAGGGCACCAAGAGGTATTCGAGCACTATTCATTTCTGCTAAAGGGAGGGCTTTGAGTGTACGGGGAATCCAATACCTGGTTTCCCACTACTTAGAAAAATTGGGCCTCCATAAGAAGATCTCCCCTCATGTCCTAAGGCACAGTTTCGCAACTCACCTTCTCAATGCAGGGGCAGATATTCGTGCTGTTCAAGAATTACTAGGACATTCCAGCCTGGCTACGACGCAAATCTACACTCACATCTCAAAGGGGAAGATGAAAGAAGTCATCAAGAACCATCATCCTAGAGGGTGAGGCGATAACGGATATTTAGGCGGCTGTCCGGAAGCCCAAAAGCAGCACCCGCTCGCGGATCACTTCTAGAACGATGCGATGCATCGCCCGTCGTCGCGATCCACGACCATGCGCTACTTCTGAACTTCCGGCCACCCACCACATACCCGCTATCCCCTCACGAATTCATTATTTTTGGGAGATATACGTCATCCCGTGGCTTGACCACGGGATCCATGGAACCGCCCTCATAGCGGGTGCAAACCTCATTCTGGCTCCTGGCTCCTGACTTCTAGCTCCCGAGAGGGAGATTCATTCTTTACTGAAGAATTTCTCTACTTCGGGAATTTGTTCGGGAAGGGTAAACACTGTTACGTAGTCTCCGGTTGTGATTCGGGTGGTGCCAACCGGGGTGGAGAAGACTCCGGCTCTGATCACACCTCCAATGAGAACGTTTTCGGGTAATCCAACATCTTGGATCGAAGCTGTCGTGATCTTTGTACCTTCAGAGGTGCGGAATTCGATGGCTTCAGCATTATTCGCCTTGAATGAAATCACGTTATGAACCCTGGTTCTGGTATACCTGGTAATGGCGGATAGAGCGCTCTGTTTTGGGCTGATCGCGGCATCTATGCCAAGCTCTGTAACCAGGTGGGAATAATCCTGCTTTTCGGTGAGGCAAAGTGCTTTGGATGCTTTTAGACTTTTTCCGAGCAGACCGATCAGGATGTTCTTCTCTTCGTCATCACGCATCAGGGCGATAATGGCCTGGCTATGCTCAATCTTTTCTTGTTTGAGAAGCCCCGCGTCAGTGCCTTCTCCATGCAGGACAAGAGTCTTATCCAGCTGTACCGATAGTTTCTCACAGCGGGTAACATCGGGATCGATGATTTTGACGTACCATCCCTTTGTTCTTTCGATCTCCCTGGCTACCGTCAGTGAAAGTTCGTTGGCACCTACAATCAGGACCTGCTTGGCGCCAGCCTCTTCTCTTGAGGTAATAAATCCTTCAATTGCCTTCAGAGAACCGGCTACATAAATCACATCTTTTTCCTGTAGAAGCGCATCCTGTGTAGGAATGATAGTTTCCACGGTAGGCTCATCGGTTTCGAGCCCTTCTCGGTCTATGGCCACAATGAGTAGCTCCTGCCCCAGGCTGCTGCTTCTCAATTCGCTGAGTTTTTTTCCAATAAATGGATGGTCTACGGACAGGGATTGAGTCACAATGGCGGCCTTCTCCCGCGCGAAGTAGTTGAAATCGATAGGGGTGTCAAAACGGGTAAGGTAGCGAATAATTTCCTGGGCGGCCTCCTGGTTTGGAGAGATTAAATAGTGAAAAACCTTTCCCTGCCTGAGCTTAAGAATCGGGTCTTCCCGGTGGAACTCGGCGTTGTTAATTTTGCCAATTCTGGTATTGACATTGTAGCTCTGCGCAATGATGCCAGAAACGATATTGACATGGTCGTCATTGGTGACCGCCAGGAACATGTCCGCTTTTTCAATTCCTGCTTTGCGCAAAGTTTCAGGAGAGGAGGCACTTCCTATAATCGTGCGGCAATCAATTGAATTGGAGACCAAATCAATTTTAGATCGGTCATGGTCAATTACAGCAATACTATGATTTTCCTTGGAGAGCTTGTCGGCTGCCCCAATCCCGATTGTCCCTGCTCCGGCGATGACGATATCCATAGGCTGATAAAAATAAAGACTAGAACCCGATATGACAAGGTTCTTTTTTCCGGAGGCTCATGGCAACATTTAAGGAATTGTTTCGTAGGGGAGATGAAATACCCCTAAAAACAGGGGGATTCTTCGCAGCGGCACTGGTTGGATTCGCTATGAAAAAGGAGTAGCTTGTGCAAAAACAAATTCTTATTCGCGTCTGTCATTTCTTTCTTTGCTTAGGTATATTTTTGTCTCCTACCCAGGCTTCTGATCCGGGTTTTGAGGGGGTTGAGGGGGACTCAACAGCTCAAATCAACACCCAGGGCTCGGCTGAAATCTCTTCAGGAAATGATTTTCAATATACCCCCATTCCTGATCCCCATCAGCCCAGGGGCATCAAGTTAGCCAGGAAAGCATTTGATAAATTCATCGGCGATGATAAAAACGCGGGACTTCTCGTGGACTTTCTCAAACAATTTGACGCAGCGTCCCTGAAGCTCTTGAAAAGGAAAGTTCTTGGTTCAACCCAGCATTCCACAGCGGATTCTCGTTTTTGGCAGAGAATGAAGCAAATCGGAGCCGATACGGAAGCACTTGAAGAGGCTAGACGAATTTTATGGAAGCCTCATGAGAAGCGCTACAATAAGACTTTTAAGCAATTGCGGCAGCTTGAGGAAACCTTCGAAGAGCTTCAAAAGTCTGCCGACACTACAGAGCTCAAGGAACAAGCAGATGCGCTGCGCAGGACCATCGCTACCCTGAGGGCGAAGTACTACAAGGATTTTCGCTTAACCATCGCCGCGATTGAGAAGGAGCTTAATAAGAACTTTTTTGCTTCCATGTCAGATGATTATGGGCATCTCACCGCCTGGATCGAGGATAAGCTTGAACTTCTTTCCGAAATGGTTCCCCAGGCAAAAACGATTAAGTCCGTTGACTCAAACGGGAATGAAGTTCAGCGTAACCTCTTTCAAGAACTTGACGCGAGGCTGCGTTTTGTCACTAATTTCGCTCGGGCCGCTGGAAAAACCTCTCCGCCAAAATATGGTCTGACCTATGTACTTTCATGGGTTTTCACAGACAAGAATGTAGATATCGCTATTGCCGAGGTAGAGAAGGCACAAGCGGAAAAAATGAAAGAAGTGGGAGTACAGCCTAAAAAGCTTCGTTTTTATAAAAAGTATTTTGAAGACGAATAGATTTTATTTTTAAGACGCCGGAGAAATTCATTTTCTTCGGCGTTTTTTTTTGTGGATCCTTCTGGCGGCGGACCCCCTTTTTTAACTCTGGTTTACAGAGGCCGGTAATGGTCTTATGCGCTTGAAGGCCTACCCCTGGGAACAGTTGCCTATAGATGTGCCAGGAAATTGCAAAATTCCTGTTTGGACGAGAATCCAGACAATGGACTTCAACTTGGGTATAGTTTCCTGAAACTTTTCTTCTTCATTGACGTATTGGAGATGACCAGTACTTTGTGTTGCGCACGAGGGATTGGGTGGTCCTCGCTTATACGAGGGAAGTGACAAGGAGTTCACCATGTCGGGCTTAAAAAGATTATTGATCACCATGATTCTGGGGCTGGCACCATTCCTGGGGCCTGTAGTTTTAGCCGAAGATGAGCCCACAGCTGGCGGCATTGAAAAGGGCACGGCTTCAGCCCATCAATCCCAGGCGGCTCTGGCCACCAAAGCTGTGGTTCGGACCTCCTTTGAATACGTAAAAATACCGGACCCAAAGCAAGAAGACGGGCGAAAATTAGCCAGGTCGGCGTTTAACGCTTTCATCAACGACAACCGTAACGCGGGATTGTTGGTACCTTTCCTGGTCAATTTTGATAAGACCTCTCTCTCCCTTCTACAAAAAACTATTTTTCGCCATGACTCCCACTTCTGGAAAGAAATGGAAAAGATAGGAGCCACTCGTGAAGCACTTAAGGCGGCTCGCGATAAGCTTTGGAGAGAGCATGAAAAAAGGTATAAAGAAGCATTTGAACGTCTTGAGGCATTACACGAGTCCTTAGAGAAACTTCCCCCTAGTGCCAATGTTCAATCGGAAATGACCATGATCCAGAAAAAGCTCAAGGATCTAAGGCTTCAGCAGATCAAAGATTTTCGACTTACACTAAAAGCTGTTGAGAATGAGCTGGACAATAATTTTCTGGGAATGGATGATTCCAAGTACAGCACCCTGTTGGGCTGGGTCACTGACAAGCTCGATGATCTGTCCAAGATGGACGGTACCGTTGAAGGTGTTAATTTCAAAAACATCGTCATCATCGAAGAGAACGGAACGAAGGTTGAAAGAGATATTTTCCAGGAATTAAAAGCGAGACGGGATTACATTATTCGTTTTGCCAGGGCGGCAGATAAATCTTCTCCCAAGAAATATGGACTTGCCTATGTACTTTCCTGGGTGTTTACAGAAAAGAATATTGAGGTAGCCTTAAAAGAGATTGCCGAGCCTGAGACTCCCGATGAAGGCGAGGAGGAAGATGGGACTCCCCCAGAAGAAGAAGAAGGAGAAGAGCAAGACCCTGATCAGCCACCCGCGCAAAAGTGGACCAAGGCAAACACTGAGGTTTATAACACCCTGGCAAGAGCCCTGACCGAAAAGGTTAGCTTTAGCATCGCAGGAACTGAGAAAAAGGGACCCCTGGCATCGGGATTCCTTCGAATGAAGAAGTTCTATAAAGAAGATGTGATTCCGACTGAAAACGATGTGCTGGGAACCTTTAAGAGCACTATTAAAGAAAAAATCCTCAATGATTCTGAATTTAAAAACTTTGGGGGCGAGAAATATAACCAGGTAGCTCAATTGAGTGGAGAATATGAGGTTTTGGTATCTACCATAAATCGATATAAATCGATGAGAGCTATGACGGCTCAGACCCTGGAGGCGATACTTAGCCGCTTTAGTCCTGGCACCAGTTTGGAAACACTCAATGACAAGTCTCAGTTCCAGGCGATTATGGAAAAAATGGCCCTTGGAGGTGCTGCCCGTGAAGATGTGACCCGGTTCGCATCAGCCATGCGAAATTACACCCAGTACAACCTGCATTTAGCCTTTACTGTTAATGAAGCTGCGCAGCTCTTTATTAAGATTTACGACCTTTATAAAGATTTTAAGAAGGTTAATGTAGCGCGCAGGGATAAGCTGGTGAAATGGATTCAGGCTTTTGACAAGAAACGTCAGGGAGCTAGTGAAGAATCCACTCTTGCTTCAAGAGCCGAGGCGAAAGAACATCTTGAATCCACTTTGGAAAAATATGATCTCGATCCGAATCTTGAGAAATTAAAGGATCCCAGGACCCTGAGAGCGGCCGTGAACAAGATGGAAGCTGACGGGATCACCGAGTCTGAAATAGCCCACTTTGCCCGTTCCTTCAAATTGCTCAGCGGAATGGAAACAGAGGGAACTTCTTCTGACCTGCCCACCTATGGAAAAGTACTCAAATACCTGGTGGGGTATGTACAGGAAAAGAATGCGGCTAAGCTCCCTTTGCTAAACACCCCATTTAACGCGATGTCCCCAGGAAAATGTTTGAGTCTCATTCCCCATGAGACTGAGGCCAATCTAAAAGTGACTCCAGAAACAGACGTGTCTGGCCTGGATGCAGCCGTTAAGGACGATCTATCTACCCTGGCCCAACGAAGACTATTTTGTTACGCGGCTTACGAGTGGGCTTTGAAAGAACGGGCCAAGGAAAATAATGGGACCGATTTTCTCTTCTCTATTACTAACGAGCCAGATAAAGAATTTGATATTACGGTTGATACTCTCTACCGCTTTATGGGGGATGAAAAACAGTCTGTCCGAGAGCCGGAAGCATCTGATTTTTCCATCTATGAAGGATTCTCTGAGTTAATGGATCTGATTGGGAATCTACAAAAACTCATCATCGAGCATCTCAAGAGGGAGTTTTCCCGCAGAGGAATTCCCCTTGAAGGGGTAGGCGAAGGGATGCGGGTGCAGTCCCTTGATTTCAATAGTGTTACCTTTCGAATTCCCTCCAAAGTTCTGTATGACCAGGGCAAGGACATTTTGAAAGAGGAAGGCAAGTCCGTCTTGGAGAAAGTGGTACCGGTCCTTCTTACAGTGCTTGGCGATAATAAAATCGTTATCAAAGATCTGGTCATAGAAGGTCATGCGAATTCAGATCCTTATCCTGGATATGTTAGTAGCAACACCAACAGGACTGGAAATGAAGGCTTATCGGATGACCGAGCCCTTTCTGTCTATAATCACTGGAATTCCGAGCATGCTTCAGGTGCGATACTCTCCTTCACTCGATTTCAAGATGATTCAGGAATCGTTGTAAACCGAATAGGAAAGGGATCTACAGAACTCATCATGAAGGCAGATGGCACTGAAGATAAGGCACAAAGTCGTAGAACAGTATTTAAGTTTCGCCTGGACAGCAAGAAAATAGCAGACCTTAAGAATAATCCTGAGCAGCTAAGAGCTTTACGAAAGAGACTTCAAGATTCTGCATCTAATCCGCCTCCTGCCGCCGAAAAGGACGCAGAGGAAGAGGGGGAAGATGTGATTCCCGTACCTCCGGTAGGTCCTCCTCCAGGTGATACAGATGAGCAAGAAGAGCCACCTCCTGTTGAGGATACGGACGAACCGGATGAAATCTCTGCTCCTCCAGCTGCTGAGAAGGACGCAGAGGAAGAGGGAGATGATGTGATTCCCGTGCCTCCGGTAGATCCTCCTCCAGGTGATACAGAAGAACAAGAAGAGCAACCTCCTGTTGAGGATCCTCCTGCGGCTTCTGATCCCATAGAGGCTTCAAAGGAACCCTCTGATCCCGTATTGAATTCCCTTCACGAGGAAACCTTCGCCCCGGGAACAAAGAAATTCGTACATAAAAAATATGGCGGACACATGGGACGATATTGGGAAGGTGTGAAGGTTAATGAGCCTACTCGTGCACGCCTGCAAAAAATTTATGCCCATCTTCAAGTACATGGGAAGTCGGATGATATCGTAGTTAAATCCACTCTCGAAGACATCGCCTCGCTTTTCCAAGACGTAGACCCAAAGAAGGACACCTTGTTGGATGGTAAGGAATTATCCTCTTTTCGCTGCCGGAAAAACTCAGATGAATGTGACATCTATTCAAAGTTGACTTCTATCGAAGCGAGGATTCGCCGCCTATCCGTTAGCGTCGTGTCAAGAGATTCACAAATTCAGGCCTTTCATAAGGAAATATTTGCCCCTGGGACCGTACACTATACGACCCGAAAATATGGCGGACATGCCGGTAGGTTCCACGAAGGAGTAAGCCTGACGAAGAAAACGGTTGATCAGCTTCGAGAGATGTATTCCAGCCTTCAAAAACTTCCAGAGAGTAAAAAGGATACTGTTGTTCAAGCTCTCATCGGAAACATTGGCAGCATGTTCCAAGACACCAATCCTTCAGAGGATCTCAGTCTCGCCGGAAAGGATACGCGCAGTTTTCGATGTAAAAAGCGATCTCGACCTGGTTGGGAAGACTGTGAGATTTATCAGAAATTGAAGGCTATCCAAGACCGGTCTACGAGGATTTGATCCGCACGGGAACCCATGTCTCCCGACCTGGAAAAGAGCCTGCGCAAGCCGCCTTCTCAGTTAATACTGGGTATCCTTTCAGTTTTTTTGTTTCTCTCCCCCTCTGTTGCTGAAAATCCTGATACGGATGGAATTGAGATCATTCAATCTCCGCAGGTCGCAGAAGATCAAAGGTCCAAACCGGCTACTGATTCAGGCCTTTCGAGTTCAGCTGATTTCAGGCGATTTCCAGTGGAAGATCCAGAATCTGAAGAAGAATTAAGAAACCTCAAAAATTCCTTCGCCGCATTTATGAATGATCCGGGCAATGCCGGTTTTTCCAATGCATTTTTAGGGAAGTTTCCTCAGGAGTCCTCCCTGGATCTACAGACTAAGATTCTTAAGAATGAAGGTCTTCTTAAAACCATCTCCACTCTCTCTATAAACAGCGACGCCCTGGCCGGGTTTGATTCCGATCTTAAGCGGCAGGGTAAAGCGTTGACTCTTCAAACGCTGCTGGAGAAGTTCCCGAGGGCATTCTCAAATGAGAACAAGGAATCAAAGCTTAAACTTTTCCAATTCACCTGGGAGAGCCTTGAGCAGTTCTCGTTGTCACAAAAGGATTCACAGAAAAAGAGCTTTCAAGATGAACATGGAAAGGAAGAGCAAAGAACATTACCCGAAGAAATCATGGACAGGCTGAATTATCTCCTTCGCCTGGGCTCCAGTCCATCTCTTGAGCTAGCGGATGAAGGGCAGTTGACTTCCTTATATATTGTATCGTGGTATGTTTCTCAAAAAAGCTTAAAAGAGGATCTCGCAGCAGATAAGGACTTAAAGCAAATCATCAAGTTTGATGTTCCCGGTGGAGAAATAAAGGGAGATTTGGATACCCTGGCTACTCGGATGCAGCCGTTCTATTACCAGGAAGTACTTCCGGTCTCAGAGATGGTAACCAATGATTTCCAACCTTTGTTTGAGAATAAGATCAAACCAGCCCTGGCATCAGAACTCTCACAAGATGAGGACCTGGCCCTGGCCGCGAGAAGTTTTGAGAGACAAGCTTATGCTTTGAAAGGTTGGGAAAAAAGCAGGGGGCTGTGGTTAAAGGAATTGAATCGAGTACTAACGGGTGCAGGACTCCAGCCCCTCGCTGACCAGCCTCAAAGTGTCCAACTGTTACAATCCAAGTTTCGTAGAATCGCAGCTACCCTGGACGCACCTTCAAAAGTCAGGGCTTTGAAAGCGCTAAAGGAACTGACTCGGGCAAACCTGGTTCTGGCAAGGCTTTCTGCACAGGCCTCCGAGAGCTTTAAGAGTCTATATTCCAGGTATAAGGAAAGAATTTCAGAGCATAAGAACCGCGTTGAGGAAATCGTGCGCTGGATACAAGAGTTCAATCAATCTTCCCAAAAGTCTTATTCGACAATCATCAAGAACTTCTCCGATAAGCTTTTCCAGCGCTCCCAGGCTTCTAGAATGGATATTGCTTTTCAGGCAGTCACTTCTCGTTGTCTTCTTCTCTTTCCCTCCGAGAACTTTGAATCCATGGCAATACGCTCAGAGTCTGACAGGGGAGGCTTTACACAAAACTTTTCTCTTCCTGTGGACTCTATTTCTGATAAGCGTCTGATTTGTCTGGCGGATTATGAACTGAAACTCAGAGGAGCTTATCCAGCATCTGCTAACGCCCCCTTCTTAGGCGATGGTATTCGGGATCTGAATCTTACGCTTGATGATTTTTCCAGAACTTCAGATGGTGCGAAATTAGAGACGGAACCTAAGAGTCCAACCTTTTCTCTCTATGCGCTGTCCATGGGTTTTTTACGAGAGTCTCAGGAGTGGATTCCAGAAAATTACGCCGAGATTATGAAAAATGAATCGAAGGCACTTCAGTGGGCAATTCAAGGGAAGTTGGAGGTTATTCGACTTCCGGAGTCTGAGTCCAGGGATGAAGTTTTGTCTTTCGGTCAGGGAGTTGTTCATAATCTTTCAGCTCGGAATTATTTTGATCCCTCCGAAATCATTTGGAGGACTCCTGATCAGGCAGAATTGTTTCGTGGCGCATGGCTAGCTGTAACCATTGGAGATTCCTGGCTGATGGAAAGAGGGCAGGAGCAGAAAGGGGATGGATTAGGTTTTCTATTGAAGGTCCTGGAGCCTTATCTCGGGGCAAAAGGAGTGCGAGCATATTTAGTACAGATGAGTTTACGAAATCAATACTTTACCCAAGAAACGGACTCCTCTGATCACCCGGACTCTTCCCATTCGAGGATGGGTGAGACTCCCGCGATCTTTCCAACCTCAATGGCTCTTTCCGCAGCAAGTCTTAAAGGTCGAGTTGGAATCGGGCTTGGTCTAAAGTCAGAACCGGGTCAGACCCGGCCAATAGTGGCTCAGGTTGGGGTTCAAAGCCTGATGCATTGGGAAGGAGTTGGGCAATTCTCCCTTCAACCCCGTCACGACTTTCGTCACCTGGGAAAACACGGTCCTATCTACCAGATCTATTTACCACTCTATTTTTTGCAGGGTAAATCAGCCACTTCGGACAGCTTAAATGTTAGTAAAACAATGCCGGGAGTATCTGATTGGAAGAGACTTTTTTCAGAAAAAATAAATTCCACTAAGAAAGTTTTTGGCTATGAAAATGGTCATGTATCCAGACTTCAGTTTGGAGATGTTCTTTTTCTCGATGGTATGGCCGTCCTGGATGGCTCCGGGGCACCAAGAGGGTCCAAGACTCCCGGAATTCATGTGATTGCATCCGGTTCTTGATATCCTTGGCATCCACTCTTTTAGCGGTTAAGATCCCATCACCATGCTTTCCAGTTTAGCCTCGAGTCATCAATCCAAGGCCAGAGGCTATAGTGTTCTTGAAATCCTCATCGTACTTTCTATCCTGGTTGTTCTTCTAACCACGGTTTTTTTAGTTTCGCTGTATCGTGCTCGGCAATTGCGAGGAAGGGTTGCTGAAGCTGAGACCATGAGATACCAGGGAAACAGTCCTAAAGTTGAGCAGGTGTCCTTAGGCAGGCGTCTAGTTTCCTTTAGAGAGTGGCTCGATGGCAGGGTTTATAAATCTTTATCCCAGGATCATCGTGAACAGCCTCTGCTTTTCAGGGTTTCACAAGGAGTACCCTATGATATGGGTACGGACAAAGAAAACAACCGCCTGGCACGCTCTTTAATACGCAAGGCAATTCTCAAGACTAAAGCAGGAAATCTAAAGGTGGCTCGAAATCTCCTGAGAGAAGCAGGTTTATTGAACCCGCTCGATCCCGTAGTGTACGGTGAACTGGCCAGGGTTGGATATCTCATGAATGACCTGGATTATGCCTTAGAACAGGTGAAAAATGCCCTTGAACTAAATCCTCAATTCGCGGATGCTTACCTGGTACGTGCCAGGGTCTTGATGAGCAGGGGAAAACTAAAGAATGCCTGGCAGGATCTTGAGAAAGCTGCCTCCTTGAAGCATAAGGACCCGGAGTACTTTCTGGTTGTCTCTGAATATCATCTAAAGAGTGGAAATCTCGAAAAGGCCCAGGAATTTGCTAGAATGTTTGAGTCACTAATGGATAGTGCCTGGAAAGTAGGGGGGTAGCTTCTAACCTTCCATGGATGAGCTTTTACTGATCCTATTTTTGTTTCTTCTCTCGGCCCTCTTTTCCGGCTCCGAGGTTGCGATTTTTTCCCTCCGGGAAAGTTTCATCGCAAAAATTTCCCAGGGAAAGAGATTCCTGGATCGCTCGTTGACCAGTTTCCTCAAAAACAAGAGCAATTGTCTCATCGTGATTCTGGTGGGCAATCTGATCGTGAACATCTTTCTTACCTCCTTGATTTCAAAAAACGCGATGGATCTCATGGGAACTTCAGCGCTTCCCTACGCCGTCTTCTTAATCACGATACTTTTGATTGTTTTTTGTGAAATCACACCCAAGACCATTGCTTTAAAAAATGCCCCGGCAATGGCTTATTTGTCCGCTCCTTTCCTGGCGTTGATTCGATGGACGATCTTTCCGCTGATCCAGGGACTGGAATGGATTTCACGTTCTTTCCTGGATTTTTTGTTTGGAGAACAGGGCAGGGGGGGACACCACCTCAGTTCAGATGAACTTTCTACTCTTGTAACCCTTGGAGAAAGACAGGGCTCTTTTTATGGATGGGAACGAAAGCTCATTGAACAGATTTTGGAATTCCAGGAAGTTTACGCCGTGGAACGTATGGTTCCAAGACCCGATGTTATGGCCGTGGAAATAGGTGAATCCAGGGACGCTATTTTGCAGAAAGTCCAGGGGATACCGCATTCTAAAATTCCTGTTTATCAAGAGGATTTGGATCAGATCGTTAGTTATTTTCAGGTAAAAGATTTCCTCCTTTTCCCAGAAAAGGCCATCACCGAAATCATGAAGCCCGTCTATATAATTCCAGAGATGAAGCCATTAGATAAGCTCCTTCAGGAAATGCAGATTCAAAATCTCAAGATGGCTGTTCTGGTGGATGAATATGGAAATATGCAGGGAATCATCACAATCGAGGATGTATTGGAAGCAATTTTTGGAGATTGGAGTAAGGAAGAGAAGGAGTCGCCTCCTGAAATTATACGCACCTTACATGGAGTCTACAGGGTCTCTGGTTCAACTTCATGCCGTGAACTCAACGCTTATCTGGATTGGGATTATTTTGATGAAGATTTTGAGAGTGGAGGAACCATTGCAGGGTTCATTTTATCCAACTTGAACAAGATGCCCGAAGTTGGGGATACCCTGGACCTGGAAAGCGTCTCTCTAAATGTGTTGAGAGTTCTAAAACGGCGCATCATGGAAGTGGAGGTTTGTATCAAGGATTCCAAAAAGGAAAAAGGAGAGTCCGCTTGAGCTGGATTCTGGCAGCCATAGTTCTTTGCATGGGGCTATCAGCCTTCTTTTCCGCTTCTGAGATCATCCTGGTGACTGTAAATCAATACAAGCTCCAGCATCTCAAAAAGGAGGGTGATGTTCTTGCAGGACGAATTTTAGAATTCATCTCCAGACCGGACTGGATACTCTCAGCTGTATTGGTAGGGAACAATATAGCTAATGTGACCTGCACAGCCCTGGCAACTCTATTGTGTACACAGCTAACCGAAGGCCGGGAGTTTCTGGCATCTCATGTCCCACTGGTGACATCCCTGGCGTTAACACCTCTGATTCTGTTCTTTTGTGAAATTTTACCCAAAGACCTGGGCCGCCGGTATGCCAATGAGATGATTCCTATGATTTACCGCCCGGTACAGCTCCTCATTACCCTGATGAAGCCTGTTCTGGTACTTATATCCAAGTGTACCAACGCAATATCGAGTAAATTCGGTGTGGATACCTATACTCACCAGTTAAAGGTGTCCAGGGAAGAATTTGTGCATTGGATGAAAAAGTCTGTGGATTCCGGCTCAGTCCAGGAAGAAACGGAGAAAATGATTCAATCCACGATTGAATTTCGTGAAACAATGGTTAAGGAAGTCATGGTGCCCCTCACAGAAATTAAAGCCATTTCCTCTGAGAAGACCCAGGTATGTGATCTCCTGGAATTCGCTCGTAATAGTCTCTACACCCGTTACCCGGTTTATAAGGATCGGATTGATCAAATTATAGGGTATGTGAACATCTACGATATTCTGGCTCGAAAACTGGATGATCACCAACGAATCGACGAATTTGTAAGATCTATCGAATATGTTCCCAATACCCTGGCGGTAGATAAACTTTTCTATCGAATGCAAAAGAACCGCCAAAAGATCGTTATGGCAGTGGATGAATACGGGGGATGTGATGGTCTGGTCACGATGGAAGATATTATTGAGGAATTGGTTGGTGACATAGCGGAAGAACATGAAGAATTTGAGCCTCTCATAAAGAAGACTGGATCCCATGAATACATCATTGATGCTTCTATTGATATCGATGAACTGAATCGTGAACTAGGTCTCGGGCTTGAAAAGCATGGATTTGAAACGCTGGCTGGCTTCCTCAATACATCTTTTGAAAGGATTCCAGGTGAGGGAGATTCTTTTTTTATCAATGAAATGTATTTTGAGATTCTCAAGAAGGAAAACCTCGCATTGACAAAGGTTAAGCTAAACCTCTACGAAGATCCCTCTTCCTGAGATCTGGCGTTGGCCGGGTTGATCTGGTCCTGGATCAAATCCAAGAGGGAGAGTAGCAGGATCTTGTATCTAGAAGAAGGAAAGTTGTCGAGGTATTGAGTACATCGATCTCGATGTCGAGCAGCCTCTTTAAGACACATCTGTACAACGCCCAGTTCGTTTAAATAGTCGGGTAAACTCTTGAGAAAAGAGGTGTCGACTCCATTTTCCAAAGCATTATGAAGGATAGTTTTATTCAACCTTAGCTCGATTTCCAAACCCTTGAGAATAGGTAGGGTCTTCAAACCATTTTTTATGTCTAGTTGGGAGCTTTTGAGAATTTCCTGAGGTGCTTTGAGTACATCGAGTAAATCGTCTATGATTTGAAAATATAGCCCGAAGGAAGATCCAAATCCCAATAATTGATTATGGATAAGGGGATCTTTAGTTGCCAGCATTGCTCCAAACGAACAAGCTCTTCGAAATAGGGAGGAGGTTTTGAGATCGATCATTTTGAGGTAATCTCTCTCAGAGGGACGCTTTGAAGATAGCTCCATTTCTAAGAATTGTCCTTCTGTGAGTTCCTCAGTCAAAACGGTCATTCCATGAATGATCCCGGGGTGTTCGGTTCGAACCATTAGATCGAAGGATTTGGCCAGTAGCCAGTCCCCCAGCAAGGTTGCTTCCCCTACTCCCCAGGCTTCATTTACCGTAGTTTGACCACGTCGGTAAGAGCCGTTATCAATGATGTCATCGTGTACCAGGGAGGCAGTGTGAAGAATCTCCAGTCCCGCGGCGATGAGAATGGGTCTGTCATCTGAGCATCCTCCCGTAATGTGAGCGGAGCACAAAGCTATGGCGGGTCTTAAGAGTTTACCTCGAACGCTAAAGGTGTGTTTAAGAAGTGATTTGAGCAATTCTGAGTGGGCACAATGACATTCTCGTTCAATGCATTCATTGACCCTGTCTAAATCTGCCTTTAAAGGCTCAAGAATTGTTTTTAGCATACTTTTCCAACTACCTATTCCTACTAGTATCTCCGGGATTCATTGCCAGCATGCCTCAACTTTAGCAAGCTCATAATCCTCATTTCACCTTTCCTTCGTTTCTCGATTAGACTCCCTTAACAATCCAACCCGGGGCAGGATATCTGGATTGGGTTGGAGAAGATATGCGCCTCTAAAGGACCTGGGAGTGGGACCGCCGGCATGTTCAATCAACATTCCATCTTCATTGATCAAACCCAGTGAAAAACTCTGGGGCTCAAAGGAGATCTTAATTCTGAATTCAAGCTCAGAGCCATTCCAATGATAGGGTATGCTTCGGGTCTTGAGATTAGTTTGATCTAAATGATAGACCTGTGCCCTTCGAGGCTCAGTTCCCACGATTCGTATACTCTTGAGCCCGCTTTGGTCTCTTAATGTCAGGGAAAATCCCGGTGAGAGTACACGCTGCGGCTCCTGCGTAACCTGAGATTCAAAAAACCAGGAGCGAAAATCTCGTTTACCCTGGCGCATTAGTGAGGCTCGAAAGGCATCACTTAGCTCTGATGAGTCGAGAGATCCGGGAACCGGTGAGTTGTGTGAATGTGCCTTTAAAAATTTGATTCGCTCTTGAACCGGAACAAATCCCCACATCATTCGCGCAATAGAGGAGCTGCCGGCGTCAAGCATGGCGTGAGGGGTCTTATGCTGGAGGTGGGATGCTTGGATCTGAAGATCAATAGGATCTACCGGAATCTGACGATATCGAAAGGATACTCTGAGCGCGATTGTGATCAGGGTGTTGCCATCTTGAGACCGATTAACGGTAATTTGTTCGTAGATTCCAGAGCCCAGGTTTCTATGGAGTTTGGCATTTACGGAGGAATGCTGAATCGCAGTCGCTGTGAAAAGAAAGAATAGAAGCAGGAAATAGCGCATGAACGCCATATTCTAGGCACAAAGGTCCGTAGTGATCAAGGATTGGACGCACCATTCATTACTCTGTTTTCTGCTAAAATTATTCCTTAAGTCAATTCTTATGTAAAAAGCTGGGCTTAAGCCTTGACAGAATCTCTTAAGAACTTACACTTCGATTCCAATTCCGATGGACTGTTATCCTCGGAAATAAACGTTCACCGATCCATGGAGGAATTATGCGGAATTGGAGACTGTTAGTGAGTTCATCCCTCGCTATTGCTATTCACTTTTCGAGTTTTGGAGCCCAGGACCCACAGGTAACAATGTGGGCATCGGAAGTTTCGGAGTCCGGATGGAGACTCAGAGAACTAGATTCAAAACTCTCTTCTAATACAGATCGTCAGCCCTATGAATCTCAGCACCTTGCCTGGAAGGAGAAATCTTCCCAATTGGCCGAAAAACTGGTCGAGCAAAACAAATGGAAGAGTTTTTCTTCTTTCTACAAAGAACTCGATGAGGTGGGAAAGCAAAATTTTCACTTTGTCGTTCAAGGGGTGCTTGCCCGTCTCTCGGATCAGCATGAACCGGAAAAGGTTCAGACCTTTCTCCAGGCTCAGGAGTATTTTCCCGGATATGGTTTTGCCAAGCCCGGCTATATCTACCGCCGCGGGGAAGAAGTGAAAAGAGAGTTTCTCTATGCCTATTGGAAAGATGAAGCAATCGATGAAAAGACTTCAGAGTCGAGAGAAATGACCCTTGAAGTCAAGCTTGTTGAAAAAATAAAAATAGCCATTCCAGAACTGATTGAAGGGGTAAAGTTTGATCTGGAAATCGATGGACAGATACACAAGGTCGTTAAAGTGAAGTTTAATAAGGAAGTTACGATTCGAACCAAGCAAAAGCGCAAGGTTGGAGTGGAAAAAGCCTGGTTTAAGCTCTTTGAGGCCAAGAAAAAGTGGTGGGGTGAGCCTACCTGGAAACTAGTTGGAAAGACCTTTCAGCATGATTCCAGTCCTACCGGTGAATCAGTGATTGTTGAGGCTGAGGTCATAGCGGACCCGTCTTAATCCAACGATCCAACTTCCTGAAATTTATTTCAGAGTAAGGAAATAAGAAAGTTGGGGGGTAATTGGCACAGGTGGGAGTCCGCCCAGTCCATTGCCCCCCATCTTTTTGTCCAAAAGCGCCTGGTATGTCCGCAAATCCGGCTAAAGAAAGAGTCGGGCGAATCCTTTGTTCACCTGTGATGAGTTTATTTTGGTAATGAACCTACAACGGATATTCCGTTTGCTTTTCGGAATAGGTTAGACTAGGCCCTGTGAGTTCAAAGTCCCTGACGATATGCACGATTTTCCGAGATGAAGAGGAGTTCCTTGAAGAGTTCCTTGACTGTTGCATCCCTTATGCGGACCAATTGGTTCTGGTCGATACGGGCTCCAAGGATAGCAGCCTTGATCTTTTACGAAAGCGGGGAGTCCAATGGGAGAGTTTCCCATGGGTAGGAGATTTCTCAAAGGCTAAGAATTATGCTCTGTCCAGGGCTACAGGAGCATGGGTCTTGTTTCTGGACGCGGATGAGAGATTATTGCCGGAAGATTTTTCCCTCCTAAAAGAATTGCTGCCGAATCTTCGTGAAGAAGGTTTTCTTCTTCAGGTGCTCAGTACGCGAACCAGAGACTGGCGTACCAAAGAAAGGAAGCTTCAGTCAGTTCAAAATCACCTGCGCCTTTTCCGAAATTTCCGAGGATATCAGTACCGCTATAAGATCCATGAGGTGATCGTTGAATCCATAGAGGAGGTGGGTGGCGCCACCAGAGATCTAGAAGGAATCCCCATTTATCATCTTGGCTATTGTGATGACCTTATGCAGACCAAGATTGATAGAAACATTCCCCTCATCGAAAAGGATTATCAACAAGATCCCACCGACCCTCGCAATATCCTTTACTATGCCTATTCCATTATGGGGCCTGACCCGACCGTATTGACCCATTTAAAGGAGGGCTGGAGCCAATCCCATAAGGGTTTCGCACTGGAACTCACCCAGGCAATCTTAGAATGGTTTTTAGATTTTGGGGTCCCTGTGACGGAAGACCTGTCACTGTGGGAATCCAGGATGCTGTCCCTGCAGTCACCATCAGCGGCGGTTTCCATCCATCGCGGTCGCAAAGCCTATGAGGAAGAGGATATTCATACAGCGCAACAGCACTATGCCGTAGCAAGGAAACACCTGAATCAGTTTCCTCATGGGAAATACCATCACGAAGTTCTTGATCGACTGATTGTTCTCCTGGCCATGGATGGAGATTTTGATAAGTCGCTAGGCTGCATCGAAGAATACATCCGGTTTCATGGCAGAACAGCGGGCATCTACCATCTACTCTTAAAGGTGTGTTACGCGCTGGGAGATTATTCCAGATTTGGAAAAGAGGCTCTAAATCCACCTGGGGATCTTTCAGAATTAGAGGATAGAAAAAAGGAAGAGCTATACTCACTCGCGCAGAACTGCCCCTGTGCGCAAGAGCCGAATTTTCTGGACCGGCTTCACGCTATCCTTGCCGGGGAGAGCCAGTAATGGCTCGGCTTTCACAGATTGTATCGGATACTCCCACCCTGCTTAGTGTTTGTACCATTATGAAAAATGAAGAACGCCTGCTTCCGGAGTTCTTGGATTCAGTACTGCCCTTTGCCAGGGATCTAGTCCTGGTAGACACCGGTTCTACAGATAGGAGTGTGGATCTGGCAAGGGAAAGGGGAGTTGAATGTCATCACTTTGAATGGTGTGACCATTTCTCAAAGGCACGAAACTTTTCCCTGGAGAGGGCACGGGGGGATTGGATCCTGGTTCTTGATGTGGATGATAGGGTCCTTCCTGCAACTTTTGAGCTTCTTTTTGAGCATCTTCCCAAAACCGACGCCGATGCCCTGTATTTTCCCTATGTCAGTCTACGCTTCCTGGACTGGAAAAATACCCTTGCTGACGTAAAAGCTGTGCAGACAAGATTGATGGTGTTTCGAAATAACAAGGGATATCACTATCGGAACCCGGTTCATGAAAAGATCGATACGGTCATCGAGGAAATGGGGGGCAGTTTTGTCTTGTTGGATTCAAAGGTGTACCACCTGGGATATGCTGAAGAACTCGACCAGCTTAAGGCGGATAGAAACAGGAAAATGATCTTGGAGAATTTTCGTAGAGATCCCACGGATCCACATTTTCTACATAACTACATCACGGTAATCTGGTCTGCTGATCAAGAGGTTTACAAGCATTGCCTTCAGGCTTATGAGATTTCTCCTACTGATGGGAAATACCTCGCGGCCCAGAGAATCCTCCAGTGGATCGATGGCTTTTCGATCCCTGAACTTCCAGACGGAAAGTCAGAATCCTATTGGGAAGAGGTTTTACTTTCCATAAATCCCAGGGCAGCCTACGTACACCTGCGAAGAGGTAGAAAGTCCTTTGAGAGACAGGACATTGAGCAAAGTCTCACCCAGTATCAACTTGCTCGTACCGGACTTCAGTTTGAGTTGACTAGTTTGACCGAACGCCATGAGATTCTGGATAGGCTGGGAGTATTGTTAGCCATGAAAGGCCGGCTTCAGGAAGCTCTGGATTGTTTTCGAGAATTAGAGAAGTATGAGGGAAGAAATGCCGGAACCTATCACCAGATTCTAAAAGTTCTCTTTGCCCTTGGCCAAAGAGAAGAGTTTCTTGAGGAATGGAAGTGTTATCCTTCTGATCTTATGGAGCTCGCCGAGGCTAAGCGTAAGGAGCTCCTGAACCTTCTTCGCGGGGCATCAATTCCAGAGCATGAAAGCCTTCAAAAGGAGTTTAGAATCCGTTGTGGACTAAAAATTGAATAGAGTAAATCATGGCAAACCCGCTTTTTAGTATTTGTACCATCTTTCGGGATGAGGAGAGATTCCTACCAGAATTTCTGGATGTATTTGGTTCGGTCACCGATGACTTTGTACTCGTCGATACGGGCTCCAGGGATAAAAGCCTCGAGATCTTGAAGGCGCGGGGATTTGAGTGGCATAGCTTCGAGTGGATTCATGATTTTTCAGCGGCCAGAAATTTCTCCCTGGCACAGGCAAAAGGTGACTGGATTTTCGTACTGGATGTAGATGATCGAGTTACTCCCGAGGTCATTTGGCAGCTTCGCAAACATCTGGAAACCACCTCCGCCGATGCACTGAGCTTTCGTTACGCGAGCACCATGACTCTAGAGTGGAAAGGAAATGCTCGTAGTATTAAGGCAATCCAGCCAAGGATGATGGTCTTTCGAAACCATTTGGGAATTGAATATCGAAATTCCATTCATGAGACCCCGATTCCTTCCCTGGAAGAGAATAACCGCGTAATGGAATCAACTTCCTTTATGGTGTATCACCTGGGTTATGCCAGGGAACTGCATTCGCAGAAAAATGAGCGCAATAAACAGATGATTCTTCAGGCTTTTGCCGCCGGGGATCGCTCTGAACGTACCCTACTTCATTATGTGATGGCTCAATGGAAAGGTGAGGAAAGTGAGTACGAGTTATTGAATTCAGCCTGGGAAAACTCAGGAGAAGGCCTGAGATTGAGGATAGCTGAAACAGCATATGCCTGGCTGCTGGATCATACGCTTCCCATTGATTTTGAAAAGGAAGAGATCCTCCAGAAACTGGGTGTTTGGGAGCAGAGAATTTTACAAAAATCACCCCATAGCCTGATACTTGAATTCAGGGCGGCACGAGAGGCGTTTTTGAAAAATCTCCCTAATGAATCCTTAAAGTCCTATCGAAAAATCTACGATAAAATTGCATCTGAATCGACGCTCCTGAGATATCGCTCAGAGGTATTGTATCGCCTCGGTTTTCTCTTCGCGGTGGTGGGTGACTTTGGAGGAGCCCTTAGCTATCTCCTTGAGCACGAGCATGAATTTGGACCCTCCGCCAGGGTATTCCACCAGAAGATCAAAATTTTCGCGGTGCGTGGGAAAATCAAGGATTTGGAGGAATCATTTTTGCGGCTTCCCGCGGATCTAAATCAACTTGCGGTGGAGAAGAAGGCTGAAGTTGAACAAATTGTTAAGGGTTTTCAGATAATAGGGAAGGAAGATATCCTTCGGCGGTTAAAATGACGGTAGATACAGCTCAACAAAAACTTCAGCAAGCGGAAGCTACTTTCATACAGGGTCGATTTTCGGAGGCTATAGAACTCTACCAGCCCTTGAGATTTGAGCCTGGATTTTCGGGAATAGCCTGGTTTCGAATAGGAGAGATTCATAATGAGCTGGGTGAAATAGAAAACTCAATCGATGCGCATCAAAGATCCTTTGAAGTGGAACCTGCGTTAGCCTCAAAGATCCTCCCTAAATCCATTCGTCATCATAGCTATGTATACTCGTCGAATCCTCAAATCACCGTAACGAAGTGTCCACTCTGTTCGTCTGAGCTAGGAGATTATTCCTGTTATAACCTGCTTACCTCCGCAAATTTCGTGGATGGATTTCATCCTGTACGAGTCTGGAAGGTCTGTAGTGTGTGTTCACATTTATGCTCTTCAACAGTTCCTAAGAACCTGGAATTTGTACTTTCGAACTCAACTTCAGCCGTAATCCAGAAGCCGGTACTGGAAAGATTGCCAGAAATAGGCAGGATACTGGGGCGATTGATGGAAAGAGGAGACTGTTCAAGGGCTCTTGAAGTTGGATGCGGTGCTGGGGAAATGTGCGCGGTGGCCCGTGAATTAGGGATTGAAGTGACCGCCCAGGATGTTCGTCCGCAGTATACTCAGAATCTTCAGAAACTCCTCAACATCACTGCGATATGCTGCGACTTTCTTCAAATGGTGGATGGGGAGCCCTACGATTTGGTGCTAATGGGTGATGTGCTAGAGCATTTTCAAGACCCGGTGGCAGGCCTGCAAAAGGCAGTTGATTTGTTGAAACCCGGAGGGCTGCTATGGCTTTCCACTCCCAATTACCAGAGTGCTCAAACCAGGTTATTGGGGGTGAAAGATCCTATGTGGAGAGTATGTGAACATCTACAGTATTTTAGTTATCAATCCTTTAGAAAGGCTATCGAGGGACTTGAACTGGAAGTACTGGAATACGGACTCTCAAAGCAGTATCCAGGTTCAATGGAATTGACCCTAAAGAAAATATCGGGTTGACTGGATTCGAACCAGCGACCCCACCGTCCCGAACGGTGTACGCTACCAAACTGCGCTACAACCCGCATTTCTTGTTTTTCAACAGGAGCGACCCAGTATATCAAAACCACACCGTTGTTCTCGACGACAGATAGTCCCGTGCTATTATCCAGGTTATGATTTCTTCCACCAGCCCTATATTCATTGGAGGTGCCGGTCGATCCGGCACTACCTTGCTGAGGGTAATGCTTGATTCTCATCCTAATATCTGTTGTGGCCCCGAGCTTAAAGTAACTCCTCTCATCGCCCAGATGTGGCACACTTTTCAAAGTGCTCAGCCAGCTCTTCAGGAATATGAGATTACTACGGCGGACATAACCGCCATTTTTCAGCAGCTTTTTCAAATGTTAACCTCCAGGCTATTAAAGAAGAGCAAAAAGAAAAGAATCGCTGAAAAAACCCCCGGTAATGCTCGGATGTTCCTGTACCTGTTTTGCCTTTTCCCTGAAAGTCCACTCATCCATGTCCTGCGAGATCCTCGAGCGGTCGTTGCTTCGCTGTTAAAAATGGACTGGATAGACGCGACTACCGGAAAGCCTCTGGAATACGTCAGTTCCGTGGAAGGTGCCGCTCGCTACTGGGTTCAGGAAGTCCAGGCAGGAAGGCAGATTTTATCTCATTCGGAAGCTGCCAAAAACTACCTGGAGGTGAGATATGAGGACCTTGTGAGTAAACCTGAAATCACTCTGAGGAAAATCCTGGATCATATTGGCGATACCTGGGACCCGGAAATGCTTGAGTATCATAAAATCAAAAGGAACCTGGCGGGGGAATCAAGTGCTGAACAGGTAGGTAAACCGCTGGATGAAGCCCCTCTAAGGCGTTGGGAACAAGAGCTAAATGAGAAAGACATTAGCAGAATTGAGCTGATCGCGGCACCACTTATGAAAGAACTAGGCTATTGAGCACAATGGGCTTCACTTTAGATTGAGCGCAAAGGTTTCTATAGTTCGCCGACCAGGCAATCCAGGGGAATCCAACTAAATGGTGAGCTCAAGCCCCATTGTATCTGGGCCCTTATTTTTTAGCTTCTTGGATTTCCCGGAGGCAATCCACCAGGCCCTGTCCCATGTCAATGAAGGGATTAGCCGCCAGCTTCATCGCAGTTTGGGGGCGGAAGGAATAAGGAGTAAATCTATAATGACCGGTGGTTTCTTCATCTTCATATTGGATCTTTACGCTGTCGTTAAGGATTTCGCTGATCATACTTAGAAGATCTTTATATTTCAGTCGTTCCACTCCCGTTAGAATCAGGTGGCAGTCGATAAACTCAGAGGATTCAAGAACGTCGACGGAGAGTCTTGCCGCATCTTTGGCGTGAATGTATTCGCGCACTTCTTCTCCGTCACCTTTGTGGATGATAGCACCGGTTTCAAAGGCTTCTTTTAGCAGGCAGTAGATCCCGTTGGGTTCACTGGCTCGCTCCCCATATACAGAGCCGTACCTTAGAATCGAATACTGCTGTCCATAACGATAGGAATATTCTTCAATGAGTTTTTCAGAGGTGAGCTTACTGATTCCATAAAAGGAGCCCCGGGAACTATTTGCATAAGCACTGCTTGCATAGATGTAGCGCTTAACCTGGTTTTTTCGACAGGCTTCCAAAACAGCTAAATTTCCCATCACATTTAACTCCATAGCGAGTACGGGTTCATGGAATGCAATGTCGAGATCAGCAAGTCCTGCAAAATTATATACGCCATCAAATTTAGAGCTCTCAAATATCTCCAAGAGACCTTGTGAATCCATAATGTCGCAGGTTTGGAAGTTCATTCCTTTTCGCAGGTAATCTGAAGGTTTTCTGTCCAGAACATGGACTTCAAATCCGCGACACAACAGCTCATCGCAAACATAGCTTCCCAGAAATCCCGAACCTCCAATTACGGCTACTTTCATCATGACTCACCTCCAGCAAGCGGCGTTGCTCTTCTTTTTCAGCACCCCAGGTAACCCTATCTTCAATATCGGCAGTCCGAAGAGTAGCCGGTACTTGCGCCGTAAATGGGCGCCAGCAGTTAAATCAGTACGCGGGGGTATATACTAGAACACATGCTGTTCCCATTTGAAGGAAATCTCTTAATCACTGGAGGCTGCGGATTCATCGGGTCCCATTTTCTACGAAGAGTACTTCCCAATCTTGATTCAGATCAAGTTGTGGTGAACCTGGATAAACTCACCTATGCCGGTTCTTTAGACAATCTTAAGGGATTAGAGCCTTGGATGAAGGAACCCGGCTACCGATTTTTCCAAGAAGATATATGCGACCTGAACCTGGTTTTGAAGATTTTTAAGGAACTGAAGATTTCTTGTGTCGTACATTTCGCGGCTGAATCTCACGTAGACAGGTCCATTATTGGTCCGCGGGAATTTATTGATACCAATGTAATAGGGACATTTAATCTATTAGAAGCCAGTCTAGGTGCTTTCAAGGAGGGTCACTTTCATAGATTTCACCAGGTGAGCACTGATGAAGTCTATGGCTCGCTGGATAAGGAGGGGAGCTTTTGTGAAGACTCTCCCTATTGGCCCCGAAGTCCGTATGCGGCTTCCAAAGCCTCAGCAGATCACCTGGTAAGAGCCTACCAGCATACCTATGGGCTTCCGGTCTCCCTGTCCCACAGTTCTAATAACTATGGCCCCTTCCAATATCCTGAAAAACTCATACCTGTGGTAATTAAAGCGGCTCTCCAAGGAAATCCTATACCTGTCTATGGGGACGGGAAGAACATCCGGGATTGGATCCATGTGGAAGATCATTGTGATGCCCTGGTAAAGATCATTTGCACAGACCAGCGCGATCAGACCTTCAATATCGGCTCCCGAAACGAGCTTCAGAACATTGAGTTGGTGATGGGAATCTGTGAAATCTTGAATCGGTTGGTCCCAGAAGGTACTCCCTATGAGAGACTGATTGAATTCGTAAAGGACCGGCCCGGTCATGATAGGCGCTACTCGATAGATCCGAGCAAAATTGAAAAGAATTTGAACTGGAATCCAAAAATTCCATTCCAGTCTGGATTAGAGGGTACTGTTGAATGGTACCTGGGGCAATTTCAAGCAGCAAATTTGGAAGTGTGAAACGAGGGTTGCCTCACACTTCCAGAATTTCTGTCTAAGAGCATGCTCTATACAATCATGATGAAAGGTTTCTTACGGCTGAAACTTAAGATGTCTTCGAAACAGTCTAAAGAAAGTCCTGGAAGGGCTTTATGCATCACTTTGGAGATGTCTCCGAGTCTCTGATCGGGTGCTAATCGAAGCTTAAGAATGGTCTCAGGATCGAGAGCATCCAGAGCCAGGATGACACTCTTGTGATAGTAGTAGGCGATGTAGCCCAGGAGATCTGACAGTTTAATCTCAACGGGTTCATCCGTGTAACTGGAATGATGTACCAGTAAGAACTCCAGAGGGTTTCTCAGTTGGTCGAAGGAAACTTTGGAGGAATCATATAAAACTACAATTCGATCAAAGAATCTAAACTTCATATATGGAAAAATTCTCTGCAGCTCTTTGAGCGCCTCCTGAAGTGTTGAGTCATTCAACTCGAAGCAGGGAATTCTACTCTTAAGATCACCGTCGTAGAGGGTTGCTACAAATTGAATGTCAAAGTAACAGGACAGAAGATAGAGTAAACCTTCTACATCCATGTTGCGGTATTGCACGCTGATTGTTCCGAATCTCTCCACACCTTTGGAATCTTCTAAAATTTCATATATCTCTTGCATTGCTATCTCCCTTAGAGTTACTGGTTAAGTTGAAAAAAGGGGATTGTAGGGCGCGAAGGACGTGGGCGGAACTCCAAGTAAAACTTATAGATAGTGATAAGTTTAACTTATACCCTATTTTTGAGAAGAGAGAAGAGAGAAGAGAGAAGAGAGAAGAGAGAAGAGAGAAGAGAGAAGAAATAAATTTGTAGGGGCCGTGGCATGCCCGGCCCGTTGGAATTCAGCAGTTTTACCTTCTTGGATTGTTGTGTAGAGATTAGGTTCAAATGCAGGGACAGGCTAAATGCCGGCTTCTGGAGCACCACTATCAGATAAAATTAAGGTCCTGGAGGTACTTTGCCGATAGTAGATGTATGAAATTGTTTGAAAATACATCTTTCATGAA
>CAZIKF010000014.1:0-65631 GCA_964539825.1 uncultured bacterium
GAGGTGACATCAGCCCTCTCAAAAGTGGCTTTCCAGCGGTCATGAGTATATTCAGCCGAGAGAACCTGAAACTTTTCGAGATCAAAGGTATGCATGATTCGATCTGTGGAACCCCCGGGACTTAGGATGAGATTACCGCCCATTCCTATTTTGGCTGAATAGAGGCTATAACCAAGCCTCCAATTAGAGTCGGAGGGACTCCAGTTCAGGCTCATGCCCAGGAAGTCCTCGGACTCAGCCCGTATCTGCGCAACGGTGGCTTCCGTCGCCGTGGGTGGCCCGGGTGGTCCGGGTCCGGGAGGGGCAGCGGGTGGTTGATTCTGGATGGCCTGTCTGCCGATCTCAGATGCCACTCCCTCAAGGAATGTGGAGTCATCGGATATATTGAAGGCTCCAGTAAATACTTTAAAGTCGAGAATTCCGCCAAAGAGATCTCTTTCTCCATAGAGAGTAGCACCACGGAAAACAGCGGTATCACGATAGGTTTCATTGTAGACGGATTGGGGAAGCAGAACTGTTGAGCGTAGTAGATCTATATCCCGACTTTCGTTGTGAAAGCCGACCGGAGTGAGCATTTTTCCGATTCGAATCCCGGTGTTTTCAGAGAATTTGTAATCCAAAACAGCCCAGTCAATGTCGACGCGTCCGTTGCCAAAGGCTCCGAGATCCCGACCCATGAACTGAACGCCTACGTGTAAATCTTCCTCGAGTTGGCTGGAGACGTTAAGGGCATACTCAGTGAATTCAAAGCTCCCAAGTGTGCTGCGCACGATATGATTGTAATTTCGGGATTTCATGAATCCCTGGCTCATAAAGCCATGGATATTCAATTCGTTGGAGAAACTGAACGTAAGGCTGAGCAGAAGAAGGAAGAGAGCCTGAGTAGTTTGTTTCCTCATTGAATTCAGGTTTGCGGAGCCATCTGAAAATTGGATCTTCTTCCTTATTCGGCGAAGACTAATCTGGAATTTACTAAATCCTCAATTTCATAAAATAATCCTTACCTTCTACACAAGAAATCTTGTGTTTCTTAAAATTCACTTGTCGATGTTCCACCCTTTCATTATAATTCTCAGTAGTACGCATTTTCTTTAAATTCTCTAATTATTTGGGGTGGAATTTGGGGTCCGGGGGATGATAATGAAGGAATTTTATACAACATCGGAGGCGGCTCGGCTTATGGGTGCGCGGAGTTCCTCTAGTATTCAGAAGAAGATTGTAGCAGGAGAGATTCCTGCATTTCGGTCTGCCGGTGGCAGAGACTACCGAATCACCCGTGCCGACTTGATCAAATATATGCAAAGCCATGCCATCCCGGTGCCGCGAGAGCTCTCCGATCCGGATCCAAGGGTGTTGATTGTGGATGATGATCCGGTTGTAACTGAACCCCTTGAGGAGTTTCTGACCCTTCATGGCTTCAAGGTTTGTACGGCCCAGTCGGGTCTTCAAGCGGGATATAGCCTAAAGGCGTTTAAACCCCATATCATTCTTTTGGATATGCTTTTGGGCGATATGGATGGACGGGATTTCATCAAAATTAGCAGTGCTGACAAAGAGATGCGCAATGCCAAAATCATTGGTATGTCGGCCTATCTCAAACGCGAAGATATCTCCGCAGAGGATCTTTCTAAGATGCACATGTTTTTAAGTAAACCCTTTCATTATGACCGTCTTCTCAAAAAGATGGAACGGGCAATTGAAAAACTGGGACAAAGGCAGATTTCTTTTTGAAATGGGGATGAATATGGCTGATGTTTCATGGGCCACATGAAATTGGGGAAAGTGAGAGAACCTGAGGAGAAGCCTTTGGACAGTCTGCTATCGGCCTTGTGGACTGGATTCTTTTGAGATAGGAAGCCAAAGGCTTTTCCTTTTAAGGAAGCGATGATGAAAAACAAAGAGAAGCATAGTCTGCAGCAGCAAGAGCACCATTTTGATCGAATGGACAATTCTTCCGGGGAGAAACCTGTTGAGCCTTTCCTTTGCCAAGAACAGGTTCACCCCAGGGAATCCTCCGATTTGGCCACCGCATCCATGCCTGCTTTTTCCCAACCTGCCAGGCCCGTCGTTTCTGAATCCGGCCAGGACTTACGTTTCAATGCCCTTCTGAGATGCGTTTTCAACCTGGTCTTTGAGGTAGATGGATTTGGTCAAATCCTGAATGTTAGTGATTCAAGCCGATTCGTGCTTCTGGCAGAACCTGAAGAAGTGATGGGGACACCCTTGAGTAAGTTTTTTCCAGAGGTGGAGCGATACTTAGATTCAGAGTGTTCTGATACCGCAGGAACTCAGGACTTAGGAAGAGTTGGTCCCGTGGTTTTCCAGGGTATGCGTAGTGATGGTTCTGAGTTTCCAGCCCTTCTGGTTCTCGATAGAATTCCCGAAGCACCTCTACGATATGTAGTCGTAGTTCGTGATGAGAGCGCCGTAGAGGACGAAACCCTTCGTCTCAACCAGGATCTAGAAGAGAGAGTTTTGAGCAGAACCCGGACTATCAAACGCTCGAATGATGAGCTAAGAAGGTATGCACATGTGATTTCTCATGATCTACGCGAACCCCTCAGGTCCGTCATCTGCTTTCTCAAGTTGATGAATCAGCGTCACAGGGATGAATTCTCTGATGACGTCAGCGAGTACATGGATCTTGCCACGGAGGGTGCAGTACGCCTACAGGAAATGATTACGGCAATATTGAAGCATTCCGAGCTTGAGCAAAATAGCAGTTCTATGCAATTGGTGGCTCTCAACGAAGTCTTGGATGCTGTTTGCCTGTCCTTGAGAGTTTCCTTTACCGAGGCCCGGGTGGATCTCACACGCGACGATGACTTGCCAGAAGTTTGGGCAGACCCCGTCTTGATGCATCAGTTGCTGCAAAACATGGTAAGCAACGCGATTCGATTCAAAAAACCATCGGAAGGGGTTAAAATCCATATTGGGGCAGTCGCCAAATCGAGGCAATGGATTCTTTCGGTAAGGGATAATGGTATTGGGATTTCCTCGAAATTCCACAGTTCCATTTTTGAGATTTTTCGTAGGCTCCATTCCGTTGAAGATTACGAGGGAACTGGAATGGGGTTAGCCACCTGCAAAAAGATCGTGTCCTTTCATGGTGGACGTATCTGGGTTCAGTCCGAAGAGGGAAAGGGTTCCATTTTTTATGTGAGTCTTCCCCGCCAGGAAAACTAGACTTGTCATTTTATAGAGCGAGTCCAATTTCAAGGTTACCCCAAGGGTTTGGTCCAAGTATTTTCGTACTGAAAGTGATAAAAGCAAAATAACTCAGGCCTGAAATAGACTTTAATTTCTTGTAACTTATTAGCCATTTGAGATAAATTGGCGAACATAGAGCTATGGCTTTTTTCATTTTCAGTCTCCAATGCCCAAGAACCTTCTCTCATTGATCGTCTTTTTCACGTTGACCTTAATGTCGTCAGCGGTGGAAATACTCCCTGGCCACAAGGCCCAACTCATCCTCCGGGTCCTTGAAAATACCAACCTTTCTTCGCAAACCATTCGAATTGCCGTTTGCCCATCCCCAGATGGATCTACTAATAAGCTGATTAAGCACCTGAGGAAAGAACCTAAGCTTCAAATCAATGGACAGACGGTTTCCATTCTAGTGGGAATCTACGATAAAGAGAGTAAGGCTGGGGTTGATGTTGTAATTCTCGCAGACTCAAGTCAACCAGTAGTGCCGGGGGTTTTGTGCATTGCCTTTGATGAGCGCCAGGTAGAGCAGGGTGCGACAGTGGGGATAGCCGCGATCAAAGACCATGTGTCTCTCTTTTTAAATCCTTCCTCAGCAAAAAAACTTGGGATTCGGTTTGATGTGGGAATGGTCCGAGTGGCCAGGCTGAAAGGAGGGAACGGATCATGAATCGACTCATGAAAATCCTGACTCTCGCTTTTAGCATGCTAATGCATCAAAGCTCCTCATCAGCTGACCTGCTTTCCGTTATGCAAGATGTGGAGGTCTCCGTTAACGAGAGAACCACATCGGGAGCCACGAAGAGAGTTGAATCCAGCCTGAGTTCTCCAGCCATCGTGAAATCCTATACTCAGAAGGATCTCAAGCGTTTCAATTCACTGGTAGAGTTCTTACAGTATGTCCCTGGAGTAGCGGTGGATCGAGGCCGACGTAATTATCAATACATCCAGGTACGAGGCCTTGATCACCAGATTTACAACAATAAGGTGCTGGTCCTTATCAACGGTCACAAGATTGCGGATGAAATAGGACCGGAAACCAATCTTGATCTTGTTCCCATTGAGTCAATCCGCAGACTTGAGATCATTCGAGGTCCAGGTTCGGTACTTTATGGGTCCAATGCCTTCGCCGCCCTGATCAGTATCCATACATTTGATGCACTTAGCTTTAAGCAAAATGAAATTTTGCTCACGCTAGGTAACGACAACCAGAAAACCACTTTTATGGATTTGAAGGACAATGCGAAATCCGGTCCCAAGACTTATTTTGCCTACAAATACAGCGATGAGAAGGGTGCGAACCATCCTATTACTGAGAATCTGGTAATGAATGGACAGGGGATTACCGCTCCCTGGGCACTGCCTACACCTCCCGAGAATCCCCCCGGTACTTTCCAGCCTAATGACCATCGTTTCGTATTTTCAGACGTGGGTAACTATACGCTCGCTAATCAAGTAGGAAGTTTCCTGGGTGTGATTCACGCCGGAGATCTTCGACTCACCCTTGGTAAGGCAAATATTTCCAGGAATCTGTCCTATGATTTCCGCAGTGATGAGCATCAGGTGGGTCTACAACATTTTTATGAGTACCTGGGAGGGGATTTCGAACATCAACTCACGGATAAGTTAATGTGGAATGTTCGCGCAAAATACGCTCAGACGAGAGTACTGACTAGTGAGCGTGGTTTTGATCTTCTGGATCCGACGAATCCTGAATTTCAGGCGATCTCTAATTCCTATGCCCATGATCTAGAAATGCAGTGGACCTACAAACCAAATTCGAAGATCGACTGGATCTTTGGAGGAATTTCAGAGAGTATCAAATACAACCGTACCCTGGATCTAGAATTTATCAACGGATTCGCAATAGGCTTTCCCCTGACCTCTCCTACAAATACCAGCATTAACGGACTCTACCTACAGGGGACGATCCGTCTTAATGAGCGCCTGGAACTTCTAGGTGCTTTCCGTAGAAACCATAACTCCCATTACGGAGCAACTTATACACCCAAGTTTGCTCTTTCCTATGAACTTAATCGCGATGAGTATCTAAAGGCAGTCTGGGGTAAGGCCTTTCGGTATCCAAGCGGTCATGAGTCTTTTACGCAAATCCCAGGTGATCTCAATCCCAACCCGAATCTCAGGGAAGAGCAAATTGAGTCTTTTGAATTCGATTACGTTCGTTCGATGGACGAAGGCCGAAAGAGGCTGGAGCTGACTTATTTCCGGTTGAAAATTGATGATTTCATTTTCCAAAACGACCGGGTAGATCGCCATGAGAATTCAACTCCCCTGGTCAGTGAAGGCCTGGAAATGGATCTGAGCAGCAAGATCAGAGATGATCTGAAGTTCTGGTTGAATGCCACCGTGATGGATCTGAAGGGTGAAACCTACATCTATGATGACGGCAGCCCCGATCTCTTCGGAAGAGAGAGGTTTGGGGATTTCACCCAGAGCACCCTGAAGAGATTTGGTTCAATGGGTCTGGATTGGGATGTCAATGAAAGATGGGATCTGTCCCTGGCTACACGCTACCGAGGCTCTCAAAGAAATCGTGGAGACAACCGCTACCAGTATCACCCCCAGGGATCTCACTTCATCCATGATCTTGGAATTAACTATAGCCATAGTCGTGATAGAGAGATGCGTCTGGATATTTACAATCTTACTGAGAAGATTTATCGACCCATTGATTACGATATACAAAGTGTCAAGGCACAAAGCTATCCAGCGGGTCGAAGCATAAGATTCACTTACTCCATTAAATTCTAGGAGCCTGTCGGAGAATTGAGTTTGTGACGAGGCCGAGCGAAAGAATCAGGATCAAGGCGGAGGCGGAAAATACCGCCGAAGGTGTGCTGGAGCACATTGAGAGCGGTTTTTTCGGTGACAACGCCGAGCCTGTTTTTTGCAGCCGGTCACAGTAGAAGGCAATTCTCCGACAGGATCCTGGGAGCCGATAACCCTTCTTTCACGGGTCCCGCGATCAAATCGTGGATGGACGGGATTTGTTATTGGCTGTCAGGTTGTATAGAATCCGACTTAGCTCGCTAAAATCGTGGGGTTTGCGGATGGCGACCTGAAAGCCGTATTTCTGGTAGTTGCTGAATACGGAGTGTTCTATATAGGCAGTGCTGAGAATCCCGCTGATCTGAGAATCCAGCATACGAATTCTTTCCATCGTACCCGCTCCATCCAGTTCTCCAGGTACATTGAGATCAAGGATGGCTACATCAAATGGGTTCTCACCCTCCAATGCGTCTCTATGTGCCTTCAAGGCTTGTACCCCGCTCCTGGTGAGTGTTACTTCGTAGCCCAGGAGGGTGAGCACTTCCCCTGTGGTCTGCAATACCATCTCCCGGTCATCCAGAACCAATACCCGTCCCGACCCATGCAGAAAGTCTCTTGGTGGGGGCACATCTGAGGGGGTATCAACGTCAAGAGGTAGAAAGACCTGGAATTCTGTTCCCATGCCAGGTGTGGAATGGACCAGAATGGTACCGTTTAACTTGGTGACAAGAGCTTGTACGGTAGACAGTCCCAGTCCTGTACCTGTGTCCTTCCCACTGAAAAAGGGATCGAAGATCTTTTTCCTTAAGCCTTCAGGAATTCCTGCACCCTGGTCTTTTACGCTCAAAAAGACATAGGAGCCTTCCGGCAGGGCAACTTCATTGGTTGAATCCAGTTTTTTCACCATTGCGCGCAGTTCTACGGTTCCTCGACCATCCATGGACTGAGATGCATTGAGGACCAGGTTTTGAATAATCTGATGTAGGGTTAGACGCTCCATCTCCACATTCCTGATTTCAGGGTCCACTTCAAGAATGTGAACGGTATCAGAGTTTGAGAGGGACTCCTCAACAGCGGCTTCGAGGATGGCTCCGATGGAGTCATGCCTGATTGGCAGATTCCCTGATTTTGTGATGGTCAAGAGCTTCTCGGACAGTTCCGAGGCAATCTCGATCTGATTGCGGGTGCGCTCCAGATACTTTTCTGATAGTGGATCTCTGGCGGTAGCTACTTGCAAGCAAGAGACCTGACCTAGTAATCCTTGGAGAACATTACGAAATTCATGGGCAATGCTGCCGGTGAAGGTATCCATGGAGCGAAGCTGCCGGATTCCTCGAAGCTCCTCCCCACTACGAGTCTTCTCGGTGAGATCTTCCATGATACCCAGGATACCAATGAGTTGAGCCTGATCGGACTTTAGGGGCAAAACGGTAACCTGGTACCAGGTCTCTTCCCCTGATTGGTTAGAGAGCCTCAAAGTGGTATTGGTGACGTTAGCATCCAAACCTTCCATCTGGCTCTCAAGTTCCTGCAGGGTGAAGCTTTCGTGTTCAGGGATAGGCAGCTCCTCATTCTTCTTTCCGAGGAGTTTGGAAGGATCTTCCAGTCCCATATTTGAGGCGAATTGTTTATTTGCGCCAAGATACCTGGAATCCAGATCCTTCCAATAAATCGAGAGGGGAATACTCTCAAGCACCTGATTGAGCAAAGCTTTTGATTTTTGCAGGTTCTTGGATGCATCGGTAGAAGTTCTGACCTCCTTTGAGAGGTGGTCCTGGGTCTCAAGAAGGTTCTTTGCCATGAAGTTATAGGTATTTTGAAGATTTCCAATCTCGTCGTGCGCCAGAATCGGGATCGGTGCATGTACAGATTCCGCCCCTAGTTTCTCAGCTGCTAATGATAGCTGGGAAATCGGTATCAACAATCTTAAGGAGAAGAATTGATGCAGGGCCATGATAAGGATCAGAAAGAAAACAGAGATGAGACTGAGATAGATCCAGAAATCCCGCGAATCGAGGTAGGCTTCTACTAGTTTCATTTCGGTGACCAGGGCCCAATGAAGCCCCTGGATCTTCAGGGGTGTGAAGGAATTGAGTACGTCGTGCCCCTGGTGGCCTGGAACGACCCTGGTACCAGAGATTCCATTCAAGGCAGAACGAATGGCCTCGGTCTCCACCCTGTGTTGCTTTACGTGTCCAACTTGACGTCCCCTGGACGGCTCTATGGATAGAAGGGACTTAAGACTTTCCTTTTGTTCTGTACGTATGCGTGATGAGGAACGCAGCAGGAAGTCGGGACCAACTAGATAGGATTCACCGCTGTGTCCTAACCCCTCCAAATCCCATCGACTACCCCCGCTCATGATCTCATTTAATCTCTCAGCGGTGATTGCCACGGCAAATAGACCAACATTTTGTTGTTCTACCACGATGGCGGATCCCAGAAAGCAGAGAGGTTCAGCTAAGTTGGGAAGATATGGTTGAAAATCCTCAATAAGCACAGGTGCCTGAAAGGAGGCATTTCGATATTTCTTAAAGAGTCTGGAAAGACCTGAACCTTTTAGCACAGAACTAAAGACCATCCTGGCAAAATCAATTTTCTTGGCAGATGAGTAGAGGATCCTGCCCTGCTTGTCCAGTAGGAAGAGATCCACCAAGCCAAATCGTCCTAGCCAAGTTTTTAATAAAGAATGGTATTTTCTGTGCGCCAGGTGATATAAACCTCTGTCCTGTGGACCGAGGTAGGAGTCAAAGGTCCAGATTTCATTCGGGTTCTTTGCCAGGTAGTGGTCTTGTAGATGTATTGCTGAAGGAGACATTTGTAGCAGGGCATCAGGATGCAGACTTGGTTTTGAGGAAAGACTCAGCAAGGGTAGGAACTTCGATTTATACCATTCATGGAGGCGATCTCTGGATTTGAGATAGTTCATTTCCTTTTTAACTGCTGTACGTTCTATTTGGTCATATCCATTCTTAAAGGCAAGAAAGGCTTCTGGGAGTACCCCGGATTCCGCGAGAGTGCGAACTGTGTCTCCCAGGGACTTCATATATTGCTCTACCTGGGCCCTTTTATTGATACGTACGCTCTCAAGGGCGAAATGGGCGGTTTCTTTGAAGGGGTCTTGCTTGAACTGATAGAGAAGAAAGATTGAAACGGCAGGAAATAGAGCGACGGCAAGAAAGAGCAGCAAGACTTTTCGCTTAATTGACATACACTAAAGGTTCCGGCCCCGTTCTATTCTAGCGTGAATCAAGCAAAGTCGGAAGTAAATCAGCGAAATAAAAGAAATGAGCTTTGTTTTGATTCTTAGGACTGAGGGTTCCCATTGAAGGTACAATAAGAAAATGCGCCCCGCTTTCCTTATTCCTGGACACCGGCTGAGTTTCTTGATATCCGGTCTGCTTTTGGTGGGTCTCAACCTCTTTGCTCTCACCCCTGGCTCAGGGCATGCTCAGGAAGTTTTCATCGATCTTCATAGCCCATCCCAATTGGATCGATTGCAGGTGATCGATGTTCGATCCCGCAAAGAGTTCGAAGAGTCCCACCTTCGAGACTCCCTCTGGTTAGAAGTAAATACCCTGGATGATCCAAATCCCTCTTTCCCGGGCAAGTTGGGCAGCTTGGACCGCCTCCAACTAAAGCTGGGTTCTGCGGGTATTTCAGCCGCTCGGCCCATACTTATTGTAGGCAGTACCATAGCGGCCTTTGGTGAAGATGGAAGACTATTTTGGATACTTCATCGCTTCAGCTCCATTCCGGTTCAAATTCTTAATGGAGGATTCAAGTCACTGAAGCATCTCCCTGAGACGATGTTTCAATCCTCAGGACCACATGGGAAAGCTATGCCATCCAGCTTCATCGAAGACGGGAATCCAATTTCCCTCAAAGTACCGGAGGAGCTCTTTAGTTATGATGATTTTAAGTTGGAATCCAAATTTAGAATATTCGATGTGCGCAGTCTTCCTGAGTATATGGGTGCGACCCCATTTGGATCATCCCGGGGTGGTCATATTCCAGGTGCAAAATGGATTCCTTGGAACTCCTTTTTTGACGGGAGTGGAAAAGTACTCGATACTCGTAAGAAAGAAATTGTCTCAAAAATGGGTGGAATTCGTCCGCTGGTGTATTGCACCGCCGGCTACCGCTCCGCTCTTGTATTCGCGGTTTTGCTCGAATGGGGTTTGGAGCCGATTAACTATGATGGTTCCTGGTATGAATATTCTCAACGATCATCTCCTACGCATTGAAATCAATCCAACTCGACGATGAAGCTCTTTCAATTTTTTCTCAAGAGTGTACCCTTTGTACAGGAGCAGCTTGTAGTGGGTGGTGCGCCATTTGATCTTCAATTTGAGATTTATGGATCTATGATTCACGGTACCTATCGATTTGAGAAGGAAGGGACCCAGTACACTCTGGAATTTGATATGGAGGAGGTTCAAATTGAGGGTTCGCCCCTCGGTCAATGGCTGATATTTCTACTGACTGGTGTTCCCAAAATCAGTGTGGAGGGGAATTTCCTAAAGGAAATGGGAAGCTCAGTAGTTAACGCTTTAGGGCGATTTATGAGTCTCGAAACTGTGTATTCCACCGCCCCGGTCCGGATTCCTGGACTCCAGGTACGCGGCAATGATCTCTTGTATCGCTTCCAACCGGGCCAAATGCCCTGGTGGATCCGGTTCCTTCTACGGCTAGGACTGTACGTTAGGATTGTACCGGAGGGGAAACGTCTCCGAGTAGAGACACATTATCGGCGCGGATAGCAGGCTGCCACAGGAACCCAACCCAGAGATGGCGACGGCATTAAAGGGAATCAAATGGCTCCCATGGGGCCGTTTCCAAGAAAATCGGTGGGTGAGAGAAGTTCGATTTCGTGCTTTTTAAAATCGGGCAGCATTTCTTTCAGACTGGAAGCGCTTACTTTGGTCTCATGCAAAATGGCGACCACAGGTTGAGAAGTTCGTAAAGATCTTCGCAAGAGCTGGCTGATTTTGTGCTTGATGCTCTTCTTATCTTTCTTGTTATCAAGAAAATCAAAATTTCTGGTCGCGGACCGAATTCCATAACGGCGAGCCATGGAGAAAGCGGAGGTTTGAGGAGAGGTCATACTATCTATAAAGTAGAGATTCTTGTGGGTCTTACTGAGCTCTCGCATTACAATCTCCATGGTGCGATGGTCCGATGTAGCTCTGGAGCCCTGGTGATTATTCCAGCCAGACACGAAGGGAACTTGATCAAAGACCTTTTTTATCCTGGCAATGAGTTCATCCTCTTCCAGGTCTCTGGAAATAATCTCAGGGTACTTGAAGTAGGATTGATGACTTGGTTCCATAGGGACATGGAGCATGATCTCAAATCCTTCCTTAAAGGAAGATTTTGCTTGAAGTGGAGAGGTGTGATAGAAGGGCAGGATGCTAAATGCCACCGGCTGATTCATGGATAGATAAATGGGAAAACCTTTTCCAAAATGACCCATATCATCTACCACGATACAGACCCTGCCTTTAGGATGCCCTTTATGGAGTCCGATGAGGACAGCCCCGGAGTTTAGTTGCCCGTGCATCGTCAGGGATTCACCAGACTCATCCTTCAAAAGCTGAAGATCTGTTTGTATTCGGGCCAATCCCTTGCGGGTGATTTTACGTGCAAGAAAGGACAGATTTACCCACCTTGGAACTTCGTAGTGGGCTTCCATTCCCGCTTCTGTACGGCTCCGAGAGAGAAGGGTAAAGGGGATTTCAACCTTCTCAAAGAAGAGTTCGAGGAAGGTGATTACATCCTTCGGAAAAGCTTTGGTTTGCAATACCTCCACCTGGGAGAGCTGGGACCGACTCTGTTCCTTTTGAAATTCAGCAAGCAACCGACCCACCCTGTCTCGAATGGAAGCCCTGGGCTTGGATGATCCCAAAATTTCCTCGGCCCATGCAGGGGACCACAGTAAAAAGGAGATCAGAATCAGAAACCTGGGTGCCATGAGTTTTCCTATTTCTTGGAATGTAACTCCATGAAGATTGAAGAAGCTTTGAGAAGATTCGCGGCCTGCTCCAGCTGAACGTCAAATTTGGGGATGGCAATGAAATCCAGGGTGGAGGACTTGGTAGCGCCGGTGGAGGCAGTTGATGTCACGGTCGAGGTAGCGGAACTGGTGGACGATTTACTCTTTTGGTCTTTATGTTCTCCATTTAACAATTTTTCCTGCTTGGCGCGAGTTCGCTCATAATCTTGATTGGCGATGCGTTCCAACTCATCACGATATTCCTTGAGCTGGTCATTGGTAAGTTTGGGAAATTTTACTTCAATATCAGGTTTGATACCCTTTTTGTGGATCTTCACATTTGCCGGCGTGTAGTAATAAGCGGTGGTCAAAGCCAGAGCTGAACCATCCTGTAGGGGGAGAACGGTCTGTACGGAACCCTTCCCGAAACTCTTGGTTCCCATGAGGACTCCTCTTCTATGGTCTTTAATAGCTCCCGCTACGATCTCGGAGGCAGATGCGGAGCCGCCATCGATGAGAACCACCATTGGCCATTCAATGGGGGCATAAGCCTTGGAGGCGAATACAGTAGGCTCACCCTCACGCTCCTTGATCGAAACTACCGTCTTACCTCTTTCCAGGAATACCTGGGAAACTTCTACGGCTGCTGAGAGCAGCCCGCCAGGATTTCCCCTCAGGTCCAGGACAACGCCCTTTATATCACCCAGTGCGGAGATTTTATCAAGCTCCTTTCTGAGATCTTTACCGGATGTCTGCACGAATCCAGTGAGTCTCGCGTAGCCGACTTCTTCTGATAGGCGTCCAGCCTTTACGGATGGAACCTTAATCAGATCGCGAACAATGGTGTAGTCAATCAGAGCCTTTTCACCTTCTCTTAGAACTGAAATTGTGACCTCTGTTTTGGGTTTTCCTCTCAGGAGTTTTACGGCCTGCTGCACTGACATACCTTCGGTGGATTGTCCGTTAATTTTGGCTATTTTGTCTGCTGCTCTAACCCCAACACGAAAGGCAGGGGTTCCCTCCATAGGAGAAATGATAGTCAGCATTTTGTCGCGGATACCAAGAAGGATCCCCAATCCGCCAAACTCGCCATCCGTTTCCTCTTGCATAGACTTAAAGGTTGCTGGCGGCATATACCTGGAAAACGGATCGTCCAACTTCCTTAAAATCCCCTCGATTCCTCCCTGTATGAGGGTTTTCTTTTCCTTGGCTATATTTTCTTCCACATACTTTGCCTGAACTAGTTTGAGGACATCTGAAAGAACTTTTAGTTCAGAGAAATAGTTCATTTGGATCCTCGCCGCACCCACCGGGGATACGAAAGGACCGAAAAAGTGTACACCTAAGTAGTGGATACCTAGCGCTGCCAGGAGAGCAACTGAGACTCGTTTCCAGTTCAACATTGCACCTGCTCCTTTAGATTTTTTCCTGTTTCTTCAACCATTTGATAGGATTTGTAGGCTCTCCATTAATCCTGACCTGGTAGTGAAGCCTAGGTGCATGATATTGACCTAGAATATTACTAGCCGATATTGTCGCTATTTTGTCGCCCCGTTTTACTGTCTGATTCAACGCAACCAAAATCGTGGACAGATTTCCGTATAATGTTGTGAACTTTCCATCGTACTTCCCATGGGCAATCATTACGACTTTTCCATAGGTTGATGAACTTCCCGCCGGGGTACCTTTGTAGAAGATAATACCATCTTCTGAGGCATAGATGCTTTGCGGCTCTGGAGGTTCCAAATCGATTCCTGGATTGAATATGGTCGCCGAGGAACGCTCCTCGTGACCAAATTTTCGGCTGATCAAAAACTTACCTCTCATGGGCCATTCAAGCGAACCCGGAGCTACTTTTTTGCGGTGCTTCATAAGCTCACCGAGATGACGGCTGTCCCGATCATTTCTCATTTGATCTCGTGCTGAAATCAAGTTTTGAATGCGGTCACGAAGGTATTGAGATGCCTCATCCATTTGAACAGCACGATCCTTTAGGTTCGTTTGTTCCTTGTGAATTTTGAGAAGGTAATCCTTGTCAGACTGAATTTTATTGAGCAGGGAATTCTTTTCAGCGATGAGTCTCTTATTGAGAATATCCAGATGGGATTTTTGCCTCTGCATTTCATCCTGTTTTGTTTTGATGACTCTACTCTGGACACGAAGCTTATTAAACTGCCCGCTATCCGCTTCTACGATTCTGCGGTAAAAATGCATGCGGTCCGATAGATTTGAAAGCGAACCGGAAGAAAGAAGAATCTTTAAAAAGGGTTGGTTTCTATTGCGGAAAAAGTGAGCGAGTCTTGAATAAAATGAAGCTTCGTAAGACGAGAAATCCCGGCGAGCCTTCTTCAGAGATTCAGATATTTCTTGTAGTTCCTGACGGGTTTGATTCGCACTGTTTTCGGTCTCTCCAACTTTTTTGGCAAGAGCCTGATGTTCAGATTTATTTTGCAGTATGCGCTCGCGAGTACTGCTTTGGTGAATCTTTAACTCACCAAGACGCTTTTGACCACTGTCTATTTTTTTCAACAGCAGAGACAGTTCTTTCTCTTCATCGGTAATCTTCTTCTCAAGGGACTTGAGATCTTTACCTGCGGCAAGGACGATGCCTCCATACGTTAAAGACATCCCTAACCAAAGAACCGTGAAAAGGGATCTTTGAACCTGGGTCATACAAGAAATTTCCTGAGGGAGAAAAGACTGCCCAACATGCCTAGCGCAACTCCCAGAAAAATGAGTTTTAAGTGTAATTGAAATAACCCGGCACTCATTGTCACAAGCTGGATTCCGGGCATAACTACTTTGAGGTTTTCCTGGAGAAAGGAATACCCCACTCCAAGGAGGAATGAGGCGATAAGAGCGCCCAGGATTCCCTGAAGAACTCCCTCCATGAGAAAGGGAGTACGTATAAACCAATTGGTGGCTCCAACCAGACGCATTATTTCAATTTCCTGTCGACGCGCAAAGACTGTTAACCGTATTGTATTGGCAATGATGAAAAGGTTGGCAACTCCCAGCAGGATGAGAATCACCGAACCGGCTGATTTGCTTGCCGAAATGAGCTTCATCAATTTTTCCACCCATTCCTGGCCGCTGGTGCTATCCGAAATGGCGTCCAACTTCTCGTAGCGCTCCTGAAATTCCCTCCAATTCTGAATAGGGTGTAAGGAAACCTGGACCGAGTTAGGTAAAGGATTTTCAATGAGATTATCCAGTAAATGGACTTCGCTGGAGAGTTCCTTACGAAGTTCATTGAGGGCCTCTTCCTTACTAATAATCTCGAATTGCTTGATATTTTGATCAGATTGCAAAGAGTCCATGAGCTCCCGGATCTGCTCATCAGTTGCTTCGGATTTGAGATAAAAACTAATCTGCAGATGGTTCTCAAGGTTATGGAGCAGGTGCGTGAGATTGGCGTAAAAAATGAGAAATGCACCCAGAATGGTAAGAGATATAGCCACGGTGGAAATGGTCGCCATAGCCATCACACCTGTTCTTTGGAAGCCTTTGAGTGATTCTTTGAAATGGTAACTCAGGGTCCTAAGTTTCATTCTCGTAGGTTCCCCTCAGTGTATCCTTAATGACTTTACCTCCATTGAGATGCAGTACTCTTCTTTGCAGACGGTTGACCAGACCCGCATTGTGGGTTGTGACCAATACGGTAGTCCCGCGGCTGTTAATGTCTAGTAAGACCCTCATGATTTCCACTGATAATTCAGGATCCAGGTTACCTGTAGGCTCGTCGGTTAGAAGAATTGCAGGATCATTTACAAGAGCCCTGGCGATACAAACTCTTTGCTGCTCCCCGGCGGATAATTCACCGGGCAGGAATTGTTTGCGTTCAGCCAGTCCCAAAGCTTCCAGGATTTTGCTTGTCTTCATCTCAATTTCTTCAGTGGACGCTTCTACAACCCTCAGAGCAAAGGCTACATTCTCAAAAGCGGTTTTTTCAGGAAGCAATTTGAAATCCTGGAAGACCACACCGATGGACCTTCGCAAATATGGGATGGCGCCCAGGGAAAGGCGTTCTATATTGCGGCCGTCAATGAGAATAGAACCATTGGTTGGTGTCTCATCTCGAAAAATCAAACGCATTAATGTGGTTTTCCCAGCACCGCTGGGTCCAACCATAAAAACAAACTCACCCTTCTCAATGTGTAGGTTGACCGTATCGAGAGCGGTGACATTGTTTGAATAGATTTTGGAAACCTGATACATCTGGATCATGTTCAAATCCCGGCAAATACGGTCCTATAGGGCGATTTCATGCTACAGGGTACAGGGGGCAAAATCAAGAAATCCAGACAAATTACCCGTATAAAGGGTACTTTTTGTGCAAATTGTCCTGCTTTGTAACTTATTTTTCAGGGAAAAGATAGAAGAGCAGTGAGGAATGAAAACGAACGATTTTTGAGTCTGATTCCACAAGGTTTACCGCCCTCAATTTCGGAATGGTTTGCTTCGTCGGAACAGAATTGTCCTCCTTTTGACAATTAATAACTCCCGGTGTATCGTTCCAGCGTCACTTTTTATTACCCGTGAGGAGACCTGAAATGGGCACTCAACCTCAGTCTACAGTGCTCTTTTCTACTCATCAAAAATTAGGTGCCCGGATCGTTGATTTCCACGGTTGGCAGATGCCAATTCAGTATTCGGGGATCCTGGCGGAACATCAACAGGTGCGAGAGCGCTGCGGACTTTTTGATGTGTCCCATATGGGAGAGTTTCTCCTTCAAGGTCCAGATGCCTGCGCGAGTCTTCAACACCTGATGACCAACAACGTCGCCAGACTCGAGGATGGCCAATGCCTTTATACACCCATGTGCTATGAAAACGGCACCGTTGTGGATGATCTCCTGGTTTACCGCTACGAATCGGACCGGTTTATGGTGGTGGTAAATGCTTCTAACATTGAAAAAGATTTCGAATGGATGTCTTCAAACCTGAAAGGGGAGACGAAGATAACCAATCTTTCGAAGGAAATTTCCCTTATCGCGCTCCAGGGTCCGCTGTCAGCTGAGGTAATCTGCCGGGTTCTTGATCCAACTCTTTTAGATATTGCTCCTTTTCGATTTGTAGAATTTCATGCCACCGGTGTTCCTTTGCTGATTTCAAGAACGGGTTATACGGGCGAGGATGGATTCGAGATATATCTCCGAAGTGATTCTAGTGCTCAGCTCTTTGAGCGGTTTCTGGAGGAAGAAGAAGTTGGGCCAGTGGGTTTAGGAGCACGCGATACCCTTAGATTTGAGGCTAAATTGCCACTCTATGGTAATGAACTGAGCGGTCAGATTACTCCACTGGACGCAGGTTTGAAAAAGTTCTGTGATCTGGAAGGCGAGCCATTTATAGGACAGGAAATTTTGCGAAAACAGTCAGAAAATAAACCGGAGTGGAAACTGTGCGGACTAGAGATGATTGAAAAAGGGATACCTCGCACGGGGTTTTCCATTTATAAAGAAGAGAATTCTGAGTTTCCTATAGGCTGCGTCACTTCAGGTAGTTTCTGCCCAACTCTTGATAAAAACTGTGCCCTCGCACTGGTCCAGCGAACAGCGGCTCGCGTAGGGGATGAGATTTATATTGAGATTAGATCCTCCAGGCGTCTTGCCAGGGTAGTCAAAACCCCCTTTTATCGAAGGAGCTAAGTTATGTACGATCCTACCGATCCGGAAATCTTACAGATCTTGAAGGATGAGGAAGTGCGTCAACGCTCAACACTGGAGCTGATTGCGTCTGAAAACTTTGCCTCAGCTGAAGTCATGCTCGCTCAAGGTTCAGTACTTACCAATAAGTACGCAGAAGGATATCCAGGCAAACGCTACTACGGCGGATGTGAGGTTGTTGATCGGGCAGAAACTCTTGCCATCGAACGGGCTAAAAAACTCTTTGGTTGTGAATACGTGAATGTTCAGCCTCATTCGGGTTCTTCAGCGAACATGGCAGCCTTCGAGGCTCTGATGGAACCGGGTGAAACTTTCATGGGGATGGACCTCAAACAGGGAGGACACCTTACTCACGGTTCGCCGGTGAATTTTTCAGGAAAGAGATATGTGGTGGTTCCTTATGGTCTGGCAGATGACGAGACCATTGATTACGCAACCCTTGAGCAAAAGGCCAGGGAAACCCGGCCAAAGATGATTCTGGCGGGAGCTACGGCCTATTCAAGAGTGATTGATTTTGATCGATTTCGAGAAATTTGTGATTTAGTTGGCGCTGTCCTGGTGGTAGATATGGCCCATATAGCAGGACTTGTAGCAGCGGGAGTACATCCCTCCCCGGTGGGCATCGCGGATGTTGTGACCAGTACAACTCACAAGACTTTACGGGGACCGCGGGGTGGGTTCATCCTCACCAATAGCGAAGAATTGGCAAAAAAAATCGATAAAATTGTATTCCCAGGCAGCCAGGGCGGCCCCTTGATGCATGTAATCGCCGCCAAAGCTGTGGCTTTCAAGGAGGCATTGAAGCCAGAGTTTAAGGACTACCAGGAGCAAGTGGTACGCAATGCAAGAACCCTTGTGGATACCCTCTCAGAAAATGGATTTCGTGCTGTCTCCGGGGGCACAGATAACCATCTTGGTCTCATTGACCTGTCTGAACTGGGAATATCAGGGAAGAAATTTGAGCGAATCCTGGAGGAATCGGGAATTACCGTAAACAAGAATACGATTCCCAGGGAAACCCGTTCGCCCTTCGTGACATCGGGAATTAGAATCGGGACTCCAGCATTGACCAGTAGAGCCATGAAAGAAGATCACATGGTGCGGATAGGAAAATGGATGCGCAGTGTCTACGAAAATAGAAAGAGTGAAGAATCTCTTGCTGAAATCAGGCAGGAAGTTGAAAAATTCGCTCGGGAATTTCCCATGCCATGGGATCGTTGATCGAGGAGGTCATTGGAAATGGATGCCACCCAATTTAGATATACAAGTGATCATGAGTGGGTCTCACAACCGGTTGATGGTATTTGTACCGTTGGAATCTCTGATTACGCTCAACAGGAACTTGGCGATATTGTTTACGTAGAGTTCCCCGACCCACCCCAGATTGTGGCCCAGGGGGAATCCTGCGCGACTTTGGAATCAGTGAAGGCCGCCTCAGACATTTACGCCCCCATCAGCGGAATCATCCAGGAAATCAACTCTGATCTTGAGGATAATCCTCAATTACTCAATCAGTCTCCCTGTTCAGAAGGCTGGATTTTTAAGCTGAAGGTAGACGAGGAGTCTGATATTGAATCCTTGATGGACCATGCGGCTTACCTGGCCTTTCTTGAGCAAGCGTGAAATGGATTGAAACTCCGCCTGGTGCTAGTGCCGCCTTCCATATGGGGCTTGATGCCTTTCTTAGCGAGAAGGTTTTGGATGAGCCGGTTTTGAGGGTATATCGCTTTCCCGATCCCACTGTCACGTTTGGATTTCGCCAGGAGATGTCCCAATGTCTTCTCCCAGGTGCTGTAGAGCGCTATTCATTGAATTTGAGCCGCAGAAGAAGCGGCGGCAAAGCTATCCTCCATCATAGGGGACTCACCTATTCCCTGGTGATTCCCAGGAAGCTTATGAATGGGGATGTTCTTAATTCCTACCGGAAGATCTGTGATCCCCTTTACAGAGCCTTGAAAAGCTGGAATCCCTCCCTTGAGTTTGATTGTCTGCAGGGTACCGCCTACAAAGATAATCCGGTCTGTTTTTTAGAGAGTTCAGTTGAGTCCTTCAGCATTGGCGGCAAAAAGGTTGTGGGTTCCGCACAGCGAAGAACCCGAAACAACATTCTTCAGCATGGAGAAATTCAGCTCTTTTCGCCTAACATATCGGGATCTGAAATCTTTCGTACCTCCAATCCTTCAGAATGCCTGAAACTGGATGAATTGAAGCAGGGATTTCTTCTCAAGGAGGAGAGTGCTGAGGTTCTAAGGGGGGTGGCAGGTGATATCAGAAAGGAGTTTGAAAAAACCTTTGGTAATTCCAAAACCTATGCACTAAAATGCCGGAATTATAATTGTTTGGGCCCATTGATGGCCCAGTTGCGCATTCTTCCCGAGCGGGAGCCTGGTGCTGTTTTGCTCGGAAAGAATCAGTGGTTCCCGCAATTTGAAATCGGAGGGTCACACCATGCAAAAAGATCTAGATGATAAAGATCTCTTAATTGTTCAGAGACCAGTTGATGAGTTTGAGGACTTCGTCAAAAAGCAGGTGCAGATTCAGTCCAAGTTTGGAGAAGATAGCCTCGAATTGTATTTTGAGGCTCTTGATATGGGCAAGAATCTGATTGAGGAATCCGAAGTATGATCGTTCGATCGCTTTTTGCCAGAAACTTTATGAAGTATGAGGAATTGTCCATCGCGGAGTTTCCTCGTACGGGTGTAATCGGAATCATTGGTGATAACGAATCGGGGAAAACCACCATCCTCGAGGCGATTACCCTGGCTCTTTTTGGGCGTACGCTGAAGGTAGAAGAGCAGAGTTATGCCAGGTTAGTGTACTGGAAAGACTCAGAAATGGAGGTTAGACTCACCTTCGAAATTGATGAAGAGGTTTATAGAATCTGGCGCCGATACGACAGAGGCGGCGGAAAAGAAGCGCTCCTCTATCGCATAGTTGACGAGCGCGAAGAGCTTATAACCCAGGGATTGGGACCGGTGAATGACCGTATTGAGGCTCTATTTCCAATTAATTTTGAGGTCTGTCGACAATCCTTTTACTTAGGCCAGAAGGAATTATCACATCTCTACGAAAAACGAGTGCCCAACTCCATCGAAATGGTAGAAAAGATGACTGGACTGGACCAGCTCAAACGAGCACATGGACAGGTTCAGGAAAAATTGCCGGATTTGCAGGATCAGCTCATCGAGTTGGAAAAGCAGCTTTCCATTTATTCTGTGAAAGTAGAAGGATTAGAGGAGCGCCTGGTAGAAAGGAACAGTATTGAAGTGGATCTGGATCGTCAAAAGCTAAGGCTTGAGGAGATTCAGACCGAGTGTAAGACCCAGGAAGAAAATGTAGAGATCCAGGAGCAAGTTCGACGCACTTTACAAAAACTTGTAGATCAGTTTCGTGAACTGAGAGCTACTTTTTTGGGAAATGAATTCAAGCGACGGCTGATTTTAAACTCCCAGCATTTTCTGTCTCTTTACCGCGGGCTTAAAGAAACCTGTACCCAGGTAGAAGAAGAAGTACAATCTCTGCGTAAGGATGTAGAAGCGAGAGAGAAGCGTCATTCTCTGTCAAACGAAGTGTTTAAGGACTTAAAGGGAATTCTATACCTCGTACAGGATCGAATTCATCAGATTGATCGAAATACAACCTCCCAGATCGGCAGCGAGAACATCAGAAGTTACTTCAGTCCTGAAACCCTTAAGGACCGTGAAGTACTGTGTGAACATCAGATCAAGGAGGCACAGGAAAGTGCTCAGACCTTATCTCGAAGCTATAAACTGAGTCTTTTGCTTCTTTGTCTCGTGCTTGTTCCACCCCTGCTGCTTGAAGGAGCTAATGTTTATCCCTGGTTTGATAAAATTACCCTCCAACCCATGGCATTCCAAGTTGGAATTGTCCTCTTCATTATCCCGACTCTTGCTCTTCTTTTTTATTTTCTAGTTACAAGATCTAGATACCTTAGGGTAGCCAAGGAAATGCTTGGAAAACTCAGAATGCTGCTCTCAGTCCTTCAGCGAGACCTGCAGGAAGAGGCAGAAGAGCGGGCAAAACTGGCACAGTTTGAGCTCGAGGGAGTGGGGAGTCTCGAAGACTTAGCCGAAGTTCGCTCCATGATGCGCTATGAACCTCTGCGCAAATTGATCAATGAATTGATTGATACCTATGAAGATCGTAAAGCATTGTTCACGGTAGGCTTTAAAGATGCTTTGGGATTTGAACAGGAAATTAAAAAAGACGTAGAGATTCTCAAAGAAAAACGCATCATCCTAGACCAACTAAAGCATCTCATAGGTCAGTATTGTGAACTGATTGAGGAGATTCAGGCATGGAGTTTCACCGAAGATGGGGATCACGCAGAAATTGCACAAGATTTTTCCGCTGAATTTTTGAGTTCCTCTTCAAAGATTTTGCGTCTCAAAGAATTACTTCGAGGTGATTATTCCCACGAGAAACGTCAGCTCGATGACGCTCTGGATGCCTATGTGAAATTGGTGGAATCTCTCTGCCAGGTTGCTTCAGAACACCCAGGGCTCCTACCGGATATTTTTGATGAAAAACGTCTTCGGTGGGATTGGGATTCTCAGCGGCTGGTCGATCTCGACCTGGTTGCCTTTTTGGAAAAAACCCGGGTATTGAATGATGAAGAGGATTATCTTTCCAGGCTCCGTACAGCCTGGTTTGATCGTTTTCAAATCAATAAAGAGTCCCTTCTTCAAGAAGAGTATAAGGTCCAAAATACCGAACAGCGAATCCTCTTTATGCAGGAAGCAATTTCAAAGATTGAACAGGCCGCGATGCAGCGAGACCAGCTTATGGAGGAGATGGAATCGACCAGAACATCACTGGAAACTAAAAAGAGGGAACAGCAGCGCACCGGACTTCTTGAACAACTGCTCCGGGGAACTATCGATTCCCTGCAGAATCGGTTGTGTCCCAACCTTTCCAGGTTTATCGGATCTATTCTACCTATTATTACGGATGATCGATATTCCAGAGTCAGAGTTTCGTCCGAGCTGGAGATTGAGGTTTACTCTCCCGAGAAAGAGGGATACCTGGATTGTACCTCTTTGAGTGGAGGGACTTCCGACCAATTGTTGATGTGTCTTCGCCTGGCTTTTGCCTCTTCCTTGATCCAATCTACGTTTCATAGAGGTTATGCCCAGTTTCTTTTTTTGGATGAACCTATGTACGCCTTCGATTCTCGTAGGGCTGTGGATTTTTTGGAGCGGATTCTTAAATTCAACCCGAATTTCCAGCAGGTCTTCCTGATTACCCATAACCGTACTTTGTTCGGTCATTTTGATCAGACCATTGAAGCCACTATGAAGTCTCATACCCTCACCTGCTGAAGCTTTGGAAAAGATACCTCGGGACATTATCGATCTAGTTCTCGAGAGTACGGATATTCTGGAGGTTGTTTCCTTACATGTTCGCCTGAAGGGATCTGGCAAAGGAAACCAGATGGGTTTGTGTCCCTTTCATGAAGAGAAGACGCCTTCCTTCAATGTATCGCCACAGAAACGCATTTTTAAGTGTTTTGGGTGTGGGATTGGCGGAGATGCAATTAAGTTCCTGATGCTCATTGAAAATAAAAGCTTTGGGCAGGTAGTACGAGAATTGGCGGACCGGTTAAACATTGAGATTCCCTCAGAGGGAAGGGGAGCCTATGCATCTCTTCTGGAGATGCATAGGCTCGCGAGCTATTTCTTTCGTCGGGAACTTCTTAAATCCAGAGAGGCAAGTGACTATTTGAAGTCCAGGGGGCTCTCAGATGAAGTAAGCGAGGAGTTTGGAATTGGTTATGCTCCTGATAGTTGGGATAGTCTTCTTCAGGAAATAAGGAGGCACCTGGGCAAGCTGGAGTCAGAATTACTTATCGAGTCTGGACTCTTCAAGGAGGGTAAAACGGAAGGAAGCGTTTATGACGCTTTTCGAGGAAGACTAATGTTTCCAATTCGAAACCGCAAGGGAGATGTGGTTGCCTTTGGAGGGCGGATTATTCAAGAAGAGAGCAGGGGACCCAAGTATATCAACAGTCCGGAATCAAGAATTTTTGATAAGGGGCACCTTCTTTACAATCTTCATAGTACCTCCAAACAGCAGAATTCCGAATTGATGGTAGTTGAGGGCTATATGGATGTGGCTGCCCTGGCTCAATATGGATTTCCCAACGCGGTTGCACCCCTGGGAACTGGATTCACTCCCCATCATGCGTCTTTGCTTGAGCAGGAGTCCAAGAAAGTAGTCCTGGTCTTCGATGGGGACCGGGCAGGTTCACAAGCCACCCTGAGAGCCTTGGAGCGGCTGGTGGATTCGGGTTTGGAGGTCAGAGCATTGCGTCTTCATGAAGGGATGGACCCCCAAGATTTTTTAAATACCCACGGGAGGGATGCCTTCTCAAGACTGATTGATTCAGCTCCTCCGGTTCTGCGTTTTTTTTGTGAAGAAGTCATTGGGGAGAACCCGTTGGATACTCGCCAGTCCAAAAAAAAGGCCTATTTGACCATTCGAGATTTTTTTCACAAAGTGAATCAAGTCTTATTGGTTGGAGAAGATACTAATGAATCAGAACTTCTTCGCTACCTTGGTCAGCAATTCCAGTTGGATGAAGCGATCATCAGGCGGGAATTTCTTCCGGCCCGGGCTGCCGGGCACATGGTTCCCAGGGAAAGTCCTTCTATTCCGGAGGCCTATGTGGACCTGGGTATGAAACTAATGGTGTGGGCTTACCCCTCTGCCAAACTGCGCGAGATGCTGCTGCCGCATCTTCTAGAGAAGGAGTTGGAAACCGAACTTCTGCGGGAACTGTATGGATTTCTCAAGATTGAGAGTAAAATTCCGCTTTTTAATCGGCTTGCTGAAATGTCAAAGGAACTTTCAGACTATTTGAGCGGTCTACATTGGGTGAACGAGAAAATGGAGATAGAGGAAGGGGATTTTCACGACTACCTTAAGAACTTTAAGGTACTCTCCCTCCAAAGAGAGTTGAATCAACTGTGTGAGGATATTTCACACTGTAAGGACCTGAAAATTCGCAAGGAGCTGGAAAGTTTACGTAAAAAGGCACTGGAAATGAGAAAAAAGTGGCTGAGAGGCAATGTTTAGAGAGATTTTTCAAGAATTTTGGGGTTCCGGAATCGACACCCCGTGACACTCTTAAAAAAATTCGTATACTTCTGCTCCGCAAGGGGGGAATGAAATACTGGATCTGATGCCAGCAGCTTTATCCGCGGATCAGCAGTGGATGCGATGATCGCACCCGGTTGATCGGAGGCGAAGGCAGGTCCATATTGCTTTTTCTTCTCTCTTATGTATATATAATGTGACCGCCAAACAGGGGAAAAAAATGGTGAAGCAAATGGCTGAACGCGAGATGGATGAGCGCTATGTAGAAGAGGAAGCTTCGGAAGAAACTCAACCCGAAGAAGAATCGACTGAACGATCGTATGAACCGGATCCCGCCGCACGTGCCGGTATGGAAGATGATTCCGATGATTCTTCGGGGATCGAAGAGGTTATCAGTTATCTACAGCAATCAGGAATCGTGAGGCCTCAACCAGGTGTCATTGAAGACACTGACGGTATGGGTCCCACAGAGCTTGAACTGAAGCGCGAGGAAGAAAAAAAGGCTAAGACTACCGCAGATGAGGATGATGGCCTTAAATATGATGATTCCGTAAAAATCTATCTCAAAGAAATTGGATCTATCCCTCTGCTTACAGTTGAAGAGGAAATCGCACTGGCCAAGCGTATTGAAAGACACGACAAAGAGGCTATGGCGAAATTGATTCAGGCCAATCTGAGGCTTGTTGTTTCCGTTGCGAAAAAATATACCAAGCGCGGGCTTCATTTTCTGGACTTGATTCAAGAAGGAAATCAGGGACTGATCAGAGCGGTAGAAAAGTTCAAGTATAAGAAGGGTTTCAAGTTTTCAACCTACGCTATCTGGTGGATTCGACAAGCCATCACCAGGGCTATAGCCGATCAGGCCAGGACAATTCGAATTCCTGTACATATGGTGGAAACCATCAACAAAGTTCGAAAAGTTTCTCGAATTCTCACGCAAAAGCTTGGTCGCGAGCCAGCATGCGAAGAAATCGCTGAGGAATTGGGCCTTACCCATGACAAGGTTAAAGCGATCTTAAAGACCGCTATGGATCCCATTTCACTGGAAACTCCCATCAATGGTGAAAATGATTCCTCCCTTGGGGACTTTGTAGAAGATAAGCAGGTTTTAGAGCCTGTTCGCAGCGCATATGGAAATATGCTCAAGGAACAAATTCATGATGTTTTGAGTTCCCTCACTGAAAGGGAGCATAAAGTGATAAACTATCGGTTCGGACTTGAAGATGGATGGCAAAGGACTCTTGAGGAAGTCGGACAAAAATTCGGGGTAACCCGGGAAAGAATCCGACAAATCGAGGCCAAGGCTCTTCGCAAACTTCGCCATCCTTCCAGAAGTAAGAAACTCATGGAGTTTTACATAGACTGATAGACTTGAGGTTTTTAGTTCAAGCGCACTTCTAAAGGATGTTGAATGGCTCCCCAGTTAGATCAAAATGCGGCTGATTTAAGCAATTTGCCGAGGGAAGAACTCGTAAGGCTTGTAGAACGCCGACGTGATGAAGTTCATGTTCTCACCGAGGTTAATAGAAGACTTAAAGGTTATTTTGAGATCCAATCCGTATTGAGGGAGATTATGGCCTTCACCAAGCGGATGCTTGATTCAGAGGCTTGTTCTCTCTTTCTACTTGACCCTGAGACAGACCAACTCTTTTTTTATGTCACGGATGACTCCGGTGCGGACCTCGACGAGATTCGACTGGAAAAAGGTCAGGGTATCGTAGGTCATGTGGTTGAAACCGGGGAAAGTCTTACGGTGAATGACACCAGGAGTGATGACAGGTTTTTTTCCGGGGTAGATACTAAAACTGGATTTGTGACCAAGTGTTTAATCTGTGTGCCCATGGCCATCGACGAGCGGGTCATAGGGGTTGTGGAAGTACTCAATAAGGTAGATTCCACCTATACAAACGAGGATGTACAGACCCTTGAAGCTATTGCTTCTCAGGCAGCGCTTGCCATTCAGTATGTCCGTGCGACCGAGAAGCGCTCTGTAAACGCTCGGATGGCCGTTGTGGGTAACATGGCTTCACAAGTCATTCATGATCTCAGAAATTCCATGCAGGTTATTTCCGGGTTCTCCCAACTCATTGCCCTTGAGCGGCCTGATCAGTTTGAGAACTGTGAAATTATTCGATCGGAAATTGATAAGCTTGTACAGATGAGCCAGGAAATCCTTGAGTTTTCAAGAGGAAGTTCCATCACCGTAAATCCAGAAAAGGTTAGTTTGACCGAGTTTGTGACCAAGATTCACCACTTCAACCAGACTCATCTGAAACAAAATGATGGAATTGAGCTAGTCCTCGAAATCAAAACTGAAGGACTTGTAGATCTTGATCGAAATAAAATGGAAAGAGTTGTCCAAAACCTTATCTCCAATGCCAGAGATGCCCTTGATGGGGAGCGTAAGATCATCTTGAGCACTAGCATTGTAAAAGATCAGGTTCAGATTTCCGTCCAAGATTTTGGAAAGGGTATGGATCAAGCTATCGCCCGCAATGTTTTCAAGCCGTTTTTCACCAAAGGGAAGGCTGGTGGAACCGGTTTGGGTATGGCCATTGTGAAGAACATCGTAGAAGGACACCACGGATCCATTGAGGTGGATTCCGAGGAGGGTGTCGGCACCACTTTCACCTTAAGCCTACCCGTTGCCGCTACTGTTTAAGCGCTCGCCTGAGGGAAGATGGTCAATAATTTTTACGAACTCGTTTCCACATGGTTTAAAGAACAGGACCTTAATCCCGGCGATCCTATAGATTTCGAAAAATTCCATGATATTCTCCCCGAGGGCCTAAGCCTGGAGAAAATGGAAGAAGCTGTAGATTTACTCTTTGCCCTGCAAAATCTCCCAGAAGATGAGTCGCTGGAGGAGCATCGCGCTGAAAAAACAGAGGACTCCAATGCTCTGGCGGTTTACATCTATCGCGTCAGTCAGATTCCGAGGTTAAGTATCGCGGAAGAGGAGGAGTTGCTAATCGGTGTGGAACAGGGCCTTCAAAGCGATATAGATACGCTTACTGAGGCTTATTTACCCCTGGTCCTTAATGCGGCCAGAGAAATTGGGAATAGGCGTGAAGAAATCCTTGAGTTCATCCAAGAAGGAAACCTGGGCCTCATGTCGGCGGTCCGTAAGTTTCAATTGGAAGGATCCAAAAGCTTTCGAGACTTTGCCCGTTGGCATATCCGTAAATCGATCCACAAGGCTCGGAGTGTCCAAGAGCAAATGGTTAGCATTCCTCAAAAGGTGACTAAGTTTTTTGCTGAGTTTAAAGAGGTTTCGGAAGTGCTGAGAGCTAAACTGAATCGGGTACCCATGCTTGAAGAAATAGCTACGGAAATGGGTATGGAACTTGAAGCGGTGAAGAGTGATCTTCTACTGGGTTCCGCTCTTCTCAGTAAAGGCTCAGAATTGGGAGAGGAAGACAGTCAATTCCTGCGTTTCATCAAAGATCTGCAAAGGGCGGAGGAATTTGAGCTGGAAGATTCCTCACATTTTCATCAACTTCTGCGTAAAAATCTTGATCTTCTTCCTCCCCTGGAGCAGGAGATTATTACTCTTCACTACGGGCTGGGTGAAGATGGCCTTAGGATGGAGCTTCATGATATTGCCGATGAGCTGGGATTGAAACTCCAACAGGTAAGCGACCTGGAAACAGTAGCCTTGCAGAAAATCGCAAGATCCATGAATACTGTTGTTGGAGGTGAATTCTCCTTTTGACCCGCTCCTTCCTTCTCTTCATAAATTTCCTACTAATTATTTCCATTTGCCAGAGTGCTCGACTCAAGCTGTTTACGGGTAAATCCTATCGTGGATCCATTGTAAGCAAGGATTCGGTTTTGAGTATCCACACCGAACGGGGTATATACCAGTTTCCTGAATCACTGGTGGAATCGATCACCGCCTCGAGGTCTGAGTGGATAGCCGTAGGAGAATATGTGGAACTGCGCGAAGAGCCTTCTTTCTCTTCTGACCGTGTCATCAGAGTCTTTGAGGGGACAACGGTGCGTCAGACAGGCAGAGAGAAAAAGGGTTTTCGTCCCATGGAAGTTCATGGAAAAAGGGGATGGATTCATTCCCAATTCCTGGTGAAGAAATTTCAACGTCCTGAGGAAATTAATCCGAGAGTTAAATTTATGACTTCGAGGGGACCCATTGTACTGGAGCTTTTTGAAAATGAGGCTCCCAATACCACCAAGAATTTTATACAGCTCTCAGAGAACAAGTTCTACCAGGGGCTGGCATTCCACCGCGTGGATAAAGACTTCTTGGTCATGACTGGAGATCCTGAAGGTACTGGTGAGGGTGGTCCCGGATACCTGATCAAAAGCGAAGTATCCGAGTATCTGAAAAATGTGAGAGGAGCCGTTGGTATGGGAGATTCGGGTAAGGACACTGCCGGCTCACAGTTTTATATGCTGCTATCTGACGCCCCGCATCTCGATGGCAGGTACACTGTTTTCGGCAAGGTCATAGAGGGACTAGATGTCCTGCATATGATCGCAGTTGGAGATGAAATCCTGGATCTTCAGATTCTTCAAAAGCGAAATCATCCCTATAAGCCTGAAGTCATTCCCCTCTCTCCCTGAATCCTGGGGTGGGTGGTGCGTCCTTTAACGGTTAAGTCCAATTTCCAGCCTGCGGGCCACCAGCCAGCAGCAATTTCAAGCGTGGTCCAAAACCTGGGGGAGGGAAAGCGCCACCAGATTTTAAAGGGTGTGACCGGTTCAGGTAAGACCTTTGTTATGGCCAAGGTCATAGAGCAAGTCCAAAGGCCTACTCTCATCATCACTCACAACAAGACCCTGGTGGGACAGTTATACCAGGAGTTCAAGTCCTTCTTTCCGGAGAATGCTGTAGAACATTTTGTATCTTATTATGACTATTACCAGCCGGAAGCCTATTTGCCTTCGCGCGATATTTATATTGAGAAAGACTCCCAGATCAACGAAGAGATTGATTATCTTCGCCACCGAGCCACAGCGTCTCTATTTGAAAGGGAAGACATCATCATTGTTGCTTCTGTTTCCTGCATTTACGGCCTTGGTTCCCCTGATAACTATATGTCTCTGAAAGTTGGCCTGGAGGTGGGTCAGGAAATAGAAAGAGAAGATGTCCTTCGAGCCCTGGTTAAAATCCAATATTCCAGGTCTGAATATCTGAGTCGAGGCTCGTTTCGAGCCCGTGGAGATGTGCTGGAGATTTTCCCAAAGGCATCAGAAACCGGGATCAAAGTTGAATTTTTCGGTGAAGAAGTTGAAAGGATCTGTGAGTACGATCCCTTAACTGGAGTCACGATTCGAGACCTTCAAAATGTAAATATTTATCCTGCTCAGCATTACGTAACTTTTGAACATCAACGGGAGTTGGCCCTGGATAGAATCCGTGCTGAGCTTGAGGTACATGAAGCCCAGTTTCTCAATTCAGATCAGTTTATTGAAGCGCAAAGGATTCGCGAGAGAACCTCCTATGATCTGGAGATGATTCAAGAAATGGGGTATTGCAAGGGTATAGAGAACTATTCCAGGCATCTTGAGGGGAGAGAGGGTGGATCTCCACCCAACACCCTACTTAGCTATCTACCTCGTGGCGCCCTGGTCTTTATTGATGAATCCCATGTAACCATTCCGCAGCTCAAGGGAATGTACAACGGGGATAAATCCCGTAAACAAAATCTGGTGGATTACGGCTTTCGACTTCCCTCAGCCCTTGATAACAGACCCTTGCAGTATGAGGAATTTCGAGAGGTACCCAACCAGATATTGTACGTTTCAGCCACACCTGGATTGGTGGAGTTACAGGATGCGAGGGACACTACCATTCCTCTCATCATTCGACCTACCGGACTCTTGGATCCGGAAATTTTGGTTCGGCCTTCTAGATACCAGGTAGATGATGTGATCAAGGAAGCCCGAATTCGCATAGAGCGCTCGGAGAGGGTCTTTGTGACAACTCTCACCAAGAAGATGGCTGAAGATTTAAAGGAGTATCTGGAAGAGCAGGGATTGGCCTGTGAGTACCTTCACAGTGAAATCCATACCATCGAACGTCTGGAGTTAATCCGCAGGCTTCGTCTTGGCGAGTTCCATATTCTGGTGGGGATCAATTTACTTAGAGAAGGCCTCGATGTGCCGGAAGTTTCGCTGGTTTGTGTAATGGATGCGGATAAAGAAGGATTTTTGAGGTCCGCGACCTCCCTGATTCAAATTTCGGGACGTGCTGCTAGAAATGTGAACGGTCAGGTAATTTTCTATGCGGATCAGCTTACTGACTCCATTAAGGAAGCGATTAGAGAGGCTACGGATAGGCGCAGAACCCAGATGGCATACAATGAAAAAGAGGGGATTATCCCAAGGGGTATTTCTAAGTCTGTGGCAGCCTCGATTTATGACGAAATTCCCAACCGGGTTGAGGAAGGACAGGCGAATCTGGAAAGAGAAGTGAAAAAGCGGCTGAATGAACTTCCTCCCCTTGAAGGACAGAAGAAACATGAAGAGATCAGAAAACTTAGCGGCTGGATGCATGAAGCGGCCGAAGGGCTTAACTTTGAGCTAGCAGCAATGCTGCGGGATAAGATCTATGAGCTGCAGGGACAAGAAAAGTCTGGGAAAAGAAAATCCTGAGCTCTTCTCTGCTCTTCGTCATTTGCCTCAAAGTCCAGGTGTATACCAGTTCTTTGATAAGAATGAAAAGGTCATCTACGTAGGAAAGTCCCGGAATCTAAGAAAGCGGGTGAATTCTTATTTCGACCGCAAACAAGATTCAGTGAAAACACGCCAACTGGTAAAGGCCATCGCTCGATTTGAGTTCACGGTTACGGGTACAGAGTCAGAAGCCCTGCTACTCGAATGTAACTTAATCAAGCACTATTCCCCCCGCTATAATGTTCTTTTTAAGGATGGAAAGTCCTATCCATTCCTCAAATTGTGGCAGGGGTTTTCTTTTCCCTACGTGGAAAAGGTTCGCAAAGTAGTCAATGACGGCGCTAAGTACTACGGACCTTTCGCCCAGGAATGGAAGGTCAACCAAATTCTCAAATTCATAGACCGGCACTATAAATTGATCAAGTGCCGAACCGAGATCAACGAGATGGTGGGTAAACCCTGTTTGGACTTTCAGATCGGACGTTGCGACGGACCTTGTTTTCAGGAGATAGATCAGTCCGATTATGCCCGGGAAGTGGAAGAGGTAAAAGGAATTCTGGAGGGGAATTATCGACGGATTTGTAAGGATCTGACCCGCAGAATGGAAGGATTTTCCCGAAATCTTCAATTTGAATTAGCGGCTCGAATGCGTGACCAGATTGAATCCCTTGAAATCCTGCAGGAGGAACAAGTTGCTTCGGGTCCTGATTCTCAGTCCTACGATGTAGTGGCAATGAGTCGGGTGGGCAATTCCCACGCCCTTCAGCATTTACTGGTCAGGAGCGGAAAAATTGTAGATCAGTTCAAGGTTTTTGTGGACGCGGACCACGAAGGTTTATGCTCTGAGGATGAAGCAGTGCTCTTAATGCAATATCTTAAGCAGCATTACCTCGTAATTAAGGATCCACCGCGGGAAATCTGTCTGCAATTCGATCTTGAAAACTTGCCGGAACGCCCATTTTTCTCAGCCTCTTTTCAGCAATTATTTGGTCGTGAACCCTTGTTGACCGTTCCCCTGAAGGGTCGTAAGAAACGTCTTTTGGAGCTTGCGCAAAGGAATTCCTTTGAATCCCTAAAGGTAGAGTTGAGAAAGCGAAAAAGGTCTGGCTCACTTCTTCTTCAAACGAGGGAAGCGCTAGGATTGGCGAAGACTCCCTATCGCGTGGAGTGTTTTGATATTTCAAATACTTCAGGTGCCCAGGCGACGGCATCGATGGTTGTAGCTATCCATGGGAAGATGGAGTCCAAAGAATACAGAAAGTTTAAAATACGCAGTAAAAGTACACCTGATGATTATGAAATGATGCGCGAAGTCATTAGACGCAGGTATTCCAAGGTTTTAGAGGACTCCAGGAAAAGTGCCCATTGCACCATGCCTGATCTTGTTATGGTGGATGGTGGAATCGGACAGCTTCATGCCGCGGGAATGGTATTCGAGGAATTAGGAGTGAGTATAGATGTAGCCTCCCTGGCAAAAAGGGAAGAATTGATCTATGTTCTCGGTACGGAGAATCAACCCCTCCAACTGGGGAAGCATTCGCCAGTAAGGCTCTTTTTTCAGGAGATTCGTGATGAGGCTCATCGGTTTGCGATTACCTACCATCGGACGCTGAGAGGCAAGGCTAGCATTCACTCGCTGCTCGATGAGGTGAGCGGAGTGGGGCCAAAGCGAAAGTCCCTGATTTTGAAAGCATTTCCAGATCTTAAAGTTCTTATCAGAACTGACCCAAAGGAAGTTGCGCACCTTGGTATTCCAATCAAGGTTGCAAGGGAACTTATTGAGACCTGTAAGTCTTCCCTTTTGTTCTTGTAAGAATCCTTTTTTGAAAAACTTGGTCAGATTCCAGGACCTGATAGCTCGTCCGGTAAAGTGCTAAATAGTTCCAAACCTTGTCAATTATGTTTTTTTTTGTTCATAATTTTATAAAAGGGACCATTCTGGCAGTCTGCTGTTTGGACAGGGTTTAAAATGGTCTTAATACGCATCATTAAAGGTTTTTTGGCATTTAATTTAGATTCATTTAGAGGTTATAAATCCAAGGATTTCATAAATGATTTAAGAACGGGCTCCGAAATCTAAACAAGATCGAAGACACACTCAACGCATCTGAGCATGTAGACGCAGCACTAGTCGAAGATCAAATAAAGTTAGTTAAACGCAGCATCAGTTAAAGAACTCAATGAAACAAAGGGAAGGCAGATGAAAAGTTTCTTCACACCTAAAGAAGTGGCTCGCATCATTGATATATCTTATCGCCAGATTCAATACTGGGATAAGACAAACTTTATCAAGCCGTCCTACCGGCGTAAATCGAAGTATCGTCTCTATACCTTTACGGATCTTTTTCAGCTAAAGATCTCAAAGGTTCTCCGTCGTAAGGGATTTTCTATTCAGAAACTTCGCAAGACAATCGAAGTTCTTAGAAAGCTCCTTCCGCAGGTATCTCATCCATTAATCGATCTAACCTTTCTAATCGATGAAGACAGGATTCTTGTCTTTAACGGAGATGTTGTGATGGATGATAACGCGGAACAGCAGTACATCAAGTTTCGGGTAAGAGATCTTCGTAACGAGGTTGATCGCCTCTTTCCACCGGTGGGATCTTCGGTATCAGACTTCAGTGACAAACTCAGTTACGGTTAGACTCCCCTTCGGGGAGGAAATCGTTAGTAGGTTAGAGAGTTATCTATGACTCGAATTCTGCTATGGTTATTTCTTTTAACCGCAGACTTAGGAGCCATCCCTGTCCCAGGGAATCATTGGGCAGGCATGGTTCTGTATTGGCAAGAGGGTCTGAATTCGCGAGGTCTGCTCCAGTCATTGCATGATGAGGGTGTTCGCACCTTGATCCTGCCGGCGGGTTCCACTGGCTGGACTCCTAGCCTGGGAGTCTTTTCCAATGCGATTAGATATTCCCAGTCTGAGAAGGATTGGGAAAATCGCTATCCTTTTCAAAACTTGATTGAAGTTGAACTTGAGAATGGGCTGGTGAGAGCCCTGGGTAGGTCTCCTTTAAAGGTCGGCTCCGAGCTATCTGTTAAGCTAATGGAGCAGTTAGAACAATACCGCGAACGTGTGGGCGGAGTTGTTCTGAAGGTAGGTTGCCAGGAGATTCTTCCAGAAACCTCCCTTAAAATTATCCATTCTCACTTTCAGAAAAGCGATCAGTTTTTAGGGTTATCCATCTGTGCTGAAGATATCCAAAGAACTCCCATCCTCAAACCAGCACCAGATCTGTTAGTTGTCCGGCTGAATCTCGATGATCTACATGAAGAGCGGGTATTGCGGAGCTATTCCAGCTCTCTTGCCTCCTGGAATAGACCCTATTTCTTTCATACCTCCCTTGCACCGGTACTCAAGCAGTCCATTCCGAAAAATAAACGCTACTCCCGTTCGAGGCTCTCTGACCAAAATCAGCTTATCGCAGATGCGCAAGGGAATCTGATTAAACCAAATGAGTTTGGGTTTGAAAGGGAAATTCGAGATTTAGGCAAGCTGGAACACCTGGGTGAATCCACCCTGAGAAAGGTGAAGGAGAAGATGAGGTTTTACAGTAAGGAAACTGAGTTGGAAGTAACGCGGGAATTCTCCCTGTCGGGCTACCGGTTCAGAAAAGGTGAGCGGCTTTATAGGGTAGAACCTGGCATGAGAGGACTGCATCACTTCCTGAAACTCGCATCGAGAATGGAGCCCTATTGGTATAGCGGAACGGCCATAGACCTGGGATCCTGGAATCCGCGAATTTTACTCAAGAATAGTTCTCAGCTGCAGCCTCCCCGGGTTTATTACCAGATCAATCCAGGTAAGGACGGGGTGGAAATCGAGCTTTCATTGGAAAACCCAAATCCTGTTCCAAGTTCTCGGGATAGCAAAGCCGCAGGGATCGCTCTACGGATTCCCGGCTACAAGATCAAGGGAATTGACCTTGGAGAATTTGATCAAATTCGGGCTATGGGGGGGACTCAGGGAGACCGTATATTTCTGTCCGTTACTCAGCTCGCTTCGTACTCACGAGTCAGCAATTTAAAATTACGCCTAGAAGAATCCGGAGAAAATGGGAGCGTCAATGCCCTGGGTTGGTTTCTGCCTCGCGCAGAATCAAAATTCAATTATGATGCCGGAGCTCAACAGGATCTCCTACCTGAGTTCGCGATTCTAGAGCATGGACAAACTATTTGGCATCAAGGTGCTGAGCGGACACGATAACCCGCTGTCCCAGATTGTTCATGGGGTAGAAGGATTATCTCTCCGAGATTCTCCTGTAAACTGATCCGGTAATAAACAAGGATCAGATGAAAGATCTCGAAAGGATCGGCTTCAACCAGGTGTAGGGTGATATGTCCTTGAATCCGGCTAGATATTCGAAAGTTAAGACTCAGCCTGTGCAGAAGGTCAAAGAGCACCAATCTAAGAGGAGCCTTTTTCGTGCTCAAAGAAAATTTCGGATTTTTCCTTTTCCCCATGAGCCTGAGCAGTTTCCTCCTTTTCAGATGACTGTCATGAGGCTGGTTTCCAGCGAATCTGAACACCCGGACGGATTTAGATTTCACCTCGAGAATTCGATGCCCCAACCCGAGATCTTGGAGACAGTTTTGAAGGGGACAGCTTTGCAAGTCAATGGAAATGGGAACAGGATTCACGCTCAAAGAGATGAAATTTTGGTCAAAATGCTCGAAGAGATCAAAGAGGATCAGGCTAAGGTCGTGGTGCTGATAGGTTCCGCTAAACCCTGTTTTTGGACTATATGATGGAATTATCTGAGCAAAAATTACAAAAAGTAGAAATACCAGGATCTTGTGAATTTGAAATCGCACGTTTAAGGCCGCCTAATTGTGAATTATATCTGTTAAAGGATCTGGAACCCAGTTCAAAACTCTACTATCATTTTCTCCCCAGGGAAAAAACCTGGGAATTAGTAGTAATTCAGGTTGTTCACGGATCCACGGATCTGGATATTAAGGCAGTCAAAAAGCGGATCCGAATTCAATTGAGAGAGTGGAGCCCTCCATCCATCATCAGTCTGGTCCAGCTTCTTGAAACACCCGGTCAAGTTTCTCCGGTTTACACGGAATTGGAAGCTGATAATTCCCCTTATCTTTCGATTACCCATTCCTGGTCCCAATCAGAGGTCTTGGGAGTTTTAGGTCATCCATCCTCGAGTGGTTCGTTCCCAAAAGAAGGGAAGATTCCCTGGTTTCTGATTCTATTTTTAATTCTTTGCTTCATTCTCCAGTCTGGTCTGGAATTCTTTCTACCAGGGGAGCACTGGGTTGTGGTGCTTGGAGTGAACAGACTGAATTTCTACCAGGGCAATTATTTTTCTTTATTGGGTGGAACCTTTCTTCATGGAGGGGGAGTTCATCTCATTCTGAACCTTTTGGCTCTTCATTACCTGGGAGGGCTATGCTCACGCTTCTATAGTTCTTGGAAGCTATTAATCCTTTATTTTTTTAGTGCCTGCACGGGAGCACTGGCCTCGATAGCCTTTCTGGAGAGCACATCTGTAGGCGCGTCGGGTGCAATTTTCGGGCTGGCCGGTGCGGGAATCGCGGGAATCATTTGCCACCGCGCGGAGATGAATCCTTTTTTCTCGTTCCAGCATCAGAAGACCCTCAAAGGTCTATGGGTTTTATTGGCCCTGAATGCCGTATTGCCGTTTTTGGTTCCCCGAATTGATGTTTGGGGACATCTCGGTGGATTTTCGGGTGGAATCCTTCTTGGATTCTTCTTTTCCCTGGAAAGATCTTTTATGAGGCGATCTGTTTCTATTCTTTGTCTGATTTGTTTTACGATTGCCCTGGGGAGCCGAGCTCAATTCAAGAGTAAGGAATTCATTCTTAAACTTGAGGCCAGAGAAAGAGAACAGCGGGGAGTTCTCGATTGGATGAACACTCGATTACTACCCATAGAACGAAAGATCCAGGTTCTACTTGTTCATCCGGTTCCCAGGGATCCCAGGCTGCTTGGAGACCGATTGGGGATGCTCAAATCGGAGTTAGGAATTCTAAAGGAGCAGCGGCCCCCAAAAATGATTCAAACCTATTTGGAAATCTTAGAAGAGGGTTTAGAATTATCTCTTTCTGAAGATCGGACCCGGGAAAAGGTCGAGAATTGGAATCTAAAAATTGAGGAATTTCAAAAGAAACTCATGGAAACTTTTGGTCTGAAGAGAAAGTCTTGAGGATTTTGATTAGAATGAGGATCGGATGATGCTCTCCAATTTCCAAATAGCGGGTATGGATCCCGAGCTTGGAAACAAAATACGCCCTATTCTGGTCCTACTATTGGGTCTAAGTCTCCTCTTTTTTGGTTATTTTTTTCACCGTAACGAAATCCTCTTAAAAGAGCCCGTCCAGGTACCCGAACCAGGCGGTATTGGATATGGAACCCTGGATCTATTTCGCCTTCCACCCGCTTCACCAATAAGGTATCTGGGGGCGCAGCAGCTTCTAGGCTGGAGTGGAGTTTCTCCAAATTATTCTCTCGATGGTGATGTTCCAGTTGGATTCAATTCGGCACTGCAGAGAGTTTTTCAGCTACCCGATAAAACCCAGGGGAGGGTAATTCTGCTTGAATTTGATTCCCCAAAGTCGGCCTTGGATTATTACTTTGCTGACCGCGGAAATCAAAGGCTTTGGGTTCAGAAAGGAAAGGGTTTTATAGAGGACAAGGTTTCTTTTGGACTTCTCGGAAATTACATAGCGCTAACCCTCTCCAACAGTACTCTTCTAAATCCAGTTATTTTACATTCACAGCTTGGCAGAAACCTCGGGATTGAACAGATGGGTTTTGCTGCGGTCAGGCGGATTGAAAGGCTCAGTTACCAGACGATATCCTGGGATAATCAAGCCCTTGGGTCCCTGCCTACATTTCAATTGCCCGGACTGGGAAGAGTATTTATCATGACCATTGAGAGCTTCACCAGGACTTTGGGATCAAGTGTTATTTTACGGCCCTACCGAATTGGTGAATTGCAGGCATTGAGGGCATTTTCATCAGTCTCAGATAGAGTCTTGTACCTGCAAGACGTGGGGGAATTTTATCTTGTTGCGGATTCCCTTTCCCGTGGCTTATCCCTAAACCAGAAGGCCATGTTAAAACAGGCATTTCATGTAAGTAAGTCCCTTTAAAAACTTCCTCAGTTCTTTGCAAGTCTAACCGCTGAAACTCTTTATAATTCAGGTTGAATTTGCTATGCTTCGGCCCCGGTTCTATGAAGCTCTTCCTGGTCGAGTCTCCTGCAAAAATTAAGACAATAAAAAAATTCCTGGGAAAGGAATTTATTCTTCGCGCCTCCCTTGGACATGTCCGCGAGATTCCTAAAAAGGGACTTGGAATTGACATTTCTTCTGGATTTCGAGCCACATTTCAGATTATCCCTTCCAAATCTAATAACACCCGAGAGATCTTGGATTTGATGAAAAAGGCGGAGATGGTTTATTTCGCACAGGACCTTGATCGCGAGGGAGAATTGATTGCCTGGCATCTTTTGGACGAGTCCATGATTGAAAAAGAAAAGGTTCGCCGGGTAGTTTTTCACGAGATCACCAAAAAGGCGGTTTTAGGCGCATTAGAGCATCCCCGTGCTATTGACTCAAACCTGGTCGGCGCGGGTATGGGCAGAACGGTTTTGGATAGACTCATAGGTTATAAGCTGTCTCCCATGGTCTGGAAGAGGTTTGAATCGGATGTTCCTCTTTCCGTTGGTAGGGTTCAAACGGTTGCTTTACGAGTCCTCGTTGAGAGGGATAGGGAGATCGAAGCCTTTCAAAAGGAAGAGTACTGGAATCTAAAGGCAAAACTTGAAAAGGGAGTGGAAGCGGAGATTGAACTGCCCACGGGAAAAAGGCTCTCACGAGAAGAGATGGAGGAGTTTCAGCAAAAGCTAATCAATCCTTGCGCGATTGTGAAATCCGTTGAAGCAAAGACAGAAAAGAGAAATCCTAAACCTCCCTTTATCACGGCAACTCTACAGCAGGAAGCAAGTACCCGACTCTCTCTCTCCGCCAAGGACTGTATGAAATTGGCTCAGGAACTCTACGAGGGAGTTTCCATAAAGGGTGATCACAAGGCATTGATAACCTATATGAGAACCGATGCCGTGAACCTTGCCCCGGAAGCCGTGGAAAAGATTCGTGAATTCATCACAGAAAAATTTGGTAAGAATTATGTCCCTGGTAAGCCGGTGGAGTATAAAAAGAAATCCCGCAATGCCCAGGAGGCTCATGAAGCCATTCGTCCGGTTGATTTCTCATTGCCGCCCGAGCAGGTAAAACCCTTCCTCAAGGAGAAACAGCATCTGCTCTACAAGATGATATGGGACAAAACGGTTGCAAGCCAGATGAAACCAGCCTTATTCGATGCTACCAGGGTACGGATAGATATCAATTCCGTGATGTTTCGAGCAAAGGGGACCGTACTTCGCTTTGACGGATTTCTCAAAGTTTACGATGATCGCAATGAGGAAACTCCCAAAGGCGAAAGAGATCGTGAAGATAAAGTCTTACCTCCGCTAAGGGAGGGAGAGAGTCTCCAGGTAGAAAAAATTCTATCAGAGAAAAAATTCACCAAACCGCCGCCGCGCTATACCGAGGCCTCACTGGTCAAATTTCTTGAGAAGAGAGGTATAGGCCGTCCATCAACCTATGCGATGATCGTCGAGACCCTCATCGCAAGAAATTATGCTTTCCTGGAGAAGAGGAAATTTCAATCCACTGAACTTGGACGTTCGCTTTTTGACTGGGTCAAGGGTAACTTTGACCAGGTGGTTGATTATGAATTTACCGCCCGTATGGAAGATTCCCTCGATGAAATCGCCCAGGGAAGACTTCCCTGGGTTGAATCTGTAGATCGATACTATAAACCTTTAAAACAGAACATTCTCAAAGTTCAGGGATTTGTAGAAGAGGATCTTAGTGAAGAGGAAAAGCACTGTCCCAAGTGTTCAAAGCCCCTTCAGGTTCGATCGGGGAAATTCGGACCATTTCTTGGTTGTAGCGCATACCCGGACTGTGATTATATTAGAAAATCTCAGCGGCGAAAGAATCCAGTGACCACCGGTATTTGTTGTAAAGACTGCGGTGGGGAGTATGTCCTGAGAAAATCAGACTACGGTAAATACTTCGCTTGTTCAAACTACCCGGAGTGCAAAAGTACAAGGAATCACCTAACCAAAGAAGAGTATTCCATCTTTAGGGAACACCTTCGCAAAATCAAGGGAGAATCAGTTGAGAGCATGGGTAAGTAAGTTCATCGTTTTCTGGTTTTTTGTTCTTTCCATTCCCCTATATAGCCAGAATATGGAAATGCGCGAAAGGCTTGAGGAGTGGAAATATTCCGTATTAATGTCCCTGGCAAAGGAATCCAAAGACTTCAAGCCTTATACCAAGGACCACGCATATAATCCCAGGCAGCTTGGTCTCGTAGAAGCAATTGAAATCGCGGCGAAGAGAAATCTTGGATTTAAAAATACTCTTGGATCTCTTGAGATAGCGGCCAGGGGTTCGAGGGCCCTACATGCCTCTGTTTTTGAACCTTCTTTGCAGTTTGGTTGGAACCGTAACGCCTCCTTTTCACCTGCGCAGGGTTTTATTCCACAATTTAATTCCCAGTCAGACGGAGGTAGTCTCCGTTATGATCAGCAGCTTCATGATGGTACCGATCTTAGTCTGGAGTACAGCTCTCGAAACTCGGAGTCCAGCTTTCGAACACAACAGAACAATACGGGGCTGCAACTGAGTATTTCCAGGGCTCTGACCGGAAAGGACAATAGTTTTTTTGGCAGCAAGATTTCGCTGAGTAAATCAGAACGGGATCAAAAAATTGCTTTTCTTAGACTTTTGAATTCTTTTCAAGGGCTCATGTTCGAAGTTATTCAATCATTCCTGAATGCTTATAAGGCATTTGAACAGATTGAGGTTTCCCAATCGGTGCTGAGTTATCGAAAGGAATTACTGGATCTTACAGGAATCAAGTATAGACTCGGAGTTGCCACAAGATTGGATGTTCTACGCGTAGAGGTTCAGGTGGCCCGTGAGGAAGAAGGGGAAATTCAGGCTCGCAATCTCTATGAGAATCGTCTCGATGCTCTTTTGGACACCTTGAATTACGAGCGTCATGAAGGAGAGGTTAAACTTCAATATGACCCCAAGATCCATCCAAGAGAATTTGTGGAGCAGGATCTGATTGAAACCGCCCTGAGAGAGAGGATCGATCTACAGATTCAATCCCTGCAGCTTGAAAAGTCTGAACTCGACCTGCGTAACGCAAAGGAGCAAGTTCGTAACAAGGTGCTCATGAACGCGAGTTTGAGAAAGCATGGTACGGATGAAACCTTCATGAAAGCTAACGATTACCAGGATCGAAACTGGAGCCTGGGAGTCTCCTATAGTTATCCGCTAGGTAATAACCAGCGCAGAGAGGTCCTTTTATCTGAGCAAGTAAGAGTCCAAAACCAGCAAAGAACCTTGCAGGAGGCTAAGAATAGGGCGACTCTTGAAGTGAGAAGTTCACTAAGAAATATTTTATCTACGCGTAAGCGTCTTCAGGTGATGGAAAAGAATTTGGAACGCGCCCGTGAAAACCTGAAACTAGCCAAGCTCTCCTATGAGAAGGGAATTAAGTCATCCATAGATGTGTTGGATGCCCAGGATGATCTGCTTGCCGTAAACAAGGACTACATCAATACCCTCATTGATTGGAAAATCGCTCAATTCGAACTGGATCTTCGTACCGGATCCCTACCCATCCCGGATCAAATTCTCAGCACAGCCAAAAAGTGGCTAAAAGGGCCCTAGGGTGAGGCGAAAACCGAGGTTTAGGCGGGTTCTTGGGCACTCATGAGCGGCACCTGGGTGCAGATCACTCCTAGAACGATGCTCTGCATCGCCCGTCGTCGCGATCTACTCCCATGCACCACTCCTGAGCAACCAAGAACCCACCACACCTCGGCTCTCGCCTCACTTCTCTTTTGATTTTTTTACTCCTGGCACTGCCTTTGGCATTGCCCGTTGTGGTGTACTGCTACCTGTCCCACTCTTTTCCCTTCAATGGATTCCATTGTTTCTATGGATTCGATTGCTTCCCTTGCTTCCATAGATTCCTTTGCTTCTCTTACTTCCATCTACTAATTAGATACTTGACCTTGGGAATGGGTCCGGGTGAGACTGTTGGTCTTGTCTTTTGGGCGTTTTGATTAACCATTTTTTGGGGAGTTTTTCTATGCGGGCTGTTGATGTTATTCAGAAGAAGCGGGATGGGGTGGAACTCTCCTTTGAAGAAATGAAGCACTTCATAAACGGTTATGTGGCTGGTGAGATTCCCGATTACCAGGCTTCCGCTTTTATGATGGCCTGTTGTTTTCAACCCCTAAGCCCTCGAGAAACTGCCGATCTCACGGAAGTTATGCGCGTATCTGGAGATACCATCGATTTCAGTAGTGAGATTCCAGGCTATACCGTGGACAAACATTCAACCGGCGGGGTAGGAGATAAAACTACCCTGGTTTTGGGTCCCCTGGTGGCTGCCTGCGGTGTTGTCGTGGCAAAAATGAGTGGGCGGGGTCTTGGTCATACCGGGGGTACATTGGACAAACTGGAAGCAGTGAAGGGTCTTCGTACCGAACTGGAGCGCTCTGAATTTATTAAAATCGTCAATGAAGTTGGAATTGCGGTCTGTGGACAGACTGGTAATGTGGTTCCCGCGGATAAAAAGCTTTACGCCTTACGTGATGTGACTGCCACTGTTGAAGATACAGCCCTCATTGCCGCCTCAATCATGAGTAAAAAGCTAGCCATTTCCAACAAGGGTCTAGTCCTTGATGTGAAAACGGGTAAGGGTGCCTTCATGAAAACCATGGACGGAGCCCTGGGTTTAGCCAAACGTATGGTTGAAATCGGTACCTTAATGAACAGGGATGTGATAGCCCTGGTGACCGAGATGGGATTACCCCTGGGTTCTGCGGTAGGTAATGCCCTTGAGGTACGTGAAGCCGTACGAACTCTGGAGGGTGAAGGACCGGAGGATCTCCTTAAGCTATGCGTCGAACTTGGCGCACCGCTTCTGATGATGGGGGGAATCGCTGAAGATTTAGACCAGGGGCGCGCGAAAATTCGCGAAGCTGTTGAAAATGGTAGTGGTTTAGAGCGGCTTGAGAGAATGGTTGTGGCCCAGGGCGGGAGTGTTCAGTCCCTTCATAATTTAGTGATCTCTGACACTGTATGTGAGTTGGAGAGTCTTGAAGATGGTTGGATCGAAGAGATGGACGCCCTGTCCATTGGGCTGGGAGCGATGAAACTGGGGGCGGGACGGGAGACCAAGGACGACATTATAGATCTTAGTGTTGGTTTGGAAATCTTGAAAAAAGTGGGTGATCGGGTTAGGAAAGGGGAATCGTTGATGCGAATTTATTATCGTAAAAAGGAAGGACTTCCCGAGATCATGAATCAACTGCGCGAAGCGATCAAATCTTCACATTCCGAGGTTAAACCTCCTCCCTTGATTCTGGCTGAAGTCACGGATAAAGAATTGATTCGATTCGATTGATTATGACTTCCGCGCTGAACCAAATGATTCTTGATTCAAAGCCTCTTAACTCTTCAAAGGCCTGGGAACTGATGACCAACCCTGGCGTGGATGTGGGGTTGTCCTCTGAAACCGTAGAGAAGATTAGGAATTCCCGACAGCGTGTGGAAAAGGTCTTGAATTCAGGCGAAACTGTGTATGGAATCAACACAGGCTTTGGTGCCCTTGCCGAGGTGCGTATATCGGACGAGGATTTGCTCACCCTACAGGGCAACCTGATTCGTTCCCACTGCGTTGGGGTTGGCAGAGATTTTCCAGATCAGATCGTACGGGGTATTCTATTATTGCGTGCCCACACATTATCCTTGGGTTTTTCAGGGGTTAGGGTAGAAGTGGTAGAGCAGATCCTGTCCCTTCTTAACCACAACATACTGCCAAGAATTCCTCGAATCGGCTCCCTGGGGGCATCTGGTGACCTGGCACCATTGGCCCATATGAGTCTGGCTCTGCTGGGAGAGGGCGAGGTCCGTAAGGATGGAGAATTAATACAGGCCAGCAAAGCTCTGGGTGACCTGGGATTGGCCCCGCTTGTTCTTGAAGCCAAAGAAGGGCTGGCTCTGATCAATGGAACCCCGGTGATGTGTGCTATAGGCGTTGAGTGCATTGAGCGGGCAAGGATTTTAATCAAGTCTGCCGATATCATCGCGGCCATGTGCCTCGAGGCTCTCTCTGGAACCGATCAGGCCTTTCTTCCCCGTCTTCATGAACTTCGTCCTCATCATGGTCAAAGGCTTAGCGCGAGAAACCTTTATAATCTCTTACAGGACTCAGCTCATCGGGAATCTCACCGGGATTGCGGCAGGGTGCAGGATGCTTATTCCCTACGCTGTATACCCCAGGTGCATGGTACTTGCTATGACGCGTTTTTTCGTACGCTGGAGACCCTGGAAATTGAGATCAATTCGGTGACTGACAATCCGATCGTACTTGAGGATGCTATCATCTCATGTGGTCATTTTCATGGAGAGCCGGTATCCATGGTTCTTTGCTACCTGGCCATGGGACTGTCTGAGCTAGCCTCCCTCTCGGAGCGCAGGCAAAATCGATTGATGAATCATCATCTTTCCCATCTTCCACCCTTTTTGATAGAGAATTCCGGTCTCAATTCCGGTTTAATGATAGCTCACTACACTTCTGCCGCGTGCGTTTCTGAAAATAAGGGCTTAGCCTATCCTGCGGTAGTGGACTCCATTCCAACCTCGGCTGACCAGGAAGATCACGTGTCCATGGGGGTTACATCCGCCAAGAATTGCCTTCGAATCATTGAAAACTTGGAATCTGTACTCTCGATTGAACTTCTAATGGCGGCACAGGGCCTGGAATATGCCTCAAAACCTGTATCTGCGAGCTTGCAGAATGTTTTTGAGGAGCTGCGTGAGATTGTTGAACCGGTGGATCGTGATCGAGTTTTTAAGGGAGATATTGAAAATGCCCGGAATTTCTTACGCTCCGGAAGGCCAGTGAAGTTGGTGGAATCATCACTTGGTAATCTGATGAAAGAATGAAAGAAGGAAAGCCAACAAGGTGATATGATGAATTGGGCTTGAGGTCCGAGCACTCGCGGAGGAACCCAGGTTCCTTCGAGGAAAGTCCGGGCTCCATAGGGCAGAATGCCTGGTAACGCCAGGGCGGAGTGATCCGACGGAAAGTGCAACAGAAAGGATACCGCCAGCCGAGATCTTGCGATTTTGGTTGGTAAGGGTGAAATAGTGAGGTAAGAGCTCACTCGCTTCTCGGGTGACCGAGAGGTGCGGTAAACCCCATTCGGAGCAAGATCGAGCAGGTGAGGTGAGGCGGCCCGCTGATCACCGGGTTGATCGCTAGAAATTCGTGGTGACGCGAATTCAAGATAGATGAGTGTTGCGGGAGTAAAATCCCAAACAAAACCCGGCTTACAGGGCCTCAAGCCTCCTAAACCGAAAAGTAAACTAAATGGGTTTGGGCATACTTAATGCTGAACGGAGCGCAGATGAAAAAGTACTTCGTCTTGGATACCAATGTTCTTTTACACAGTGCTGAGTCCTTGTTTTCTTTCAAGGACAACCATGTGGTTCTGCCTCTGCAGGTAATCGAGGAACTCGACCGCTTTAAAAAAGAACCTGATGAGAAAGGGCGTAATGCCAGGGCTGTCGCCAGAATTCTGGACAACCTCAGAGCCAAGGGACCACTATATGAAGGAGTGGAGACCGAGAGCGGGGGTTCGGTCCAGGTACTGACGGATTTTGAGCTGACCCTACATCCAGGCTTGGATCGGTCGGTTACCGACAACCAGATTATCGGTGCTGCCCACTACGTGAGAGATCATATCGCTCGGTCCAAGAAGGGGAAGAGATCCTCTGAAGTGATCTTCGTTTCTAAGGATCTAAATGCCAGGATCAAGGCTGACGCACTGGGAATTCTGGCCGAAGATTATGAAACGAACAAGGTCAATTTCGATGAACTCTACCGCGGGTGGGATAATTTGGAAGTTGAGGAGACCGAGCTTTCAAAATTCGAGGAAACAGGATTCCTAAAGGTGGATCCAGACCGCTACCAGGCTAACGAGTACCTGATACTCAGTACAGGTAAAGAAGAGATGCTGGGTAGATTTGATGTGCAGGCAGGCGGCATCGTAGCCCTAAAAGAGGGATACTCAGCGCCCTGGGGGATCCAGGCGCTAAATCACCAACAAAACTTCGCGCTGGAATGTCTTCTGAACAAGAAATTTCAGCTCGTGAGCCTGGTTGGCCAAGCCGGAACGGGAAAAACTCTGCTTGCTCTCGCGGCAGGTCTACAACGTACCATCGACGATTTGTCCTATAAGCGCATTCTGGTATCAAGACCCATCATGCCCCTCGGTAAGGACATTGGATACCTTCCCGGAAGCAAAGAAGAGAAACTCACCCATTGGATGCAGCCTATTTTTGACAACCTGAACTTCATCTTCGACAATTTCATCTCCGATGGCCTTCCCTCAGAACACCTCGAACTCCTGCTCAGAAATGAGAAGATAAGTCTTGAGGCGTTGACCTACATCAGGGGGCGCTCTATAGCCAACCAATGGTTAATGATTGATGAAGCGCAGAATCTTACTCCCCATGAAATCAAAACAATCATTTCAAGGGCTGGAGAAGGAACCAAGGTTATTATTACTGGCGATCCCTACCAGATAGATAATCCTTACCTCGATCCTTCCAGCAATGGTTTGACCTATCTTGTAGAGCGGTTCAAGGGTCAAGAGATTTTCGGAACGGTGATGCTTAGCAAATCAGAAAGATCCAAATTAGCGTCGCTTGCTGTAGAACTCCTATAGCCTCCGGGAAGAGGGTATTTTTGGAGAAACGTCTATTGATGCATCTTTCGCCCTTTAGGTATGTCTAATTCTCTCTTCCCTCTTCTCTCTCCTCTCTTCCTCCCCATATGAGTTATACTAAAAATACCAACGGGATTCTTATGAAATGGCGCAACCAGGGTAATTCCTCCAAATCGGGCTTATCGCTTGTGGAAATCGTTGTTGCCGCGGCAATTCTGGTGACCTTCTTGCTTCCCGTTTTCGGTCTGTACCTGATGAATACCCGCAGTACCGAATATACAAGTTCCTGGTCTGTGGGGATAAATATCGCCCAAAACGTGATGGAGCGTTTGATTTCTGAGGATGTTCCCTTCCTTTCAATGGATTCCACTGGATTTTCTGGAGGAACCAAGAGTCTGTCCGGTCGTTCACAGATGGATTTTCGCGGCGGTTTTGGCACGATGAATTTCAGTAATTATCGTCTACCTACTATTCTGGGTGCCAGTGGCGGAGGTGCTTATCGCCTGGATTCTGAAGGAGATCGTATCATCGTTAAGCATGGAATTTCCTTCAAGGTAATGGTCTGGGTAGGGATTTATGCGGATGACCTAAATAGTCCTGATCCAGGATCTCCCGGACTTTCCTACAAACATAACGCTGAACCTGAATCGGAAATGACCTTTTCCTATTACCCCAATCCCTGGTTTGATTACAATAATGATTGTGCTGAAGATAATGCCTCGGGAGAGAGCCTTTCAGCGGATCTCACAGACGTGAATTCACCCAGTACCTGTGCGGGAACTAAGGGGAGACCCCTGAACCCCTATGGGCAAAAAGCTGGATGGGAAGCAGATCCAAGCAAACCTCATTACAATGTGGTGGATGATCCCATGGATGACAGGTATCGCCATGGCTTTCCTATCCCCGGGGGGGCAAATTGGTCAGAATCCTCCGCCGGTAATACATGGCAAAAAGAACAAGACGGTACCGATTCGATCTCCAATGTAGCTTTGCATAATGGACCCTATTTTGTTCGCTATGAGGACAAGGCGTTTCATAACACGGAAGATTTAGATGGAGCTGATGGGGACGATGGGGGGTTCATGAAGATTATTGTAGGGTTAAAGTGGACCCCGCGAGGGCCTGGGGGAGCAGGGGCATCCCGACGAGATCAGGAATATTATTTGGTTTCCTTCAAGGCAAACCTTCAGGCACAGGTGAATTGAGTCTCATACAGTGAGACGGAAGAGAAAAGAGAGAAGAAAGAAGTGAGAATGGGAAATTCTAATTGAATTGAGAAAGCCTAAACTAGAGATGGAAAAGCGTAGAAAATCAGAGAGTCTAGCTCAGGATGGTCAACCGCGAGACAGGTTCGCGACGAGCCATCATTCTCTCTTCCCTATTCTCTCTTCCCTATTCCCATCCCGATTCAGGATGCCAGAATCAACAAGCTTTTCCAGGTTGCTATGTTTACGACGGAATCGGGGAGTAACCATCATCATGGTCATTGTCATTGGGATGATTCTGATGGCGCTTGCCATCATCCTCATGACTACCTCTGGCGGTACCAAGGAAAATATTTTTGAGCTCAAAGAAAAGTACCAGGCGAGGTTTCTGGCCCTGGGAGGTCAGCAGCACGCATTGTTGAAGTTTCGTCTTCTCCCTACCCAGTTCTATGACGCGGCGGCATATGCCATCGGTAAAAATCCTTATTACGACTTTACCCGCCCAATGGATCGCTATAATAACCCGGGACCGATGTTCTTCACCGGGACAGTCCCTGTACCTACCTATGTGGAAGACGCATCTGGGAGGCAGGTTCCCCTGTTATCAAGAGATGATAATTGGGCTTTTACCCCTGCCGATCGAGAATTTAAGGGGGCTATGGCCACCCACCTGAATCGCTTTCTAAAAGATATTCGTTCCGGTTACCCGGAAGGCAATGGAGTGATTGTGCTGAATTCAGACTCCCATGAAGACAAGGCCATGGGGAATAATTGGAGAGATCCCTATAATGGCAGCTATTTTGTGGACAGGGTCTTTATTTTTGGATCCCAGGGCTCCCTGAGTTATTCCACCGATTCTGTTTTGGTATCCTGTCGGGGAATTGCCCAGAGAGCGGGACAGGTATCTATAATTCCACAACCTGATGGAGCGGTCAGGGACCTGACCCGACAGTACTTGAGATTTTCCACGACTCAGGCCGGTAGCGGGTTTGAAGGTCAAACTGATGTTGCGTTTTCGAACCAGGAAAAATTTGAGTTCCTGGAGAAATATGAGGCGGACCTGGCCAACCCGGATCCAATGAGTTCAGCACGGGGCGAGGCAGTGACTGCCACCTACGAAGTACAGAGGGAAAAATGATGTCACGAAATCGATCCAGGGCAGCGTTTACCCTTGTAGAAATCCTTTTTTCAGTAGCGATCATGGCCTTTGTGGGTACCATGCTCGCTAAGCTTCTGCTACGAAGTACCAGGAGTTTCAACTCCAAGTTATGGCGTCAGACTTCCAACAAAGAAATTGATCGAGCGATCCAGAAAATGCAGAAATTTCTAAAACTCGCAACCTATCCTAGTGAAAACACCTTCAAGGGAGTCCTCAGGGATCGATCCGATAATTTTTCCATGCTTATTTACGATGAAAATCTTTCCCTGGGGGAGGCTTATTCGAAGAATACCAAGAACCTGGTCAAGGACGAGGAGGGTTCAGGTACAGTCAATTTTGATTCAGCAGCGGCCGATTATCGATATTTTGGTTCAGGCATCAAGGATGATTGGACGGCTGAGGATTTTGCCAATCGTTATGATAATACCAATGTTGAGACGGATGTTATGAGTTGGACAAGCTGTCAGGCCGGGTACCAGGGTATTCCCGGTTTTGCTGATGTGAAACCACGTTGTGGGAAGCATCGTCTCTTTTTGCGTAACCGCTCTCAAGTACAGCGGGCCAGTCCCGAGACTTATAAATTTTTTCAGGATCTCTTCCTGGAATCTAGCTTTTGTATTACCAAAAATGTGGTGCCTGTGGGAGGGAATAAAGGATATTTAATGGGACAGGGACAATATGGATGTCAGAATTCGGACTACATTGATAGTCGGGCCCCTACCTTGCATAATGACGAGCTAGCCATGGTAGGAATCAAGCTATTGGCGCGCAATATAGCTACTGTTACAATCTATCATTACCAAAAGCCAAATGATCGCTCTACGACGGTAGGAATTGATATGGTAGCGGTGGCTCCTCATTACGGAACCGAGGTGATCAAGAAAAGCACGCAGGCTAATGTCTCTCTTAGAGTCTTGCCGCAGTAAACTCTTACCGATATTTACCAGAGAGGGTTGGATTGAAACATCCAAGTGTTCAAATAATTAGACCAAAGATAGAGAATCCACTAATGAACCAAAGAACAGTCGAGGTTTGAGTTGGCCAAGAAGTGGCAGGACGTTGAATTCGTCGATTATAAGGAGCGTCAAAAAAGGCGCCGGCTTCGTAAACGCGAAGCGGTTCAGGAAGAGCTGGCTTCCTCTGTAGGATCACGTATGAACGTGACCTTGATCATTGTGGTGGTCCTACTATTTACCGGGGCGTTTGGGGCTTTGTTCTATGTGATGCTGGAACAGAGAGAATTTGAAGATGATCGTACCGGGAAAATGTATGTAGAGATAAGAAACTCCTCTGGGGAGGTTCGATTTCGACGCTACGAAGTAGATGATTTTCAGCCAATTGGAGAGCAAAAGAAATTCCAATCCGGTTTTTTCCAGACAGGCGATCAATCAAATCTGGAGTTGATCACTTTTGATGACACCCTCTTAAAAGTTCGTTCCGAATCCCAGTTCACATTGGATTCGATTGAGATTTTTTCAGGAAATCAGCGCACGAAGACGAATCTTACCCTTGATTACGGTGAAATTATATTTGATTCTCGAAGGTCCGCAGGAGGGCTTTTAGAGCTGCATGTATCAAAGGCTGAGATATATGCCGGACAGGCTTTATTCAAGGTGGAATACTTCGGTGATGAAATCAGGGTAAAGATGTCACAAGGGGTGGCAAGGGTAGAAGGCTTTGGGACTAGCCGGGAAATTACATCTGCTGAGTACGTGCAGATTTCTAATGATTCCATGTCTCTCCCAGCAGGCTTCAATCCACTTTCGGAGAACTGGTAATGCGCGCTGATGATGTAAAGAAGTTTGAGCTCTTCAAGGACCTGGAAGAAATAGAGATCAAGAAGCTTCTACAATTTGCAAAGGTAAAGCAGTACACGCGTGATGAGGTAATCTTTCTACAGGGTGATCCTGGTTCAGGGCTCTTTCTAATTCTGCGCGGAGTGGTTGAGATTTATATCGAACCCGGTGGAAACAGAGTCTCATTAGCAAAGCTCAAAGCTGGCGAATTCATGGGTGAAATGTCACTTTTCGGAGACGGAAATCAAACTCGTACAGCATCAGCACTTTCCTTCGAGCCAGTTACGGCTGTAATGATAAGCACCGTAGATTTTAAGAAACTTCAAACTTCAGGTCCCAAAATTCTTTCAAAAATCCTTCTTCGGCTACTGATGAGCCTTGCCAGGCGATATGACAATTTAAAGTCCGAATTTCATTCCGTACGGGAGCAGATTGCGGGGGCTCAAGGCTAAACCATGGAGATGTAAGTGTTAGTTGAGGATTTACAACGTCAATTTGAACTTTTTCAAGACCTTGATGAAGTGAGTCTCCGAAAGCTTCTGCAATTTGGACGCTTAAAATACTTTGAAGATGGTACGATCATCTTTCGACAGGGGGATCTTGGAGCGGGTCTTTTGTGTGTGTTGGAAGGTGCCCTGGATCTTTTTACCCAGAAAGGGGATCCGGACATCACCGACTCTGACAACATTGCCGTGGTAGATCAAATTGGTGTCGGAGAATTTGTGGGTGAAACCACACTCTTTGGTGAGGTTCGAAAGCGGCCTACCGGAGCCAGGGCTAGTGGTAACACTTTTGTATTATGGATCAATACTCTTGAGTACCGTCGACTTCAGAGTTCAGGACCCATGGAATTGACCAAAGTTCTCCTGCGTTTAGTTATCAATCTTTCTTCTACCTTCCGTACAAAAAATCAGGAACTCGGGGAACTCAGAAAGAAACTCGAAGAGCTTGAAGTCTTTCGTAACAAAGAATAATCCCCCAGAGCTTGATTTTTTTTGCCCGGATTCCCGGCCAAACCAGGAATCTCTCGATTCCTTTGCTCCTCTGCGATGAGCTTACTTTGGTCATGAACCTGCAAGCAGATAGGAATATGTTTGCTTTTCGGTACAGAATTGACTGCCTCGCCGGGGTCCGTCAGACTACTAATGGAAAATGAAATAAAACACATTCTGAGAGAGTATGAATTCATATCTTAAACGCAGTGCTTTTGATCTTCTCAAGATTGGAATTGGACCCAGCTCTTCTCATACTTTAGGGCCAATGAATATGGCTCGAAAATATCGCGAAGAACTCTTGAAAATTGGAGATGGGGTAACCCAGGTATGTGTCACCCTTAAGGGCTCTCTTGCCCATACAGGAGTGGGACATTTAACACCCAACGCCCTATGTGCTGGTCTTTTGGGACTGGATCCAGTTCTATCACCGATAGAAGAGATCACGGGTGCCAGGCAGAGAATTTTATTGGAGGGAGGATTTCACCTGGCTGAAAAGTGGATTTCCACCGAAATTGAGGCTTTGGTGGTACTGGATAAGGAGGCAAAAGACTATCGCCATCCAAATACCGCCATTTTTCTGGCCAGAGATGGAAGAGGAAAGCTCGTGCTTGAGCGTGAATATTGTTCCGTGGGAGGGGGGTTGTTCGTTGAGATTCAGGATCTTAAACCCACTTTGAACAAAACTGAGGGTGAGAAAATATCTTTTTCATGGATTCTGGAAGAATGTTCTCGATCAGGTCTTTCCCTGGTTGAATGGACCTATGCCCAGGAAGAATTGAAATCGGGTCTGGATAAGAAGGGGGTCCATGAAAGACTGCGTGCCTTATGGCAGATCATGCAGGAGACCATAGACGCGGGTTTTCGAAATGATGGCATTATACCCGGGAAACTAGGAGTGCGAAGAAGAGCCCGTAAGACGCTCGAGAGGCTGGAAGAGAGGGTGAATAAACTCACACGCGGGATGCCGTTCATGGGAAAAGCGGGTATTTACGCACTTTCTGTTAGTGAAGAAAATGCCTGTGGGGGGCGCGTTGTAACAGCACCCACTTGCGGAGCCTGCGGAGTTCTTCCCGGCGTTCTCACGGTACTTTCCCGGGATGAGGGATTTTCAGACGAATCAGTTTATGATGGTCTTATGATCGCGGCTCTCATTGGAAACATCGTTGTGGACAGGGCTTCCATTTCCGGCGCTGAAGTTGGCTGCCAGGGAGAGGTTGGTGTTGCCTGTGCCATGGCAGCGGCAGCCTTTTGTGCGATGAATGGAGGTTCCAATTACCAGATTGAGGAAGCTGCTGAAGCCGGATTGGAGCACCATCTTGGACTGACCTGTGACCCCGTGATGGGATTGGTACAGGTTCCCTGTATAGAACGAAATGCGGTGGCGGCGGGTACGGCCATAAATACAGCAAATCTGGCCCTGCTGGGAGAAGGTTCTCACTTGATTAGTTTTGATTGTTGTGTAGATACCATGATGCTCACGGGAACCGAAATGAGTGAAAAGTACAAAGAAACTTCCCTGGGCGGACTGGCCACGACCCACTGTTAATCCCCTATGCTTCGCATATTTCTAGCCCTTTCTCTTCTACAGGGAGTACACGGCTCCTCCTTTCTACTTGGATTAGGCTATCTCGAAATTGAATGGGAGCTGCATCTACTTTCCCAGCGTATTCAAAACTCCATGGAGTTTGAACTGGATGAATCCCTGGCAAAGCATCTACTCTTCCTTGAGGAGGCAATTCGCTTCAAAAAATATAGTAGGGATCCTTCCGCGAAGGCATCGATACATTATTCCCTGAAGAGAAGAGAGAATCTATGGGAATCAGTTTTCTGGGAGGGGAAATTTCAAGCCCTTCGAGTCCAGTTAACGGTGGGAAGAACGCTCAGGGCGAGAAAACCAGAAGCTGAAATGAACCGCTGGTCCGAAAAGCTGCAATCTCTGGGATTTCAAACATCACTCCTCATTAATAAGGAGCAAAGGCTAAGAGTGTTGAAAATTGAGAGGTTGGAGCGGGGTTGGATTTTCCGCGCCTGTTTACAAGGATGGAAGGGGACTGGGAATCTCATTCGAGGAGACCTGGTATGGAAAAAGCAGGACTCTACTGTTCTTGAGAACCAGTACTGTCGGCACTCGCCTGCTCTTCAAGACTCTTTCTGAGCCGGATCGTTCTCAGAATTTTGAAGAACTCGCCGGGATTCATTAGCTCGGTATATTTGGACATCGGCTTGTCTTTTGAGAGCACCATTAAGGCTGGAAGTTCCAGAGAATAGTGACGTTTAATCAGGTTTAAAGCTCTCTCACTCAGGTTTTCAGCAACCTTAAACTTTCTCATGTAAGTCAATTCATTTCGCTTTAGGGGTTGATCTTCTAAATAGGCGCTAAGGATGGATTGGAATTCTTGAGTTGGGTCGACAAGAACAATGAATGGCTCCTGGATCTCCTCCTTCATCGTGTTGATCTCGATGATTCCACCTAAGCTGTTAAACTCCAGTCCGTGGGGTCCCGGAACCAAATCCATGGTTTTCAGCATAGATTTTTTAGCATTGGCTTCAACCTTCTTTCGGGATTGAGGAGTAAATAGATGAAGGGGGATAATATGAGATCCCCGATCATTTTCCAGAGTCACAATTCCTGATGACAGGTTGATGGGTATTCCTTCCACGATTTTTCCAGTTTGAAGCTGAAATCCTGAGATATTTCTAAGCTCACGTTTTGTTCGCTTCTCCATTTCTACCGGTTTTAGGATTGGATCTGCCGGGTACTTCAACCTACGTTCTTCGGATAAGGTTCTCCATTGTTCATACCAGGACTGCAGAGAACGTAAAAAAGCCCTGGGGGGCCACATTCCTTCAATACTTCCAATACGTCCTGCATCGGAATAGGCGATGATTGTGGGATATCTCTCCAATCTGAACAACCTGGACAGATCGATACCATGTTTCTTCGTTTCCGCATCAATACGTTGGATATGAAAGACCTGAAGAAAATCCTGGATATCTGCTCGGCGGAGAACTTGCTCTTCCATATCTCTTGAGATTGATGACCAGTTTGTAAAAAAAATAAGAAGAACTGGTTTCCCTACCCGTTTACTGATTCTCCTGGGATCGCGCATTTCCTTAAAGGGCAGGGGAGGAGAAGTGATCATCGGGGAAGATTGCACCGAAGTCTCAGTTTCCTCTGCAGCAAAGGCCAAAGAACACAAAAATAGGAAGCACAGAGAAAGAGATCTCATGATCTATTTTTCGTCAGAGAGACCCATAACATTGATGGTAGGCAAAGGATAGGGAGAAGTTCTAAGAACTACTGACTTTCTTGAAAGAGCTTCTCCAGACGGTCTACATAGGAGTTAACCAGCTGAAAACCTCCATCAAAAAACCCCGGGTCTTCTAAATCTACCTGACAGGTTCTCTTGAGAAGATCCGCGCACTTACCAGATCCTCCAGCCTTTAGAAGGTCACGATATCCCTCAACAAAACCAGAACCATTTTGTTGGTAGAGAGCATATAGACTCAGTACCACCATCATGCTCATGGAGTAGGTCCAGCAGTAAAAAGGATAATGAAAAATATGGGGAATTTTTGACCAGCCAAATTTCTCTTCCGGCGGGGTTTGGATTTCATCGCCGTTACGCCTGGAAACCATATCCATCCAGATGCCGTTAATGGTATCTGCATCGAGGCTTCCCTCCCTGGACAGTTCATGGCATTTCAGTTCAAAGTCTGAGATCAGGGTTTGCCGAAAGAGAACTGAAACCATTGAGCCAACCTGCTCATCGAGTAATAGTAGTCTGAGGTTAGGATCTTCAAGCGTTTCCAGGTAATGATCAAGGAGAATCAGCTCCGTGAACTGTGATGCGGTTTCAGCCCCCGTTTTGGTGCCGAATCTGAGTACAGGAGGCTGGTTTTCATCTGCATAGGAGAAGTGAATGGCATGCCCGAGTTCATGGGAGAGGGTAAATACTGAGTCGTAGTTCTCTTCATAATTCATCAAGATAAAGGGACCCTCAGGAGTACCGCTGCAATAAGCACCCGTTTTCTTTTTTCCTGCTGAAGGAGCATGCACGCGATCACTCATCAGGATTTTTTCTCCCCTGTTGGCGTAATCATCATCAAATCGCCTGAGGCTCTCAAGTATTTCCTGGCTGGCCTGAGCGTAGGGTACTGAGATTTTTTTCTTTAGTAGTGGAGCACGGAAGTCTTGTGATCCATAGGTAGAGAGTTGCAACGCACGCTTCTTAAACGCGTGGTAACGGCGAAAAAGTGGAAAACTCCGCTCAGTGGCTCTAAATAAATTAAGGATGGCATCTTCCGTGAGATCTTCCTCAAGAGCGCTTTGAGCCAGGACATCTTCTCTCGACCTCAGCCTTTGTAATTCTGTCTGGTAATCGGAAACAATGGACCGGTAGGAATAGACCAGAAAACGATTCATGTCGCCATAGCACTGGTTTTCTCGAAGATATACGTCCCTTCTAATATCAGGATCCGAGGACCCCTTAAAAGCTCTGATCTTTGATTTGCTCAATTTTACTGCTTTGCCATCAACTTCTAGATCTCCAAAATCCAGGCTTGATTCAATTTCAGTGTAAAACTTAGACCATGCCGAAGAACCATGAAGATTTTTGAAGCGAATGGCTCTCTCCTCCTGGTCGGAAAGAAGCCATGTCTCACGCTCCTTTAAGGATTCAAAAAAGTAACGATAGGTATTTAGCTCTTCTGAAACCACAAGCCTCTCAAAGGATTCTCTTGGAATCCTGGCAAGTCCATGGGTGAAGAATTGAAGTTCACTCTGAATTTCTGCCCCGGCGGATCTGATTTTTTGGTATAGCTGGAGTTTTTCTGAATTTTCCAGATCCACATCATGGGAAAGATGGGCGAATGCATAGAGACGGTGTAGAGCCAATTGAATTGATTCGTAACTGCTAATAGCAGGTGCCAGTGCTTTGGGGCCCAGGCTTGCCCGGTCAAACAGGGTCCGGTACTTCTGGAATTCACTGGCAAGCTCAGACAATTTTTGAAGATCCGTTCCGATCTGTGGAGAGTGGATCGAGGTGTATAGCGGGGAAAGGTCCCACAGGGGAAATCGTTGAGAATCCTGACATTGTTCCGGGGACATGGGCGCTCCTAGCTTAAAGATTGTAGTAAAACTCGCCGGCAATATCAGATATGCGGTAGAGCCGTCGATAGAGGTCCCAGGTCTTCTGGTCCCACTGGCCCGTAGGATAACATCTGCCGTCAAGGTCTAATCTACCAGGACAGTGTTCTGGAACAGGTTCTGGTTCATAAATCTTGGAAATGATCTCCCCCTGCACCAGGATTGTAATTTCTTCGAGAGTTTTAGCATCTTTGAGCTTTTTTTCAAGGTAGGGAAGACGCATTTTAACCAATTCCCGCTTCTCCTGAAGGATTTTTTCATGCTCCAGTTTAGAGGTATAGATTTGTTGCATGAGAGATTGAATTTTTCGGTTGGACTTACCAAGAGCATCTTCTTCCTTGCTTCCGTAACCACGCATTCGGGAGATTTTCATCTTATGCTGCTCTTCTTCTTTCTTCTTACGGTTAGCAAGCCAGGATGTGATTGCCATCGCTGGAATGGGAATTTCAAGGTGCGTAAGTTTGGGAAGCTTGAAGGATCCGTCGTCATACAGGGAAATAACGATTTTTGTAGCATTTGCAAGGCGTGCATTTCGTATAAATTCATCGATTGAGAAGGTCTCCAGGCTCTTTCCTGAAAACTGATTGAAAATACTGGAATACTCAAGAACAATTAAGTCAAAGACATCATCACTTTGCCGCTTAAGTAGGAAATGGTTACTTTGTCCATCCTGGTAATGCAGAACAGGGATTTTGTTATGAAGATTTTGAAGCTGGGGATATTTTGTAGGAGGCGCGACGATATAGTCCTTCTGGTAGTAAGAACGTAAATATCCTCGAAAGAGGGAGCGTACATTCTCGCGGTTGAGCGCCATCTCGGTTGTGAAATATTCGTGAGGGTGGAGTATAGCGCTGCCAAAGGTCTTACGCGAAATGGTCTCCTTTAGATTGGCCATGGTCTTGATCATTTCAAAATCTCCCCGCCTAAACAGGAGAAAATTCTTATTGGTTATAACCCGTTGGAAGACTTCCTCTTCAGAGAGGGCACCAAACAAAAGAGCATGACCCAGGACCAACCAGGTGAGAACAGGGAATAAACGACAATTTTTCATGTGAATCTATGATATTTCTTCGGCTTCTACAGAGGTAGCCCTGATATTTTACCGGGGAACCAACTATGATAGACTCTCCGCAATGAGTGGATGCGCCTGCAGGGATTTAAAAAATGGATGAAAATCTGGATCGAAGGGTATTTGTAGCCTTTGATATTGAGACAACAGGTCTCCAGCCTATCATGAACCGGACATTGGAACTGTCTGCGGTAAAGTTTACGACATCGGGTAGGATCTTGGGTGAGTTTGATGAGTTAATCAATCCGGGTATCCCTATTCCCGAAGCGGCCAGCAAGGTCAATAAAATCTATGAAGAGGATATAAGAAATAAATCCCGGGCAACTGAAATTCTAAAGGGATTTTCAGAGTTTCTCGATGGTTGTGGATCTGAAGTGATACTTCTAGCTCACAATTCAGAATTCGATGTAGGTTTTCTGGGGGCTGAATATATTTTGTGCAATATGGAGCCGCCCAAGGTTGAGATATGGGACACTCTGCCCATGTCCCGAGCGCTGGTACCTAATATCATGAACCACAAGCTTTCAACCCTTGTTCATCATTTTGATTTCAGAGCCGATGGATTTCACCGAGCACTGGTAGATTCCTACCATGTCCACTACCTTTTCAAGTGGTTTTGTTCGCAGGTTAATTCTCTCGATGAGCTTCGTGAATTAGCCAATCCAAGGTATTTTGATCAATCAAATGAATTGTTTTCAGTACAGCTTCCCCTGCCGCTGATGAAGCTGAAAAAATCCCTCGCCAGTAATTCCAGACTCAGGTTTGTCTATGAAGGGGAGACCGGGATTCGAGAGACGATTGAAGTGGTCCCGCATAATTTGTTTCATGACGAAAAATATAGCTATATACTCGCAACTAGAGAAACACTAGGGTACCCCCAGGCGTTTCGGCTGGACCGTCTTTCCCGTCCTGAAATTGTCATGGAGTCTCTTAATTGAATTGGAAGCGAAAGACAGGGTGTGAAAATCCCGATGAAGGTATGAAATGAGGAGAAAATTGTGTTTGTGATCCTGGTAACGCTACTGGTTCTGACTGGCTGCAACTGCGTTCACGCGATTGATAAAGGGAAGAGCAGTCGAGACACTAAAGTATTGTACGAAACAAAGAGGTTTTTCTCTGCCGGGGAGAAACTGAACAAGGAAGTATCCCGTTTCACCGTAACCAATACCTATAAGTTCAAGCATAATAAGAAGAATACGACCTCCTTAATGCTTCCCTGGTCTCGTGGAGAATTGCGTACCGATGCCGGGGAAAAATTCGCTGTGGAGGGGGCCAAGGATCTCGCGGTCACTCATACCATGAAAACCAGGGTTCCTAAATCTGAACGGATGGGAGTGGATTGGAAATTCAGCGTGAATCTGCCTTCCGGGAAGGAGCGCCTGAAGGCAAATGAAAACAAAGTTACCGCGGCTCTTGGTGAAACCGGACAAGGCCTTGCAGGACCAACCTATGGCAAGGGGCTTGATCTGGGGGCGGAAGTAACTCTAACCCATCTGAGGGGAAAAAAAGTTCAGGATAAGACAGCCATTGGTTATAAAGTTCAGGGAAATTATTCCTCCCTCATTGATAAGCCCTCCAGGAAAGAGCCGGGGGATATGGCAACTCTAAAATGGAGCCGAACTCTTCAAAAGTCGAAGAATCTCAAGTACACCTTCGGGGCGGGGACTACGTTGACCAAAAGAAGCGCTAACTTTCGGCCAGGGGATCAAAAGTCGGAGAATCCCAGCCGTTTTGAACATCAAATTTCTCTAAAAATGGATAAAAAGCGTTCAGCCAAGATAAGTGAGTCCTTTCAGGTGCAGTTTCAGGAAAGAGGCGAAATTGAGGTGCAGGAATCCAACGGGCAGATCGTCAACACTGAACAGGGAGATCGTTGGACCGTTGCCTGGACATTCACTAAGAAACGTAACAAGAAGCTTTCCGAACGTTTTGGTCTAAACGGGATTTTTGGCGGAGCCAATAATAACCTCGAGGTGGTTCCCCCTAACGTGGGAAACGCTACAGCACAGCTTGGAAAAGATACCAAAACTCGCATGGAAGAGGTTCAGCTGGTCTATGGCAGAAACTGGACCATCAATAAATATAAGAAATGGTTCCTTGAAGGAACCTACGGTCTGACCGATGATTCCCGCGACTGGACCTTCAGCACGGGATTGACATCCCAATTCTAGCCAAAATCATGAATAGCAATAAAAAACAGCCTTTTCAAAGCCTACCATCCAACCCTTGTTTTCCTGCTATCGAGGAAGAGATTCTCAATTCGTGGAAAGAGCAGAACACCTTCGAGCGATCCGTAGAAAACAGAGACGTCAAACACTCTTTCGTTTTCTACGATGGGCCGCCCTTTGCAACGGGTTTGCCGCATTTCGGACATCTTCTACAGGGTACTGTGAAAGATCTGGTACCACGCTATAAAACCATGAGGGGTAACCGCGTGGAGAGAAGGTTTGGATGGGACTGCCATGGTCTTCCTATCGAGTTGGAGATTGAGAAGACTCTGAACCTAAATGGACGACCGGAAATCCTGGATTTTGGGGTTGCGCGATATAACGAAGAGTGCCGCAGTACCGTTCTTCGGTATACCAAAGAATGGCAAGTTGTCACCGAGAGACTGGGTCGCTGGATTGATTTTGATAATGATTATAAGACCATGGATCGCTCCTACATGGAGTCGGTCTGGCATGTCTTTAAGCGTCTCTGGGATGAGGGATTAATTTACGAGGGAAGAAAGGTACTGCCCTATTCCTGGAGGTTGGCGACACCGCTTTCCAATTCGGAAGCGAGTCTAAATTACATGGACGTTCAGGATCCTTCGGTGACGGTGCGATTTCGTCTCAAAGGAGAGCAGAACCGTTCCCTGTTAGTCTGGACAACCACTCCCTGGACACTTGTTTCCAATCTTGGGGTATGCGCGCACCCTGATATGAAGTATGTAGAGATTGAAACACTGCCTGATGGAGAAAGACTGATTTTGTCTGAAAGTCTTCTGCAATCCTATTTTAAAGAAGGTGAATACACCCTGGTTAAATCCTTCCTGGGTCTTGAGATGAAAGGTTGGGAGTATGAACCTCTCTTTGACTACGCTTCCCAACATCACGACACTTCACAATGCTATCGTGTATTAAACGATACCTATGTCACCGATGACTCTGGAACTGGTCTGGTTCATCAGGCGCCGGCTTTTGGGGAAGATGACCTTCGGATTTGTCAGCCCCTGGGTATTCCTGTCTTTGATCCCCTGGATGAGTCCGGCAATTTTCAGTCCTGGATGGACAAATTTGGAGGAATGAATTTTAAGGAAGCGGATAAGCACATCTGTAGGGATCTAAAAGACCGCGGATTGATGTTTTTACATCAGACCGTGGTACACAACTACCCCTTCTGCTGGCGTACGGATACCCCACTGATGTACAAAGCTATGCCGGCCTGGTTCGTCGACATTGAAAAAATCAAGCAGCGTCTCCTCAAAAATGCCGAAGAAATTCATTGGGTTCCTGAACATATCAAAGACGGCCGCTTTGGAAAATGGCTGGAAAACGCTAAAGATTGGGCTATCAGCAGAAGTAGATTCTGGGGATGTCCGCTTCCCGTCTGGATCAATGAAGATGGAGAATCCATCTGCTTTGGAAGCGTGGAGGAATTAGAAAAGGCCAGCGGTACAGAAATAGAAGACATTCATAAGCATTTCGTTGATGAAATCGTTTTTGAGCGCGACGGAAAAAAATATCATCGGGTACCCGAGGTATTGGATTGTTGGTTTGAATCGGGAAGTATGCCCTACGGACAGCAGCATTATCCCTTTGAGAAGCAGAAGGAATTTGAAGAGCATTTTCCTGCTGATTTTATTTGTGAGGCCATTGATCAGACCCGCTGCTGGTTTTACTATCTTCATGTCATCGCAACAGCGCTCTTTGACCGCCCTGCCTTTCGAAATGTAATCTGTACCGGACTTATTCTGGCCGCCGATGGAAAGAAACTGAGTAAGCGGCACAAGAATTACACCCCCCCGATGGAGGTATTCCACACTTATGGTGCTGATGCTCTACGCTATTTTTTGGTGACTTCCCCTGTCGTGAAGGGACAGGAAGTACGTTTCTCCGATGATGAGGTCAAAGAGGTTGTAAAATCCACGCTTCTACCTCTCTGGAATGTATTTTCCTTCCTCATCAGCTATGCCAATATTGATGGCTATAAACCAGAAGGTAAAACCAAATCGAAGAATTCTCTCGACCGGTATATTCTGTCTGAGTACCAGCAAATGCTGGATACGGTGACTAAGAGTCTCGATGTTTACGAACTTAATGATGCCTGTAGGAGCATAGAAAAATTTCTGGTCACCCTTACGAACTGGTATGTTCGCCGATCTCGAAGAAGATTTTGGAAGTCCGAGACAGATATAGACAAGGCCGATGCCTATGAAACTTTATTTTCGGTACTCAAGGGCCTTTGCAAGGTGCTTGCTCCAATCATGCCTTTTCTTCCAGAGTACATTTATCGTCACCTGACTTCTGAAGAATCAGTACACCTTAGTGACTGGGACGCAGTCATCCCTGGGCTTATTGATAGAGAACTGAGTGAAGAGATGGCTATGGTTCGCACCGTGGTTTCCCTGGGACATAGTCTAAGGGCCAGAAATCGGATAAAGGTGCGTAAACCGCTCTCTAAAATGCTAGTAGCCGGATCTATCAACCAGGATATTATTGAAAAATATAGTGACGTGATTCTTGATGAGCTGAATGTAAAAACCGTGGAGTATGTGGAAGATGCATCCCGGCTGGGAGAAGTTCACCTCAAGCTTAACGCTAAAGCCTTAGGACCAAGATTTGGGAAGGATTTCAAACGAATTCTCAGCGCTTCCAAGGAGGGGAGATTTGAGCTACGGGGAACCCAGGTTCAGGTTGAAGGCATCGTCATTGAAGAAGAAGACTTTGAGTTAACCTATAGAGCCCAGGAAGGGTTTGACTGCGCCTCAGAAAATGAGCTTCTCGTTTCCCTGGACCTGGTTCCCACCGAGGAATTGGTTCTCGAGGGTCATGCCCGGGAAATCATTCGTCATCTCCAGACCTTAAGAAAGGACGCTGACTTTGAACTCAGTGATCGAATTCATTCCTATGTTCTTTCCACCGATACGGCAGTACAGGAAGCGATCCGTCGTCATAAAGACTTGATTTCCCAGGAAACCCTCTCTCTTGAGGTTTTTTCTGAAGGAATTGAAGATTCTAAGTCTCGACGGGTAGTAGAAGTGGATGATCTAAGTTTTGAACTTGGCGTGCGTCTGGCCTCATAGATTTTTCATCCTCGTATTCCTATTCTTTCCCAATAAAAAAAGGACCGGGATCTGAGACCCAGGTCCTTTTTGTATTTTGATAGATCTTGAACTACATGTTGCGAATGATTTCGTCTCCAAACTCGGAGCACTTGAGAAGAGTAGCTCCTTCCATCAGTCTCTCGAAATCATACGTTACACGTTTGGCGGCAATCGATCCCTCGATACCCTTTACGATTAAATCAGCGGCTTCCTGCCATCCCAGGTGCTCAAACATCAGAACACCGGAAAGAATCACAGAGCCAGGATTTACCTTATCTAGTCCTGCGTATTTGGGAGCTGTGCCATGGGTTGCTTCGAAAATCGCATGACCGGTCTCATAATTGATGTTTGCCCCGGGAGCAATACCAATCCCGCCGACCTGGGCGGCAAGCGCATCGGATATATAATCTCCGTTTAGGTTCAGGGTGGCGATCACGCCATATTCCTTGGGACGGGTGAGAATCTGCTGTAAAAAGGCATCAGCGATCACGTCCTTGATGATGAGCTTTCCCTCGGAAACAGCTTTATCCTGGGCTTCATTGGCAGCCCCGGTTCCACTCTTCTCAACGATACGGTCATATTCAGCCCAGGTGAAAGTGCGATCCGCATATTCACGTTCGGCAAGTTCATAACCCCATTTTTTGAAGTAGCCTTCTGTAAACTTCATGATATTTCCCTTGTGCACAAGGGTTACCGATGGTCTTTTATGACTGAGGGCGTATTCAATCGCGCCTCGAACGAGTCGCTCTGTTCCTTGCTTGGAAACAGGTTTTATTCCAATGCTCGAGGTTTCGGGAAAACGAATCTTGGTGACCTTAAATTGTTCCTGGAGGATTTTCACCAGACTTTTGCACTCGTCGGATTCTGCCGCGTATTCCACCCCGGCATAAATATCCTCTGTGTTCTCCCGAAAGATCACCATATCGGTGTTTTCTGGATTTTTGAGGGGGGAAGGGACCCCTTGAAACCAGCGCACAGGCCGTAGGCAAGTATATAAATCAAGTTCTTGTCTGAGGGCCACGTTCAACGATCGAATTCCTCCACCCACCGGGGTGGTCAGAGGACCTTTGATGCCGATCTTGTATTCTCTGACAGCAGTCAATGTGTCCTGGGGAAGCCATTCGTTAAATTTATTGAATGCCTTCTCTCCAGCAAAGACTTCAAACCATGAGATCTCCCTATCCCCTTTGTAAGCGTTTTTAACAGCGGCGTCCAGAACGCGTTGAGCGGCTCGCCAGATATCAACGCCAGTGCCGTCACCTTCAATGAAGGGGAGGATTGGATTATTGGGTACATTGAGAGTTCCATCTTCACGGGCGGTGATTTTTTCTCCGGAGGTTGGAGCTTGCAGGTTTTGAAACATTGTCTCTCCTTTTCTCTGAGCAGTGTTAAACGCGCCGAGTATACACCCGCAAGGGGCCAAGTCCCAAGAAAAATGGGGATTCAGGCGGCTGCAAGCTCCACATCTCTGCTCATCGGCGGCTCCCGTAGCGCCGCTACGCCACCCTTCTCTTCACAGGCTGTGTAGCTTTCGCTCGCCCTCGGTCCCCCTCTTTCTTGGGACCTGGCCCCTTGCGGGCGTCCCGAAGGAATTGGATAGGTCTAAATGGGGATTCAGGCGGCTGCAAGCTCCACATCTCTGCTCATCGGCGGCTCCCG
>CAZIKF010000014.1:65731-118942 GCA_964539825.1 uncultured bacterium
TAGCGCCGCTACGCCAGCCTTCTCTTCACAGGCTGTGGAACTTTCGCTCGCCCTCGGTCACCCTTTTTCCTTTGACGGTTGACAAAGCTATTTTCCGGATTATTATCTGAACCTCTCGAGGAATATTACACACAGGATAATTGGGCATTTTGTTCTTAGTTCAGGATGCCAAGGAGTTGCTATGAAAAGGGGATTGACTGTCACGTCGCTCTTGGTTGGGTTCACTGTATTTACTGGTCTTATCACTGCGGGTGATCTAAGCGGTCGCACACAAGGGGATAAGAGTATTCTTGTTTTTAAGCCAGTTATCGGTGAGCTTGAAGAATCCAGGTCAAATCAGATTTCAAGTATCATTGCCGCTCTTAAGACTTCCTATCGTACTCTCAATGACCTGCAGCTCAATGATGATATTAGCTTTGAGACCCAGGGTGCCTCGGGTCGATATGATCGGGCACTCAGTAAATTAAGCTCCGCTCTCAGAGCCCTTAAGGATTGGCAGGATGAAAATGGTGATGACGCCGGTCCTGAGAATTTCAGAGGTAGGGCCACCGTATATATTCGACAGCATGTGAGCAACGGTTGGCAGAGTGATGTTATCAGAGCCCTACCCTCCTTTGTGGGAGAAGGCGATATGGCGGCTATCAAGGCCATTGTTGATCGAATCAACTCCGGGTTCGTTGCAAATTTCGTCAGGGCATATTTCACCAAAACTCTGACAAAGCCCAAACGCAATAATCGCAAGGGTGCCGCGGGTGCCTATATTGTGGAGAACGTGAACCGAGGCTGGGTTGAGGCATGCCTTAGAATTTTGCCTGGCTTTCTGAGTGAAGATGATCTCCAGGCGGTTCGATCCATTGTTGATGAGACCTCGTCGGGTTTTGTAGCGGACGCTCTCAAGGATTATTTCCAGTAAGGTAAGAGATCCTGGCTTAAAACCTTCCTCACTGATAAGAGGTTATCTAGTGCAGGATTATTTCTCTGCATGACGGTTAAGTCAAAAGAAATGACCTTTTGGTTAAAAAGCTCTGAATCCCAGGTTTGAAGCTATTTCTTCCAATCAAAATCAATTTGATTCACCTCTACTCATGAACGACGAGGTCACCAGGACGAGATGGTTCCGCGGTACTAATATCCTCCGGTAATCACGATGCCTGATACTGAAGTCAGGGATGGATTCCTGATATTTTCTATTGGCACACCTCTTGCGAAGTAACTGGCGGTTGTGCGGAGACTTTACTGAAAGTGCCAGTCAGAAAAGTCGAAACGGATAGAAAGGCTGTGTCGGACATGAAATCATCCATCGGGAATCTAAAAGCAAAAAGTTGGATAGCGGTTATCACGGTTCTAAGTTCTCTTTCTTTGAACTTTGCTGATCAAAACTCCAATCTACCTGAGATGAGTTCTCTTCGGGCTCAGGCAAAAATCCTGAGTGTCGAAGATCAAAATGGAAATACGGCGCAAGTCCACAAGTCTAAATATGTTTCCTCAATGAGCGCGTCAAAGTTGAATTTTGTTCTAAGTGCTAAGGAAACCAAAAACCCGGTTTCTAGTTCCGCACCCCTGCAGTATTTTTGGGAGTTGGAGAGCGGAGATCCGATGAGCCTCACCCTATCTGCTGGAAGTGGTGAGAGAGTCAAAGCCCAGATTTCAGAATTGAAAATTGGAAAGCGGCACGATTACATCATTCGAATGACTGCTGTAGATGGATCCGGAATGGCTATGAGTGATAGTGCCCTGGTCCAGATATCGGTTACTCCAGAGAACCAGATCACCGTTGAACCCAAGAGAAGTGAGATGCCTGTCATCGATATATGGCAAGCTGCTGTTGACCCGGGTTTTTATGCAAGTGGACCGATGATCGTATCAGCTAAGCGCACTCGCTAAGATGGGAACAAGTATCCCCAAAGAGTGAATCGTTGACCCCCGTGTCAAAGTTATGACCTTTTGGTGAAAAACTTTGAAAGCCTTGATTGCATACGGGTTTGAAGGGTTCTATTCAGGGCCAGAGTTCTATTCTACAGACACCTGAGGTCAACAGTTAATGATCTGCTCATCCACTGCATTACCCCTCAAAACACCCTAACCTTTCGATTTATCCCCCTGGGAACCCGCCACAATTATTTGGCACACCTCTTGCAAAGGGATTAGCGGTTACCTGAAAGCTCCAAGGTTGTGCCAGACCAAAGAGATCAGGACCAACCGAAAGGCTGTGTCGGACATGAAAAATCGAATTGAGAATCGAATTTTTTCAAGGGTTAGACTTCTATCCCTCTATTTTTGTATTTGCGCACAGGGCTACGGAAGTCAGCAATTGCAAACAGTTGAAGCTCCGCTACCCTCCGTGAGGGCAGAGGCCGCTTCGGACTTCCTGACCTTGAAAGCTCATGCGAATATTCTTGAGATGATCAATCATGAAGGAGTACGCACTCCTGTTGAGGCTACAAACTACAGCACCCTGAACAGCTCAAAAGAAATGCGTTTTATCTTGAGTGCAGAGGGTAGCCAGAGCCCAGACTTACAAGGAGTATCAATCCAGTATTTTTGGGAGTTAGTAGGCGGAGACGGGATGACAATAGCCCTTTCTTCGGGGAGCGGACCTCGCGTCACAGCACTGGTATCAGGAATTTCCCCCTGCCTTCGAGCGGATTACATCGTAAGGGTCACAGCTATAGATAGTACAGGGATGAGAGAGGCTGACAGTGCTAATATCCATCTATCCGTAACGCCAGGCTTCCAGGAAGCTACCCAGGTAGCTTGTACAACCAAAGCCAAGAACCCGAATTTCAACTTCTCCACAGTGAAGGGTGATGAGCCCATCTTCCTGACGATCAAGTAAGAGCCAATCCACTGCGATTTGCTGCCGGTCATGTTCAGCGTTGTCAGTTCAAGAACCTGGTCCCAACAGTCTTAGTAAAGACTCTAACCTCCAATTCTTGCCGTCATACCTCGACTGCATCACGGGACCGGCAGGGACGCACAAAGGTGCAATTTTTGGCTTCATCCTAATCTCAAAAAGATTGGTACAAATTTTTAATCAAATTCATTGCTTTCGCGCAATAGTGATAGTGCGGAAATTTTTAAGAATGCAAGCTGTTTCTTGCGTCTCTAAGCATCCTCGAAGCAATGATGAAATCTGATTTAGCAAGAAACTGAGATTCCCGGATCAGTCTGCAATTATACCCTTGCAAATAGCTCTCTACAGCGCATGATTTTACCTGCGGAATTCTCAGCATGTAGAGCTTACCTGGCTCAGGCTGCCATCAGGTAAGACCTGGAATCTTGATGTCAGCTACAACGAAGTAAATTAACAAGCCGTACTGCTCATCGATTCTCCGACATTTAAGGATTACCCACCCGAACCAGATTCCAGCAAAATCGGACACCCTAACTCTTGACAGTTTGTAACCGATCGGTTATTTAAGTATAGAAGAGTTTTCTAAAGGGATGATTTATATGCTGTTGGACTGGACTATTCATATTGTACTTTGCCTGGTAGGGGGTTTCCTCCTTACCGAGATCGCTGGTTATTTCATACATCATCTCCTTCACAGCAATGCCATACACTGGCTCAGTCGTTACCATATGATTCATCACTTAAGAGATTACGGACCTGGGAAGTCCCTGCGCAGTGAAAAATATATCTGCTCTGCTGATGGCAGGGCCTCCATTCTCGATTTTGGTTTTGAATGGGTGATTCCAATCCTAACTCTTCTGGTAGGTATGGAAGTTGTCTTCGGATTTTTTCAGGCTCACATGGTGACGCGCGTACTCTTTCCGGCATTTTGTCTTATTTACGGGTATTTCTCTTTCTCAATGATGCATGACGCAATGCATCTCAAGAATTGGTGGATGTTAAAGCATCCCTTTTTGAAAAAATGGTTCCTCGCCGCGCGGCGCTCCCATGATCTACATCACATGATCATAGCTGATGATGGACTCATGAAGTTTAATTTCGGAATTAGTTTCTACTTTATAGATAAGATCCTGGGAACCTTTACAAAGGAAGGTCAGAGCTTCAATCAAAAGGGATATGAACAGGCATTGAAACGTTATGATTATGTGCTCTGAAACTGGATCTAACCAACATTTTTTAGAAATAGGCCAAACAGGCTTAGTCCGACCACCAGGAGAAGTTTGAACCTCTGCATTACAGAAAGAACTTCACTGCTTCTCCAGGAGTGAATGTGATAGCTGTAAGCAAGTAAACCCAGGCAGATTATCAGGTGGACCAGAAACTCGATAGGACCGCCGGAGAGCGGGAGATAAGTTAGCTTTAGATAGCGAGCGAAGGCAACGCTGCAGACGGCAACCAGGGCACTATTGGCCACAGCTGCCAGATAAAGCCAGAGCAAGTCTAGTTTGCCCAAACGACATCGTTTGATTCCATCCCAGGTAACCAGAAAATGAGCGAAGACGAAGCAGGGAAAGTAACCCAGGGAAAGTACAATCCAAATCATGATCGTCACGAAAATACTGGTTTGGTCCATACAACCTCTGCTAGAAAAATTGCTGCCAAAATGCGGTTTTGAATTCATATCAGCTCCCTGCCAGGTCTTCGCTCACTAAAGAGAATGACTGAGGATTGTCATAGAAATGTCACCAGGTCGGCCCAATTTGTTAAGATTCAATGGCTAAAAAGAGTTGAAGATAGTATTGTCAGATATATAATTCAGGGTTTGGTTGCAAGGCGTTAGATTTCCCCTTATCATCACCAATAGGGGTAGGGGGATAATGCTGAAACGTATTCACAAATCAGTTGTGCTGGGATATTCTCCCCAGGTTCTGGCTGGTTTGACCACCCTTCTGGGATTTACTGTTCTCTTCGGCTGGTTTACCGGTAATGTTTCCCTGACGAAAGTAGATCCCGCTTTTGTTCCCATGCAATTCAATACAGCACTGGGCTTTTTGCTCTGTGGCACTGGGCTCTTCGCCCTGTGTTTCGGTTGGTACCGGACTGCTGCGATTCTCGGGATTCTACTGGTTGCCCTCGGGGCTCTGACCCTAATTGAGTACCTCCTTGGAGTTCAGATTGGTATCGATGAACTCTTCATGAAACATCCTCATGATCCCTTAACTTCCCATCCGGGCCGTATGGCACCCAATACAGCGCTTTGCTTCCTTTTGAGCGGTAGTTCATTGATTTTTGGAATGGTTGAATACCACAGAACTTCTAAGGGATCCATGATCGCATTGCTGTCTGCTCTAACCCTCGGTTTGGGAACGGTTTCCTTCTATGGCTACTTCGCTGGAGTCGAAACTGCCTATGGATGGGGGAATCTCACACGTATGGCTCTTCATACTGCCGCTGGATTCATCGGCTTTGGGGCTGGCCTCATTGCCTGGGTATGGACCAGGGTACATCCCACACCAGGGATGATACCGCACTGGTTTCCCCAGGTAGCCGCTGTGGCTTGTGTTTGCATTACGGTCTGTCTCTGGCAGAGTTTTTATGCCCGCGACAACCTGCAGATTAAGAACAGGGTTCTTCAGGCAGAACAGTCCGCAGGTAAGCTCATTGAGCATGAGATCAAGGTTCAAGTCCACGCTATAGAGAGAATGGCGCGAAGATGGTCAGGACCCGGAGAGAAATCAAGGGAAATGTGGATGGAGGATGCCGGGAATTACATCAAGCACATTACAGGAATGTTGGCCATGGCATGGATTGAGCCGTCCGGAAATTCCAGGTGGCTCGCGGGCTCTAGTCCCGTGGCGGAGTCTACCAGCCTATATTCCCAGTTTGCGCCAATAGTTAGGCAATATTTTCATGAAGCCAGAAACCAAAGAGAGACAACCCTGTCGAGTGTAGTGGGGAATGCTCAGAAGGAGAGCAAATTCTTTGTCCTTGTTCCCATTTTCAAAGAGGAGCGGTTCCTGGGTATCATCTCGGGAGTGATGGATCTCAATTCCATTCTGGACGCACTGCTTAAGGACTTTGTTCGGGGCTTTGAACTCAAGCTATACGAGGATGGAAACCTGATCTATGAGCGCGGGGAAGGCACCATGGCAGAATTATTCAATGCCAGGGGTAAACTGCATTTGCGAAACCTGGCCTGGAATACCTCAATTGGAATGAGCGCAAAATCCTTAAGATCGGAAGGGTCGCTCTTACCAACAATGGCGCTTGTAACAGGAATCTTCATTTCGATGCTCTTTTTCTGGGCTTTGCGCACCTTACGCCGTAGCGAATATCTGGCTCGTGAACTACTCACTGCCAACCATGACCTGGGAACTCTTTCCACAGAATTAAAGAGATCAAACAAGGATCTTAATGACTTTGCCAAAATCGCCGCGCATGATTTGAAGGCTCCAATCCGGTTGATCTGTGGATTTTCAGGACTATTGGAGAAAAACCACAGGGAGGAGTTGAGCCAGGACGGCAAGGAATTTCTTGATCATATCAAGATAGCGGCATCGGATATGCAGAATCTTGTCAGTAGTATCCTGGAGTTGGCAGGAGTGGGAGGAGCGAACCGTCCCTTTGAGTCGGTAGATCTCGGAAAGCTCGTGAAGGAAGCGGCGAAATTGAGAGAAATTCAACTTGAGGAAACCGGGGGGGAAATCGAGATAGGCGTCTTACCGACAGTTTTTGGAGACCCGATTCAGTTGAAACAAATCTTTCAAAATCTGATTGGAAATGCGATCAAGTACGTTCATGAAGGGGTGGCCCCCAAAATCTTGATCAAAGGTAAAACGGAGGATGTCTCGCAGTCTCACGATGGTTTGAACCAGAAATTCCATGTCATCAGCATCGAGGATAATGGTATTGGTTTTAATCCAGAGGACACGGAAGAGATTTTTCTTCCTTTCCGTAGACTGGTTAGTTCGAGTGAATATGAAGGATCGGGGATCGGTCTGGCGACCGTCAAGAGAATCGTGGAACGTCATCAGGGCACAATCAAAGCGCAGAGCATTCCCGGGAAAGGATCGACCTTTGAGCTGAGACTACCCTGCAGAGGCTCCTGAGACTGGGACTATGAAGGGCTAAGCGGTGTAGTCACTGCGTTGCCAGGTGGTTGACCACTGGTGATTCCAGACCCCCCTCTAAGTTGAGCAATGGAATCAAACAGTTTCGAATTTAAGGAGAATTGGGACAAATGACTTCACTTTGGGTTTATAATAAAAGCCGTTTCACTAAGTCGGTCCAAAGTTACGGTTTTTTTATGTACATCTACGAAGGCAGATCATGACTTCGACGGTTCTAATGGTCGATGATGAGCCTTCGATCTTAAGTCTCTACGGTGTTATTCTTACAAGAGCTGGTGTTCCATCTATAAGGACAACCAATGTTACGACCGCTCTCAATGAGCTCAGACACTCCGAAATCGCATTGATCATTTCAGATCAGGAAATGCCAGCTATGAAAGGGCTCCAGCTTCTTGAAGAGGCAAAGGAGATTTCACCCGAGACTATCCGAATCATGCTCACTGGTCATCCTTCCGAATCCCTGGCGATAGATGCCATTAACCTGGCTGCTGTCCACAGGTTTCTGGTGAAACCAGTCAAATCCAAAGAATTCCTTGAGATCGTCCAAAAAGGCTTAGAGCAATACGGATTCACCTCTAACAAGAGTTCGGCAAGTGAATTGAAAGAAATCAGGATAGAGCTTGCCCAGTTGGTAAGTGGAATGGTCTTATCAAGAGAGTTGAAAACAGAATCTGGCGTGCTGCTCCTGCCAAAAAACGCTGAACTCTCTGTAAACCGGATCTCTTTGATAAAAAACCATCAAGAACGGGATCCTATCTTCGGAGAGATCTTCATTCATGAACCGAGTAAGAAGGTATAGCAAGAGTGAAATCAGGTTTTTCGCGAGTTTCTACTCCCTGTTCAAGACCTCACCAACCGCTTCAAGTACTCTACTGCGTGACAGGGGCTTTTCTAACAAAGTAATCCCTGGAAGTAAATGACCTTTCTCGTCAGTTAAGCCTTCTTTGACAATATCATGGTCAGCGAATCCGCTCATATAGATTACCTTAAGATCTGGGGATAAATCTCTTAATTGTCTGGCTACTTCAACCCCTGATCTTTGCGGCATTACTATGTCGGTTAACAGTAAATCGATTTCAGATCTATTTTCTTTAAATACGAACTCAGCTTCTTCTACATCTGAAGTTTTTAAAACCGTGTATCCAGACATTTCAAGAACTTTGGATACAAAACCCAGGACCGTGATCTGATCGTCTAGAACCAGTATAGTACCGGAATTTTGCCCAGTGATGGCTTTTTCTTCTGTTTTAGAGCACAGTTGCTTCTCTTCTGTGACCGGGGTAGGGAAGAACACCCGAAAAGTAGTTCCCACCCCAAGTTGGGACTGGAGCCAGATTCCCCCTCCAGACTGCTTTAGAAGCCCGTAAACACTGGAGAGTCCCAGTCCGGTCCCGGTACCCTGGTCTTTGGTGGTAAAAAAGGGCTCAAACACCCTCCTTGATGTCTCTTCGTCCATGCCGATTCCATTATCTACAAACTTCACCTCTGTGTAGGTTCCTGGCTCCAGGTCAAGATTAAAGGTTGACTCATCGATATCTACAACTAAAGTACCTGTTTCGATGATGAGCTTACCCTTTTCCGTAATTGCATCAAAAGCATTGAGAATCAAGTTCGTCAGAATCTGTTCGACCTGCCCTGCATCAAAGTAAATGGGTGGAACTTCTGAATTCAGTGAACTCACAATCTGGATTTTGCCAGAGGTTAAAACCGCTGTAATAGAGACCACCTTTTCGATGATCTCTTTGATATTAAGAACCGAGGGACTTAAGAATTTCTTTCTGCTGAAGGCAACAAGTTGCTCCGAGAGTCTTCCCGCGCTATCAGCAGCATCACTGACCTCCTGAAGAAATCCTCTCTCTTCTGAACTCTCGGGCAAAGAATCAAGACAAAGTTCTACATAACCTGAAATCACAGTGAGAAAATTATTTAAATCGTGGGCAATTCCCCCGGCAAGTCTTCCAATGGATTCCATTTTCTGGGTCTGCTGCATTTTCTCCGCGATCTGGCGGGTCTCTGTGGAATCAAAGGCGATGCCATATCTAAGCCCGTTCTTTCCTACGTATGCTCCCCATGACAGCCATTTATAGGTGCCATCCTTACACAGGTAACGATTTTCAAAACGAGCTGTGACTCCCCCGGTTTTCAGATGTTCCACCTGTGCTTCCGTACGGGGAACATCATCCGGGTGGATAAATTCAAGAAAAGATTTGGATTTTAACTCCTCCAGGGTGAATCCCAGTGTTTTTTCAAATGCGGGATTCAAGACCTTGAAATACCCATCGTCTGAAACGATGCACATCAGGTCCCTGGAGGTATTGAAGAGATCAAAAACCCGCGAGCGAATATTTTCCTCGGTCTTGATTTCTACCATTGGGACCTTGAATCCATAAAAATGACCCTTCTATTGTTCTAAAACGGATTTGACTCTGGCCAGAAAATTCTTGGGTTTGAAGGAGGACTTGGTAATAAAACCTGCGACACCTGAATCAATGGATTCCTGAACAACCTCCGGTGAACTATCCCCGGTGAGCATCAACATCTTGATTCTCCGAGGCTGGAGCCTTTTCGCGAGCTTAACCCCCGAGAAATTTGGCATATTTACGTCTGAAATGACGAGATCTACATCTTGTTTACCCAGTAAAGAGAGAGCGTGAAAAGCGTCCTGTGCTACTTCGACGTGATAGCCGGCTCGTTCCAATACGGCGGACAACATCATGAGGATCTTTTCCTCATCATCCACAACCAAAATAACCTTGTTACCGTTTTCGTCCAATTTCGTTCCTTCACCAAGGATTATGGTCAACTCCAATCCTTAGTTTTAACCCGGAAATTCTACCGTAGAATCTTCAATCCTGTCTTCTCTTGTTTTGAATTCAGACGGTCACTTTCGCTACCAGGTCTGTTCCTTCAGGTCTGCTCCATCCATTGGAGACATTTTTCCATCTGTTCTGCCGCCTCCTCAAAGCTGCCGGACCAGGAATTTCCGTGTCCTGGTAGCAGAAACTGGAAGGGGAAGGAAGCCAGCCTTCTCATGGAATGCTTCAGTTCATCCCAGGAATACCAGCAAGCACCCTTAAAGGCGTGGAAATGCCGCAGGGAATTCGAAAAAGCAAGGTGATCACCGGAGAAGAGAAACCGGTCCTGGTACAAGAAAACGATTGATCCTTCCGTATGCCCTGGTACCGGGATGATCTTGAGATCAGGATTAAGTTGCACAGGCTCCTTCGCCTCAAGAACTATCTCAATACCTTCAAGTTTTCCCAGGTCGCCTCTATGGATCAGGCGCTCGCATCCAAAGTGCTTTTGAAATTTTTCGTGATCGCCAACATCATCAATATGAGTGAGCAGCATGGTCTTGATTCCACCGAGCTTCTCGATATTTCTAACCAGCGGAGCGGCAAACCGAGGCGAATCAATGAGCATATTCCCATAATCGCTACTGATGAAATAACTGGCAGCACCAAAGGAATTTTCAATGTGGTAGCCACAGTGATAAACATTCTCACGGATAGGATGAGGAAAACTATGTACAGCTTCCTTTAGTAAGGGACTTTTCTCAAGCATTCCAATGGACGCGGTAGGACATGCCACAAGTGCCTGTGCAGTCCGTAAAATCTCCCCATCTCCTTCGGGTTGCTGAGTCACCGCCGATTGATCCCCAACTCGGGCAAATACCTCAGGTGCCATCCAACGGCAGGTATTACAATCAATACAGGTGGAATCCACAAAGAAATTTCCAGCTACATTCTCGGCGCGACTCTTATCAAAGGAACCCATATCCCCATCCTACACGCCCCGCAAGGAGCCAGCCAATGAATGTCATTCTGAAAGAATTTGTATTGAATGTGTTTTATTTTTGGTCTATACCGTGAGAGGTACTTCGATCAGGGTAATTTCAGCAAGGGATATGACATCGAAAGAAAGGAAGATCTATGGTTGCTAAGAAAAAAATACCTGAGTTCAAGACTGAAGAAGAAGAGAAGGAGTTCTGGGCATCCCACGATTCTACCGACTATATAGAATGGGAGGGTGCTCAACATGTGGTTTTCCCAAACCTGAAACCCTCTCTTAAGACCATCTCACTGCGCTTGCCAGAATCCTTGTTAGCAGCAATTAAATCTTTAGCCCATCAAAAGGATGTACCCTATCAATCACTAATGAAGATTTACTTATCGGAGAGAATTGAACAAGAACTGCGCGAGAAATAGTGAGAGCCGGAATCCTCATCAGGGTTGAAGTGTCCAGGGCCACAGCGTACCGACCACAGAATTGGTTTGATCATTTCCTAATTCCATCAAGAACCTCAACAAAAGCGAAAGCCGATCAAAGAGAGGCAAGAGTAAGAAAGCAAAAAAACAGAAGAAAACCGTGATGCGAGGGCTGGTGCGTGGTGAGGTTTTGAGGATTCAGGAGTAGTACATGGGGGTGGTTCGTGCGAAGGAGGTAGCATCGCTACCTTCGCCAAAGGAACCGCTTCCAGGTGCTGCTCATGGAGCCTCAAAAGCTCATCAAAGCACCAGTCCTCGCATCACAACTGAAAAGCGGTCTGGGCCAGTTCGTCGAGGCTTAGATTCTTCTTGAAGCGATCCTCGGGAGGAACTTCAAAAAATTTGGCGGGATTTGGATCTTTGCCGGCATAGATGCTTTCAATCATCCAGGTCTTAAGCTCGGAGGCTTCCTCAAGATCGGTTCGTTTCTCCCATACCTTCATCCCCACATTCCAGCGAAATCTACGCTCCTTTAGGAGATCCTTGGTCTCAAAGGGGGCTTTGAAGGCCCGGATGAGCACCTCGGGTTCCTGGGCATTTCGATTTAGAGTTTCCAGGTAAGGGTGTCCGTTCAAGTCGGATTCAAATCCAAGTAGATTTACCGCAGCTTTTACGTCGGTCAAAGCCCTGTGCGGAGTATAGAAAAAGCCATGTTCCATACAAAGATGCGGAAGGCTTGCACAGGAACATCCTTCTCTACGCCAGGGAACCTGGGACATGGAGCATCCCCAGATCTTTTCCTTACTCACCTCTAGAATCGGATCCAGGAATCCTCTGTCGAAAATGGCATTATGCGCCAGGATCAGACTGGAATCTTCGAAAATTCTATAAACCTTTTCCCATGCAATTTTCTCACCCTGTACCATCTCAGTGCTGATCCCGGTGAGCTTAGTGATCTCTGGAGGCACTGGTCCTCCAGGGTCCTGGAAGGATTCATACTCCGAGATGATCTCCACGATTTGACCGTTACGAGAATCGAACTCAAATGTCAGAATTCCTATTTCAATGATTTTATGAATCGCTGGATCAAGGCCGGTAGTTTCTAAATCCACATAGCTTGCCCTGACCAGTTCGGCGTTTTCATTCCTGGGATGAGTGGGAATGTCGCCATGAAACCTTTTGAGAAGAATAGTTTCACCATCTTTAGAATGTTTCAGTGCTTTTAGCATTGTGACTCCTGTCAGTGCAATCCAGTATAAGTGTATGGGTTTAGGACCTTGATTTCCAGTTTCAAGGGGCGAAATCGGCAATAACCCGGTCTGAGTCCAGGTTCATAGGAATTGGGTGGGAAAGTCTGGCTATGAAATCAGACTTCTCATCAAAGTTTAGCCATCCAATTGCCATGTAGCGATCTCGCAGGAAAGTGGCCATCCGAACGGAATAAAGGTTCTCTCCATTGCCCAGTACGATGCCGGTTTGATTTGCAGGTCGATAGGACCCATATAAATCTTCACTTACATAGCAATGAAGTCCCGATGTAGGTGTCCTGATTTTTGCGAAATCCGGATGATAACAGCGGTCCCAGGTGGAGAAAAACAGGTAATACAGCCCCTTGTAATGCAGAATTTGCGGGGTTTCAAGTTCATCGTAGTGGCCCGGTGCGAATAATGGTGGCTGGATTTCCCAGTCGATGAGATTTTGGGAGCGCGCCAGCCCGATGCAGCCGTTATACAGTCCCGGTGGATTGGACCTTGCTGAGAATATCATGATCCAGTCTTCGCTCTGCGGGTCCTTGAAGATGTAGGGATCTCTCCAGGTGGGGGGATTGCCCACCTCATTTTGTTCTTCTCCGGTAGTATCGTAGAGTTCCGGGTCATGAGGCAATATGGGCTGCTCGGAAACCCGCTCAAAATTCATCAGATCAGTGGATATAGCCAGGCCAATATTCTGTTTCCAGAATTCACCGGTATGCCTTCCCGTATAAAATAGGTAATACTGTCCACCATAGTGCAGAGTGAACCCGGTCCATAGTGCCATTGAATCCCATGTACCTGGCTTTCCCGGGCTTAAGATCGTCCCTTGTTGTTCCCATTGGTAAAGGTCATCAGAGACTGCATGACCGATAGAGACGGCATTATGGTGTCTTAGATCATGATTACCATCACGGGCAGCCTGTAGATAGAAGGCATGAACACGCTCCTCGATTGCCATGAACCAAGGATCCCAGAGGTACATTCCGGCAGGCGCGTAATGAGAATCTGTATCGGACGTTTTAGACTCCATAAAAATCAGGATTTGATAATACGTTGGGAGAATCTAATTATCAACGTAGGAAATCTGAATCAATTGGAACAATGGAAACAAGTGAAGCAACTGAATGAAAAATGAATCGCCCTGAGTTTAGAGCTTGACGAAACCTCTTTCATCCATAAAATATTCGAAATCAAAGATTGGTGGGAAAAATGCGTATAACCTTTAATTTTCTTCCTATCCTGGCCTTTCTTCTAACCTTGTTCTCTACCTCCCTTCAGGCGGTTGAGCGCTTCGAGTTTCCCGATAGGGCAGTGGAAGTTTCCGGAAGGCCTTTGGAAGCATCTCTTTCCAGGCTGGTTCAGGCTTATTGCGACCATAAAAAGTCAACGATGAATGATCTGGATAAGTCCCTGTTTCAGGACTATGAGTTGGATCGAGACAGGATTCTCAATCACATTCTCGAAGAAAGTCTCGTATCGGACTTTGTGAGTTTTCTTCAGAAAGCAGATCCCGTTTCACTACAAGCTTTGCGGGAAATTTCTCACCTTCTTGTCTCCAGGCTTCGATTCAGTGCCCATGGAGTGAATCAAGACTCGGGACTGGCTTCTCAGATCCTGGAGCTAATCCCTTCGGCTAGCCTATCGGCAACCTATGAATATGCCTACGGAAGAGAGTTGGAGCGTAAGGCTATCAAAGAGTATGAGGTGATTCATCGCAACACCTTTTTTGAGAATCGGGAACATCGCATTGACATAGATGTAGACTTTTTAGGTCCGCTCAAAAAAGTTCTCAAGGCGCTTAAAGTGGAAAAGAGCTTTTCGTGGGTGTGGAAACAAAAACTCAGGTTCGCCTATAAAGCCTGGTTTAAACACTACAAAAAAGTCTTTGCCCGTACCCTTGGATTCTATGAAAAGGTTAGTGTGAAGATTGAGATACTTCGCCGCAAAAGAAGCTTCTGGGGTACCGGGGAATGGGAGTCCCATGGTCATACCTATATCACTCGTGAGGAGCCTCGAGCCTTATTGACCACCGAAGCCAGAGAACTCTGAGCGCGACTTTCGCCATTATTCCCATTCACCTATCTCTTGCAGTATACTGGGCCTCGCATTTTTATACGGAGGACCTGATGTTAACTGCTAAGATCATTACAAACTTTGGAGATATGGAAGTGGAACTTCTGAAAGATTCCGCTCCCAATACCGTGGCAAATTTCGCCAGCCTGGCACAGCAAGGATTTTATAAAGGCATCACTTTCCATCGCGTGATTAAGGATTTCATGGTACAGGCGGGATGTCCTGATGGTCTGGGCTCGGGAGGACCTGGGTATTGCATCGCTGATGAGTTCTCTGAGGACTATCGTCATGAATCAGGAGGGCTCCTCTCCATGGCCAACCGCGGTCCCAATACAGGCGGCTCCCAGTTTTTTATCACGCTGGTCCCGACACCCTGGCTTGATGACAAACACGCGATTTTCGGTAAGATTAAAACAGGTGATGATGTTCTTCAAACCATTGGTAATGTAAAGACCGAATATGGAGATAAGCCCGCGGAGCCGGTGATGATCCAGGACATTGAGATTTATGTGGATGGTGAGATGGTGCAGGAAGATCTGCCTGAGCCTGAAAAGATCGAAGCATGAGAATCCAGTACTCTGTCCTGACCGTTTTTCTGGTATTGGCAAGTACTCTTTTTTCTAAAACTATTGTTATTGATGATGATGATTCCCGTTGTCAGCTCAAAGGAAACTGGGCTGATAGCAGGGGTAATAATCCTGAAGGAAAAATCTTTGGATGTTCGGGCTGCGTCAATGGCCATTATCACTATACGAGCAGTCATGGAAAATATAGCCGCACAGGTTCTGAACGAGCCATTTTCCGTCTAACTGCCAATCAAGCCGGGCGCTACAAGGTCGCAGCGACCTGGAGAGAGACTCAAAACCGCTCAAGCCGCGTTCGTTACGAAGTAAGGTCCCAGGGTAAGGTATTTGCCTCTAAGACCGTCAACCAAAGATCGGGTAGTTCAGAGACCTTTGGAACCTATTCCTTTGAGGCCGGAGCTGTGATTGAAGTGGTCATGGCCGATGATGGAGGAAGCTCCGCCAGTGTTGATTCCGCTCGTTTCACCTACATGGGAGCTGGTTCAGGAAATGGGGATGATCCCGGCGGCGGCGGCCTTGATGATATTTTTGGACCAGGTCCGGGAAATTCACCACCAGCAGGATCTTCGGATTCAGTGGAGCTTTCCTCCTCGAACCAGGGAACAAAATCCCTTGAATTTCCTGAGGGCGGCACCCTGAAAACTCGCTCCAGGTTATCCACCTATGGGAAAGCCAGCCTGCGGGTCATCTTGAGACTCGCGGATGGATCTCAGCGAGAGCTTCTATCCTGGAATCGTCAGAATGACAAAGATTCCTCAGCCCTACAGGTCGAGGGCCGTAAAGATCCCAATTCCATGAGCGAGGATTCTCCCGGTGATTTTTCACCGGCGGAGGTATCCCATAGTTTTCCTATACCCGCCGGTGGCGTGATTGTGGGGAGCCTTGGCGGAAATTTTGGAGGAGCCCGCTCTGTCCTGGTCCTTAAAAAGTCTGGATCCCCTGGATCTGGTTCAGGAGGAGGCCGCGGAGGCGGAAATGGTGGCTCCACAGGTTCAGGTGGCGGTTCAGGAGGCGGTTCAGCTAGCCCGGGGGTACCTGGGGGAGGTTCTGGAAGCGGGGCTGGAGGAAGCCCTGCTGGAGGCGGCGGGGGAATCCCTCCCGTGAAACCGCCTGGGAAGAAACAAGTGGTTGTGGATGACTTCTCCTCAGGCTGCAAACTGGTTGGGAACTGGGCTGATAGTAAGGGGAACAATCCCGAGGGAAAGAGCTTTTCTTCCGGCGGAACCGTGGCAGGTACCTACCATTACACCAGTGCACATGGGCGCTGGAAGCGAACAGGCAGGGAAGAGGCGATCTTTACTCCAAGGCTTGGCGCGTCTGGAAAATGGAAGGTGGAAGTTTCCTGGAGGGGAACCTCAAATCGTTCTTCAAAAGTGACCTACGAAGTGCGCCACAAGGGTGGAAAAAAGAGGGTCTCTTTCTCACAGAGATCCAAAGACATGACCTGGAAAAACCTGGGAACATTTTCCTTTGATCAGGGAACCTCAGGCTCCGTGGCAATGGTTGATGACGGCGGTTCTTCTGCTTGTATCGACGCGGCACGATTCACCTGGGCAGGTCCTTCGGGACCAGGTGGAGGTACGGGGGGCGGCTCAGGATCACCTGGGGGAGGTTCGGGTGGCGGAACAGGAGGACAGAGTTCACGACTTGATAAATCCTCCAAAGGTACCCAGACCATAAAAGTAGATGGACCTGGAACTGCGGAAGTTACCGCTTATCTTTCCACCTATGGACCCGCGGAATTGAGTGTAGTCATCAAGAAAGCCAGTGGTGAGACTATTGAATGGATTTCCTGGAGTAGAAGGAATGACAAAGATTCGAGTCCTATGCAGGTCTCTTTTAAACCTCGGCGTTCGTCCATGGCCGATGAAGGCGGTGGTGATTTTTCACCCAGACCTACCACCCTAAGTACAGATGTAGAAACTGGAGATTCGGTGATCCTGACTCTGAAGGGTCGTTTTGGAAACGCGGATCCTTACCTGGAGCTCAACCTTAATGGCGGCGGCAGCCCGGGTGGAGGAAGCGGGGGCGGCTCTGGAGGCGGTCCAGCCCAGCCCGGCGGTTCACGACCGGGTGTGCTTAGTGTTTCTTCCGGAAAGTTTGAGGTAGGGGGACAGCCGGTGACCCTGGTAGCCTACGGATTTTACGGGATTTTTGCTGATAGCGGGTTTGACTGGAAGGGATTCCTGTCGAAGATCTCTCGTTCGGGCATTAATATGGTGCGTGTCTGGGTCACCTACCAATGGGCTGAGGATCTTCTTCCCTTTAAGAGAGCCGGTGGAAAAGTCGATTTGACCCGCTTCAATGAACGCTATTTTCAAATTATGAGGGCATTTTGCGAGACCGCCCGGGACTTTGGGATTGCCGTGCAGATTTGTCTTTTTGATTCGGTAACCCTGGAGAGAAGCTCTGGGGTGCCCTATCGTTGGAGGAGAAGTCCCTGGAACCAGGCTAATAATGTAAACTCCGTTTCGGCTAGCGGGCCGGACGCCACCCGTATGTCAGGAAAAATGGGCAATATCAACCGGGCTTATATTGAAAAGGTCGTTGAGACCCTGGGGGACCTTCCCAATATCATCTATGAGATTATGAATGAACCCGAGGGTTTTGGAGGGGACTCGGGACTTGGTCCAGCCTCCTTTCATCAAAAAGTAGCAGGTGTACTCGCCGATGCTTTGGCCAAGAAATCCGGATCGAAAGTGATCTCTACCAACGGGGCTGCTTCTTCCGACTCTCGCATACAGGCCATAGCCTTCCACGAAAACAATCCCGGTTCTATGAACAAGGGAACCGTTGGTTCAAAGCCCGTGATCTGGTCGACTGACGGATCCGACGTGCAAAATTCCCGCAATGTGGAGCGCATCATGAAATATGCGCAGAACGCCATTCGCTCGGGAGGTCATTTCGAACACCTCGACAAGACTATGTGGGCACCCACCTGGAAAACCTCCGACTACAACGCGAGTCTTTCCAATTTAAACCAGGACCTGGTAACCAGACTCGGTAAACTCTCCTCTGGTCCCTTGCCTTTTGTTCGTGCCCTGACCGCCGGATCTCAATGAGTACCAGAAGAGGGCTAAGCCTGATTGAGATTGTTCTCGGAATGGCAATACTGGCCACCTTTGCCGGACCTCTTGCCTATCTCTTCATATCCAGTAACCGCAGCAGGGTGTCCGCTCGTGATATGTCCGTGGCCATGAACCTGTCCAATTGCTATCTCAGTGCTTTGAAAGATCTTCCTCGTTCTTCACTGGGTGTGCTTGCTCCAACCCTTGATAGCGCGGTTAGTTCAGATTTTTCACCTCATCATTTGGAAATTCCTGATAGTCCCGAAAGATTTACTCGGGAGCTGGAAATCCGCGAAATTCCGGTGCCAGAGGGTCTGTCTAAAGCATATCGAATGATCGTAAAAGTAAATTGGGATCGCGGGTCGGATCGCAAGAAGGGGGAGTTTATCTTGGAATCTATCCTACCCTCTGAGCCCTGGTAATCACCCTGAATCAATAGAGGGGAAATGGATCTTCGAGGTGGTAACTACAAGGCACGGCGCGGTTTTCTCATCCCTGTAATCCTTGTGGTCTTATCCATTTTAGTCGTCCTGGGGTTTACCCTGCATCAAATGTCACAACACCAGCTTAAACAGGTATCCCATGCCGCTCGCCGCGAAGTACTGTATCACTGGGCATCAAGTGGTTTAGACCTTACCCTGGACGCTCTTAAAAAAACAGCTGACTTTCTTAATGATACTGACAGTTCGACGCGCCCAAAGAGATTGAAGGCCGCGGAGGGCATCCAGCCTTTTCTTGATCTTTTCCTTGACCCGCAGGGTGACTTTGAAATCAGTGAGGAAAAATTGGAATGGATACCTCCGGTGCCCATCAAGGACGCATATTCTGAGTCTGCTCCGAGTGTAAAAGTTCAAATCGAATTAAGAGGCATCCGACCCGTCTACGCCGGACTTAGCGGTCCTGGTCTGAAACTTGATGAGAGTGAATGCCGATTCTGGATTCATATTCGCTCTGAGGCATCGGATCTTTTAAGCAAGATCTCCGTGTCCGGATTCTCGGTTTCCATGCTGGTTCAGATACAGCCCTCGATCCTTGGGAAATTTGTACTTTTACTGAGAACCAAAGGAGGGCTGAATCTAAACTCCATCACTGATTCCACTGAGCTAACCAATCTCAATGCTTATCCTGTGTCAGTCTTTAGCGGTGATTCTATCCCCCCCGATAATTCGATGACCATGACATCAGCTGCGGAATTGTTGGATTCAAGAGGATGGATTTTTCTCGGGGGTGCTGATCCCTGGAATTTTCGGCTGGGTAACGGTGGAGGTGAGGATTCTTTTGCATCCGGTATGATTCCAGGTGCTATCTTCCACTCCTCCATTCCCCCTGATGAACCTCTACACACAGAGCCGGAACTTTCCTATGTTTGGTCCTTGAGAGGAGTCTTTCCAGAACTGGGAAGCTCAAATCAATTCAGCAAGTCTTTTGATCGGGTACCCGCGTCGCAGTTAAAGCATTCCACTACGCTTAACCTACAGGGAACACAGGCACAACCTTCCCCTACCCTGGTGCTGGGATCGACTCTGTTGAATTATGCCCTATTGCAGGGAATTCATAACGAGAACACGGGGAAAACCTTTTATCTTCCTTGGCTAACAGAGCCTGAATTTATGGGTACAGACTGGCCGGCGGGGGGGGCAGTGGCTCTTGTGCAGTACCTCAAGGGTAACTACCTCAATAATTATTCAAATTACAAGAGGAGAATGTCTGGTATTGAAGTGCAGGAGATCAATGAAAGAAACCTATCCCTGGTGGACCTGGGTTCCTCTAAAAGTGTTGTCGATCCCGCTACCATTTCTCCCGTATCTATAAAGGACGCTGAAAGTGTCCGTCTTTCTGCAGCAGGATTTCCAGTCCACTTCTTTGAAAAAATCCATTCCACCACCCATAAAGTCGCTAATGATAGGGGAGAAGTGATGTGGGAAGGTAGTAATCTCGGAAGTTTATCTGACCTTCAATTTCTCAGCGCTCGCGCTCGAATGATCTTTCCAGATGGACCTACTTTCATCAACAGCATGGAATCCACGGGGGGAGTGTTGAAATTTCCGGGAGGGATCCTTTGGGTCCGCTCTGACTTGGAACTGAACCGGGAGCTGCTTGTTGAACCCGGCAAGGGGGGAATCCTGATCGTGGACTCAGGGATTAAAATTAAGAATTCTATCCAAACTTCTGGAGGAGAGCCCTTGTCGCTGGTTTCACTCGGTGAAGGGATTCGGGTGCAGACAGCTCAGGAGTTACAGTGCGGTTTGATAGCCCTGCAGGGGGCTATGTCCCTTCCTCCCGCCTTTACTATAAGGGGAATGCTGGCTGCGCGTGAGTTGGAACTTCGCTCCGGTTCCGGGAGTGGGAACCGGGAAATTTACTACAACGACCGCTTTGACCCCACTGATTCCACCAATTACAAAAATCACTTTCGATTATTGGTTTCGGGCCCCTGGCATCGGTTCGTGGAGTAGATACAGGATCCCCGAAATCTATCCCTTGTTGGATGAGATGGATTGAGCCATACTTAGAAAGTGAGACCGAGTTTTTGCTTGCACCTCTTTTTCTGGTGGCTTCTGTTGCCAGCAGTCATTTTTACGGATTCGGTATCCCTGCGCCTGGGAGAAGAGAGTCTGTCCCTGCCTCAGCGAGTGGAATCACAAATTGGTGCGTCGCAAAGCAGCCCGTGGGCCTGGGAAGGACCCACAGCACCGGTAAACGCACCCGCTATTCCCGTTTCTCCACCTTACCCTCCACAAGCGGTAATAACCGCTCCCTGGATCAGGGCTCCCCATGTCGCTCTTCCAGCCAATGATACCGGTGTGAACCCGAATCCCGGTACACTGCCTGAGGTCTTAAAATCTCCAATCCCAGCAGGGCCACCTGGATCAACGCCCACTTCTCCCACTCCACCAGCCGGGGCAAACTCCAGGGCTACCCTCAATGGAGGAGGATCTTTAAGCAGGGTAATAAAAGCCTCTGGAACCTTAAAGATACGACCTTTTCTGGCCGCGTCAGGAAATGGCCGTATGGAGGTTTTTCTTTCAGACCCGGGCGGAGCCGAGAAAAAATTCTCTGGTAAATCTCTATTGGAATGGATCCGCAACAACGACACGACGAATTCTCCTCTCTACTTCAAAGGTTCTAAGAAGTCAGAGTCAATGTTTTTGCAAAATCCTCCAAACGATTGGTCTGCTAAGTCGGGTTTGGAGTATTCTATTGACGTGACCCAGGGGCAGACGGTGCGTTTAAAGACTTCTGGCTCAGGAATAGGTTCCAGCCGGCTGGAAATCCAGGGTCCTATTTAGAAATGCATAAGATGATTCAAGTAACGGGAGTGTTACTCGGTATCCTGCTCCTTTTCAGCGGTTGCGAGGACGAGGAGGGTGGCAAGGATTCCGCACAGCAGGTCGGCTCTCCTGCTGCCTTGCAGGCAAAGGCGTCGGAAGGGTACCTGGTGGCCTCCTGGAGCCCTGAGATTCCGGGCCAATGCGAGGCCAAGAGTGTCAGAGAAACCCTAAAACTAAATAACCTTGTATTTCATGGGGGAATAGAAAAGGGGACCAGGGTGTTTCTGGAGAGTTCAGGTCAGACTCTTCTCGATGCTGAGGTGGAGCAACTGACCGATTCTGAATCAAAATCAAGTGATCCATTTGAATCGAAAGTGCCCCCACTACATTATTCCGGTCAATTGGGAACCAGCAGAATTGATGCTCGTTCCGCCGCTATCCTGATTTCCCGAGACAAAAAATGCGTCTATAAAATCAGCTTTCTCATCATTGTTCAGCCTGCGCTCAGACGCTGACTCTTTGGTGTTCTCATTCTGACCAAAAGGTCAATTTCAGAGCTAAACCTTACTCTTTTTCCAGGATCAGAGCCTACTCTGGTTGAAAACTTGTATGGCACACTTCCTGCATAATGGGCATAGAGAGCGTTAATAGGAAACTCGCAAGCAGATCTTCGCACAGCAATTACCGGAACCACTGTTTCGGTAGACCGGGAGGATGGGAGCGCCTCCCGGTTTTTTGCGAAGTTTCTCTCGGGTAGAAGAAGATTTGCCATCGGGTGTATGATGGGAAGTAGCCGGAAGGACCACAGGCTATGAAAAAAAGTCTCAATACAAAACCAAATCCCTCTGAAGAATCTTCAGAGTTTTCCGATCTGGATTCATACCATCAGAAGGTTTGTGCCGTGGTTCACGAATGTAATAACCTGCTTATGGGAATCTATGGAAACAGTGATTATCTTGTGGAGGGATTGAGCAAAGATGATCCCAATCTAGAGGTAGCTGAGGAGATCAGGCAGGCCGCTGAAGAAGCTCTGGAGGCGATTGGAAAACTCCAGCCCAAGCGCTAGCGGGTATCGAGAGGTATTCGCTTTTCTGCTCCAAGAGATGCTATCTTGCTTTATTGGGACTCCGTTCCTATCTCACTAAAAACCGGGTAGCGCATGGGAAATTCGACTTCCGATTCGGACACAGTCCTACACTCAAATTTCTTCCAGTCTTCTATTTCCTGTATTTGTATCCTTGATCGAAACGGTCAAATACTTCAACCAAATCCTGCCCTGTGTAAGGTCTTTGGTTATGAAGAAACAGAATTGATTGGAGAGCCGTTTACCAATCTGGCCTCAGATGAGGAAATCAGCAGGCTTCAGTCATCCTTGAATCGATTAGGCAAAAACTCCAGCTCATTAGAGTTGCAGGTCAGGTGTCGCGCAAAAGATGGAAAACTGCGTACCCTATTATGGTCAATCTGGCTCAATGATGCCCAGGATCAAATTCATTGCACAGGGAAAATTTTCTTTGATGAATCTCAGGCCAAACTAAACGAACGTCAGATCGATTTTGAGAAAATGGAGACCATCCGGCGGCTTGCCGGGGGAGTCTCACATTATTACAGTAACCTTTTGATGGCGATTTCAGGCTATGCTGATCTGATCTTTCAGACCTTGCCGGACGATTCTCCCATCAGGCCTATGGCAGAAGAGATTTGTGCGGCTTCAGAAAAGGCCCGCAATATCACACGGCAGTTACTTGCTTATAGTCGCAAACAAGTAACCCAGCCCAGGATTTTGAACCTCAATGAAACCATTGAGCAGACCGTTCCCATGCTCGACAAAATGATCGGTGAGGATATACAGGTTCAATGCAAACTCCAGGATGGTTCATTTGATATCGAATTTGATCCGGGTCAACTCGATCAGATTTTTCTAACCCTTGCCGCGAATGCAAGGGATGCCATGCCTCGAGGAGGAACACTGACTATTGAAACTGGAGTATTTGTTGTCAAGCAGGAATTGGCTGGACGCTTTCATCTTCCCCCTGGAGCTTATGTTGAACTTCAGGTATCGGATTCAGGAGTGGGCATGGATGAAGCCACTAGCTCTCAAATCTTCGAACCCTTTTTTACCACCAAAGACGAAGGGCGAGGCGCTGGGCTTGGATTGGCCACTCTATTATCTATCGTCAAACAAGAGGGTGGAGACATTCAGGTTTTTTCAACTCCCGGAACAGGTACTACGGTAAAAATTTACCTGCCCGCTGTTTCCTCAGACGGTAAAGAACTCACAGTCGTTACACCTAAGACAGGTCCGGAGACGATTCTTGTCCTCGAAGATGAGCCGATGGTATTGCGATTCCTCCTTCGAGCGCTGGAGAGAAAGAAATATAGAGTTGTGGCATGTAGTGATATAGACGAAGCCAGAGTGAAATTTGAAGAAATGGGTAGGGAGATCGACCTCATACTGACAGATGTCGTCCTGCCAAAAGGTTCTGGACCAGAATTCATCCGCGACCTACGATCCCAAGTTCCCGGTTTGAAGGTTCTATTCATGACCGGACATACTGAGCATGAACTAGTGGATCCTCTGGCTTATGAAGGGGGTAGAGGGCCTCTGGAGAAACCGATCCTCATGGAGGAGCTATTCGCCAGGGTACGTGAATCCCTGGATTCTAGCTTTGAATAGCTGCTTCTGGATTAGCCGCAGGCTCTGGCCTTTTGCCCTTCTACTCTCCTGGTGCGAATAACTATGGGCAAAATTGATTTTTCCGTTAAGGATCGTTGGGTTCTACTGGCAATGACCGGTGTATACGTCCTGGTTGTAGGCAGCATTTTCTATGGAATCAGGAGGACTCAATCCCTGGAGTCAATCCCCCTGGAAATGGAACTTGCCGACCGCGGACAAGTATTGGTGGAAAGGTTGGTGCTGCAGAGTCTATTCAGCTCATTTTCTGATCAGGAAAGAGATAACACCAGAGAGCTGATGCGAAATACTGCCAGGGGATTACTGAACGGTGGTTCAGTTTACCTGGATCTAAATTTTGAGCAGCGCAAAGAGATTCAGCCAATCAAAGAAGAGGCTGCACGTTCATCCCTCATGGCCTACCTGGATAGTCTGGATCAGCTTTTTCTGGTCTCTGACCGGTGTGTTTTGGCACTGGGTACACCCTCTCAAGATAGGGCCCAGAGAAACCTGGTGGAGGTGTCAGAGATATCTTTGAAGTATGCGCAGAATACTTCAAAACAACTTGAAGGCGCCGCTCAAGGGTACTTTCAAAAGGATCTCTATCTATTTTGGATGGCCCTGTTGCTGGTTCTGTTCGCCTTTCCAGCAATGCTTGGCCTGTTGATCAGGGCACAGAGAGAACAAAAAAAACACAAACGGATGGTAGAGCAGGGGCAAGATGGCGTCAGAGCTGAGATCGCCAGGCATCGTGCAGTGCTAGATTCAGCTCTTGATGGAGTCGTCACTCTTGATCGGTTTGGGGCCATTCTCTCCTTCAACAAGGCTGCTGAAACCATCTTTTTATGCCAGGCGTCTGAGGTAATCGGGGAGAGTGTGAGTATTTTACTGTCCCCGGATCACAAGGGTAAAAAGGAAATCCGACTCTTGAGATTTCTCGAAAAGGGTATGGGAAATCCAGACAGCTTTTTCCTGGATTTCATAGGAATACGGGAAAATGAGCAAGTTTTTCCCCTGGAGATGGGCCTTCTAAGAAGTGAAGTCAACTCAGCTATTCTATATACGGGAGTCCTGAGAGATATTTCAAAACGCATCGAAGACCAGAATTTTATGGAGGAACTGAAGAAGAGATCACAGGTGGTTCTAGACACCTCAGCAGAGGGAATCATCAACATTGATGAGTCGGGTTTCATCCAATCTGTGAACGCGTCGGCAGAAAAGTTGTTTGGCTATAGTACAGAGCAGTTGGTGGGGCAGAACATAAAGATGTTAATGCCAGAGCCCCATCGAAAAAACCATAATTCTTACCTGGCCGATTATCTTAGAACCGGGAAGGCCAAGATGATTGGAGTTGAAGGAGGGCGTGAAGTTTTCGGACTTCGAAGCAATGGTGAGCGCTTTGCGATGAAACTGTCGGTCGGAGCCGTAAAAGTTGGAGAGGATATCTTTTTCACCGGGTTTGTTCGTGATCTTTCCCTACATAAGGAGACAGAAGCAGCTCTTAAAGATTCACTGGCATCCCATCACTGCTTGCTGGAGACAATTCGTGATGGCATCCTCACTATCGATAAATCAGGAGTAATTCACTGTGCAAATTCGAATCTGGAAAAGCTCACCGGTTATAGAGCCGGGGAAATAGAGGGTCAATCTCTTGGAATTTTATTGTCCAGTCCTGACAGAGAGCAACTTGATGATTACCTCTCCAGGTTTCAAAAAGTCACCCAGGGCTCCCTAAATCAAATGAGTTGGGAAGTAACTGGAGTGAGAAATGATCATTCCGAGTATCCTCTGGAATTATCCTTGGGTCTCCTGAAGATAAAAGGAAAGCCGTTATTCACGGTTATTTTGAAAGATTTAACACAACATAAACTAGCTGAGAAGGCTTTGGCGGATCAGGCCTTCAGGCTGGAAAAGGCCTCCAGATTTGACCGCTGTGAGGGTCATATCATGTCCCTCTTTCAGAGGGGAAATTCGCTGCGCCAGGCTTCAAAGGAAATGCTGGAACTGCTGGCCTCAGATCTGGATTTTTTTCCATCAAGTCTTCATCTATATGAAGACCTGGACGAGAAGCTCAAACTATCAGTGGCCCAAGGTCTTCCTCCGAGGTTTCAACAAGATTTTCAATTGGGAGAAGGATTAATCGGACAGGCCGCTTCAGACCGAAAGTCATCCTATATCAAGAGCGCGGAAAAATCGGAGCAGTTCCTTAAAATTGAAACCGGCTGGGGAGTTTTGAGCGTCCAATCCATGCTTATTTTACCTGTGATCTGCCAGGATCAACTCCTTGGAGTCCTGACACTGGGATTCCAAAGTGTTTCCGAGGTGGAACATAAGATTTTTGGTGAACGCCTGGCGAGGCAAATTGGAATGGTGATTCGAAATCAGAATCTGACGGAACAGATCGAGACCATGAGTTCGAGTCTCCATGAAGGCTCACAGGTGGATTCTGTGAATGAAGTGGATCATGATACGGATAGCCAGGTTAGCTTTCTGGGTGGTGATGGGGAAGTCAAGGGATCGAGTCGACCATTTATTTCCATCATTGGAAGCAATGAAGCGCTCAAGGAGGGAGTTTTTGGGGGAAGTCCACAGGAGATGGCGAAGCAGGCAAATGAGATTATCAGCAATTCCCAGCACTTTTTTACCCTGGTCTCGCAAAAGGGAGTCAGCGAATCCGCAGACCCCGTTCAAACTCCGCTGTGTCGAGGTAAGATTCTAAACCTTGATCAAGAGCGTCCGGCAGGTGAAGGATTCAAAGACTTTCTGGAAAACTGGGGTTACTCAGTCCTTGAATTTCGCAGTTCTAAACAGGTGCTTAACGAGTTGGAGAAAACCACCCCGGACCTGATTTCCCTGGATCTCAACATGCCCAGGATGGAAGGTATGAAACTTCTTGAAGCGATATCTACACATCGAGTTGCTTCCTCTCTGCCTGTTTTAGTCCTCTCGCCCAATCTAAAAGGAGGCTATAGCTCCTTTTTAGGATTTGACGCGATTCTAAGAAAGCCTATCCCAGCCCATTGCTTCATCAACGTGATCAATCGAATTGGACTTTGCACAAAGCCAAGAGGGAAGGAAAAAATACTGGTAGCTGAGAATGATCCGGAGACGTTAAGCATGATTTCAACTCTTCTTTCAGGGGAGGTCTTCGAAGTTGAAACGGTTCAGGGAGAATCAGAAACCCTTGAGCGAATTGGTACCAATGTTCCAGATGCCCTCATCATGAACGCGATAACGCCGGAATTTGATGGATTTTCTGTGATTGAAAAGCTGTCCCATGAGCGCAAAACGCGATCTCTTCCTATTATTCTCCTCATGGAGAGACTTCTCACAAAAAAAGACCGTAAGTTGATGCTTAAAAACCTTCAGAAAGCGATGAAGCGTGGTGAGAATAACAGGGCTGATCTTAAAAGCCGAATCGAGTGCCTGCTAAGAATTCAGGACAAGACTTGAACTTTGCTGTCCAACCAGGGCAGGGTTCTTCGCGATGAGAGTGGAAAGGCATTACAAAGCGTGAGTTTATGCCTTGAACTCATGGCCCAGAAGGAACTCGAAGAACAGTTGAAGGAATCCCAGTAGGAAGGCTCAATCGGGTTTCCCGAGAATGTGATTTAGATCGGTTTCCAACTCCTGGAGTATCCGGCGCTGCTCGTCTTCGAGAATTCTTCCAGCAGGACTTTCCTGGAAAAACCCTAATAGATCCACGGCCATTTCCGCTTCTCCCAGGTTTTTCAGATTTTGAATGAAGTCCAGAGTGGTGGAGAAATCCTGGGGATTCATCTGGTAGAGGAGGGTGTGATACCGATTCGCTTCGCGATATTTCCCATGGATTTCCAGGTATTTTGCCTGAACCCAGTAAAGTAAATCGAGTTTCTGGGGAATGGCGATCTGTTCCACGACCTCAGAGCAATGGATTTGATAGAGCTCAAGGGCTCTTTGTTGATCGGGTGAGTCCTGCTTGAAATAGGCACCTAACTTCACGCATTTATTTAAGAGCGCAGCGACCCTGGGGGTACTTTTTTCATCGAGATCTACCGGCTTATGAGTCTGAGGAGCTACGATTGGTAGAGCTGATTCCGGCACTAGAAATGGCGAAGGACTGACCGGTGGGGGGAATTGGGAAGCCCTGGTGGATTCGGGATTCTGAGTAGAACCCTGGGCTTGCATGGGCGCTCTTTCTTTTGGAGTCTCCTGAGGAAATCTCTGGTCTTCGTTCTGGCTCTTGTAGCCCGGCTTAAGGTTTCTGAGCGTATTACGTATCCTCTTGAGCCGTTCTATTCCCTTGTTTTCCTTGGAGGATCTTTTGGTGTACTGATTCTGTGAATGAGAAGCCTGGGGATGGCCTTCAAGAAATGCGAAGGATAATGGTAAAGATAATAGAAAAGTGAAAACGAATAGAAATATTTTCATGATGACCCCAAAAAAGGCAATCCTGGTTTCCTCAGCCCTCGGTTTTTCATGGAATTAGACAAAGTATTTCGGGTTAAATTTTCGCTGGGATGCAGGGTATTGAAAGAAAGGCTTTCAAATTCCGCCTGGTTTTTGTATGAATTGTGTGCATTCTGAGTTTGCGGCAGGATTCGTGCTAAGTTGAGTCGATAGCGTTTTGTTTTAGGGCGATGATTTAGCGATAGCCTGCTAAAGGTTAGAATAGAAGCGTACCTACACAAGGAGCATACATGAGCGAGTTAATGATTTATAGTGAGTTCACGCCCAATCCAAATACCTTGAAATTCGTTGTGGGAAAGACCATAACAGAAAGAACCCATGATTTTATTTCAAAAGAAGAAGCTGAGGGAAAGAGCGCTCTTGCGGTAAAGCTCTTTGAAATATCTGATATTGTAGGGGTATACCTCGGTAAGACCTTTATCACGGTTACCAAGGGTACGAGTAAGGACTGGAGCGAATACGAAGATGCGGTTCAAAAGGCCATCAAAGTTTTTCTGGAATCAGGTGATCTTGTGGTTTCCAAGGAGGCAAAAGAACCCGACTTCGATCTGGAAAAACTGGATGAATCCGGCAAGAAGATTTACCAGATAATCGAAGATGAGGTCAGACCCGCAGTGGCCATGGATGGTGGCGACATTGTATTTAAAGGCTATGAGGATGGAGTGGTTTACCTACACATGCTGGGCGCGTGCTCAGGCTGTCCTTCCTCAACGATGACCCTTAAGATGGGTATTGAGGCACGCCTTAAAGAGGAAGTCCCTGAGGTTAAGGAAGTTCTCCAGGTTTAGAAAATTTATGCAATTTACAAGAGATAATCTGAACGAATTGCGTCAGAAAATAGTAGACGCTCCCAGGATCATATTTCACCGCAATTCCCATCTTGATGATGCCGCAACCCAATGGTTTCTAAGAGATGTCGCCGGTATTTCCAACGAATTTGAATTTCAGTGGAATCATAATATTCAGATTGATGGGGAAAAGGGTGAAATCGGTCTTGATGTCATCCATGAGTTTTCGGTAAAGGGATATGAGCAGGATAGTGGTGGATTCTCATCGGCCTTTCGCTGTGTAGTAGAAGCGTTTTTCCCGGATCAGGACCAGGATGAACGCCTGGCCATGGAACCCATTCTTTTATGGGTGGATGGCGATGATAGCGTCGGTTCAGCAACTAAATCATTTCTGGGAGAAGAACATACCCTGATTGAAGACACCGGTCTGACTACAATCTTTCAGGCCTATAAATCAAACCACGGAATCCATGGTGATGTTGTGACAAATCAACGCTTTGGTGAAATGGTTCTGACACCTCTATACCAGTACCATCTAATGCGGCAGAAGGCATTTAAACAGGTACGCGAAACTTGTGAAATTCAATTGCATGGCGTGGTTGGCATGTGTCTTGGACGGGTACCTAAAGAAGCTATGGGATATCCCCAGTCTGTACTGAAAGAGCAGGCCAGGTCAAAGGGTCTCCCAACTCCGCGCATTTTTCTGTACCGAGATCCTGGTATGGGATTGGGCATGCTGCGCATAGATGATGAAATTCGCCTGGATGACTCCAGGCTAAAGGAGTTCATCTCCCAAAAGGGGGGGGAAGGATGGTTTTTTCATCCCGGTGGCTTTCTCAGTGCCTGTGGTTCAGGTACAACTCCCACAGACCCTGATACGATACCGCTTTCGGCAATAGACTTAGCTGATAAGCTCAATGAAATTTACGGGAGCTAGAAATGCCTCTGTATGATTATCGTTGTAAGGACTGCGCGGGTCTCTTTGAAGCTGTTCATCCCATGGAGTACCAGGGAGAACTCACCTGTGAACATTGCGGTTCGTCTTCCGTATCTAAGGCAATCATCAATTGCAGGTTAAACATCGGGGGAGATAACTCCGCTGAGTTGGACCAATTGCATAAGGACCACACCCAGAAATTCATGCCGCAGAAAAAGCGAGTCCAGAAACTTTTGTCCGAAATGAGTTCTGAAAAAAACCCAACCACCGTAGGTCCAAGTGGCTGTGTTCAGCAGACCAGAATGGAGTTAGAGGAGCGTTACGGGAGTATATTCTGATGCCAATTTACGAATACCAGCATACTGATGGGACTGGGGAAGGCTGTACCACCGATTTTGAGGCTGTTCAGAACATGAGTGAAAGTTCGCTTACGAATTGCCCGCGATGTAAGAAACCGGTTGTAAAAAAAATCAGTCTGCCGGCCCATCACCAGGGTTCAGTGAAAGACAAACTCTCCGATCAAAACCTCTCCAAGCACGGCTTTTCAAAGTACGTGAAAGCGGGTGATGGGTCCTACGAAAAGGCTGCCGGACCAGACGAAGCCCCGGCCACCATTTACAAGTAGAAACAGCTACTATTCATCTGCCTCTTTCAAGATTTTTATGACTTGTTCCTGCATGGCATCTTGCATGGGTTCGGCCAGTCTGATAGCTATCTCCGATAGAGCCTTTGAAAGCGACATTTGAGATTCTTCTATCATCACCTGGGATTTGGAAAGATACTTTTTTCCTACGGGTGTCGAGAAAAACGCCGTTAGCTTCCTAATCTCCTTTTTACTATAGTTTCGTGAATAGACTTCTCGACTGGTAAGACGAAAAATTCCGATGAAATCGAGCTTTTCTTCAAATGACTTTCTAAGCCTGGTATTCATAGCCTGTTCCAGACTTTCATATTTTTGCATTAATTCCTCATCATTCTTAATTCCCCCATCCAAAAGAAGTTCCTCAAAGATGGCTCGATTGGTGAGATTCAGTCCTGATTCAATCCTGATATAGAAGTCCTTCTCGAGAATCTGAACCGTCTCTTTGTCAACGATGAGATCGATGAGGCGGTCGAGTGAATCCGAGGACCGGTTTCTTTGTGCCTGGGAAATGGGGCTAAGAATGATAAATAGGATCAGGATGCGAATCATGAAGAAATCCTTTTGAAATAAATTTTGGGAACAGTTCAAACACTAGAATGAATTTACAGATTCAACCATTCTCTTAGCCCACATGCAAATTCTAAGAAAGGTTTGTGAAAGACGGGGTAATAGGAATATCTAAACCGGGTATGGGATCTTGGCGGTATATCAGCGTACATAACCTGGATCAGGGGATATTTTGGTAGAATTTGAAACTTCAAAAACCGAAGTTCGTAGTATGCAGAGGGATCAGTTACCCATTTTTCTTCCCCTGAGATGATTTTGAGACTAAGAAAACAAACCAGTTGTTTCACGATATTTGTCTTTCTTCTTCAGCTTCTGGCACCTGTTTGGATCTATTCTCAAGAGCAATCAGAACCTTCAAAATCTCAGCAGGTTCTTTCTTACGTCTCTGAATTTCCAGCCAAAATTTTTCGCAATTTCAAAGGTTATGAAAAGAATCTGACGCCAGAGAAGTTGGAAGAGATCATATCCAACTCTGATAGTGAGACTTATAAGGGAGACCCAACTCTCAGGGCAGAACAGTCGTCTATTCTTAGACCAATCAAACAGGTAGCTCTACGAGTTCTCGATGGAGAGGTTGGAATCGTAAAGACCTTCCTGTCTTTTGAGGCCACGGGGTTTCTCAAAAGAACCCTCACGCATTCCAAAGCGCGGATGACTCTTGCCAGGACTCGGCAGGTCATCAATCTCATGAATCCCAGACAGTTGGCTGGAATTGATCGTGCTCTCAACAGTCTTGAGATTCCTCGTGCCATGCGTAAATTCATGCGAAAAATGGGGCCTGGAATCGCAGGTTTTGTAAAGAGCGAATCCAAATTCGCCATGATGGGTGTGATCGGCGCTCTGCTAAGTATGGGGATCTATGACGGGTTGGATCTTAGTACCACTAAAGATAAAGTGCTGGCTCTGGATCCTCTCACCATGAACACTACCGTGAGCCATGGTTTTTTGCCAGGTCTTCTGAGTTCTATGGCCACCCGGCAGATGTTTGAGTTTTTCAACCAGCGTTTCGATGTTTTCTATGACAAAATGCTCAGCTCAACCTCTTTTGGCTCCAAGATTCTTAAAAGTTTGGAGTCGAAGGCAGAAATTATCGGCAATAAGATCTTTAAGGCAAGCCGCATCGGGTTCACAAAACCTGAAGGCGAATCCCTGGCCAAGCAGCTTGGATTGGTGGGAATTGGGGAGGGTTCAAAGTTTGCTCTGAAAGATCTGCTTCGGACTATCTCAGTTGGTTTGGCTTTTGGACTGGTGGCCAACCTGGTAGTTGATTCCGTGGCAGTCGGTGCCCGGGGTTATGCTGACAGTGCGGTAGTTGGCGGAAATAGGAATAAGCGCACGATTCGACCAGAATACAACGCCTATTTGTTTCAACGCACAGGCGATCGGCTCAAGGACTCTTTAAATGAGAGGAAATTTGCCCTTAAGGATCTCTACGAAGGTTATCAAAAAAATCCAATTACTCGGGTCGTGAGTACAGTTTCTGGATTTACCGGGGCATATTTCGGTTCCGTATTAGCCGGTGCTGTCTTGGTGTCAGGGGGCTTACCTACCATGATAGGCGGAGTGATGATCGCTTCTCTTTTTGGTGGAGTTGGCTCCTTTGTCGGAAAGTGGGCTACCACCAAGTTTGAACGCTCCCCCGGCATGAAGAATTTTCGCCGTGAGCTTGTAGAGAAGAGACTCGTCAAAGTGCTTCGGAAAATGGATGTCTCAAGCAGGGAAGGGTGGAGTCCGTCAGAAATCTCAAAGGTCGCTCAGGAGCGTTCATGGGATATGCATAAGCGTGAATCCCTGGGACAAACTTATAGCCGCATGTACCTGGTTGAGGACTTTTCCCATGTGAATCTCTATGAATCCGGTGCCTATGTGTACATGAGCATAGCTAAGGAGTTCGGGGAAAAATTCGATATGCAGGCCCATATTCGCTATGACCTGGTCGATTTACAAGGAAACAGGGGAATCTGGGATATTCTCACCAACAAGATCTATAGCATAGGTAATATCCAGGGAAATAACGGACTACGCGTGATTTTTGTCACCGATGATCAAACCCTGGGCATTAAAGGGAATACCATCGAATCGAAAGAAGGGACCGATTTTCGGGTTCTGAGCAATGGATTGGTCATGACCAAGAGCGATCACGATCAGGAAAAATGGGTCATCAAGGGACAGAATATCAATACGGACCTGTTTTTGAGAGAAAGAAAAGAGCGATTTTCCTGGGACGGTCAAGTTAAGGCCTATCAAAGGGTTGGGGGAGTACCGCTAGCACCTCGTGAAGATCCTCTAAAAGCCTTACTTGATACCTTTCCTTCCGCGCAAGAGGCTGAGGGGGAGGAGAGAGTCTTCCAAAAAGTATGGGAGATGATTCGACGGAGTGGAAAACAGGCTCGAGAGCAGATTGAGGAACTTCCCACTCATGGGGAAGAAGCATACTTTCAGAGTCTGGAAGAGTATGGCGCTTCCCGGGCTCTCATCAAAAAACTCGAAGATCTGGGTTCACCAGAGTGGAAAACTATGCTCATTGGAAAGATTTTCAGGGGAACCTCCCATCGACAAATCTCCTTTCTCAGGGCCCTGCAGGGAAAAGATTTGCAAGACATCAAAAACTCTCTGGAGTCTGAGCTGGAAACCCCCCATACCAGGACTATGTGGGATAAACTTAGAATTCTCATCAATCCCAGTTCCCTTTCGGCCCAATTCCTGAGATAGACTTCCTTTCGCTCAAGCAAGTTCATTTTCCTTACTCAAATCAACAATACCTGCAAAATCTGGGTTTTCTTTGAAACCAAACAGGGTCCCAGTCCGTAGTGAATTGTAGGAGCCCATTTACTGATTGTTGCATTGTGATGTCCCATACCCTGACAAAATCAACCAGTTATATGACAATTTTTGTCCTGTTTCTGCAGCTCTTAATACCCGTCTATGCATATTCCGCGGAGGCGAATTCTGAAAAAACTTCAGACTCAGGAGTCATTTCCTACTTTTCCAAGATTCCCTCCAAGTTTCTGCGAAATTACAAGAGCAGTGCCGAAGACCTCACCCCTGAGCAAATGGAAGAGGTCATCGCCCGCTCCCAGACGAAGACTTTTGTGGGCAATCCTACCCTGAGAGAAGAAAAATCAACCTTCATTCGGCCCCTTAAGCAGGTTGCTTTAAAAGTCCTTGATGGTGAAGTGGGTATCCTCAAAACCTTTCTTTCCTTTCAGGGCGCAAATTTCCTCCGCGCCTCTGTCTCTGGTTCCAGCAGCAAGAAGGTTCTGGGAACATCCAGGCAGGTTGTGAATCTTATGAGTCCAACCCAGCTGGCTGGTCTAAACCGGGCACTCCAGCGATTGGATCTTCCTAAATCCATGCGAAAATACATGGGAAAAATGAGTCCCGGTCTTAAAGGCTTCATGCGCACCGAGGGAAATTTCGCGCTCATGGGGGTGATTGGTGCCCTTATATCCATGGGTATCTATGACGCCCTGGACCTCAACACCATGAAGGACAAGATTCTTGCCCTTGATCCTCTGGCGATGAACAACACGGTCAGCCATGCATTGATACCCACTTTAGCCAGTGAAATGTCCAAGAGGCATTTCTTCTCATTTTTCAACAATCGATTTGACGCCTTCTATGACAAGATGCTCAAGTCCACTTCTTTCGGAGGCAAGATTCTCAAGAGCCTTGAACTGAAAGCGGATGTCCTGGGTGCCAAAATATCAAAAGCCAGCCGGATGGGATTTACCAAACCTGCTGGAAAATCTCTTGCCAAGCAGCTCGGATTGGTTGGGGTGGGGGAGGGAACCAAGTTCGCCCTCAAAGATTTTATGCGCAGCGTCTCCACCGGTCTTGCCTTTGGTCTTGTGGGTAATGTGGTTGTAGAGTCGGTATTGGTAGGAGTCAAGGGGTATGAAGACGCAACGGTAATTGGTGGAAACAGAAACAAACATAGCTTTAGACCTGAATACAACGCCTATCTTAATCAGCGCTCCAAGAGCAAGACGAATAATTGGCTTAATGAGCGCCGGTTCGCGCTTATGGACTTATGGGATGGCTATAAGAAAACACCGATCACCAAAGTAGTTAGCGCGGTCACAGGATTTGCGGGAGCTTACCTTGGTTCAGTTGTAGCGGGAGCGTTTCTGGTGGGTGGCGGTCTTCCCGCCATGGTTGGCGGTGTGATGATCGCCTCACTCTTCGGCGGTATTGGTGATTTCGTGGGAAGGTGGACAACAACAAAATTCGAACGTTCAGATTCCATGAAAAATTTCAGGCGCTCCCTGGTTGAGAAGCGGCTCTTCAAGGCTCTAAAAAAGATGAGTCTGCCTGCTAGAGATCAATGGGACGAAACTAAAATCAGAAGTGTGGCAAAAGATCGGTCCCAGGATATGTATAAAAGGGAATCCTTTGGTCAAGTGTATAACCGAATGTACCTGGTGGAGGACTTCTCCAAGGTGCAGCTCTATGAGTCTGGCGAGTACGTCAAAATGAAGGTCACCGAGGATGTAGGCGAAGAATTCGACCTGCAGGCCCACATCCGATACGATCTGGTGTCTCTCCAGGGAGACCAGGGTATTTGGGACATTCTCACCAACCAGATTTTTAATGTTGGAAACGTTCAGGCGAATAATGGTTTTCGCGTCGTTTTACTCACGGATGATGAAAATCTGAGCATCCAGGGCGATACGATTCAATCCCAGGAAGGCACAAATTTTCGTGTGCTTAGCAATGGTTTGGTGATGACCAAAAGTGATTTAGATTCCAAGAAGTGGGTCATTAAAGGGCAGAATGTAAACACGGATCTGTTTTTAAGAAATCAGAAAATCCGCTTTGCGTGGGATTACGACACTGAATTATACCGTCGTGTGGGATCTGCAAACGAGAGCGAACAAGATCCGCTTCAGCCTTTGTTACAAACCTTTGATTACCTGGATGAGGATTCCGGTAAGCAGGCAGTTCGAAGCAAGGTTTTGGAAATGATCTCAAGCAGCCGGGACCAGGCCATGGAGAATATTGAAAATACAACTTCACAGGAGGAAGCGGCTTACTTTCAGAACCTGGAGGAAAACGGCGCGTCCGCTGAGGCTATTCAACAATTGATCCTCATGGAAGAGCACGGATGGAAGACCTTACTGAGGGGGAAAATTCACCGGGGGACGCCCTCCGCGCAGAATTCCTTTCTCAACAAAATAGAAACAGAGGATTTTGAGAATCTGAAGCATTCCTTAAAAACCGAACTCGAAAATCCTGCGACCGACAGCATCTGGGATCAGTTGAGAATTCTGTTGGAGCCTGCATCACTTTCCGCCCGTTTCGCTAAATAGCCCATCTCGAGATCAACGAATCTATTCCACAACCCTGCTTCCTTTTGAGGGTAATTGAAAAACCTGTTTACACGCTTTGCATTGAATAGGAGAAAAGAACAAGGGTGTATATCGTTTTAGGCGGATTAACGCTCGGCACCTTGGACACCTTGCCTCAAGAAGCAAAACTTCCTTTTTACAGTGGAAACAAGAAAATGGATTTCCTACAATCCAACGTTCTGGAACGAGATTTCGCCCTCCACAGGAGTGACGGATTACCTGAAATCCAGCGGGCGGATTTTCCCAATCAACACCGGTTTTAGTTTTGGGGGCCCGCAGGGAGAACCAGTACCATCCAAACAAGAGAGCAAGGAAACTACACAGGCATACCAACAGTCCAAGCTGCATCTGTTTCATACTAAACCAATGAATCCGAATATCATTAGTATCCATGCAAATTTTTCTGTGCATATTGCTTTTATTTTTTGCCTTCCCGGGTACGATCTTTACAGATGGGGGCTGGCATCTTCTGGGAGGACTCAGCGGTGATCCTTCTTCCTTTTTTCTAGCAAATCCTTCCGTAGACAGGGTTTGGGGGTTTGAAGATGGAGAGTGGAAGGTTGCTGAAGCGTCTTCCCCATCCCAGGAATTAGTTTCATTTCCAGTACTGGATCTCCTTAGCGTCTCCCGGGGCTACTGGGTTTCTTCCAGCTCTGGTACTTTTAGTGTGAATTCAACGGGTACCTCTCAAATCTCTACCTACCCACCGGGGTACCACCTTATTTCTGGAACCGGGCAGAGTGCGGCGGATTTTTTAGCTGACCATCCCGAGATTAGTCTGATCTGGTCTTATTCCACTTCAGGGTCAAGTTCTCTAACCTCTACTTCGGGTACCCTTATACTCACTGATTTACCTTGGAATCTTGCTGAGAAAAGACCTCAGATTGAGGATCCTCGGTTTCCCCGTTTTCAAAACCTGCAAATTGACAAGGCTTATTGGATTCGATCTGATTGGGAAGGTCTTTCCTATTCCCTTTCTCAAGGAGGTACGGCCCGAGAACGACACAGCGCTTCCCTCCTGGGATCTAATATCTATTTCTTTGGGGGGTTGGGAGGTGGCGGAACCCTCAATACAATAGATGTCTATGAGATTTCCACAGGAACTTGGAGTACGGCTCCTCCATCGGGAATCTCAAGACGGGATCATAGCGCGATTATCTTTAACGGGCTCATTTACTACTTTGGAGGTAGATCCGAGAGTTCCGAATTTATATCTTCCCTGCAATCCTTTGATCCAATAGCTGGTATTTGGCAGGATTTGGGCGATGCTCCCAGCGGACGTCATTCACATGCAGCCTTCCTGTCCGGGGATTCCCTGTATGTTTGGGGAGGCCAAAGTGAGTCTTCCCAGGGCGATCGAACCAATTCCATGGACCAATACATTTTTTCTGAAGATCGCTGGGTATCTTCTATTACAGGAGGAATACCCCGGGAAGGGCATGTGGCGGCCCTTGTCTCGGATCAAGCTTATATGATTGGCGGAAACGATCGGAGCATGGACCGTTTCCATATTCAAAGTGATGTATGGCTGCCTCAGGTAGGGCTGGACACTTTTTTCTCCTCAGGCGGTTTCGCCCATATGGATGACCGGGTAATTCTCAGCGGAGGTCTGAATACTTCATTCTCTCCTGGCTCAGTTATTTCAGAACTTCGCCCGCCGGTAGGTCAGGTAGTACCCGTTGGTTCTTTACTGGAAGCCCGGCAATTTCATAGTTCCGTGGCCTATGAGGGAAAGATCTTTTCCTGGGGAGGTAGGAATTCAAATCGGGAGCTACTCAATTCCCTGGAAGTTTTGGTTCTCAGTTCTATCGATACGGGAGCCGTTAATCAATCTCCAGCGGTTACAAATCTCAGTGTCTCTGGAAATGATTCATTGGTCCTTTTAGCTCTTGATCTCCAGGATCAAAATGGCGATCCCGGTATTCGTTTAACACCACAGTTCTCCCTGGACTCCGGAGCAACCTGGAAGATTCCGAAGCGGTTGGAAGGCCAACTTGAAGGTCTGAGAGTCGGGCAGGGAATAGAGTTCTCCTGGTATTCCTCCGAGGATTTTCTTACCGACGAAACCGATATTGACCTGCGTGTACTGGCGACCGACGGTCGATCATTCAGTTCCTCTGCGCTATTGACTAACACATCGATCTACAATGGGATTCCCCAAGTTCAGGACCTGGCAGTCGAAGGGAAGTCGGGAAATGTGGAGATCTCATTTTTTCTTAGCGACCGTGATGGGGATCCTATCGACACCCTGGTTGATTATAGTCTTAACGAGGGAGTTGACTGGAGTCCGATTACCTCAGGCTCTCTAAGTAGTCTTGCGGCCCTTACAGATCCTGAGACATCACCCCTATCCCGGTCCCAGCCCGGATTTCATCTCTTGACCTGGAATACCCTCGATGCTTTTGGCAACGACCAATTGCGGGTGAGAGTTCGGGTCACCCCTACGGACAGGCATCCTCGAGATTCCAATGTTGGTGTTTCTGACTTGTTTGGAGTCTTCAACGGAGCGAACAATTCACCCAGGATTCTCTCTGTTGAGGTACTTGGGAGAAGTTCCACCATACCCCTGAATGTCTCGGCACTCGATCTGGACGGTGATTTGATTAAATTGGGCCTGGAAATCTCCCTGGACCAGGGCTTGACCTGGAGCGCTGAGAATTTAGTGCAAAATCCAGACCGTGAATATAATCCTGGTGAGACCATTCTTGTTGATTGGGATTCCACCCAATCTATTCAACAGGATCTTGATGGGGTGCTCTTGAGGTTCACGCCAGATGATGGGAAGCTTGGATCTTCATCTTCTCTGAATTCCATTCCTTTTCCTGTCTTTAATTCGAACCGGGAACCTATGTTAGAGACCTTTAATCTATTCAAGGGTTCTGACGGAAAGGTGCAGATAGGCGGCTCGTTTTCCGATGCTAACGGCGATCAGTTAAACCTGAGATTTCTCTTCCGAAGCGATTCTGGTTCGCAATTTCTTGAGATACCACCCTTTCATCTTGAAGGGAAAAGAACTGACCTTAGTTCCACTTCAACTTTTTTGGTCACCTGGTATTCGACGTTGGATTTTGAGGGAGGCAATCAGAGTCTTCAGATTCAGGTTCAGGGATTTGATGGAAAGGAAAGCAGTACCCTGACGACTCCTCTGGCCCTGGATATTTCTAATTCAGGAGTTTGGAGGAGCGGCGCCTCAGGTGGAGTGAAACGCTCCAATCACCTGGGAAAGAGATTTGGAAATACTCTCCTGTTTTTCGGTGGAGCGGATGGTTCCACTTCGATGGAACGTGCGGATACCTTTGACTTCGGCTCAGGGCAATGGAGTTCATCGAGGATTCTGGGAACCAATCTTACGGATACCGCCGGGGAGATTGTATCCGGGTTGTTATACCTGTGGGGTGGGAGAAGCAGTTTACCGACTCTGAGCGTTACAAATGCGCTGCTTAGCTATAACCCATCAAGTGAAGACTTACTAAGCATAGGTGCCACGGGAACTCCCAGGTACTCGCATAGCTCAGTTGTCTTCGAGGGAAAGATATACTTCCTGGGGGGTAAAGATTCCCAGAACAAGGTCCTCGATAGCCTGATGATTTTTGATCCGGGTGACTCTGGTTGGGCAGCCGGAGCGCCTATGCGGATTCCCAGAGCAGGGCACTCGGCTGCCCTTGTGGGTCATGAAATGGTGGTCTGGGGCGGTGAGAGCGGTTCCTCTCACCCTTCTAATGCAACTACGGTTCCAGAGATCCTGAACCTTGAGACCGGAGTATGGAGAAAGGGTACTCCTTCTCCGCGCTATGGTGCTTCAGCTACAGCGTCATCGGTGGGCAACAGGGTATATTTTGCCGGAGGATTGATTAAGGATGACTCTGTGAGCCCGCTTGAATTGGCTTCCGATACACTGGTATACCGGGTGGATACAGATACCTGGCTCAAGGCTCCTCCACCGCTTAGAGTTCGAAGAAATTCCTCCCTGCTCGAATACCTGGGAAACCTCTATCTCTGGGGAGGGGTGGGAAGTGATGGGCTGCCAATGACACAGTTGGAGTTTTATCAGCCTCCTTCGTTACCATCCTCGCTCACGCAGTCGCCAACCCTTGTTCAAAATCTCAAAGTGCAGGGTTCCACAGCCAATATCCAATTTCAATTTGACCTGTTGGATCAGCTCGGGAGCCTGCTGGACCTATCCGTGGAATTGAGCTATGACTCAGGTCTTTCCTGGAGCCAGATAGAATCTCTATCCCTTGGCGGTTCTTTGAGGTCCGTCATTCCTACAACAGGGATCACGCTAGTTTGGAACAGCCTGCGAGATGTTCACGGAAATAGAGATGATTTGAGGGTTCGAATCAGTGCGGTCAATCCACAGGGAGGTCTATCCATACCGGGTCTATCTCCAGCCTTTCCCGTCTATAATGACTCTGACAACTCCGCTCCGATCGCGACCAATGTGCAAGTCACAGGAGCTCGAAACCTGATCCAGGTCAATTTTTCCCTGGAAGATCCAGATGAAGGTGACTTGCTAAATGTAGGACTCGAATACAGCTCTGATTCTGGATTGAGATGGATTCCAACTGACAATATTTCCGGGATTCTCACCGAACTGTCTGGGGGAGATAGCCATGTTCTTACCTGGGAATCTTCACTGGACTTTTCCCAGGTTACTACTGACCTAAAACTCCGGATCACTGCGAGTGACGGGCGTTTTGGCAACACCACTTCCAATCCGTTGAGTGAGTCCTCCACTTTCACACTCTATAATGGAAATCTATTACCTTTTTCCCAGGTAGTGGAACTTGGCGGAACTCAAGACGATCTGATGATTACCTTTGATCTCTTCGATCAGGATCTAGATCTCCTTAGTATCAACTTTGAATATTCTCTGGGAGAATCCGATGTATGGATTCCAAGCACGAATATTTCTGGAATCAGTACCAGCTCAATAAGTCCTGGAACCTACACTTTGACCTGGTCTTCCCTCAAGGATATCCAATCAGATGAGGGATCCGTACGGGTAAGGATTGTTCCTTTTGACCAATTCGGAATCGGGTTCCCAACTCCATCCACTCCCTTTGTACTTCCCAATGAAAACTATGCAGGGATTATCACTATCGATCATCCGCGCGTGGCTCATACTGCGCTTTATTATGACAATAGGATTTTCTACTGGGGTGGTGAAAACGAAAAGGGGGAAGTGCTCAATTCTTTGGATATTTTTGATTTGAATACATTTACCTGGAGCAGCGGGTCTCCTGGAGGCGAGGCACGAAAGGAACATGCCGGTGTTGCTCATAGCGGTAGGCTCTATTTTTGGGGTGGGAAGAATGAGTCCAATGCCCTGGTAAATACCTTAGATATCTACGATATCAACGCGGATTTATGGACCAGCGGCGGCTTTGGGGGTAGCGTACGCTCAGCGCATAGCGCGGTGGTATTTGATGATCAGATCTTCTTCTGGGGGGGCAGGGGAGTAGCTGGAGAGATAAATTCCATGGATGTCTATGACATCCTACAAGGGACCTGGAGTATTGGAAATGCGGGAGGATCGCCTCGAGCCGATCACGCGGGGGTACGTGTAGGGGATCTTTACGTGATTTGGGGAGGGGTAGTCCAGCAATCGATACTCAATAACGTAGATATCTATAACCTCAGAACCGGTGTATGGAGCCAGGGAATAAGCGGAGGTAGGCACAGATTCGGACATACGGGAATCGGTTTTGATGGCTTAGTCTACTTTTGGGGTGGGCTTCAAGAAGCAATCCTCAATAGCCTGGATGTCTATGATCCAGGTTCTGATTCCTGGATAGAGGGGGACGGCGGAGGAACCGCACGAACACAGCATACGGCTGTTGAGAACCAGGGCAGGGTTTACTTCTTTGGAGGTTCAGTCGATGGAAAGATTTTGACGAACCATGAGGTTTATTCAATCCCCGGATCGACGTCCCTCAGTGCCACTCAAATAGCTTTGGTCGAGGGCTGGAATTCTTTGTCTTCCCAGGCGACAGCCCGAACCAGCCACTTTGCACTTGAACAGGATGGAAGGGTATTTAATCTTGGCGGTTACAATGGACCTGGCTCCACTCTATCCAATGTACAGAGTTATAGCGCTCAGGATCTCATAGTAGATCCAGCAGTTACATTCCCTGATCCCAGGGCTCAATTTGCGGCTCTGAATTTAGATGGGGATATTTACTTTTTTGGAGGCCTGGATTCAACTTCGACGAGTACCAATTCGGTTTTGATTTACCATACCACCTCAGAAACTTTTTCCTACGGTCTTGGAGGCGGAGTAGCCAGGTATGGACACATGGCCGGGGATTACCGGGGAAGTGTCTATCTCTTTGGTGGAAAAGATTCTACACAGGCATATTCAACTGATCTGGATATTTTCGAAGTTGAATCCGGTACATGGCTCCAGTCTCGCGGGGGAGGTATGGCCAGGGCCTTTGGATCTCTACAACCACTTGATGGGAGACTCTATTTCTGGGGAGGAGAAGATGGAAGCGGAATCGTGACTAACTCCCTGGAGATCTACGATGTTGAGGCAGGAGTGTTTTTCGAGGGAAGCCCGGGGGGAATTGCACGCAAGCATCACTCTGCCTTCTCTCATGAAGGGGAGATTTACTTTTGGGGAGGGCTTGATCAGAGCGGAACTGTCTTGGACTCGGTAGACATTTATTCGGTATCGAGCGGTACCTGGAGTAGCGGTCCTGCCGGTGGAATTGCCCGGCACTCGGCTACCTTGACAAGGGTTTCTCAGAAAGCAATAGCCTTCGGCGGCACCGATATAAACGGAACCATACTCTCAGATGCCTACGAATTCATTCCTTCACCACGAAGCGGAGTGAGCTGGAAGCAAGGAAGCGCTGGAGGTAGAGCAAGAGCCTTACATACCGGGGTCCAGTTTCAAAAATCCATATTCCAGTGGGGAGGCCTTAACGCTGATGGAGGACTTAACCAGACGGACATTTTAGATTTGCGAACCCGAACCTGGTCTGCGGGAACCACAGGCGGTAGAACAAGATGGGATCATTCAGCAGCCCTTCATAATGGAAGTGTTTATTATTATGGCGGTTCCGATGATTCCAACACTTTGGCTTCGATGGATATTCATCATCTCCCGGGTAGGAGACTGGGATGGCTTCAGGAGCCTCAAGGACCTTCCGGACGCGGTGGTGCTGTGGCAGCAGCCTTCCAAGACAAACTTTATGTTTTCTCAGGTCGTCTTGCTGATGATACTTTACCCCTGAATATTGAGATTTACGATACGGTTTCGAGAAGTTGGCAGCCTGCGGTAACTCCCACTGGATTCTTTGTAAGTCGGGAGCGTGCTAGCGCAGTGTTAAGTGGAAGCACCATGCTTATATTCGGAGGAAAAACCGGGATTGGATCGAGTGATGAACTTCTGGAATTGGACCTGGTGGATCTAAGTATCGCGAGTGGTCCCATTCCTGGTTCCAATATCGGAGCACGCTATGATCATGAAGCAATTCTCAACTCTGAGAATATGCTTGTCATTGGTGGTAGAACGGATTCCGGAGCTCTTTTAAGCTCCATTGGCGAGTATGACCTTAATGCGGGCTGGTCGCTCTACCCGGCGGTTCTCAGTACCGGACTGGCTTCCTCAAAGGCTCTGTTATCTGGTGAAAAAGTTTATATATACGCAGGAGAAAGCAGCAGCGGTGTCACCGACTCACTACAGATTCTAGACTTGAAATCTTTGACGATTACGGTTGGTAAGTCGTCTGGAAATCCCAGAAAAAATCATTCGGGAGCAATTGTGGGAAGTTTGCTCTATTACTGGGGTGGAGAAAATGATTCCGGCCCCGTAGGCCCAATGGATATCTATGATCTTTCCTCCTCAAATTGGGTGGCCGGGCCGGTTGATGCACCCAGGGCCTCCAATGCGGCTGAAGTGACAAACGCGAAGAGAATCTACTCCTTCGGCGGAGAAAATCAAGGGGTCACGGAAGATTCTTTGAGTGTGTTCCTACCTCAGGCAATGAATATAGTGCTTGAAGCGGGAATCTTCTCAGAAGCTACCTCAGGAGGAACCAGCCGATCGTATGCCGCCGGAGATGTTTTCGAGGGTGATCTATATTTCCATGGAGGAATACCTCAATCCGGCACCTCGACGAATGTACTGGATGTATATGATCCCGTTTCTGACACTTGGAGCAGCAGGCAAGCTTCCACAGTTCCTCGCTCGGGGCATAGCGTTCATACTGCAAACGGGAAAATTTTCTCGTGGGGCGGGCGGGATGAGACATCCGCGATTCTCAATACTCTTGAGTTTTTTGATCCCGGCACACAGGTCTGGTCCTTAGCCCCGTCAGGGGGCACCTCAAGGGTGGATCACGCATCGGCTGTTTCTGGCAACAGAATTTATTTTTGGGGTGGAAATGACGGAGTTGGCAACCTGAACTCTGTGGATATTTATGTAGTAGATCCCTGGTACGCGGGACCATCTGGTGGAAGAAGCCGCACTGGACACACCGGTGTTTCTTACAATAGTAAGCTGTATTTTTGGGGAGGGCAGGATTCCGCAGGTACGGCTCTGGATACTCAGGATATCTTTGACTCCACTCAGAATTCCTGGTCCACCGGTGCACCGGGAGGTACCTCAAGATATCATCATAGCGGTACCGTAATTGAGGATAAAGTGTACTACTGGGGAGGTCAGGGAAGCGATGGTACTCTCGCTAATATGGACAGGGTAGATATCTATCGGTTCTTGGAGGATAGATGGGACAGCACCGGTGGAGTGGGAGGTCGTGTCCGGTCCAGTCATTCAGCCGTAACTTATGACAGTAAGATTTACTTTTGGGGCGGCAAGGATTCTACGGGAGTTGTAACCAGCACACTTGATATCTACGATCCGGATGCTGAAATCGCGGACCGCTTCAACACCCAGTCTACTTCAGGGGGAACCGCCCGTTTTGATCACACAGCTATCGCCTACCAGGGGAAAATCTATTTTTGGGGAGGCAAACTCAATGCGATTAGCCGGCTGGATACTATGGACATCTATGATATTGCCTCGGATTCATGGAGTACAGGGACCCTGGGTGGAACAGAAAGATCTAACCATAGTGCTGTTCTGGTAGATGGAAAAATCCACTATTTTGGAGGTACCAATCTAAGTGGAAAATTGAGCACGGTAGATATTTATGACATTGCTAGCGACTCATGGCTGTTAGGTCCTCCGGGATTAGAGGTTCGTTCCGATCATTCTTCATCCCTGGTTTCTGATGTGATGTATGCATGGGGAGGTCGTGATTCCCAGGAGACCGTTCTCAATTCTCTGGTGGTGTATCCAACAGACCAATGGCTGCAAGGGAGTTCAGGAGGAACGGCGCGAAGCCATGCAAGTGTTTCAGAATCCGACGGGAAGCTGTTTTTCTGGGGCGGAGATACCCTTCCTTTAGGCGGGAATTCTTCTGATCTTCTGGATATCTATGACATCGGCTCAGATAGTTGGAGTTCTGGTCTTTCCGGGGGTGGTTCCCGCAGAGAACATGTTTCCCTGGAACTGGATGGGAAAATCTATCATTGGGGAGGGTTAAGCCAGGTTGGCGAAGCAGCTTTGGACACTTTGGATATTTATGATATTGCTTCAAAAAGTTGGAGTAGTGGATTTTCGGGAGGAAGAGCCAGGTCAGGACATATAGGTCTGGTTACCGATAGCGGTTTTTATTTTTGGGGAGGGAATGATCTACAAGGAAATTTAATAAACACCATGGAATTCTTCTCGCCTTCATCAGCCAGCGCCAGGGAATGGGTCACCGGAATTGATGGACTCGATGCCAGGTATGGTCATAGCGCAACCCTGCATAAGGGTAAGATTTATATATACGGAGGTAAGAATAGCAATGGGGACGCGCTCAATACTTTATCCAGGTATGATATTGGCTCCCAGGAATGGACTGACCTGGGACTGGGTGGCAATGCCAGGTGGCACCATGCTGCTGGCCTATGGAATGATCAAATCTATTTTTGGGGCGGAGAAGATTCTTCAGGAGCACTGACGAACACGCTGGATATCTACGATTTAGGCACAGACTCATGGATGGTAGGGAGTTCTGGTGGCACACCAAGGGAGGGGCACCGCGGATCGGTTTTCGATGGAAGATTCTATTTTTGGGGTGGATTTAATGTAGCGGGATCTCTGAACCTCTTAGATATATACCACATTGAATCAGATTCATGGTCTACCGGTATCTCAGGCGGCCGATCAAGAATCTCGTATTCCGCCGTTCAGAGGGATGGTTTTCTATATGCATGGGGAGGTCAGGGTTCTGGCGATCTTTATTTCAATACGCTGGATATATTGGATTTGAGGGTAAGTGAAAATGAAGCCCCCACATTATCCAATCTTGATCTGAAGGAAGTCTCCTTTACCGGCTACCAGGATGATCTGGACTTTAACCTGAATCTATCGGACGCGGATCTCGATGCTATTGCGCTAGCGGTTGAATACAGCAAGGATGGAGGGTCTACCTGGTTTCAAATCGACCCTGCCCACCTGGTGGGTCAAATCACGAATCTCAATTCAGTTCAGGATCACCAAATCATTTGGAAATCCTATTCCGATGTGGTGGAGGATTTTGAGGACGTAAAACTTCGAGTCAGCGCCTCAGATGGACAGGATCGATCCATGATTCTGGAGTCACAGCCATTTTTACTTTCCAACTCCGGTACCTGGCTTCCAGCTATACCCGCACCCTCCCAGCGCTCAAATCATTCTCTAACTTTCTTCAGCGGAAGGGATGTGCAAGGTCCGGTGAAATACATGATAGTTTGGGGTGGATACGATAAATTTAGGAACATCACGAATACCCTGGAGTTCTTCAATATCACTGATGGATTCTGGTTTTCCGGAATACCCGGACCTACAGAGGGGGCGGGGCGTGTTGATCATGACGCGGTCGTTTATTCAGAGAAAGTTTATCACTGGGGAGGCCGGGATTCGAGCGGACCTCTCAATACATTTTCAGTCTACGATGTGCCCTTTGGAGCTTGGAGACCCCTGGAGGGAATCCCGGGAGGAACCGCGAGGTCTTCTCATACCTGTTCCCTGGTCGGGAACAAAATGCTTGTCTGGGGCGGATTAGGAACCACTGGATTGGTGAATAAGTTAGATATCTATGACTTCGTGAACGAAACCTGGAGCCAGGGCAATCCCGGGGGTACACCAAGGTATGAGCATTCTGCCCTGGTTGTGGGAGCGAAGATATACTTCTATGGCGGTAGAGGATCGGACGAAGATTCAGACGGGTCCAACGACTTTTTGGACACGCTCGAAATTTATGATTCCCAGGAAGATTCATGGACAAATGGAGCTTCCCTGCGGGTAGGTCTGGAGAGTGCCGCCGCAGCAGTAGTAGATTCCAGGATCTATGTTTGGGGTGGAAACCGGGATGGTTCTCCATTCCAAAGAGATCTTTATGTGTATAATATCGATTCCAATACTTGGCAAAAAGCCCAGTCTGGAGGTACCGGAAGAAGGTATCATGCGGGCGATTCTAGTGATGGGATCCTCTACTTTCACGGGGGGTTCAATGGGGATGAACTCGATACCCTGGAACGATTTCAGATTCCTAAACCGTGATGAATTTTAATGGTGAGTTCGTATTGTGTGGCTTCCGCCGGTAGTTGAATTTTCAGGCCTGGCATTTCCCATTTCAGGTGTTTTCTGGGGTATTGGATTTCTCTTTGCTATGGGTCTGGGCCTTATACAAGGCTGGAAGAGGGGATTTCAAACCTCGGATTTGATTAAGATTTCCCTGGTTGGTTTTCTTGGTGCACTTATTGGCGGACGATTAGGTCATGTTCATCAGTATTGGGAGTACTTTTCTTTGCACCCGATTGAGGCCCTCTATATTCACGAGGGTGGCATGATGTACCTGGCCGGGCTCTATGGAGGTCTCTTAAGCGGGTCTCTGTACTGTTGGAACCATGACAGACTGGTGGAGATCCTGGATCTCGCTGCACCTAGTATTTGCCTGGGTCACGTGTTCGGCAGAAGTGGCTGCTTCTTTTATGGTTGCTGTTTTGGTAAAGAGGTGGGTTTTGATTCAGGATTCCCGGGCGTAATTTTTCCTGGTGAGGAACTACTACGTCATCCGACTCAGCTATACTCGGCACTGGCGCTAGGGTTACTCTTCTTTTTTTTACTATGGATTTCATCGAGGGTAAAGCGTCCGGGCGCCGTAATTTTAAGCTACCTGGGATTCTATAGCGCTTTCAGATTTCTAATTGAATTTCTCAGGGATGATGAACGAGGATTCCTGCTTGGAATTGAGTTCTTTTCCTCCTCACAAACCTTGTCATTAGCTACCCTTCTCATTCTAGCTATCTACCTACCGTTTTGGAGGAGACGCACAAGTCCATAAGCTTTTGGATTGACAAAGTTTCCAGGGATATGCGAGTCTTAAAAATGAGGAAATCTTTATTTTTCCGGCGTTTCCTACTAGTACGACTATGTCGATAGAGAGAACACATTGAGTATTAGAGACTCCCTATTGACTCGGTTATTGTACTCACCTTCTTTATAACTTTAAAACGTCCCATCATCGATGGAAAGTCATCTAGCAGCCCCTTATAGCTTCATTCTCGTTTTCATCGCGATCACCATGGTACCTGTGATTGCCGGTTGGGTACGTCTGCCGGTGATCGTATGTGAACTCATTTTTGGGATTGTTGTTGGGAAATCCTTCTTCGACTGGATTGAAACGGGACCCGTAATCAACTTTTTCTCAAACTTTGGTCTAGAATTTCTCATGTTTCTGGCCGGGTTAGAGGTGGATACGGCTATTGTCAGAAAGCACTTCCGCAAGACCACCGCAATTACTTTCTTCTCTATTTCCATTCCCTTTTTGGCGGGAGTCTTTGTCGCACCTCTGACAGGTGTACACCCGATGCTGCTTGGAACCGTCTTCTCTACCACTTCCCTTGGGATTGTGCTGCCCATCTGTAGGGAACTCAAAGGTCCCAAGTTATTCAGAGATCTTTTGCTGGGCTCTACGATTCTGGTGGACATTATCAGCATGCTTTTACTCGCTTTCTCCCTTGCCTATCTTCAGGGAGCCATCGAAATCACTTTTATCTATTCCTTTGTTGCCATTCTCTTTCTATTCATTCTTCCCGTGATCTTGAAGAGATTGAACGCTGAAAGAGGTGTGCAGGCATGGGTCTTGTTAGATAGATCTCACTTTGAAGTGGAAGTGAGATTCTCTTTTGCCCTTCTGTTGTTACTCACAGCGATTTCAGGAACCCTCGGATTTCACTCCATCATCGGTGCCTTCATCGCTGGATTGATTATCGCGGAGGTGACTCATACAGGCTCTATCCTTGTTAAAAAGATGGAGAGCTTTGGGTACGGATTCTTTGTACCCATGTTTTTTGTATTTACCGGCGCTAAAGTAGACCTCTCGCTCGTCTTCAGGTCACTCGATAACATCAGTCTTCTCCTCTTAATTCTGGCTGCTGCGATTCTTTCCACAGTCATTGGTGTATATGCTGTATGTCGTTATATGGGTATGTCCAATCGTGAAGGCGCCGCGATGGGCTTCTTCCATGCCTCACGCCTCAGTCTTGTAATCGCGGTAGCGGAAATCGGGCGTAGTGCGGGTTTCATACCCCTGGAAGTTTTTTCCATGCTCGTCTTGCTCTCCATTGTTTCAGCCGTCGTAGGTCCATCCTGCGGCAGGATGCTTCTGGAACCCCCGCGAGAAAAGCCAAAACCAGTTCAATCTGAATAAGACTCCTCCTGCCTTGTCAGGACCCAGGCCCGTTGGTTATGCTCACCTTTGAAAGGAAGGACATGGACTTGAGTCTCAATGATGCCCTCCAAGGGGCTCAAATAGCATTTGATAAGGGAGACCTTCAGAGAGCTCAAGAATTCATCCAAAATGTTTTAAATGTTGAGCCTGATCATCGCGACGCTCTACATTTGCTGGCCCTTACCAACTACAGGCTAGGCAGCCTGGACAAGGCTTTGGCTTTAATCCAGGAGTGCCTGCGTACTCACCCGGACTTTGCCATCGGATTTAACAGCCTTGCGGTCATTTTTCGCGATCTGGGTCAATTGGAGCCCTCTGCCAATGCGTGTTTACAGGCACTGAAGCTGTCTGGAGACTATGCTGAAGCCTACTATAACTTAGGTAATGCCAAGCTACTACAAGGATTTTTAACCCAGGCAAAGGGTGCTTTCTTAAGTGCATTGCAGATCAGAGGTGATTATGGACTTGCCCATTTAAATCTTGGAATTGTCTATCAGCAGTTAGGCGAGATTGAGCAAGCTATCCGGTCTTTTGAAACAGCTTCAAAGCTGATGCCTGGAGATTCCAGGGTCTATCTCAATATGGGAAATGCCTTTTCCACTATTGGTAAGAACGAGGAGGCTGAATCCAGCTATAAAAAGGGGCTTGAAATCACCCCTGAAGATCCTAATCTCCATTATCACCTGGCTCTTTGCAGGAAGCACACCCAAAATGATGAAATTCTGGAGAGAGCCAAGAAGGGATTCCACAAGAACTCTAATTCAGACGAAGAGAAAATTTTACTGGGATTTGCTCTGGGAATGGCTCACGAGGATCTAAAGGACTATGAGCAGTCTTTTCACTACTACTCTGCGGCAAATCGTTTACAAAACTCTCTTAACCCTTTTGAAATCAAAAATCTTAAGATTTTTCTGGAAAATATCCGCAAAGTTTTTTCCGATTGGCTGCCTTCTCAAGTTGAAATCAGTGGCGAGGAGCCTATCCCAGTATTCATTGTGGGTATGCCCCGTTCGGGAACAACCCTGGTGGAGCAAATTTTGAGCTCTCACCAGAATCTGGGTGCACGGGGAGAATTGGACATGCTCGCCAGGATCATCTACCAGACCTGCCAGGTTAACCCTGACGGATTTCCCTTTGCCCTCAAGGGATTTTCCCAGGATGTATTTGAGGCAATGCGCGAACAGTATCTAAAAGTGCTGTGTGCATTGGAGGGTTCCTATACCCACTTCACAGACAAGATGCCTCATAACTTTCTCTTTTTGGGAATTATACGAAGCCTCTTTCCCAGGGCGAAAATCATTCATTGTCGTAGAGATCCTCTCGATCTCTGCCTTTCTTGTTTTAAGCACCATTTCACTGAGAAGCATACTTACGCCTATTCCCTCAGAGACCTGGGGCTCTACTATCGCTTCTATGAAAAGGTGATGGAATTCTGGGAAGAGATAATAGGATCAGATCTTATCTTTTCCGTAGACTACGAAGAGCTGGTCTTTGATCAAGAGGCCGTCACGAGAGAACTCCTGGATTTTTGTGGACTTGAATTCCAGGATGCCTGTCTGAGCTTCTTCGAAAACCTCAGACCGGTGCACACCGCTAGTATGAACCAGGTACGTCAACCGATCTACAATAGCTCAGTCGCGGCCTGGAAAAATTTCGAACCCTGGATCGGTGAACTGAAAGAGACCCTGAAAGAGGAGATTTAGTGATGCCGGAGCACCACGCGATAAAAATGGAGTTTCCAGGAACGCTCTACATCTGTCCCAGGCCAAGAGGCCATGATTGGCTGCTTGATGAACTGCGCGGATTTCAGAGAGTGGGAATTCAAAATCTAGTTTGCCTTTTAACGATGGATGAAAAGGAAGAACTGGGACTTGAAAGGGAAAAACAGTTCTGCGCGGATCTGGACATAAGGTTTGTGCACATCCCGGTTGATGACCGGGGTTTGCCCGATAGATATAGAGAATTCCTAGGTCATAGTTTAAGCGTGCTCCAATGGCTGCATCAAGATGAGAAAGTAGCGGTTCACTGTCGGGCTGGAATCGGTCGCTCAACAATGTTTTGCGCTGCCATAATGTATTTCCATGGAATTTATCCTGAAGAAGCCCTGGAAATAATTGAAAGTGCCAGGGGCTTTCCAGTTCCCGATACAAAGCAGCAAAGAGAATGGATTTTGAGCATCCACAAATTCAGCGAAAGCCTGAGCGACCTGGAATTAGACCTCAATGGTCTTCCACCGGGCTCCAGGAATTAGCAGAGCACTTATCACTTTTCGACAGGTTGTAGGTTTTGTACAAATCTATTTTCTACTGCACCACAGGTGGAACTATAGCCAATCCCTAAGAGCGTGGTACGGCTACCTTATAGCCAGGTGTTCTGAGTGTATGGAACTTATATTCTAATTTTGTCGTAAAGTATTGTGTCTCAGGAAACTATATTTTTTATTTTAATAAAATCCGTCTGATTCGACTGAGAGAGGATTATAACTTAGATAGAGAATATCCTTTATGTTTAGCGCTGACTTAACACTAAATACATCCTTTTCCAAGATCTTAAAATCCTTTCGGGAACAGTTTCATAATTGGGAT
>CAZIKF010000015.1:0-3014 GCA_964539825.1 uncultured bacterium
GCTTCACGCATAGTGGTATTTGCCTTATCCAGGGCTTTATCTACGTTGCGGTCTCCCGTATGACGCATGGCTCCGTCAACGGCAGCAGTTGTCAGCAGCCCATCCACCACAATCTCTTCGGCAAGGTAAGAATCCCCCAGGCCTTCGGCTGTTGTAGCGGCGGCAACAGTACCCAAAAGCAGAAGACCGTTGGTCACTGCACGGGCATTCGCACTACGCCTCTTGGCATCATCTACAGTCTTTTTGGCCTGCTCCCTGAGCTCCTTGGATTGTTTCGAATAGGATTGGATATCTTTAAGTAAGGAGTCATAACGCCTCATCAACTCGGAAACCTTCTCGTGGTCATAACCTTCCACAGACCCTACGCCAGATCCCGAAACCACAGCCACATCCTCAATGTCGGGTCCGGCCGACAGGGGATGGGAGGAAATTGAAATCATGAGAACAGCCAGGGTAGGCAGCGCGATAAGATGGCGAAAACGAAACATAGTCATACTCCAGTCCAACGAGAACTCAGTCCAAAATTCTCTACGAAAGAAATCCCTTCATGTTTCCTCTTTCAGGTTTCTTTTCAGAATCTTAGAGTAAAATAGACCTAACCGCTCACATTTTGGACCCTAATCCTGGAAGGCTGATGGATTATGGGAAAACTTAAAGGACTTGAGACTCATATTACCCTGTCAGCAGTGCATTACCTCATGGGCCAGGGGGACAGTGTTACTCTTTAGAGGGTCGCCAAATAATGGTCACGACACCGTCTCAAAGCGAGTTGTTTTCACTGAACCCAGGGAGTTTTACCCATGCCAGGATCCTCAGTAATCTACGAAGGAAAATGCCACTGCGGCCAAATTCAGTTCAGGATTAAGAGTGAACCTATCCAAACGGGAGTGCGCTGCAATTGCTCGATCTGTAGAAGAAAAAACGCCGTCATGTCAGGGGGTTATTATCCCCCCGAAAACTTTCAGTTAATCTCAGGAGCTGAATCACTATCCAACTACCAATTCGAACCCAACATGGTGAATCACTACTTCTGCAAACACTGCGGTAACTATCCCTTCCATGACGGGACTGATAATCCGGGTACTTTCAGAGTAAACCTCGGCTGCATCGATGAAATTGATCTTGAAGCCCTGAAAATCCGAATCTTTGACGGCAAAGAAACCTGGAAATTCCTGGACGACCCCCTCATCGGCTGAAGCCTGCAGAACTAGAAAACAACCTGGAAGCCCAATAATTTGTAATGGTTTGGTTTAGTTAGGACTAATTTGGACTAGTGGGGCATGAAAACCCACACGTTGCACACAACTTTCGACCACGGTGAGGCGATGGCTGGTATGTGGTGACTGGCTGGGAGTTCAGGAGTGGTGCAGTGTCGTGGACCGCGACGAAGGGCGATGCCAAAGCATCGTTCAAGGAGTGATCGGCGGCAATGTGCCATTCATGGGCTTCCAGACAGTCGCCTAAATACCAGTCATCGCCTCACCCTACTTCACCCTTAGCTGGAAGGACTGGGAATGTGCTCGAAATTCAGGCGCGTAGAGGCATTCAATCTCTGCCATTCCCGCCGTGTATTCTCCTTTATGAAAAATCTTCACATCATATTCAAATACATAGGTTCCCTTGGGAAGATAATCAAAGTAGAAGTGTGTGGCTGTATCCTTCGTGGACTCGTAATAAGCCAGGCCATCCTGGTACTTATAATGGGAAAGTACATTGACGGGCTCGGTTCCTGAGCCTCTTCCATCCTTCATGTGCACATATTCGAAATCCCGGTCAGCCCGCAGAACAACCCGAACCACCATGGTATCGCCTACCTCAAGGCTTTCCTTTTGAATTGGCGAAATCACAGGTCCCTTTTTGGTATTTCGTCGTACAAATATCTGCTTTTCAAGATCAAGATTGTTGCCATGAGCTTTGATTTTGGATAAGTCCTGAAAATATTGCCAATGCAGCCCTCCCCAGGCAATTCCCTTTTCTTCCTTAACCATTCGTATTCTGCCCTGCTCAGCCCGGATTTCAGGTCCAGACCATCTCTTCTCGTAAAAGCCGGTGCCAGCCTCAACTTTCTCTGGACGCACTTCCTCGGAACCTACCCATACTTTCACAAGTTTTGTTCCGGATAGGAGATCAGCTCCACGCAGGAGCAGAGCATAAATCGCATCCGCGGTAGCTTTGTTGGTCTTCCAATCCTGGGTTTGCTTTTGTTTTAACAACCAGACTTTCAAATCTTCTGTTTCCTTCTCAGTTCCCGAAAGTTCCTGAAAGGTTTCAATCATCATGGCCTGAGTCTCTATAGGTGCGCGGTACCACCAGTATGCAAACTCCTCGTCTCCCCAATACATCCCCATTTCTTCATCATGTAAAGCGCGCTCCCGTAGAGACGCCAGGATCTCTGAGGGGGTCTCCTTCCTACCAAAACGCAAGAGCCCGATAGCCGTGTGGCCTTCACTCATGCGATTATTCAGACCGGTCCAGTATTTCTTAGCCTGTCCCAGGAAATAATCTACCGCGTCCCGGGAAGTTGATTCGATGGACTTTTCCTTAAGAAAAAAGGAGCGGCCATATAGATAATAGGCAATGAGATTGGAATAGTTATTTTTTTCCGGATGACCATATTTCATGATGCGATCATAGGTACGTTTGATCCACCGATCCAGGCCATGTACAGAGCGCAGTGCCATCTTTACCGGAATCTCCACGCCCAGGTGCCTTAACCTCCCAAACCCGGTCACAATATAAAGGGTGATGAAGTCGCTTCTTTTGCCCCCGGGGAACCATGGCCAACCTCCGTCAGAGAGCATTCGCTTTTCAAGCTCTTTCAAAGTATTCGCCTGCTCTGAGGCCATACGGTTTCGATCGAAGAAATTGGCAACCCGTCTTTTTGAGGCTGACTCGCTTTGCGCTTCCAGTACCCAGGGCGTCTCCTCAAGCAAAACGCTCTTGAGATCCTCATTCTTTTCAAGGTTGGATTTCAAAGCATCAGTGCCCTTCCACTGTTCGAAAATTTTCTCGAT